>NZ_JBQTHN010000023.1:0-45621 GCF_052389815.1 Bradyrhizobium sp. | reverse complement strand
ACCACGACAGCGGAAGGCATCGAAACGGAGCAGCAGCGAGAAATCGCCAAGGCATCGGGTTGTAACGAAATGCAGGGCTATCTCTTCAGCCGGCCGATAGCCGTCCAGGACCTCCGACAGTTGCTTTGTCGAAAGGCAGCGCGCGTGGAAGCTTCAATGGAAGGCTCGACGCTTCCTAACCGTTGCTTGGCCGGGTAATAGCACCGAGAAGCGGATTGGCGATATCGATTCGATAGCTGCGGTGTTCGACGGCGAAGCTATCGCGCGTCGGCAGGTCCTCAGCTTTCTTGCAATGTTGCGGAAGATCGCCCGCGAAAATGAGACAGCGATCGTGCTGCTCGATCACCCCTCGGTGCGCGGCATGGCTGACGGTTCCGGAACTGCAAATTCAGCCGACTGGCGCAACTCCGTCCGCGCCATGCTACACCTCTCGGATGCCGACAAAAGTGATCCGGACCTGCGAGACCTCGAGGTCAAGAAGTCGAATTATGGCCGCGCTGGCGAGAAGATCAAGCTGCGGTCGAATGGCTTGACATTCGTACCCGTGCAGTTGGCCAACCGAATAGGAAGTGATCGACCTCCGCCTCTCAACCTTGGCGATAGAAACTAAGAGTTAAGACCATCGGCCTACGCTCTTTCAGTCACGGATCGGGAAAATTCCGCATCTCGGCAAGGCCGCGACCGGCTTGGAGGGGACGGGTGTTGTGTGATCGGAAATGCGCATTGTCTGCCTTTCTGGTTTCGCAACGTAATAGCTTGGCGAACGAATAATGGAAATCAGCGTAATCTTTCCGCCCAAGTCGCGAGACCTGCGTCTCGATCTGCTGCGCGGCATCGCGAACTGGGCAATCTTCCTCAATCACATGCCGAACAACGTGGTCAACTGGATCACCACGCGGAATTACGGGTTCAGTGACGGCGCCGACCTTTTCGTTTTCATTTCAGGATACACCGCAGCGTTCGTTTTCGGGCAGATGATGCGGGACCACGGATTCGTCATCGGGGCAACGCGGATCTGGAAACGCGTCTGGCAGCTCTACCTAGCGCATGTCATGTTGTTTGTCGTTTATGTTGCTGCGGTCGGGTACGTTGCTCTGCGTTTTCAATTGGACAACATCATTCACGAATTCAATGTTGCGTGGCTGGTCGAGCATCCCTTCGTGACGTTGATCTATGCCCTGCTGCTGGGTTTTAAGCCGGTCAATCTGGACGTGTTGCCGCTCTACATCGTCCTGATGGCACTGTTTCCTTTCGTGCTGTGGATCATGCTGCGGCGTCCGAACCTCACGGTTCTCGGCTCGCTCCTGCTCTATGTCGCGGCTCGCCAATTCGGCTGGAATCTGCCTGCATATCCTGAGGGGACCTGGTTCTTCAATCCCTTCTGCTGGCAATTCCTGTTCTGCTCGGGAGCCTGGTTCGCCCTGGGCGGCGGCTGGAAGTTGTGGCCTCTAATTGCGTCGCGACCATTCGTCTATTTCGGATTCGGTTACCTGGCGTTCGCATTGATCATGACGCTGGCGGGTCGCTTCGAAGGTCTCCGCGAGTTCGTTCCGGAATGGCTGTATGGCGCCTTCTTTCCCAACGACAAGACCAACCTGGCGCCCTATCGGGCCCTGCATTTCGGCGTGATCGCCTTGCTCGTCGCGCGATTCCTTCCTCAAGATTGGAAGGGCCTGGAGTCGCCGATCCTGGCCCCCGTCATCAAATGCGGCCAGGAATCGCTGCGCGTGTTCTGTGTCGGCGTGCTCCTGTCGTTCGTGGGCTATTTCCTGCTGGCGGCCGGCTCCGGAACGTTCCTTGCTCAGCTCACGATCAGTGTCGTCGGCATAGCAATTCTCTGCGGCTTTGCTTACTACGGCGAGTGGTCGAAGAAGGTGGACAAGCTGATCAAGCGACCGCCGCCAACGGCACAAACGACGAAGCCTTCAGCTGCTGCGTAGAATGCAGATCGCAGGCATTGGACGCTTTCGATATAGCCGGCCGCGGCCCGCTTCGCCAAGGGAGTGACGTAAAGCTCGGTTTCATCGCGAAATATCGGAAGCGGCACTGGCTGGCAGGACACCCCCAGTGTGAGCGTCCGGTGCAGGCCGCCGACCTTTTCGTCCAGGCCTTCAGCTCTCAACAGATATCAGGTCGAACCGTGAGCCCGCGCGAGCCCAATTCGTTCCGACGGTTGGCGTCACGCCGCTTTCGACTCAAGCCCGAACAACCGGCGCCAAAACATGCGCATGGTCGGGAGCGCCGGCATCACCACTCCAGAATGATCGGCGCCCTTGTACAGCACCAAACGGACTTGTGAGCCGTGGGCAGTCATCTGGTGGTGCAGCCGACGCAAGCACAGCACCACCGCGCAATGTCGACGAATACACGCCCACAGCACCTGAACTCTAACAGGGCCGAAGCCTTCGCGCCAAATCACTTGGAAGAATCGCGTCAACTCAAACCGCAATTGAGTTCGGGCCGGAAATATAATTTGCGAACGCGAGCGCGCTAGGCAAATGACTTCGGACAGCCGATGCCGAGACAATCAACGTCCACCTTGCCGTAATCAGAATCAATTTTATGCTGCATCAGATGGCTTGCATGTGATTCGCACAAGCCGGTAGCGGCAAGCTCCGCAGTCTGGTTTCGGAATACCGGCCTCGAATGTTGCTAAGTCGGCGGCGCCGTTTCGCGCACGGGGGATAATTTGGCTGGTCGAGCACGCCTCGATCGCTCAATGAGGGGATCGGGAAATGTGCTTCGTTTGTGGCCGGGGGTTTGGACTGCGGTATTCAGGATCGGATTTGGCGTCTGCTGCGGATGGTGCAATCGGCCTTACGCGCCGTCAGATGATCGCGACCGCAGCGGCTGCTTCGGTCATCGGCATGCCGACTAGTTCGGCATGGGCCGCTCCGAACCATACGACCGTCTTCCGCGGCGGGCGCATCTACACTGTGGATGACGCGCAGCCCTGGGCGGAAGCGGTCGTGACCAAGGGCAGTCGGATCGTCTATGTCGGCGATAATGCCGGCGCCGCCAAATTCATGCACCGGGGTGCCGAGGTCGTCGACCTCGATGGCCGCATGTTGATTCCGGGCTTTGTCGAGGCCCATTGGCACCTTTCCACCAGTACCTTCGCCCGTGGCGCATGGGTGAATTATGAACGGCTCGACGATGTATTTGATGCATTGCGCCAATATGCCGCCTCGCATCCCAAGGAGAAGATCATCCAGGGCTTCGGCTGGATGGTGACCAATTTCCCCGACACCGGACCGCGAAAGGAGCCATTGGACGCGATCGTTCCCGATCGCCCGGTGCTGCTTATCTCAAATGACTTCCACAATTACTGGGTTAACTCCAAATTCCTCGAAATGGCGGGGATCACCCAAGACACGCCGCGCGACGTCGTGCCTGACTCCTCGTGGTTCGAGAAGGACCCGAAGACCGGCGAGCCGACGGGGTTCCTCTGTGAGCCGCCCGCGCTGTTTGTTGCGTTGGAGGCGCTGGAAAAGCGCGGGATTCAGCCATACGGGCTCAACCTGGCCATTGCGGCAATGGAGGAATGGCAACACAAGCTGGCAGGAGCCGGAATCACCACTGTTTTCGATGCGGGCTTCGTCATTTGGCCGGATCAGCAGCACAACGGCTTCGATATCCTCACGGGTCTCGAACGGCGCGGTAAGTTGCTGCAGCGCGTCGTCGGCTCCTACTATTACAACGATCCGAAGATCGACCCCCTTCCCATCATCCGGGGCTACAAGAAGAAATATCGGAGCGGGCTCGTTGAGGCCAATGTGCTGAAGCTGGTCGTGGACGGCACCGAGCTGGCTCACACAAGCTACTACCTCGAGCCTTACGCCGACCGGCCGAATTGGCATGGCGAGCCGCTTCTCCCCGCCGAGGTGCTGAACCGGGTCGTGCGCGCGGCGGATGCCGAGGGCATCGACATGCATGTTCACGCAGCCGGCGATGCTGCCGTTCGGATGACCCTCGATGCGTTCGAGGCCGCCGCCAAGACGAACGGTCCCCGCAGCCGACGGCACACGATTTGCCACGCCTTCCTGACCGCCCCTTCGGACATCCTCCGTTTTCGCCAATTAGGCGTCGTGGCGAACACGCAAATCCAGTGGGGGGTGCCTGACCCCTATGTGTTGCGAACTCAAACGGTTCTTGGCGATGAGCGAGGGAAGCGGCTGTGGACGTTCAAATCGTTCATCGACCAGGGCGTGACCGTCTCGTTCGGCACTGATGCGCTCGCCACCGGGTACAAGGTCGTCTACAAGCCGCTCGAGGCCATCCAGGCGGGCCACACGCGGCAGGAGCCCGGCAAGCCCGAGGGCCCGGTGCTGGCGCCCGCGAACGAACGCCTCTCCGTTGCGGAATTGATCCGTGGTTACACGATCAACGGCGCTTACCAGCTTCGCAAGGAGAAGGAAATCGGTTCGATTCAGGTTGGCAAGCTGGCCGATCTGGTCGTGCTGGAGAAGAACCTGTTTGACGTTGCTCCCCACGACATCGGCAAGGTGCGCGTGCAATTCACAATGATGAACGGCCGGATCACGCATCGCAGCGGGGTCTAATTCGTCGCTTTTAGCAACAGATTCAGTTCGCGGTTGATCTCTGCCTGCATGGCGCCAACCGCACACTACGGGGATCAACCATGTTTACCCTTGCCCACGCAGCGACCTGGCTTGTGGTCGGCCTCATCGGCGGCAGCCTTGCCGGTATGCTGGTGAAAGGCCGGAAAGCGGGATTTGGACTTCTCGCCAATGTCGGGCTGGGCTGCGCCGGCGCTGTCATTGGCGGTGCCTTGTTCGCGATGCTCGGGCTCTTTCCAGGCCTCGAGACCATCATCATTTCGCTGCGCGACGTCGTGGCGGCGTTAGTCGGATCGCTGGTCGTGCTCGCGGCGCTGTGGCTGTGGAGCGCACGTCGCGCCTCGTAAGGCGCGCCGCTTCAGTCCGGCCAGGCTAGACCTTGGGCAACGTCACCGAAACGGCAACATCCTCGGCAAATGCACAAAGGAAAAATGATCACATGACGGACAAACTCCACGCATCACGACGAACGGTGCTCGCAGGAATGCTCGCCACGCCCGCCGCGCTCATGGCAAAGGTCAGTACCGCTTCGGCCTGCTCCCTCGCATTCGTCAACAACCGGCGCGCCGCCAAGATCGTCGTCCGGTCGATGGACCTGCCGGTCGCCCTGCCGGAGCGCCCGACCTTTGTCGTCTTCCCGCGCGGAATGGCCCGCGATTCCCAGGGAAGCGTACTGCCGGGCATCCACGCCAGAATCGAAGGTGTCCCGCCGAACACGATGCGCTGGACGTCGAAGTTCGGCTGTGCCGCGATGGTGTCGTTCGAAGGCACCGCAACCGACGGTCTCAACGAGAAGGGACTGGCGGCTCATATGCTCGTGCTGGACCAGAGCGCGCTCGAAGCGGCTGATGACCGGCCGATCCTGCCCGATACCCACTGGGGGCAATATGTCCTCGATAATTTCGCGACGGTGAAGGAAGTCGTCGATGCCCATCAGGCCGCCAAATTCCGCATCGCTGCGGCATGGTCGTCCGATCTTGGTCTTGCGAAGCATCTCGGTGTGCACCTCGCCGTCCAGGACGCATCGGGGGATTCGGCGGTCCTCGAATTCGTCAAGGGCAAGCTCGTGATCCATCATGGGCCCGAATACCGCATCATGACCAACGATCCTCCCTATGACGAGATGATGGCGCTGGCGAAGGAGTATGCCCCGTTCGGCGGCACCAAGCCGTTGCCGGGCGATGTCGGCGCCGTCGATCGGTTCGTCCGCCTCGCCGAATACTCCCGCTATCTTCCGGAGCCGAAGACCTATGTGCAAGCCGTCGCCGGAGCATTCTCGCTGTTGCGGACAGCGCAGGTGGCGTTCCGCGATCCCACCCGCGTCGCAGGCGGCAACGCGGGATTCTGGGGAGCCGTCCAGACCAATTGGGTCAGTGCGGCCGACCTCACCAATCGCATCTACTACGTCAACGGTGCAGCGGTGCCGAGCCTGCTCTGGATCGACCTGAAGAAGGTCAATTTCGGCAAGGGCGCCCCACTCCTGTTTCTGAATCCGCACGATCCAAAGGTCGGTGGAGACGCTCGGACATACCTCAAGCGCTGGGCCAAGCGTTGATCGATTGGCGAGTGCATCGCACCCGATGTGGCTCGGCCGACAAGCAGGATGGACGATCCGTCGCCAGCTCTCGTTTCCACGGCCCCGCTGCGTTGCTGGCGGTTCCTACCCTGGACTAGTCATCGCGCGCCCGTGGGCTTGCTCAATGAGCCACCTTCAAGGTCACCACGCCCATCACGATCAGACTGACACCGAGAATTCGGCCGAGGCCGCCAGCGTCGCCATAGAACATGATTCCGAACAGGAAGGTGCCGGCGGCGCCGATGCCGGTCCATATGGCGTAGGAAGTGCCCATCGGAATTTCCTTCTGGGCGAGCCAAAGCAGGAATCCACTCAGCAGCATAAAACCAACGGCGAGCAAGACCCCTGTCAGGCGTTGTCCTTCCGTCTGGGCCATCTTCAAACCGACCGGCCAGCCGATCTCCAGCAAGCCGGCAGAGACCAAGTAAATCCAGGACACCTGCCCCTCCTCACAACGCATGCAAGTCCGGTAACTTGATAAATCCGCAACCCCTACGATTCGGTGAAGAGGCTTGCGGGTGATGTATCCGAAAACCGCAAAGCCAGATCATTGCTGCGCTCTTCCAAGGCGGAGAGCCGCTTCTCGTTGAGCAGGAAGATCGCACCGGTGTGGTCGACTAACATCATGCGTGAGCTGCACTCGGCAGCCGGCATAGCGGCACGCGTGAATCTTAATTGGGTCTTAAGAGGGCGTGCGCTAGATGGTTTGCGACGTACATGGGGCGGGTCCAGCGATCGAATAACTCCGTCGCGCCGTTGTGCGATTTGAGAGTTGCGATTCGTCATGAATTCTCGGGGGAACTGAACTATGCGCCTGATACCGAGCTTCATCAAGGCTATCATCGTTGTCGCCGCACTGTCATTGTCCGGTTGCGGCGAGGGAGACACGGCCCGCCCCGGGGCCGCCACGGTGCCGGCGGTCACGATCGTGAGAGCCAGGTCCGCCCAGATCAAGCCATCGACAGTGTTTACCGGCCGCATCGAGGCGCGTGACAAGGTCGAATTGCGGGCGCGTATCGATGGTTTTCTCGAGAAGCGCCTGTTCGTGGAGGGGGCCGACGTCAAGCCGGGCGATTTGCTGTTCACTATCGAGAGTGCGCCCTACCAGGCGGCGGCGAATCGCGCCCAGGCCGAGCTGGCGAAGGCGCAAGCCGCGCTTGAGCTCGCCAGCATCGAGTTCGACCGGCAAAAGGAGCTGGTAAGTCGCAACAGCGGCACGCAGGCGCGCCTCGACGAAGCAACCGCCAAGCACGGCCAGGCGCGCGGCGAGGTGGAGGTACGCAAGGCCGAGCTGGAGAGGGCGCAGCTCGATCTCGGTTACGCCAAGATCGCCGCGCCGATGGCGGGGCGGATTGGTCGAGCTTCCGTCTCGGTCGGCGGTCTCGTCGGTCCCGGCACTGGCACGCTCGCGACCATCGTCAGCCAGGATCCGGTCTATGTGAATTTCCCGGTGACCCAACGCGAGATCCTCGCAATACGTAAGGAAACGGCGGGCAAGCCGGATCCAGAATACACCGTCTATCTGCAGCTCGCCGACGGCAGCCGCTATGCGAAGAGCGGAGAGCTCGATTTCCTCGATGTGACTGTCAATCGTGGCACTGATACCGTCTTGGCGCGCGCGGTATTTCCCAATCCGGATCGATTTCTTGTCGATGGCCAGCTCGTATCCGTGATTGCCGAGGCGGAGGCGGGCGAGAGTGCCGTGCTGGTGCCGCAAAAGGCACTGCAAGTCGACCAGGGCGGCCCCTTCCTGCTCGTCGTCGACAAGGACGACAGGGTTCAGATCAGGCGGATCGAGAGCGGCCCCGTCAGCGGGGCGGATCTCACGGTTCGTAAGGGCCTGTCCGCCGGCGAGCGGGTGATCGTCGAGCGCGTCCAGCAGCTGCGCCCTGGTGAGGCGGTGCAGGTCAGCGAAACGCAGCCAGGAGCCTGAGCCATGCTCTCGCGCATCTTCATCGAGCGGCCGCGGCTTGCCGTCGTCATCTCTATCGTCATCACGGTTGCTGGTCTGGTAGGGCTGTCCCGCCTGCCGGTCGCCCAGTTTCCCGACATCGTGCCGCCGCAGATTGCGGTGACCGCGAACTATCCGGGCGCGGGCGCCGAAGTCGTCGCGGCGACGGTGGCCGAGCCAATCGAATCGCGCGTCGTCGGCGTCGACAACATGCTCTACATGAAGTCGACCGCGGGCAGCGACGGCAGCTACACCCTCAACATCACCTTCGCTGTCGGCACCGACCCCGACCTCAATTCGGTCAAGGTGCAGAATCGCGTTGGCCTCGCCGATGCGCAGCTGCCGCAGGAAGTTCGCGCGCAGGGCGTCAGCGTCACCAAGCGATCGTCGGCGCTGCTGCAGATCGTCACCTTGATCTCGGCGGACGGACGCTACGACCAGTTGTTCCTCAGCAATTACGGCACCATCAATGTCGTCGATGCGTTGAAGCGCATTTCCGGCATCGGCGAAGTGTCGCCGCTGACGGCCGCCGACTACAGCATGAAGGTCTGGCTCGATACCGGCCGGATGACCTCCTTCGGCCTCACCCCCAACGACGTTGCGGCAGCCGTCAAGCGCCAGAATGTCCAGGCGGCGGTAGGCCGGGTTGGCGCGCAGCCGGCGCTGCCGGACCAGCAATTCCAGCTCAACATCCAGACCAAGGGCCGCCTGACGACATCCGAGGAATTCGGTGCGATCGTCCTGCGCGCCAATCCCGACGGATCGTTCGTGCGCGTGCGGGACGTCGCACGCGTCGAACTCGCTGCGCGGCAGTCCGATTCCTTCGGTCGCCTCGATGGGCAGCCGGCGGCTGTGTTCGGCATTTATCAGTCTCCGGGCGGCAACGCGATCGACAGCGCTGCGCGAGTGCGCGAGGTCATGCAGGAGTTGAAAAGATCATTTCCGGAGGGCGTGGACTATAGGGTGACCTACGACACCACCTCCTTCGTCAAGCAGAGCATGAAGGAAGTCGTCACCACGCTGCTTGAGGCCTTCGTTCTCGTGGTGCTGGTGGTGTTCCTGTTCCTCGGCAGCCTTCGGGCGACGCTGATCCCCTTGCTGGCGGTCCCGGTATCACTGGTCGGCACCTTTGCGGCAATGCTGGCGCTGGGCTATTCGGTCAACACCGTATCGCTGCTCGCCCTTGTTCTTGCCATCGGCATCGTGGTCGACGACGCGATCGTCGTTGTCGAAGCTGTCGAGGCGCAGCTCGAAAAGGACCACAGCCTGACGCCGGCCCAGGCCGCGCATCACGCCATGGGCCAGATCACCGCACCGATCATCGCGATCACGCTGGTCTTGATGTCGGTCTTCGTGCCGGTGGCCTTCATTCCGGGCATTTCCGGCGAGCTGTTCCGGCAATTCGCTGTGGCGGTGACGGTCTCGATGGTAATCTCCGCCGTCAACGCCCTGACCTTGTCGCCGGCGCTCTGCGCGGTATTCCTGAAGGCGCATCAAGGGCCCAAGCGCGGGCTGATCGGGGCGTGGTTGCGCGGCGTCGAGAAGGCACGCGAAGGCTACGGCGTTCTCGTCGGCAAGACCGTGCGGATGACGGCGTTCGGCCTCGTCGTGCTCGTCGGCATGATCATTGGCAGCGGCTGGCTATTCAAAGTGACGCCGGGTGGATTCCTGCCGACCGAGGACCAGGGCGCTCTGTTTGGCGAGATCCAGCTTCCGGAGGGGGCCTCGATCAACCGGACCGACGCGGTGACGAAGCGCGTCGAGGAGATCGTGCGCGCTACCCCCGGCGTCGCCGACGTCACCTCGGTGGTCGGCTACAGCATGCTCGACGGGCTGGTCAAATCCAACAGCTCGTTCCTCATCCTCACACTCAAGCCGTTCGACGAGCGCAAGGGCGCCGGGCTGTCCGCCAATGGCATCGTCGAGCGCTTGACGGCACAGTTCGCGGCCATTCCCGACGCGGAGGTGATCGCTTACAACCTCCCGCCGATCATTGGACTTGGGACCGGCTCCGGCTTTGAATATCAACTGCTCGCCAAAGGCGGGACCGGCGCCGCGGAGGCAGCCGCGGTGGCGCGAGGCCTTGCCTTTGCGGCCAACCAGAACCGGGCACTCGACCAGGTCTTCACGACTTACAGCGCCAGCACGCCGCAGCTCCACCTCGATCTCGACCGCGAGAAGGTCCAGACGCTCGGCATCGATCTGTCGGAGGTCTTCAACGCGCTGCAGTCGGTGCTCGGCGGCTACTACGTCAACGACTTCAACCTCTTCGGTCGCATCTGGCAGGTCAACATCCAGGGCGAGGCGTCCGAGCGGGCCAAAGTCGACGATATCTACCGTATCAATGTCCGCAACAAGGACGGAGAGATGGTGCCGATCAGGGCCTTCGCCGAGGCGCGCCTCGTGCTCGGGCCGCAGTCGATCGTGCGCTACAACAACAGTCCGAGCGTCACCATCAACGGTGGACCAGCGCCGGGGTTGTCGTCGGGCGACGCCATCGCTGCCATGGAGCAGGTGTCGAAGGTGACCTTGCCGGCCGGCTACGGCTTCGAATGGACGGGAACGGCGCTGCAGGAGAAGCAGGCGGCCGGCCAGACCACGGTCGTGCTCGCGCTCGCCGTACTGTTTGCCTATCTCTTCCTGGTCGGTCTCTATGAAAGCTGGATCATCCCGATCCCGGTGCTGCTGTCGGTGTCAGTGGCGGTGGTCGGGGCGTTGCTCGCCCTGCTGATCGCCGGCCTCGACAACAACATCTATGCTCAGATCGGGCTCGTCGTACTGATCGCGCTCGCCGCCAAGAACGGCATCCTGATCATCGAATTCGCCAAGGAGCGCCGCGAGCAGGGGCTGTCGATCGAGGAAGCGGCTATCGACGGAGCCCACGAACGCTTCCGCGCCGTCATGATGACGAGCTTCGCCTTCATCGCGGGCCTCATTCCGCTCGTGATCGCCAGCGGCGCCGGGGCGCTGAGCCGACGCGGCGTCGGAACCGCCGTGTTCGGCGGCATGATCGCCGCTTCGCTTCTGGGAATCTTTCTGATTCCGGTACTCTACGTGATCTTCCAGCGTCTCAGGGAGAGGATGAAGGCGCCTCGTCACGTAGGGGAGGACGCCAAGACCTGAGGGATGGTTGCTTTTCTGTCCTGGGTGGTGCGGCTATCGCGCCGGTCTGGTCACGGATGCTAGCGGATTGTCGGCGCACACCGGTACGCGAAACGGCTCGCCGCCTTCGCCTCAACTTGGCGGCGCTCTGAGGAATACACAGGCTTCCTTGCGGCTTGCCGGGAGCCCCCGCGGACCCCTGCGCGACAGTGCAGGTCGCGGCTAGGAGCGTAGCAATGCCGCAAGCTTCGATAGGTCTGGCGGGTCCGTGACCGCTGGCGAAGGGCGAGGACGCCGAAGGCGACAACCCTGTTGCTGGGACCGTAGGTTCCCATCCCTTGTCATGAAAAACAGCTTACACATCAATGGGGGTTGACTGACACTCTCTCCGCCATTTACACGATTTTGTACGCGAAGCTACGATTTCGTTAGTTGTGCCGGATGCACGACAATGGCCAAGGCAACAACAGAATTCCCCGCCAAAGTGCGAGAGGTTCATCAAGCAGTTCGAGATGATTTCGCATGGCGTTTCACCAGATCATTCGAGACAGTGTCGATGATCTCACCGGATAGTACGGGATCTGGCACCACGCGGGAGAGGACAACCGATCCGATCATCTCGGCGAGCGCCGCTATCGCCGCGCTCCGCTTCGCTTTTGCACTACCTCCTGGCACGAGCTTGGTGAGAAGCCCGATATAGTTGCTGACGATGCTGCCGAAGCACTCCCGCAGCGCCGGATCGTCGTGACGTGCCGCGTCGGCAGCCATTGCTGCAAGGCCGCACCCCTGCCCCGGATCATCGCGGTGGTAGTCCGACACGTAATGACGCACGAGGGTCTCCAGCGGATCATCGCTCGCTGCAATACGGCCCGCGATATCTTCGCTCATATCCTTGTAGGCCCGCTTGACCGCCTGAACGATGAGGTCGTCCTTTGACTTGAACTGCCGGTAGAAGCCTCCGGGGGTGAGCCCGGCAGCCCTCATCAAGTCGACAAGCCCGATACCGTCGATCCCACGTTCCCGGAACAGCCTTGCGGCGGTTGCGATCACCCGCTCGCGGTTCTGCTCGACCGTTTCCTTGCTGACCTTCACGAGCCCATTCCTTCCGATGGCGACAGCCGACTCATAGAGCCGGCGTGACCTCTTTCATCGGGGCCCGAACCGTCGTCCAAAAAGCCCCTTGACAATGATTACATACATAATCATAAATAGGTATGATTACGAACATAATCATTAAGCCGCCAACCACGGAGGAATCGAGATGGCACAGGCACAATCGCGCGCAGCGCGCGACAAGGTCGCCCTGATCACGGGCGCTTCCGGGGGCATCGGGCTTGCGGCCGGAGTTGCCCTGATCCGCGCGGGATATCGGGTGTTCGGCACCAGCCGTCAGGCCGCGCCCGACGAGGTGCGACAGGGCATTCATATGCTCCGCTGCGACGTCACCGACAATGAGTCCGTCAAACAACTGATCAAGGACGTCGTCGGGCTTGCAGGCCGGATCGACGTGCTCGTGAACAATGCCGGCCGCAGCCTGATCGGCGCCGCCGAGGAATCATCGCTCGATCAAGCCCAGAGCCTGTTCGACATCAACGTCTTCGGCATCCTTCGCACCACCACTGAAGTGCTGCCCATCATGCGCAAGCAGGGCCAGGGCCGGATCATCAACATCAGTTCGGTGGCCGGCTTCCTGCCCGGACCCTATACAGCGCTCTACAACGCCACCAAGCACGCCGTCGAAGGCTATTCCGAATCGCTCGATCACGAACTGCGAACATTCGGCATTCGTGTCTCACTGGTCGAGCCAGTCTTCACCCGCACCGCGCTGGAAGAGAATGGCGACAAGCCCGATCGGATCCTGAGCGTCTACGACAAGGGACGCGCGGCCATGAACGCGACCTGGCGCAACGGCATCGCTGCCGGCGATCCCGTGGAAGCCGTGGCGGACAAGGTGGTGCAGGCTGCCACCGAAAAACAGCCGAGCATTCGGTACACGCCCGGAAAAATGGCGGGCCGTCTCCGGCTGATGCGGCGCTTCATCCCTGAAAAGACCTTCGAGAAGAGCTTTCGCAAGCAGATGGGCGTGGCCGATTGACCTCTCAAATCGAGAGATCGCCAACCAAGCTGAAATGCCTCTTTCACCGAGGAGCGACCCATGAAGTACTATTTGTGCAAGTACATCCCGCCGCGCGCCGATTTTCTCGCGACCATGACCGCCGATGAGAAAGCATGGATGAAGCAGCACGGCGCGTTCCTGGATGACCTGCTCGAAAAGGGGCGGGTCGTCGCGCACGGCCCTGTCATGGACCCGAATGGCGGCTATGGCGTGTCGCTCTATCAGATCGCCGATGATCAAGACATCAAGGCGATCACCTCGGAAGACCCCATCGTGAAGAACGGCGCCGGTCACTATGAGCATCATCCGATGCTGCATCTGAAGGCCCGCGGCTAACCGTGCCGCTCCGACGATTTGTCACCACCGATCCCCGGCAGAGCAGCCCGATGCCCGAAACTCAATCAGGACAACATCCATGACGATCGCACTCATCACCGGTGCCTCAAGCGGCATCGGCGCAGTCTACGCACGCCGCCTGGCCGCACGCGGCCACGACCTCGTGCTCGTCGCTCGCGCGACCGACCGGCTCAATACCCTCGCCACCGAACTGCGCAATGCGCATGGCATTGCGGTCGAAGTCATCACCGCGGACCTGGTCGACGGCTCCCAACTCGAACCGGTTCTCCGGCGCCTCCGCTCCGATCCGCCCATCGACATCCTCGTCAACAATGCAGGCGCGGCGCTGATCGGCGATTTCGCGACCGCCGATCCAGTCAAGATGGACGAGCTGCTACGGCTGAACGTGGTCGCGCCGACGTTGCTCGCGTCCGCCGTCGTTGGCCGCATGGTTGAACGCGGCAACGGCGCGATCATCAACATCGCGTCGGTGCTGGCTCTGCTCCCCGAATATTCCCGGGGCATCTACTCCGCCACCAAGTCCTACCTGATGACGTTGTCGCAAGGCCTTGCTGCCGAGGTCGCGTCGAAGGGCGTGTATGTGCAGGCCGTGCTGCCTGCGGCCACGCGCACCGAAATTTACGAACGGGCTGGTGGCGATGTCAGCAAGGTGCCCAATGTCATGGAGGTTGAGGATCTCGTGGATGCCGCCCTGGTCGGCTTCGATCGCAAGGAACTGGTGACAATTCCGCCGGTGCCCGATGTGGCGGCGTGGGACGCCTTTGAGAAGGCGCGCGGCGTTTTGGCGGCAGGCTTCAGCAACTCCAAGCCCGCCGCGCGTTATGGGGCCTGACGGCGAAGTTGGTCGTCGCCGCCCGCTGATTTGCCCGCTCATCCTGCAAAACCCTTCAACTGACGGAGACTGATATGGGTCACGAGAACTCAAATCTTCGCACAAGCGCGCCGCATCCGGCAGCGCAAGCTGGAATGGAAGAGTGCATTTTCGCAGATTTTGACTGCCGTTTGGTCGCGAAGACGGCTACGCCCTCGAATTCAGCGCCCGCGTTGGTGAGGATCGATTGTTCGGCGTGGACCTGGTCCGGTTCAGCGAGGCCGGCAAGATGACCGATCTCGTCGTCATGTTGCGCTCGGCCAGCGTGGTGACAAAGCTGGGCGAGGAAGCAGCTCGCCGCATGGCGGCATCGAAATCACAGACTTGAACCAAACCGGGAGATGAGCACGTGGCCAAACTAGCAATCGTCGCAACGATCAAGACCGCCGCCGGCAAGCGGGCCGAATATCTAAAGCACCTGAACGCTCACGCCCAGCGTTGCAGGGCGACTGAGTCTGGCACTCTGGTTTTTGAGATACTCCTGCCGCAAGCGGAAGCCGACACCGTCATGTTGTATGAAGTATACGCATCGAGCGAAGCATTCGATGCTCACATGACCGGTGCCTCGATCCAGCAGATGAAGCGCGACGCGGCTGGCCTGCAAGTGAGCCTCAGCGGCGTGCGTTGTGACCTGGGCGATTGAGCGGATGCAAACCGGCGCCGAACCATGCCCCCTTCGCTGTCATTTGAATCGAAGACTTAGCGCCCCGATCGGCGTCGGGACCGCACGCCGGTTAACAGCGGAGGACAACTCCGCGCTCGCCGATGCGCTCGACCGACGGTCGAAGGTCGCTTTACCGGGAGCACAACTTCGGGTTACGGTGCGAAGCTGTCACGATGCAGCGTCCGATCATAGGTGAAGAAATTTCACCTGAGTTATACCGGATAGCACCCGTCGCGCCTGCGCGCGCCTAATTTTCGAACCCGACAAACACCGTAGCCTCCTCAACAGACTTCCGCTCCGACACCACCGCATTCGCCGGAAAAGTTTCATCCGGCCAGCCCAGCGCGATACTTTTCATGATGACCTGATCGTCGGCTATTCCGGCGTGCTCGCGCACCACGGGGGATTGCATGATCCCCTGGCTGTTGATCACGGCGCCCAGCCCGCGAGACCAGGCGGCATTGACCAGGGCGGTCGCCACGGCGCCGCAGTCGAAGGGCGTATCGTCGCTGCCGTCCAGTACGCGGTCATAGGTAATGATCACGCAGACAGGCGCGTCGAATTGACGGAAGCCGCGCAGGACCCAGTCCTGACGCTTGTCCTTGTTGTCGCGCTCGATCCCCATCGCGGAGAATAGTTGCTTGGCGACACCGACCTGCCTGTCGCGGTGCTTGCCTGCAAACGGCTGACCCGTGCGGAACTCGCGCGACTGCGGTATGCCTGCCACCATCCGTTCGGTGTTGCCGGCGCGGATCCGATCCAGCGGTTCGCCGGTGATGACGTAGAAATTCCAGGGCTGGGTGTTCATCGACGACGGAGCGCGCATCGCCAAACCAATGATTTCCGCAATCAGCGCCTTGGGTACCGGATCGGGTTTGTAACCGCGGATACTCCGGCGACCGAGGACAACGTCATCAAACTGCATCTGTGTGGGATTCCACTGATAACTTCTGAACAAGCTTGGATTTTCGCGGTTTCTGCACCCTCGCGCAAGCGACGGCGGTGTGTCCTCAACGGTCCAGCCACGCGGGCGCACGCCGTCGTCTAGCGAATTTCGGGATGATGAAATTGTGCCGCTGATTTGCCCGACGTGTCAAGTTTTCGGTCCAAACCGTCGGTTGCGGCGGCCGCCGGCTACTTTGCATGGGGTTGTTTTCGATATTTTTGGTGGGAGCCGCGGCGACCCGGCGCGACGGCGCCCTCCTGAAGGCGCACAGGCCTTTTCAGGCTGTTGCTCAAATCGTGGGTTTTGGTCTGGGAGGTCGAAAATTCGTGATCTTTCAATGCGGAAGGAACTCGCCCCGGCACCTGCGCGCACCCGCAAGCCATCCTGCGCCAACGTGTCGAGCGACACCAAGCCAGCTTCCACCATCGATGCGACGCCCTGCGCCAGAAGCCGCTCCAGAACTGCCATATGCGCGATCCGGAAGGTCGACAGGCTGTGATAGTTCATCGACACCCCGCCGCAGTGCTCATCCGGCGTGGTCCGCAACCTTCAACAAGCCTGCAATGCGGAGTAACGTCAGTCTCTGCCTTCGACGGCCATCGCCCGCATTCGCAAGACGACAAGAAGGACGCCATGGCCAACCAAGCCTCCGTGCTCAGCGAATCCCAGACCGCCGACGCCATGCTCCGCGCACGGGCGCGCCGGGTCGTGCCCGGCGGGATGTGGGGTCATCTCAATGCAGCGCGGCTGCCCGAAGGCTATCCGCAGTTCTTCGCATCCGCGGATGGGTGCCGTGTGCGCGACGTCGATGGGCGCGAATACATCGATTTCATGTGCAGCTGGGGGCCGGTGCTGCTCGGCCATCGCCATGCCGAGGTCGAGGCGGCGGCACGGGCGCAGGCCGATCGCGGCGACTGCATGAACGGGCCCGGCGAGGTCATGGTGGAGCTGGCCGAGGATTTCGTCGCGATGCTGCCGCATGCCGATTGGGCGATGTTCCAGAAGAACGGCGCGGACGCGACCACGAGCTGCGTGACCGTCGCGCGCGCCGGCACGGGAAGACGCAAGGTGCTGGTGGCGCGCGGCAGCTATCACGGCGCGCTGCCCTGGTGCTCGCCGAGCGTTGCCGGCATCACCGCCGAGGACCGCGCCCATCTCCTGCATTTCGAATACAACGACGTGGCGATCCTGCGCGCCGCCGCCGCGGAGGCGGGAAGCGATCTCGCCGCGACCCTCGTCACCGCGTTCCGCCACGACATGGGCCGCGATCTCGAACTGCCGACGAAAGAATTCGCCGCGGCCGCGCGGCAGGCATGCGATGATGCCGGCGCCGCGCTCATTATCGATGAGGTGCGCGCAGGCTTGCGTCTCGATATCGCCGGAAGCTGGGAGGCGCTGGGTGTGCGTCCCGATCTGTGCGCCTGGAGCAAGGCCATCGCCAACGGCCATGCGCTCGCCGCCGTCACGGGCAACGACCGCTTCCGCGAGGCGGCCACCAAAGTCTTCGTCACGGGTTCGTTCTGGTGCGGCGCGGTTGCGATGGCAGCCGCGCGCGCGACGCTCCGGATCGCGCGCGAGACCGCCGTGCCCACCAAGCTCCACACGATGGGCCTGAGATTGCGGGAGGGGGTGGCGACGCTGGCCCGGCAGCATGGCATCGCGATCCGGCAGAGCGGCCCGCCGCAAATGCCTCTCATCCTGTTCGACGCCGATCCGGAATTCCGCAAGGGCCGGGCGTTCTGCTCGGCGGCGCTGCGCCACGGCGCGTTCTTTCATCCCCAGCACAACATGTTCCTGTCGGCCGCGCATGGTCCCGCCGACATCGATGCGGCGCCGGAAGCGGCGTCGTACGGCTTTGCGGCCGTCGCCGCGCTGAAGGCGGGCGACGGGCCCTAGCAATTTCGCAGGCCGGACCGGGTGCCGCATGGCGCAAATTGCGTCGCCGTTGTGGCAAATGCTGCGCATAGTTGCGAAGCGCGCGGATTAAATCGTTTGCCGGATCATGTCGCTTCCTGCATTAGAGCGCCGTGTTCAATGGCGTCGCGCCCTGGCGCGCGCCCGAGAGTTCAGAGGGACGGTATGAATTCGAAGTTTGTCCGATACGCCGCGTTTGCGCTTCTGGCCGGTCTTGCCTGGAGCCCGGCGCAAGCCCAATCATGGCCCGAGAAGCAGATCACCTTCGTCGTGCCGTTCGCGGCCGGCGGCGGCACCGATGCGTTTGCCCGGCCGCTTGCCGCTCAGCTCGACACCCAGCTCGGCAAGCGCGTGCTGATCGAAAACCGCGCCGGCGCCGGCGGCACGGTGGGCGCCTCCGCAGCGGCAAAGGCCGCGCCGGACGGCTACACCTTCTTCGTCGGAGCGGCGCACCACGCCATTGCGCCGTCGATCTATCCCAGGCTCGATTACGACATCGAGAAGGATTTCGTCGCGGTGGCGATGATCGCACGGCCGCCGCAGGTGGTGGTGGTCAATCCCGACAAGGTCGCGGTAAGGACGCTCAAGGATTTCATCGACTATTTGCGCGCCAATCCCGGCAAGGTGAACTACGCTTCCGCCGGTGCGGGCACCACGCATCATCTCGCCGGCGAGCTGTTCAAGATCGTCACCAAAACCGATCTCCAGCACGTGCCCTATCGCGGCGCCGGGCCTGCGTTGCAGGACCTCATCGCCGGCCATGTGCCTGTCATGTTCGACGGCCTCGGCACTTCGGCAGGACCCGCGAGGGCAGGACAGCTGCGCGCCCTCGCCGTTGCGGCGCCGAAGCGGGTGACCGCGCTGCCGGACGTTCCCACTGCCGCGGAAGCCGGCCTTCCGGGCTATGAAGTGTCGACCTGGTACGGCCTGTTCGCTCCGAAGGGCACGCCGCCGGAGATCGTCGCGCGGATGATCAAGGAAGTGCGCACGGCCATGCAGACCGCGTCGATCAAGGAAGCCTGGGAGCGCAACGGCTCTGATGTCCCCGATGTGACCGGGCCAGAGTTTGCCAAGCTGGTGTCCTCGGAAGTCGAACGCTGGCGCAAGGTCGTGAACGAGGCGAACGTGAAGCTGGACTGACCCTGCGAGCCGAATTGTTCGCCACGTCCTGTGTGAACTCAGGGCGTGGCGATCAGTCCGTTGGCCGTGGCGACGATCCAGCGGTTGCCCCAGCGGACGATCGAATCGATGCGGCCGATTCCGGGCAGCGTCTCGCCCAGCGTGACCGTGCGCACGCCGTCGGGTCCTTGCAGCACGGCCGTCTGGCCCCGGACATCGAGCACGGTCCAGCCCTCGATCGTGGTCGGCCGGGTTTCCGGTGCCGGCATCAGTTGCGGGCGAGGTTCTGCGGGCGCAGCGGGCAGGCCGAGAATGGCTGCTGCCAATTTCGAGCCGTCCGGCTCGGCTCGCATCGCACTGCCGATCGGTTTGGACGCGTTGATGCTGGCGGTGACCAAGGGAGCTTGCTTGCGAATGCTCTCGCTCTTGCCGGCCGGTCGTGCTTCGGCGTGCCGGACCGGCGCATCACTTGGAGCGACCGCAACGACGGCGGAACTGTTCCAGCCGAGGCAGCCGGCCCAACCGAGCGCGACGCCGGCCAGCAGGGCGCCCGCAACCATGCCGGCGGTCCTGGCCCGCTCGCGGTGCGGCCGCAGCAGCAGCAGGGCTTCTTCCCGGATCGGTTCGAAATGATCGGCGGCATCAACGCTGACAGGCGGCGCCCTGGGAGCCGGCTCAATCTCGCGCGGAACGTTCGGCGGCTGGATCTGCATGAGCATGACCTTCGTCGGTCGATCATGATCGAACCCAGAGCTAAACGAATTCTTTACGCGGAGGGCGCCGGCCCGAAGAAATCGGGGGCTAGGGTCCCGCGATTCGGCCGAGCCGTCCGATCCCCGGCAGCTTGATGGCCGGACGACGGATATCGAAACCGATGACGGCGCCGAGCAGATTGAGCTCGAAGCCTTCGACCCAGCCGATGGTGAGGCCCAGATAGCCGGCGAGGGAAACGAACAGTCCGGTGCGCGAAGCCGTCGCGCCGAACCATCCGTCGTAGGGATAGTCCTTGCCGATCGCGGTCGGCGGCAGCACCGCCTTCAGCTCCGGCACCGCGTCGAGCGCGGCGCGCACGAACGTGTTCGAGTTGGGGCCCGGCCAAGCGCTGTAGTCGCCGTGGGTGCGGAATTTGTAGTTCTCGACGACATGGCGGATTTTCGGGATGAGACGCGCGGCGTCCTCGCCGTCGACGGCGACGATCGTTTCGGGGACCGCTCCGAACCAGCGCCCGTCGGCGACGAATCCGTTGCTGCGGATCGGTTCGCCCCACGCCGTGTAATCGTAGCGGCTGTAGGTTTGCGCGCCGCGTTCCTTGACGACGATCCAGCTATGCACGGCGAAAATGCCGCGCCAGCGTAGGGTGCGGGCGGCATAGACCCGGATGAGTGCTTCCTGGTTTCCCGATGCCGGCGGCAGCAGGCCGGCACTGGTTCGATCGGCGGTCTGCCAGTTGCCCCGGTCGGCATCGACCAGAAAATAGCGGGCGGCCGACCAGCCGATCGGCACGAGAACCAGCAACAGCAAGATGATCAGCAGTCTTCTCAACGGGAATCGGCGGCCGAACGGAGGAGAAAATCGCCGTCGAATATAGTTCATCCCGGCAGTTGTGTCAGTTCGCGCAGCCCTGCCATCCGCTCCCCGCCTTGAACTGCATGGCCGGTCCGCCTAGGCTCACCGACAATAACGACCAACAACGAGTTCACGGGACGAAACCCCTCCAATGCAGCCCGCAGAGCGGCGCCGATCCGTCTACCGCCGGGGCCTTGTCATCGTCGCGACACTGGCCACCGCGTATATGGCCAGCCATTTCTTCCGCGCCTCCAATGTCACGATCGGGATCGATCTGATGCGCGATCTGTCGATCGGGCCGGAAGCGCTGGGCGCGCTGACCGGCGCCTTCTTCTTCGGCTTCGCCGCCATGCAGATTCCCTGCGGCTTCTTCTTCGACCGCTTCGGGCCGCGGCGCACGGTGACCGGCATGCTCTTGCTGGCCACCGCCGGCGGCGTCATCTTCACGGCCGCGCCGAACTGGCCGGTGCTGCTCAGCGGGCGCGTGCTGCTCGGGGCCGGCTTCGGCGTGATGCTGATCGGCAGCATGGTGGTGATCACCCGCTGGTTCCCGCCGGACCGCTTCTCCACGCTGACCGCCATCGTCCTGTCGGTCGGCCTGCTCGGCAATCTCATCGCCACCACGCCGCTGGCGTGGGCGTCGGAGATATCCGGCTGGCGCACGGTGTTCGGCGCCGCCGTTCTCTTCACCGCGATCGCGGCCGTCGCGGTCTGGATCGTGGTGCGCGACGCGCCGGACGGACATCCCTTCCTGGAGCGCAAGCCGGAGCCGGCCTCCGAAATGCTGCGCGGCCTGATGGAGGTGCTGCGCAACCCGCGCCTGAAGCCGATCCTGGCGCTCAACTTCTTCAACTATGCCTGCACCTTCACGGTGCAGGGCCTGTGGGGCGGCGCCTACTTGCGCGAGGTGCATGGCCTTTCGCCCATCGCGGCCGGCAACGTGCTGCTCGCCGCCGTCGTCGCCTACCAGCTCGGAATGCTTTCCTTCGGCCCGCTCGACCGCATCTTCGATACCCGCAAATGGATCGCGATCTCCGGCACGCTCGTCATCGTCGGCCTGCTGGCGGCGCTGGCGATTCCCTCCGCACCGCCGACCTGGCTGTCGATCGGCGCCATCGTCGCGATGGGATTTTTCAGCGCCTCCTCCACCATGGTGATGACGCATGGGCGCGGCATCTTTCCGGACCGACTGATCGGACGCGGCATTGCGACCATGAATACCTCGGTGATGCTCGGCGTCGCCGTCATGCAGACGCTGTCGGGCATGATCCTCGGCGCCTTCGAGCCGCTGGCGAGCGGCGCCCGCACGGAAATCGCCTATCGCTCGCTGTTCGGCTTCCTCACCGTCATCCTCCTCGTCGCGATTGCAATGTACGGCCGGTCGGAGGACATCAAGCCCAGCCACGAGATGCGCCGCCTGCGGCCGGGCGAAAGTTGATGCGGCTTTCATGCTCAAGCGACATCCTGAAGCGCGATGACGATTGATCCCGCTCGCATCGCACTTCAGCGCGCCGGCTTGACCTTCTCGTATTCGGCCAGTGCCCGCTCGAACTTCTCGTTGAACAGCCACATCGCATCCATGATCTCGCGATAGGTCGCGGATGTCCGCGCGCGGTCGGCCGCACCGTAGGCGAACATGCTGTTGTTGCGCAGATAGCCCATGATCCTCGGGTCGGAAACGCGATAGCCGAGCAGGTTGCCCGACCTGAGCGCGGCCTTGGTCGGACTCGGCACGATCTGGATCAGCTCGAAGAATTTCATCTGATCGATCGGGTCAGGCAGCGTCTTCGCGATCGCGGGTATCTGCGTGAACAGCTCGGCGTGGGCGTTCATCAGGCCGTTGCGTACATTGAGCCAGTGGTTGTAGCGCGAATCCAGGTTGCCGAGCCGCGCCTCCTCCTTGTCGTCGCGCGCGATCATTTCAGGGTCGAAGGCGGCAATCCTTGGCTTGATGGCGGCCCACTTTCGCCGGCCGTTCGCATCCTCCGACACCCCGGTCTGGAAGCTGCCCTTGTACTTGTTGGAGCGCGCATTGCCGAT
The DNA here is from genome assembly GCF_052389815.1 of Bradyrhizobium sp. Taxonomy (GTDB): domain Bacteria; phylum Pseudomonadota; class Alphaproteobacteria; order Rhizobiales; family Xanthobacteraceae; genus Bradyrhizobium. The sequence goes on along the minus strand of NZ_JBQTHN010000023.1, from coordinate 22,819 downwards.
GTTCTGGTTGCCGTTGGTCTCGGCAAAGAACAGCGCGAGGCTGATGCGGCCTGCTGTTTCCGCGTTCGCCGCATCGAGGCCCCTGGCGCGCGCAACGGCCCTGCCGAGATCGGCAACGTCCTTGAACGGCGCCGCCGAATTCTGCGCATTGGCCGGCGCGGCCTGCATGACATCGAACAGCTTGCGATATTCGTCGAGCAGCGGCTCGTTGTCTGCGTCGAAATATTGCGGCGGAATGCCGTATTTGTTGGGCCGCCCGATCCGCGACGGCTGCGCGTCGGTGAGATCCTTGTAGGTGCTCATCACGAGGTTTCGCGCCAGATAGAGCGCCTGTCCCGGCAGGTTCGGCAGCTTCTGCTTCGCGTCGATCTGGCGCCGCCGCTCGGCCAGCACCGCCTTGAACTGGCTGAGCGCGCCGTCGTAGGCGGCGAGCGCATCGCCCTGCGCCGATGCAGGCGAGACCAACCCGCCTAACACGGCGAGGATAAATCCGGCTATCAGCGCTGCGATCGTCTGCCGCACGTTCATGATGGCGAGTCCCGGCGTCGATTCATTCGCGATGATCGTACACAACAATCCTGCGCCTTGGCGAGCGGCGAGGCGCAACTCGCCGTCGATGTCCAGATGCAATCCCGGCAGGGCGCGCCGCGGCGCGCGCCTGGGGCACCGATGACTTCCCCGTGCTATCGTCCCCGGGAAGATCGAGCCTGAATGGGAAGGAAACGCAATGCGCGGTCGCCGGGTGCTGATGGAGTCCTTCGTGGCGCAGGGCGTGCGCCATATCTTCGGCAATCCCGGAACCACCGAGACGCCGCTGCTCGACAGCCTGCCGGCCTATCCGGAGATCGGCTATGTGATGGCCCTGCATGAGGGCGTCGCGGTCGGCGCGGCGAGTTTCTACGCGCAGGCCAGCGGTCGCGTCACGGTCGCCAATCTTCACGTCGCGCCCGGGCTCGGCAACGGCATCGGCGCGCTCTACGGCGCGCTCAAGGCGAATTCGCCTCTCGTCGTGACCGCCGGCCAGCAGGATACGCGGATGCGGCTGCGCAATCCCGTGCTCGGCCACGATCTCGTCGCCATGGCCGCGCCCGTCACCAAATGGAGCGTGCAGATCGAGCGCGCCGACGAGATCGCACCCATCCTGCGCCGTGCCTTCAAGGTCGCGACCGATGCGCCGCAAGGCCCGGTGTTCGTGTCGCTTCCGATCGACGTGATGGAGCAGGAGACTTCGGTGGAGGCCGGCGCTCCGGACCGGCTGTGGCGCGCGGCGGCTCCCGATCCGAATGGCGTGGCGGAGCTCGCCGCCGTTCTCCTCAGATCGCAAAGCCCGGCGATCGTCGCCGGCGATGATTTGGCGCGTAGCGGCGCCACCGATGCGCTGGTGGCGCTGGTCGAGCAGGTCGGCGCCGCCGTCTGGTTCGAAAGCCTGCGCCATCACGCTTCGTTCCCGACCGGCCATCCGAACTATCGCACGTCGTTGCCGGGCGATGCGGCGCAGATCCGTAAAGTCCTTGGGGACGCGGACCTCGTGCTGCTGCTGGGCGGTCCGTTCTTCGAGGACATCTGGTACGCCGAAGGCTCGCCCTTTCCGAATGGCGCGACGGTGCTCCAGATCGAGCAATCGCCAGACCGGCTCGCCATCAATCACCGGCTCGATGCGGGGCTGGTCGGCGATCTCGCTGGCGCCCTTGCCGCACTGTCGGAGGCGGTGCGCGCCGGCGCATCGGCGGAGTTCAACGCCGCCGCGCAACGGCGCAACGCCATGCTTGCGGCAACGCGCGCGCAGGAAAACGAGGACTACCGGGCAAGGCTGGAAAAGGCCTGGAATCGCGAGCCCATCTCGATGCCGCGCGTCACCGCGGAACTGCGTCGCGGCCTGCCCGACGATGTCGTTATCGTCGACGAGAGCATCACCGCGAGCCTCGACCTCGCGCGCGCCTTCGAGTACCGCGGCTTCGGCGACTATTTCGGCGGCCGCGGCGGCGGCATCGGCCAGGGATTTTCCGGCGCGCTCGGGGTCAAGGTCGCGATGCCCGACAGGCCCGTGGTCGCGGTCTCCGGCGACGGCTCGGCGATGTACAGCATTCAGGCGCTGTGGACCGCGGCGCACCACAGCCTCGCGATCGTGTTCGTCGTGCTGGCGAACCGCGAGTACCGCATCCTCAAGCATAATGTCGACGTCTGGCGGCAGAATTTCCAGCCCGGCACCCAGCATCCCTATCAGCAGATGGACCTGGCCGGCCCGCCGCTCGATTTCGTGCATCTGGCTGCCGGCATGGGCGTTGAAGCCGTCAGGATCGAGCAAGCGGACGGCATCGCGCCGGCGCTGGCAAAGGCCGTTGCCGCAAATCGGCCATATCTGGTGGAGATTGCCATCGAAGGAAAGCGGTGATCTCGCGCGATTCCGCCGCCCTTGGCGCGCGCTGGACAGCGGTCACGCGGCACCTTACGGATACCGGATGCGCCTTCGCTGGTCTGCTTTCATCGCCGCGTTTGCCTGCCTTGCGGCGGCGCCGCCCGACGCTGTCCTTGCCGGCCCGTCGATGTCGCCAAATGCCGGCCTGCCGGCGCTGGCAAGGCCGGTCGTGCCGATCGCCAGGGGCGATGACGATTACGACATCGATCTGATCGTTGCGCTGTCCGGCAGGTGCACGGTGTTTCGCGTCGCCGGCCAGAACCTGCCGTGCCGCGCCGTCAAGTATTTTCACGGCGAGAGCGGCCGCGCCTATTTCACCGTCGCCGTCGACGACCCCGCCGACAAGGGCCGCATTGTCTCGTTCTCCGGCGACAAGGCGCGCCGCGAGCGCAACGATTTCTACGAGCTGACGGTCGACCAGGTGCTGCTCAATTCGAAGGAGCGGCCGCTGGCCGGCGGCGTGCGCGTGCCGCGGGTCGAGCCGGCGAGCGGGTCGTGCAAGCAAATCGGCGACATCGACAGCAAGCAGATCAAGTCTGTTTCCTGCACCGCGACCGACAGAGCAGGCCGGGCTTACGAGCTGCAATTCGAGGCCGACGGCGAGCCCGCCACGGTGCAGAAGATCACGCGCGAGCCGCTGGAGTCGGTACGCCGCCGCGCAAGGCTGCGCGCGCTGAAGACGTGCCGGGTCAAGGCCGCCGAGGCGCAAATCCTGCCGCGGGACGCCGCCGCCTACATCATCAACTGCCTGGAGCAGGGCGGCGTTTCGCCGGTGTCGGGCGATCAATAGGGGCCCTTGCGAGGCGCCGGCCAATTTCCGGGAAATGCTCGGTTCCTGACATTCGCGCGGTTCCCGAGCCCAAGTGTGATCAAGATTCCTCCGCCTTTGGACCTCGATAGCAGGGTACCGGTCGACAACGCTATTGAGGAGCATCACCCAATGCCGACCAAAGATGGATTTGATCCGGCCGAACCTTTGCCTCAGTTTCTCGCTGCTCGAGCCGAGCAGGGCATGCAGGGCAGTGAGAATGATTTCGACGGAACTGTGACCACGTCGCGTGTCTTCAAGGCGGGTATCTTGATTGCAGCCGTCACGGCGACCGGCCTGGCGGTTCTGGCAATGGGAAACCCGGCTTCTATCTTTGCAGACGAGTCGGCTTCGCTGGTCGGCGATTCGTCGCCTCCGTCGGCGCCAACAACTCAATCCGCCGCTGATCCGCCGGTTGCGTCTACCGCCGATGCTCAGGCGGTGCCGCCGAACACCAACGACGCGCCGGCCCGCGCCGAAATTGCCGTAACAGAGCCAGCCGGTAAGGATCAGGCGGAAAAGAGCGAGTCATCATCCGAATCCCTGTTCAGGCAATTCCAGGTCTGGGCGGCCGAGCAAGACGCGCAGGCGCAGGGCGGGCCTGCACAGCCCGATCAAGCTGTCCCGGAGAAGATCGTGCAACCAGTACCGGCAGCGACGAATGTTCCAGCACCGGTTGCGGAGAACGTTCGCGCACCGCAGCGGCTCGTGCAAAAGCGTCGGCAAGTCCGGGCCGTCAGCAACGCGCGCGCGGAGATGCGCACGCAGAGCCTTCGAAAGCAAGTGCAGCGGGCGCCAAGTGCACGCGCCGAACGTCCGCCCGTACAGGATGCCCGAGCGCAGGACGCTTCCGCGCAGAATGCCCAGACGCCGTCGTTCCTTCCATTCTTCGGCCTGCGCAACTAGATGTGAGCTTTCAACCGTGGCGTGATCGAGCGCTCCAGCCAACGAGATGAAGCGCGATGCCTCCCAAGGCATCGTCCAAGGCATCGTCCAAGGCATCGTCGCTCTCGAAGGTTCGCCTGGATCAAGAGTTCCGGTTTGGGTCTTGTTCTGGTGCACTCCGGAAGGTGTTACACTTCTGCCGGCTGTACTGCGAAAGCCGGCAGAGCTGTTCCCTCTCACTTGCGTGCATTTTGCAGGTTTTTTCCGCCACGATGATGGAGCATCGGATGCGGACGACACGCCGAACGTTCGTGCACGCTTCCTTGGCGGCGGCCGCTGTGGCGCTCTTGCCAGCTTCTGTGCATGCCCAGGGACCACCCGCCCGCCGTGCCATACCCTCGACCGGGGAGGCCGTGCCGATGGTAGGGCTGGGGACATGGATCACCTTCAACGTCGGCGGCGATCCGGTCCTCAGGGACGAGTGCGCGAGCGTCATGGCCGCCTTCTTCGAGGCGGGCGGTCGCATGATCGATTCCTCGCCCATGTATGGCTCGTCGCAGCCGGTGATCGGCTACGGTCTTCAGAAGCTCGGGCGACCCGCCATGCTATTCTCGGCCGAAAAGGTCTGGACGTCCTCGACAACGGCAGGGCCTGCTCAGATCGAGCAATCGCGTCGCTTCTGGGGCGTGCCGAAGTTCGACCTCGTCCAGGTTCACAATCTGCTCGCCTGGAAGGCGCATCTTCGGACGCTGTTCGAGATGAAGGCGGCCGGCGCGCTACGCTATGTCGGAATCACGACGTCTGACGGGCGCCGCCATGATCTTTTCGAACAGATCATGCGGAACGAGCCCATTGATTTCGTGCAGTTCTCCTACAACGCCGTCGATCGCGAGGCGGAGCAGCGGCTGCTGCCGCTGGCGTCGGAACGCGGCATTGCCGTGATCGTTAACCGGCCATTCCGGCAGGGCGCGCTCACCCACCGGCTCAAGGATGAGCCGCTGCCCGAATGGGCGGCGGAACTCGGCGTGTCGAGCTGGGCGCAGCTGCTGCTGAAGTTCATCCTCGCTCACCCGGCCGTCACCGTCGCAATTCCGGCGACCACCCGCGTCGACCACGTGCGGGAAAACCTCCTGGCTGCCGCCGGCCCCATGCCGGATTCCGCCATGCGCCAGCGCATCTCGGCCCTCGTGAAGGGTCTTTGATGTCGGAGTGGTGGACCTACCGGGCAGAGGATTTCCTGCTGTTTTCGCCGCGCGTCTACTGGCGCATGTTCGAATTGCACAATGCGGCCCTCTGGCCTCTGCACATGCTCGCGTTCGCCGCCGGCCTCATCATCATCCTGCTCGTCGTGTGGCGGCCGAGAAGGAGTTCACGATGGCTCGCTCTGCTGCTCGCAATTCCATGGATGTTCGTTGGGTGGTCCTTCCTGTGGAACCGCTATGCGGCCATCAACTGGGCTGCCGTCTATGTCGCGCCGGCCTTCGCCGTTGAAGGCGTGCTGCTCTTGATGGCCGGGCACGTGCCCGGCGGCCTCGCCTTCGACCGGCGGGGGTTTGCGCGTTGGACGGGATATCTCATCCTTGCCTTCGCACTCGCCGGGCAGCCCTTGCTTGCGCCGCTGCAGGGACGTGGCTGGGCTACGTCCGAGGTGTTCGGCATCGCGCCGGATCCGACCGCGATCGCAACGCTCGGCCTACTGCTTCTCGCTCGCGGCAGGCTTTGGCCATTGCTCCTGCCGATCCCGGTTCTCTGGTGCCTCCTGAGCGGAATAACCTTACGGACGATGGGAGAGTTGCAAGCGTGGGCTGTCTTTGCCGCACCGGCACTCGCCGCTGCCGCCGGGATCTGGACGATCATCCATCGGCGCGGGTCACCTCAACCGCGTAATGCGCGAACAAGCAGCGACAAGCCGTAGGCGCGGGCTCTGCCCAACATCATGACTGGCAGCCGGAAGCTCGAGACGACTGCTTGTGAATCGTTCCTTGCTGCATCGCGAAAGCTGCGTCATTTTCCAATGCACTCGCCTCTTGAATCTCCGGCCCGGCTTGCGACACTGACATGGTAGTTGAATGGATTGCCGCCGGAGATTGACATGGCCAGCACACGGTCGCCGAACGATCCGTCTGCCTATCTCGAGAGCCTGATGCAGGCCGGCCAGCAATCCTTCAAGCAGTTCGACGACGCCATGGCGGCGGCGATGGGCCTTGCCGACAAGCCGGCGGAGGGGCAGACATCGCCGTTCGTCGCCGCCGCCAATCTGCAGCGCGACGCCGTCCTGCAGTTCTGGAAGTTCTGGAATGCGACGCTGGTCAAGGCGCTCGGCGTCGAATCCAACGTCCAGCCCGGCAAGGGCGACCGCCGCTTCCTGGACAATGCCTGGGTGACGACGCCCTATTACGACCTGCTCAAGCAGTCCTATCTGCTCGGCTCGAAGCAATTGACCGAATTCGTCGAGCAGGCCCAGGTCGACGAAAGGACAAGGCTGCAGCTGAAGTTCTACGCGCGGCAGTTCATCGACGCGATGAGTCCGTCGAACTTCCCCGTCACCAATCCGGAAGTGATCCGCACCGCGATCCAGACCCGCTCGGCGAGCCTTGCCGCCGGCATGCAAAACCTGATCGAGGATGTCCAGAAGGGCCGCATCACCCGCGTCGACGAATCCAGGTTCGAGGTCGGCGGCAATCTCGCCAACACGCCGGGCTCGGTGATCTACGAGAACGAGCTGATTCAGCTGATCCAGTACACGCCCGTCACGGCGGAAGTCGAGAAAACGCCGCTTCTGATCGTGCCGCCCTGCATCAACAAGTATTACCTGCTCGATCTCGGCAAGGGCAACTCCTTCGTCGAATACGCGGTGGCGCAAGGCCACCACGTATTCCTGGTTTCCTGGCGCAGCGCGGTACCGGAGACCGGGCATCTGACGTGGAACGATTATCTCACGCTCGGTCCTCTGAAGGCGATCGACGTGGTGCGCGAGATCGCCGGCGTCGACAAGGTGCATGCGCTCGGCTTCTGTGTCGGCGGGACGATCCTGAGCTGCGCGGCCGGCGTGCTGGCCGCGCGCGGCGAGGACAAGCTTTCGACCCTCACGCTGCTCACCACCATGATCGATTTCGCCGATACCGGCGATATCGGGCTTTTGATCGATGCCGGCCATGTCGTGCTGCGCGAGGCGACCATCGGCAATGGCGGCATTTTGCCCGGCAAGGAGCTTGCCTTCACCTTCGGCACGCTGCGCGCCAACGATCTGATCTGGCGCTACGTGGTCGACAGCTACCTGAAGGGCGCGACGCCCGACGCGTTCGACCTGCTGTATTGGGATTCCGACAGCGTCAGCCTGCCGGGTCCGATGTACTGCTGGTACACCCGCAACACCTATCTGGAGAACAAGATCAAGGAGCCCGGCAAGACCACGCAATGTGGCGAGGATATCGACCTGTCGCAGGTGAAAGTTCCGGTCTATCTGCTCGCCTCGCGCGAAGATCACATCGTGCCCTGGAAGAGCGCCTATCTCTCAAAGAACATCATCGGCAAGGAGCCGCGCTTCGTGCTGGCGGCGAGCGGCCATGTGGCCGGCGTGATCAATCCGCCGGCCAGGAACCGGCGCAGCCACTGGCTCAACGATGACGTCAGCGGCGATGCCGAGGCCTGGCTCGACAAGGCGGAGGAACATCCGGGCAGCTGGTGGGGCGATTGGGACGCCTGGCTGAAGCACCATTCCACCGGCACGGTCGCAGCGCCTGCCGAGCCGGGCAGCGCGGCCTATCGCGTCATCGAGCCCGCGCCGGGCCGTTATGTGAAGCTGAAGTCAAATTGAAGCGATTTGCTTCGCTCAAATGCAGGGCGCCGGTTTAGCGCTTCTGCAATCGGCGTGCGGCCATCGTAACGGCACTCGAAAACGGGGCCGATGCGATGATCGACGACAAGGTGAGAATCAGGTGCCCGGGCTGCACCAGGATGTTCCGCGAGCGCGCATCGCGTGTGCGCGACGGCTTTCAGGTCAATTGCCAGAATTGCAGCAAGCTGCTGACGCTCAACCGCGACTCCGAGGATCCGTTCATTCGCCGCGCGCTGAAGTCGGCGCGCGATATTCGCGCTGCGCTGGAAGCGGTGCCGGTGACGACCCGGGTCGATCAGTCGGCGCGGAGCATGTAAGGCGGCGACACTCGCTGCGACGGTGGCGTCGGCTCACCTCTCCCCGCCCTTTCGCGGGGAGAGGCCGGATCGCATCGCAGATACGATCCGGGTGAGGGGCCGGGCACGGCATCTCCGCGGCGACGGTCCTTCCGGCCTCATTCCAGAAGAGAGGATTCGGTGAGTGCAGCCGTGCAACGGACGTCTCGCCTCGCCCCTCACCCGCCGCCTTCGCTGAGTTTATCATCGGGCGGCGCCTCGCGCCGACCCGTTGGCTTCGGCGTCGACCTCTCCCCGCAAGAGAGCGGGGAGAGGTGAGCGTCCGCAAGTCTACTGCACGAACTTCACGCCATAGGTCTTGCCGCGGCGCCAGACCACTTCGCATTCGTAGCGGCCGGGGTGTTCCGGCATCAGGGTCAGCCCGAAGCGGTCGCGTACGTCGATGGCGACGTCGGTGACGATCTTGGCGCCGCCCGGCGAGACGTCGAGCACGGTGCATTCGCGCTTGGCGTCGCCCTCGCCGAAGGTGATCCAGGTGACGCGGTTGCGCAGCTGCCGCCGCGGCTCGCGCTGCATCCTGACTTTCGGGTCTACCATGCCCATGGCGATCGCTCATCTTAAGCCGCTTCCCAGTGGAAGCGTTCGATCCGGCAGGATGCGGCAGGACCCGTAAAACCGGGCTTAGCCGATTGCGTGCAAATTTACGCGCTTTGTTGCTATCCTGCCGGTTCGTTCCGACAGCAAACGAGAAGGGTTGACCGCCAATGAGCACCCCCACCACCCGCGTCATGCACCGCAATTTCCGCGCAATGCCGCCGACGGCGGCGAGCGGCGAGGGCGTGTGGCTGGTGACGGACAGCGGCCACCGCGTGCTGGATGCGTCCAGCGGCGCCGCGGTCTCCTGCCTCGGGCATCAGCATCCGCGCGTGATCGCGGCGATGAAGCGGCAGGCCGACAAGCTTGCCTATGCCCATACCGGGTTCTTCACCTCAGCCCCAGCCGAAGAGCTGGCGGAGCGGCTGGTCGGCGACGAGCCCGGCGGGCTTGCTTACGTCTACTATGTCAGCGGCGGATCGGAGGCGATGGAGGCCTCGATCAAGATCGCGCGGCAATATTTCATCGAGTGCGGGCAGCCGCAACGGGCGCATTTCATCGCGCGCCGCCAGAGCTACCACGGCAACACGTTGGGGGCGCTGTCGGCGGGCGGCAATGCCTGGCGCCGCGAGCCCTATGCGCCGTTGCTGTCCGGCGCGTTCAGCCATGTCACGCCGGCCTTCGCATATCATGAGAAGCGGGACGATGAGTCCGAGACCGATTTCACGGCGCGGCTGGCCGCAGAGCTCGAAGCCGAATTCCAGCGCCTCGGTCCCGACAAGGTCGCCGCCTTCATCGCCGAGCCGGTGGTCGGCGCCACCGCCGGCTGCGTGACCGCGCCGGAGGGCTATTTCCGCGCCGTGCGGGAGATCTGCAACCGCCATGGCGCGCTGCTTATTTTCGACGAGGTGATGTGCGGCATGGGCCGCACCGGCACCCTGCACGCCTGGGAGCAGGAAGGCGTCTCGCCGGACATCCAGGCCATCGCCAAGGGCCTCGGCGGCGGCTACCAGCCGATCGGTGCGATGCTGGCGAATGCGCGCATCGTCGATACGATCCGCGACGGCTCCGGCGCGTTCCAGCACGGCCACACCTATCTCGGTCACCCCATGGCCTGCGCCGCCGCGCTGGAGGTGCAGAAGGTCGTGGCCGAGGAAAACCTGCTCGATCGTGTGAAGCAGCGCGGCGCCTTTCTCGAGCGCCGGCTGGTCGAGCGCTTCGGCAATCACCGCCATGTCGGCGACGTCAGGGGCCGCGGCCTGTTCTGGGCGGTCGAGCTGGTCGCCGACCGTGCGAGCCGCACGCCGTTCGATCCCGCGCTCAAGCTCAATGCGAAGATCAAGGCGGCCGCCTTCGCGCGCGGGCTTGCCTGCTATCCGATGGGCGGCACGGTGGACGGCCGCATCGGCGACCATATCGTGCTGGCGCCGCCCTTCATCGTCGGCGAAGGCGACGTCGACATGATCGTCGACCGGCTGGGTGCGGCCGTGGACGAGGTGTTGAAGAGCGCAGGGCATTAGGGAGCGAAGATCGGGCGAAGCCTACGTGTTCGCCCGCACCAGCGCGATCAACTCCTCGCCGTAATGCTCCAGCTTCTTGTCGCCGATCCCGGCGATGCCGCGCAGCGCCGACAAGCTCGCCGGCTTCGTCGAGGCGATGCCGTCGATGGTGGAATCGTGCAGCACCACATAGGCCGGAACGCCGCGCTGGCGGGCGATCTCCGAGCGCCACGCCTTCAGCGCCGCATGCAACGCCGGATCGCTCGTGCCGCCGCCGTTTGGCTGGATCGCGAGCTGGCCACGCCGTGAATTGCTGCGGATCGCGCGGCTGCGCGTCGTCGCCGCCTGCTCGCGCAGCCACACCTCGGTCTCGCCGCGCAGCACGCCGCGCGAGGTTTCCGTCAGCTTCAGCGCGCCGAACGCCTCGCCGTCGGCGCGCAGATGGCCCATCGCCACCAGCTGGCGCAGCGCGGCGCGCCATTGCTTCTCGTTGAGCTCGCGGCCGACGCCGAACACCGAGAGCTTGTCGTGCCCGAACTGCGTCACCTTCTCGGTCAGGCGGCCGACCAGCACGTCGATCAGATGCATGGCGCCAAACCGCTGCCCGGTGCGATAGACGCAGGACAGCATTTTCTGCGCAATCACCTTGCCGTCCAGCACCTTCGGCGGATTGAGGCAGTTGTCGCAATTGCCGCAACCGTTTTCGTGCAGCTCCTCGCCGAAATAGGCGAGCAGGCGCTGCCGGCGGCAATGCGCGGTCTCGGCGAGCCCGACCAGCGCATCCAGTTTGCCGATTGAAACCCGCTTGAAGGCGTCGGAGCCGGTCGACTCGTCGATCATGCGGCGCTGCTGCACGATGTCGGACAGGCCGTAGGCCATCCAGGCGCTGGAGGGCTTGCCGTCGCGGCCGGCGCGGCCGGTCTCCTGGTAGTAGGCCTCGATGCTCTTGGGCAGGTCGAGATGGGCGACGAAGCGCACGTCCGGCTTGTCGATGCCCATGCCGAAGGCGATGGTGGCGACGATGACGATGCCGTCCTCGTTGATGAAGCGGTCCTGGTGGCGGGCGCGCGTCTGCCCGTCGAGCCCGGCATGATAGGGCAGCGCGGCGATGCCGGCCTCGCGCAAGGAGGCGGCGACGTCCTCGACCTTGGCGCGGGACAGACAGTAGACGATGCCGGCCTCGCCCGCATGCCGCTCGGCGATCAACGCCTTGAGCTGGTTCAGCGCGTTCTGCTTGTCGACGATCTCGTAGCGGATGTTCGGCCGGTCGAAGCTCGCGACGAAACACGGCGCCTCGGTGAGCGATAGCCGCTCGGCGATCTCCTTGCGGGTCAGTCCGTCCGCGGTCGCCGTCAGCGCGATCCGCGGCACGTCGGGAAAGCGCTCGGCGAGCACGGAGAGGCCGATATATTCGGGGCGGAAATCATGCCCCCATTGCGAGACGCAATGCGCTTCGTCGATGGCGAACAGCGCGATGCCGGCCTGCTCCAGCAGGGAAAGACAACGCGGCATCAACAGCCGTTCCGGGGCGACATAGAGCAAATCGAGATCGCCCGCGACCAGCCGCCGCTCGACCTCGTTCGCCTCCTGTGGCGACAGCGTCGAGTTCAGCACGGCGGCATTGACCCCGGCCTCGCTCAGCCCCGCGACCTGGTCGCGCATCAGCGCGATCAGCGGCGAGACCACGATGCCGCAGCCCTGGCGCAGCAGCGAAGGCAGCTGGTAGCACAGCGATTTGCCGCCGCCGGTCGGCATCAGCACCAGGCAATTGCCGCCCTCTGTGACGTGGCGCACGATCTCTTCCTGCGCGCCCCGGTAGGCTGTCAGGCCAAATACGGAATTGAGCAGGGAGAGGGCTGACGGGGCGGCGGACATGGAAACCGGGGGATGGCAGGTTAACGCTTATGGCAGGCGGGTTCTGGATTCGGAAGGGGCCTGCGTCCGGTCTTGGAACCGCGAAAGTCCGTCGCTAGGATTGAAGGCGTTGCTGAGGGGGTATGCCATGAAATTGCTTGGCTTGACGACCGCTGTTTCAGTTGCCTTGCTTGCGACGTCCGCTCATGCTGCGCCGCCGCAATTGTTCAACAAGACGATCACCATTTCCTTCACCGCATCCGGAATCGCCAAATCGCCGGAGGGCGTGCAGAGGGGCTTCAGTACCCAGGTGTCCGGCATCGTCTATGTCAGCAGCGCCGGCCGCGTCTTCCTGCGCACCCGGATTTCCAATCGCGGTGGCAGTCGCGGCAGCGATGTCGGCCCGAGCGAGACCAAGGGTCGCGTGAGCTTCCAGGGCAACCGCCTGATCGGCGTCGTGCCGTTCGAGGTCGGTGCGCAACAGGTCACGATCACCTTCGATCCGAGCTATTCGAGCTGCACTGCGAGCGTGATCGAGGGGCATTCCGGCGGGGTAATCCGCCGCAAGGGCCCGGACGGCGCCATGTACGAGGTCACGGGCGGTACCACCTCTTCGGTGAGCTGCTCAATCCAGAGCGGCAATCCGTTCGCCGGCTAGCAAAGGTTGCCGCGATGGCATCCCGCTGCTTGTCGATGTGTCAAAAGGGACTAGTTCAAGGGGTCTTGCGGATGCGTTGTCTGCAATTCCCTGCATTGATATGATTGGGCCATTCGATTTCCGGGGCTTTGCCATGCGATCCGCATATTTGATCGTTTTGGGCTTGTTGCTTTGTCTGTTCGCCGATCCGGCGCGGGCGGAAAAGCGCGTCGCCCTGATCATCGGCATCGCCGACTATCAACAGGCGCCGCGGCTGTTCAATCCGGCGCGCGACGCCGAGGCGATGACGGCGCTGTTCAAGAAATCCGGCTTCGACGTCGTGCAAAGCAGGCGCGATCTCGGCATCGTCGATCTTCGCCGCGCCATCCGCGAATTCTCCGAGACCTCGCGCGATGCCGACATCGCGGTGGTTTACTATGCCGGCCACGGCATCGAGGTCGACGGCGTCAACTATCTGGTGCCCGCCGACGCGAAGCTGGCCAGCGACTTCGATGTCGAGGACGAGACCATTTCGCTCGAGCGCGTGCTGAAGGCGCTCGATCCGGCGAAGCGGCTGCGGCTCGTGATCCTCGACGCCTGCCGCGACAATCCCTTCACCAGGACCATGAAGCGCACGGTCGCAAGCCGCGCGATCGGACGCGGGCTTGCCAAGATCGAGCCCACCATGTCGGACACGCTGGTCGCCTATGCCGCCAAGGCCGGCGCGGTGGCGGCCGACGGCGACGGCCAGAACTCACCGTTCGCGATCGCGCTGCTCAAGCACATCACCGAGCCCGGCCTCGACCTGCGTATCGCCTTCGGCCGCGTGCGCGACGACGTGCTCAAGGCGACCGGCAACCGCCAGGAGCCGTTCGTGTATGGGTCCCTCGGTGGCAACACCATGTCGCTGGTGCCGCAAGTAGCCAAGCCCGTCGATCCCGATGCCGAGGCGCGCATTCTCTATGAACTCGCCGCGCAGGTCGGCACAAGGGAGGCGTGGGATTCCTTCCTGGCCAAGCATCAGAGCGGCTTCTTTGCCGATCTCGCCCGCGGGCAGAAGGCGAAGCTGGCGTCGGCGGAGCAGGGCCGCGCCAAGGCCGACGATGCAAAGCGTCAGGCCGAGGAGCAGGCGGCGCAGAAGGCCGTTGATTTTCGCAAGCAGCTGGAAGAGCAGGCCGCGCGTCAGACCGCCGAAGCGAAACAGAAGCTTTCCGAGCAGGCCAAGCGGGACCTCGAGGAAGCTCGCCAGCAGATCGCCGAGCAGGCCAAGAAGCAGCTCGACGACGCCCGCCGCGAGCTCGACAAGGCGCAGAAGCAGGCCGACGCCGCGCGACAGCAGGTCGAGGACGCAAGAAAGCAGGCGATGGCCGAAGCGCAGGCCCAGGTCGAGCAGGCCAAGCGCGAAGGCAAGGAGCAGCCCGCGAAACTCGCCGCGCTGACGCCGAACCAGCCGGTGGCACCCGCCGCGCCGGCCGCGTCGGCGCCCGCCATGGACCCCGCCGATATTGCGCGCCTGTTGCAGGCCCACCTCAAGCGCGTCGGCTGCGATCCCGGCAATTCCGACGGCCAGTGGGACGATGCCTCGAAGAAGGCGCTCGAGCTGTTCAACAAGAACGCCCAGACCAAGTTCGACATCAAGCTCGCCAGCCTCGATGCGCTGGACGGCGTCCGCGGCAAGGCGGACCGGGTCTGCCCGCTGGTCTGCCCGAAGGGCCAGAAGGCCGACGGCGACCGCTGCGTCCAGACCAGTTGCGGCGCAGGCTTCTTCCTCAATTCCAGCGGCGCCTGCGAGAAGCGGCCCGAGCCGGCACCGAAGCCGAAGACGGTGACGCGCGAGGCGCCGGCGCGTGCCGCACCCGCCGCGCCGCGCGGCGGAAAGTGTTTCACGTTCAACGGAAGGACCTATTGCGAATAGAGAGCATGATCCGGAAAAGTGTGAAGCGGTTTTCCGAAAAGATCATGCTCAAACAAAGCGCGATGACGATTCATCTCAATCTCATCGCGTTTTTGCGGCCGCCGGCCGTCGCTCACTCGCAATAGCGCTTGCCGTTGAAGACAAAGCATTTGGCTGAATTCTGTTGCATGGGGGCTGCCACTTGGCGGGCTATCCGGGTACGGTGGACCATTCGTTGTCGGACCGAGGGAAGCGGTGTCACGCAGCGGTCGGCGATGTCCCTGTCGGCAACGATGCGCCAGACCAACCGGGCTCCGTCAGAGGTGCAGGCCTGCATCAGCGATCTCTGCACGCAGATGAAGGCGCCCTCGCTGTAGGACCTGCTTTGATAGAGACAAGCGGGATCGGCATGTGCGGGGCCGGCAACGGACAGCGCCGTCGCCGATCCGAACAGCGAGAGCAGGATGGCGTGTTGGGCAAAGCGTGTTGCGGACCGGTTCATGATGCGCTCGCAAATATCGTTTCCGAGGAAAATCTAGAGCGGCAGGTTAGCCGGTAAGGCGAGGGAGGACTAGGATGGCAGGCAAGAAAATCCGCCGGCTGGCGGCGATGGCGGCGGCCGGCGCGGTCGTTGGCGGGGCGGCGCATGCGGCTCCGCAACAGCTGCTCAACAAGTCGGTCACGGTTTCGCTCACGGTTACGATCCCCGCGCGGGGCTCGGACGGATCGACCCAGGCCAACCCGCGCGCCATCACGCGGACGTTCTACATCTCCAGCCAGGGCCGCGTGTTCGCCAGGATCGATCGCCGGGTAGGCAAGATGCAGAAAACGACCGAGAGAGCGCCGGGAGAAACCAGCATGCGTTTCTCCGGCAACAGCATGGTGGGCGTCATGCCCATGCCGAGCGGTGCGAGCCAGCTGACCATCAATTTCGATCCCTCGGGTTCGAGCTGCACGGCCCAGGTGATCATGGGCGCCGAACGCGGCAAGCCGATCGTCTACAAGGGACTGGACGGCAAGACCTACACGCAAACCGGGCCCGTACAGACGTCCGGCGCGTCCTGCTCGGTCAGCGCCGGGAACGCTTTTGCGAGCTGAGCCGTCGCGCCGCGGTCAGAAGGCCTGGCACGCGGTGCGCACGATCCGCGGTTTCTCGCAATAAGCGGTGACGCCGGCGCTGACAAAGGCGTATTCCCGCTTGCCGGGCTTCAGGACGTTGCGCACCGTTATCACGCATTCCTTTCCGGTTACGTGCATGTCTATGATCATCTGGTGATTGGGGTAATCGCGCGTCGCCCGCAGGCTGCTCCGGCTGGTGACGCGCAGCGATGCATATCCGCCCGTTGCGGCAGAGGATTTGCCGAGCTTGGTCGCATATTGCTCTCTGCCGAGGACGCCGCCGTCCACGTCTACCCGCGCCGATCCGTCGGTCTTGAGAATCCCAGTGCCTTCGACATGGATAGGGACATCCTTGACCGCCGGCCTCTGGCAGGTCGCGAGCACGTCAACAGCGAACTGGGCTCGGACCTGGGCAAAAGCTGCTTCCGTACCGCATAGTGCCCATAGCAGGGAAAAAAGCGTGACGACTGCTCGCGAAATCGTATTCATTGCATTGCCCCTAAAGAAATTTGCTTTTAACGACTGACGGGTTTCAACACGGTGTTCCTACACCATGACCGAGATCAACGACAGATTGTAGCGCGGTGCCGCGCTGATCGCAAAGGGCCTGGACGCTTCGAACCGCGCTCTACTGATACGTCGCCACGATGTCGGACACCGCGCGTTCCAGCTGCTTTGCGGTGGCGCACTGGCGCACCACGCTGCAGAAGGTGGCGTAGCGCGGCATCTCGGAATCGCCGAAGCCCCAGGCCATACGGCCTTCCGGGTTCAGCCACACCACGCGCTTGGAGCGCTCGGCGATGCGGCGCAGGATGTCGGCGCGCGGGTCGAGGTTGTTGCTGCGGGCGTCGCCCAGCACGATTACCGTGGTCTGCGGCGTGATCGCGTTCATCCATTCGTCCTCGAAATCGGCGAGCGAAGAGCCGTAGTCGGAGGAGCCGAAGCCGACTTTCGACATGATCTCGGCCATCGCCGCTTCCGGCGATTTCTTGTCCAGGATGTCGCTGACCTCGATGAGATGGCCGGAGAAGGCGAATGAGCGCACGTCGTCCACCACCTCGTGCAGGCTGTGGATCAAGAGCAGGAAGAAATCCGACACCCGGGCCACCGAGCCGGAGACGTCGCACAGCGCCACGATCTTCGGGCGGTCGCGATGCTTGCGCTTCCACGCCGTGAGGAAGGGAATGCTGCCCCAGGCGGCGTTGCGGCGCAGCGTGCGGCGCACGTCGAGATGGCCGCGGCGCTGCCGCTTGCGCGGCGTTGAGTAGCGCTCGCGCAGGCGGCGCGCGATCTTGCGGATCAGCGAGCGCATCTCGTCGACCTGGCGCGGCTCGATCCGCGACAGCGGCGCATTGCGCAGAATCTCGTTGCGCAAATTCTCCGCTTCCTCGCGGCCATAGAGCATCAAGGCCTGCGCCACCGTTTCGCGCACGGCGTCGCGCAAGGCCTCGGTCGCCGCCCGCAGTCGCTCGGCCTGCGACGGGTTGGTCGCAGTGAGGTTGTCCAGATCGTCGCGCAGCCGAGCGATGCCCATCTGCTCGAGGATGCGACCGGAGAAGATGCCGCGCTGGGTGAAGTAGCGGATGTCTGGCAGGGATGCTGCGCTCGCCGCACTGGCGATCGCCGCCTGGATCTCGTTGCGGTCCTGCCGAAGCAGCATCTGGGCAAGGGGGCCGAGACCTTCACCGGGCTGGCCGCCTGTCGCCGGCGATGCCTGCTGCTGGCCGGACGCATCCGCGCCATCAGCCGTTTCGCCACCGCCTCCGTTGGGTTGGCCGCCTTCGCCGGCCTCGCCACTCTCGTTCGCATTGTCGTTGCCCGGCGCGGACGGCGGCGGCTCCGGCTGGCTGAAGAACAGGTCGAAGCAATCGCCGAGTGCGCGCTTCTCCTCTTGCGTTTTGGCCAGCGTCACCAGAAAGGTGTCGCGCAAAATCTGCCGGTCGTCGAAGCCGACCTTGGCGACCGCGCGCATCGCATCGATGCTTTCGGCGGGCGAGACCCGGACCCCGGCTCCCCGCGCCGCCCGAAAGAAGCGATGCAGGTTCTCTCGCATTGCCGTCAGCCGAATACGTTCTGCCGCGCCGCTTTCGCCACGAAGGTCGAGACCTGCGGCAGCGCCGCCTCGATGTCGGTCTCGTATTTCAAGAGCACGTTCAGCGTGTCCTTGACGATGCCGTGGTCGAGCTCGGCGGCCTGCAGCAGCACCAGCACGCGCGCCCAGTCGATGGTCTCGCTGACCGACGGCAGCTTCTTCAGGTCCAGCGTGCGGATTTCGTGGATGAAGGCGACCATCTGCCGGCGCAGCGTCTGCGAGATGCCGGGCACCCGGCTCTCGACGATGCGCTCCTCCAGCCGCTGCTCGGGGAAGCCGATATGCAGGTGCAGGCAGCGCCGCTTCAGCGCGTCGCCGAGGTCGCGCTCGCTGTTGGAGGTGAGGATCACGGTGGGCGGCGCCACCGCCGACACCGTGCCGAGCTCGGGAATGGTGACCTGGAAGTCGCTGAGGATTTCGAGCAGCAGCGATTCGAATTCGGCGTCCGACTTGTCGATCTCGTCGATCAAGAGCACGCAGCCCGCCGGCTGCTCCAGCGCCTGCAAGAGCGGCCGCGGCTCGACGAATTCCTTGGAGAAGAACACGTCGCCGAAATCGTGCAACTGTGCGAGCGCGGCACGCAGCGTCTCGGCGCCGCCCAGCACCTCGCCGAGCTTGTCCTTCAGGATCTGGGTGTAGAGCAGCTGCTTGGCGTATTTCCACTCGTACAGCGCCTTGGCCTCGTCGAGGCCCTCGTAGCACTGCAGGCGGATCAGCTTCTGGCCGCGCCAATGCGCGATCGCTTTCGCCAGCTCGGTCTTGCCGACGCCCGCCGGACCCTCGACCAGGATCGGCTTTTCGATCTGCTGCGCCAGGTAGACCGCGGTCGCGATCTGCCGGCTCGCGATATAGCCCTGCGCGGCAAGGCCGCTTTCCACGGCCTCGATCGAGGCGGCAGGCCGGTGTTCAGCCACGGTTCTCAAGCTCCGGATGGGTTTGCTCGAGAAAGGTTCTGCCTGCGTTCCCCGCAAAGGACAAGGCTGGATCGGGCGCCCCGACCATCACTTTTGGCATGCGCATGCGCGCTTGGCGAATGATGGATCGGGCCGAGCTAACCCTCGGCGATGATGATGGCCTCCTCCGGGCAATTCCAAGACGAGATGCCGCTGCAAGTTCATTCGCGCGAAAATCCGCGCTTTGGTCGAGACGCTCCGTTCCCGTCGCGGTCTTGTTCACGCGGGGTCTACTCCCGGCCCTCAATGGCCCGACAAGATCTTCCGCAATATCCCTTCGACCGAATGCGGTGAAATTCCCAAGTCTGCAAACCCCGGCATTCCCGGCGATGCGACGTTGTCGAGCTGCATGAGCTCCACTTGATTGCGCGTGACGGGTGGGCTTGGCAGAAATTCCGCGAGCCAGGCCGCCGCATGCCAGGCGGCGAACGGCACGGGAATCAAGACACGCTGGATGTTGGCTGCGCGAGCAACGGTCCTGATCAATTCCTCATAGGTGTAAACGCGAGGGCCGGCACACTCCAAGGTGACCGACTGCATATGTGTCTGGTGCATCACTCCAGCGATTGCGTCCGCGACATCCTCGACGTAGGCCGGTTGCAGCCTCGTACGCCCGCGACCGAACAATGGATAGATCGGAAGCCGGCCGAGAAGCCCGAGGATGGTGGTAAGAAATGCGTCATCGGGCCCGAACATCACGGCCGGGCGGATGAGCGAGACATCGGCAAAAGCGGATCGGACCGCCCCTTCGCCTTCGCCGCGTTTGCGAATGTAGAGAGAGCGTGAGGCAGCGTCGGAGCCGATTCCGGAAACGTGAGCGAACCGCGCCACGCCGGCTCGCCGTGCTTCATCCGCCAGTCGCTGCGCCGCCTCGACATGGACGGAATGAAACGTTTCCTGGCCCTTCTCCACATAGAGGCTTACTGCATTCACGACGCCGAAAGCGCCGGCGATGGCATTTGCGACGGATCGATCGTCGTGGATGTTTGCTGCAACCGATCGAATTTGCGGTGCGTCGTCGCCGAACAGCCCGCGCCCCCGGCTTGGGTGCCTGGACGCAACACGGACGGAAAACCCGCAATTGTGGAGATGCCTGGCAACGCGACGACCGAGGAAGCCGGTGCCACCGAACACGACAATGGTGCGCCCGCTCTTCTCCGCCATGGCTTGACCTCGACCGGGGGCTCGTCTCTCACCCAGGGCAAAGCCGATGACAAGTCGTTGGGTTCCAAATCAGGGATGAAATACGTTCTTCGGTGCCCAACGGCAGCACGCAACCCAGCCCGGTTTGTGACCCGCCGACGCGGCGCCTCAGCACTCCGCGGGAGGGGTGCCAGGCATCCCGAAAGCCTGACGCCTCACCACGACCAGCGCGGTCGCGGCTGATAGCCCGGTTGCGGCTGCTGATAGTACTGGCCGTTGCGCCGCGGCGGTTGGCCCTGTTGCGAGTATACGTTGGGGTTGCCGAAGAAGAAGAAATTGCCGTCGCCCCAGCCCGGGTCTTCGGCGTAGACGTCGACCGAGCGCGGGCGCGTGATGAAGCCGCCCTGCGGCTGGTTGTTCAGCACGGCGACGAACTCGGTGCGGTAGTTGGTCTCCTTGCTGAGCGGCTCGTCGGAGATGACGATCGAGGATCGCGGCAACGCGGTCGGCGCGACGCGATCGAGCACCTCCTGCGGGAGGGCGATGCGGTCGAGCGCGTTCCTGGCGTCGTCGGCATTGTCGACCGTGACCGCGCTCCAGCGCAGGCCGGCGTCGCTCTTCGCCATCGCCGTGAACACATGGGTGCCGATCGGCCGGCCGGCATCGCGGATCCTGACGGGAACCTCGATGGTCGTGTCGAACACCTCGCCGCCGCCGTCCGGCGCCGGCTTGTGCGTGTTGCGCCGGACGTACAGTTTTTGCGTCGCGCGGCTGACGTAGATCGAGACCGGCTCGAGCGCGAGCTTCGCCTCCGTTGCGGCCTTGGCGGCGGCAAGCTTCTTGGCCTCGGCCGCCTTGGTGGCGGCCTTGATCGCGGCGGCGTCGGGCTTCGAGTTCGCCTCGGTCCTGGCGGCCTCCAGCTGCGTCGCCGCTTCCGCAGCCTTGGCCGCGGCCTTCTGCTTCAATTCCTCGGCCTTCGTCCTTGCCTCGTCCGTCCTGGCGGCGGCGAGTGCCTTGTCGGCGAACGCGAGCTCGGCCTCGGCGCGGGTCTTGAGCCCTTCCAGCTTGCGCAGCGACGCTGCGAGCGCTACGGCCTCGCGTAGCGCCGCCGGCGCGCCTTTCTTCGCCTCGTCGGCCGCCCTGGCGGCCTCCGCAGCCTCGCGCGTCGCCGTCTCGGCACGCCCGGGCGCCGCCGCGAGGGCTTCCGCGTTCGGCACGAGCAGCGCCGGGTGAGAAATCTCGACCGGGCCGGCGTCGAGCGGCGAGATGATCACGCGCATCCCGATCCGCGTCTTGTCGAACAACTTCTCGGCAAAGCCGAACGGCATGCGCACGCAGCCGTGCGAGGCGGCGTAGCCGGGCAGCGGCCCGCCATGCAGCGCGATGCCGTTCCACGTGATGCGCTGCATGTGCGGCATCGAGGCGTCGTCATACATGTTGGAGCGATGCTCCCGGTTCTTCTCGACGACGGCGAAGACGCCGGCGGGCGTCTCGCGCCCCGTGGTGCCGGTCGACACCGGCGCGCGCAGGATCCAGCCCTCGGCGTCGTAGAGCGTGACCTGCTGGGTCTTGATCGACACGATCGCCATGATCGGCTCGCCCGTCTCGCGCGGCGCCGTCGCCTCGGTGGGCGCGGCGGGACGGCCCTGTTTCGGCGCGGCGCCGGCGCTCACCGCCGTCAGGGCGGCTATTGCCGCGAGCATGGCAAGGGCGGCAGGCCGCCGGCGTCGCATCGCCACCGTGGTTCGCGCCGTCATAGACCGATTTGCCATGCCATGCCCTTTGGTGCTGAACGGGACCACCCTCCGCGCCGGCTCGCTGCTCGGAATCATCGGCACGTTCCGGTGGCAAACCACTCATATACGACGGCCTGGGCGGGAGGAAGGCGGCACGCGGCCGGCCGCGCCGCGACCAAGCGCCACCCTCGGCCCGGCGGCGTGGCGCGGCTGAAAAAGGCCTGTGGACAGCAAGCGGCCCGCCGCCGCTGCCGCAGCTCCGACGCAATCGCCCGACAGGTTTTGTATATCCCGCAAACGGCTGAAGCGCCGGACGGGACGTTCGGCTTGTTGCCGATCGGTCGAGGCCACCCATGCGCGACCCGCACACCGTCGCGGCGATCGTCCGCGCCTTGAGGCATGTCCATGGCGACGACACCGCGCGCGCCATGCTGACGAACGGCACGACGCTGGCCGCGCTGATCGACGCCCTTCTGCTCTCGCCGCTGACCAACCGCGACGCCGTCAAGGTGCTGACGCGGGCGCTGCAATCGCGCGACTTCATCGTCACGCCCGACTTCAGCTCGGCCTGGCACATCAAGTACGTCTACGAGCGGCCGAAATCGCTGAACGTCGTCGATCTCGCCGTCATCACGCTGGATCGCGGCACGTTCGCCAGCACCGACATCCGCATGTCGTTGCAGGCCGGCAATTGAGAGGCAGTCAAATCTCTGATCCTGCTCCGCTTTTTCCGAAGCGTCGCGGCCACGAATGATTTTCGGAAATGACGCTTGACAATTGTGTAAATCGGAATTAGTTTCCCGTCCAGCCCGTGCCACCGTGAGGGACGTTTCGCGATCGTCACGAAGCGTGGTGCGGGTTGCGATGGGCCGCGGCTGGCGTCAGGTGACTTGTGCACCAGGCGAAACGTCGGCGGCGGACGGCGAAGTCGTGTGGTCCTGGCGCCGCGACCCTGGCGCTACGTTGGCGGAAGCAATTACGCCGACAACGGGGGCAAGAAAGGCCGCTCCCCGGGGAGATCACGTATAAGCCTTAAAACCATTGCGCGGGGAAGG
>NZ_JBQTHN010000022.1:0-4542 GCF_052389815.1 Bradyrhizobium sp. | reverse complement strand
CGGCCGCAGCGACGAGGAAATTGCCCGCACCGTGGCGGTGGGCGGCTCCACCGTGTACCGGACCAAGCGGCGCTTCGTGGAAGGCAATCTGGAACGGGCGCTGAGCGAGGAGCCGCGTCCCGGGGCGCAGCGAAAGCTCACCGGCAAGGAGGAAGCTCTGCTGGTGGCAACCGCTTGCGCAAGCCCGCCTGCGGGCCGCGCCCGCTGGACCGCGCAAAAATGGACCGCGCATATCCCAACGCGTCCAAAGAGTCATAATCACTGTGACGAGGTACCAGGCCCTAGGCGTCGCGGGCTCGGCCGTCAGCGCAACCTTGGTTTCGCCGGGAGCTGAGGCCGGCAGCAAGAGAACTTACCCCGCCATCTTCGCCGATACCAGCGAAGCCATGCTAGCGGTGCGTGACGTGCCGCTTTGCGTGGCTCTTTCCAGGCGGCAGGAACGCCATAGCACTCGTGCTGCGTGCCGGCGCGCGCACGCCTGCATACGGGACACCTGCATTTGGGTACATCGATGCGTGCGCAGCCGGCTCCTGTTGGGCAAACAATGAGGACTCTGCGAATACCGGCGTTGCCGCCATCATCGACAGAATAGCCGTCGCACCGAGAAGCGTGAGTTTGGTCATGGTCTCTCTCCATGAATCGATCAATGACGGAATTTCGCAATCCTAGAAGAGCAGCTCGCGCAAATTCGTCCGAGCGCTGATGATGCGCAGACTCCCATGTCTACGCTCCTCAACGCTCAAGAAGTTCTGACGAGAGTGAGTCGAGAACCGTTTGAAGCGCGCGATGCACTTCTATTGAGCCGTTCGCACCGGCTTCTGCGAAGGTTACGCTCCCTCGCGGCCATGTGATGCGCGCTACCGACGCAACAGTGGCGGCCCAATTGCTACGGCCGCCGCATCCGTCGCCGAAGCGCTGCCGAGTCGGCCCGGCAGCAGGCATGCTTCACCTTGCACCGCGCCACCTTCACCGATGCAGATGAAACGACGACGCTGCCGCCCCGCAAGAGCCACGCGAAGCGGCAGGTGACGCAGCACTTCAGGCAGAAGCTGCTGCGCAGCCCATGGATAGTCTCGGGGGATAGTATCAGGTGCGTCACGTCGTGGTGAGAGCGTAACCAACGCAGCGATGGCTCCGAACCAATTACTAGAAGTGCACATCACGCACTTCTAGATGGCCTTCCGAAGGAGGGCGCCATGTTGCGATACATCCGGTTGGCGGCGGCATTCGCCTTGATCGTCCCGTTGGCGGCAACCGCGGCCGGCGCGGCGGGGCCCTGCGCTAGCCGGTCCGACCTCGCCTCCCTGCTCAAGGATAATTTCGGCGAGATTTTGGTGGCTCAAGGATTGTCGAGCAAGGGCCATCTGCTGGAGGTGTTCGTTTCGCCGGCTGGCAGTTGGACGATCCTCATGTCGCGGGCTGACGGCCTGTCCTGCGCTGTCGATGTAGGTGAGCCGTGGGTGACGGGGGCACCTGCCAGCCCGGTACGGGACGCCGCAAAACGCTAGCAAGCAGCGCGGCGTCGGGAATGAGAGCACGATCCGCTCTCAAGATGGAAGCGCGCGGCCAAGGGAACGACGATCGGTCGAGCCGCCAGCGGGCGAGCGCCGGCCAGCAGCGAGCCGGCCGGACGATGTCACTGCCGTCGCGAGCACGCGCGATGCACCGGCGTCACGGCCGTTGGGTCACCGTTTCGAAAAGGTTGAAATGGCTCGCTTGAGCGGTACGGTCAGCTTCAGCAATCAGCTTGGCAGCGGAACTACCGGCCACCAACTCGCGCAGCAAGTTGGGATATACCTGCCGGTGATAGAAATCATCCGGGTAAACCTCAAGCCAGAATTTCACCCGGCCGCTCTCAGGCCAGGAAATTTCCAGCGTCGCAGACTGCCCCGGTAGCAGGCGGGTGTCGGAGCGCTCTACCCAATCACCGTCGACCATTTCAACTTGTCGCTGGATGACGTGGCTGACCTCTGAGCCAGTGATCGGTCTGCCTGCCTTGTCGAGTGCGATCCCTTTCATGGCGACCTTGGGGGTCACGTAAGTGGGAAATGCATGGCCTATTCCAGTGCTCGTCAGGCGAAACCGCGCCCTTTTCGGTTCAGCAACGAACTCGGGCGTGAGTCCGGAGCGCACCATGTCGGGATCGTGGATGCCCCGCCACAGATGCTTGCGCTCCGGCATATGGCAGGACTGGCACGTCGTGCCGCTGCGCGCGGCCGGGCTCTGCTGCCATTCGACGAACGTGTTCTCCAGCGGCTTGCCGTTGATAGCCTGGTCCTGCGGAAACTGGTGACATGTCGCGCAGAACTCCGACTTCTCGAATTCAGGCACGCGCATCACGCCGCCATGCGGTGCGGCGGCGTCGCTCTGTCCAATCGCTCCCGTGTCGCGCTGCGGCGGGCCGAAGCGACGATGGCTCCTGAGATGGCAACCGCCGCAGGAATTGCCTGCGTCCGCGAGGCCGTAGTCGGCGCCCGGACGGGCTTCGGCTTTCTTGCGCGCCGCTTCGAACGCCTCACGTTGTTCAGCAAGCGGCGCATGGCACTGCATGCAGGCGGCGGCATCAGCCGCATCGTAGGTGAGGAGCTGACCGACGAGCCCCGGCGAGAAGGCCTTGGCGTGGAGGGATGTTCGCCATTCCCCCAGCTTGTCACTGTGGCAAACGCCGCAGCTGTCCGGTGCGAGCGAACGCTCTTCCGGCGACCACGTGCGCGGCGCTTCGCCCTGTGAAGCGAGCGGCTGGCGCCAATAATCCGCTGGCAACCGTTCGCCGGCCGGAGTAACTCCATTCGAAAGGCAAAGAAAAAAGCCGCCGATCAGCAGCTGAATTCGCCACGTGTTCATGGGAATCGCCAGCATGGTGGTGTGGTCCGATAGGGCAGCGCTAAACACGCCAGCCGGCGGTGGGGCGATCGAAGATAGCCCCACCCGACCTGGTGCAATTACTTCTTAGGTGCGCAGGGATTGGCCGCCTTTTTCGCAGCCGGCGCACATGGGTTCGCGGCCTTGTTCGCTTTCGGCGCGCAGGGATTGGCCGCTTTGGTTGCCTTCGGGGCGCAAGGATTCGCCGCTTGCGCCACGGCCGGCAGCGGTGCCGCGGCAACCAGCGCGCCGAGTGCGGCAATGCAGCTCAGGGTACGAAGCGAGGTCTTAAGCGCATTCATCGTAATTCTCCTGTTTGGTTGAATTTCAACGACGTCCATCGTGGCGTTGTCGGGGGCGCGCATGTCACACAGTTCGACGATCTCATACGGACCCCTGGCGAGTGGTTCGCGGCTGATCGCAAAAAGGTTACGTCCCCGCGCTCGCGTCAGCAACGCCAACAAGGTCGCGCCGATTGTTCTCGTTTTGCTTCAGCGCATCACGTCGCGTGACCCGTCCCCGCTCGATGACAGTGCATCTTAGTCGCATGTAAAGGTAGCGTTCTATCATCGTAAATAGCCGGTTCATGACGTCGCGTACGTAACCTTTGCCATCGGCGCAGCGAATGTCGGAGCATCGAGAACGTTTGAACCCGATAGGAGGAGAGCGATGAATTTGTTGCGATCAACTTTACTCGTCGCGGCAATGACAATGTCCGTTGGATTCGTGATGGGCGAAGCGAGAGCGCAAGCGCCGAATCCGTGCGCGCAGAAAACCGAAGGGGAAGCAGCGAGACCCGATTTGGACAAAAAGTTGATCTTGCGACCGAAGGGCACAAAGCTGGCCACCGGAAATCGTGTACAACTAGTCAAGGATGGAGAAGCGCTATTCAAGAGCGCCAAGCTCAGTACGAATGAACTATCGTGCGCAAGCTGCCACGCTAACAACGATAACTTCAACGCCAGTTTCAAAAAGCCCTACCCGCATCTGGTGCAGATGGCCAAGGACAGGGCTGATCTTGCCGATATCAATCTCGACGAAATGATCCAGTTGTGCATGGTCGTTCCAATGGCAAGCAAGCCGCTGCCCTGGAATTCGCGTGAGTTGGCTGCGCTGACCGCTTATACCGGCACAATACAAGCAACGTTTCGCAAGACCGCTTCCTCCCCAAGCGAGATTCCTGGCGCACCGGCGGCAAAGAAGGCGGCGAATCCGTGCGCGCCACCAAACCCTTGCGCTCCGAAGAAGTAGGTCGGCGGTGTGTCAAGCCGATTTCATCGCAATTCTCGTGTGTGGCGCGGTGCTCGGCGGCGTTTGCGGACTGGAACGCCCGGAGCATGAACTGCCATCGTCGCATCGATAGGCCTTGAACCGCCGACCCGGCCCCGCCGAAGATCAGGAGTTCAGTCCCAATGACGCGCTTCGCATCTGGCCTGATCTTGCCGCCAGGCGCCGCGGAGGATGGTTCATTCCATTTGTCCGGCACTCGCGCTCGGCCCTTTCCGCCGCCAGGCAAGGGACAGAGGCATGAGTGAAGAGATGGTGGCCCCCAAGGTGCCGTCGCAAATTTGGTTGGAATTTGTTCGGCGCGAGTCTCCGGCGAACTGACGATATCTGATCAAGCGGCAAGATCAACCGGCTGATCGATGAGCTTGCTGGCAAGGGTCTGCCATCCGTCGA
>NZ_JBQTHN010000021.1:0-44847 GCF_052389815.1 Bradyrhizobium sp. | reverse complement strand
ACGGACTCGCTGATCGAGCGCGCCGATGCCTGCCTCTACGCCGCCAAGCGAAACGGCCGCAACCGCGTGATCTGCGAGCTCGATCCGGAATACGCCGCAGAGGCGCGGGACCAGAGCCAGGTGGCCTAGCGCCTTCGCTTGGCCCTCTTCGCAACCTTCTTCTTGGCCGCAGCCTTTTTGGGTGCGGCCTTTTTCGTTGGTGGAGCTTTCGCGACTTTCCGCGCCTTCGGTCGCTTCTTCAGCGCCGCGCGCTGGGCGGCGGCGAGCGCCGCCCTCGCCCAGGCGCCGAGCTCCTCGGTGTCGTCGAACAGCCGCGCGGGCAATTGCCAGTAGGAATTGACCGTCACCGTCCTGGCGCGGGTCTGGTACTGGAACGGCTTCGAGCCTTCCGCCTCATATTGCGGAATGGTCGCCTCATCGGCGCGGAAATAGAGCCCGGCGCGCAGCGCCAGCGCGAAATTGGTGCCGTCTGAGGAAATGCCGTAGCCGGAAAACATCCGGCGAATCGTCACCGGGCCGAAATCGGCAAAGAGGTCGATGAGGAATTCGCGGTCCATGGTGCCACACGCATAGCACTATCCCCTCATGGTGAGGAGGCGCGCAACAAAACCGTAGGGTGGGCAAAGCGGAAAGCGTGCCCACCTTCCTTGAATTAGTGCACGCGAAGGTGGGCACGGCGCAAGCGCGCCTTTGCCCACCCTACGATTCCGCCCGGGATGAGGGCTGTGAGCGCTGAGAGACTACACCTTCGCCGGCTTCAGCTGCACGGACTCGCCGCAGCCGCAGGCCGAGACCTGGTTCGGATTGTTGAAGACGAACTGCGCCTGCATCTTGTCGGCCTTGTAGTCCATCTCAGTGCCGAGCAGGAACAGCACGGCCTTGGGGTCGACCAGGATCTGGACGCCCTTGTCCTCGACCACCTCGTCGGTCGGGCGGATCTCGTGGGCATATTCCACGGTGTAGGACTGGCCGGCGCAGCCGCCATTCTTGACGCCGACGCGCAGGCCCACGATCTCGGAATCGGCGCGCCTGGTCAGCTCGTTGATGCGCGTGGCCGCAGCATCCGTCAGTTTCATCACCTGCGGACGCGGGCGCGGTTTCGGCTTGGCGGGCGCTGCTTGTGTCATATCGTTCATTTGGTCAGTCCCGGCGGCTATTCAATGCCGCTCTGTTCCCTAGAGTTCATAACCCGCTTCGCGCTTTCGTTTCGCGCGAACCGGTCTGCAATCGAAACCTCACCACATGTTCAGCACGAGCCGGGCCTCGTCGCTCATCCGGTCCGGCGTCCAGGCCGGATCCCACACCAGGTTCACGTTGACGATACCGATGCCGGGAACGCTGGCGACCGCGTTCTCCACCATGGTCGGCAATTCGCCCGCGGCCGGGCAGTTCGGCGTGGTCAGCGTCATCATGATGTCGACGCTGCGGTCTTCCTTCAGGTCGACCTTGTAGATCAGGCCGAGCTCGTAGATGTCGGCCGGAATCTCGGGGTCGAATACCGTCTTCAGCGCGGCGACGATCTCGCCGGAGAGCCGCTCGGTCTCCTCCGGCGGCAGCGCCGACTGGGTTTCCATGGAAGCGATCTTGACTTCGGCAGTGTCGGTCATGCGAACAGTTCCCGCGCCTTGATCAGCGCCTGCACCAGGTGGTCGACTTCTTCCTTCGTATTATACATGCCGAAGGAAGCGCGGCACGTGGCGGTGACGTTGAACCGCTCTAAAAGCGGCATCACGCAATGGGTCCCGGCGCGCACGGCAACGCCCTGACGGTCGATCACGGTGGCGACGTCGTGGGCATGCGCGCCCTTCAGCTCGAAGGAGATCACCGGCCCCTTGTCGCGGGCGGTGCCGATCAGCCGCAGCGAGTTGATCTCGCGCATCCGCTCCTGGGCATAGCTGAGCAGGCCGTGCTCATGGGCGGCAATGCGTTCCTTGCCGATCGAATTGACGTAGTCGATCGCAGCCCCCAGTCCAATCGCCTCGACGATCGGCGGCGTCCCGGCCTCGAACTTGTGCGGCGGATCGCCATAGGTGACCCAGTCCTTTGCCACCTCGCGGATCATCTCGCCCCCGCCGTTGAAGGGACGCATGGCGACAAGATGCTCGTGCTTGGCGTAGAGCGCGCCGATGCCGGTCGGGCCGTAAACCTTGTGGCCGGTGAAGGCGTAGAAATCGCAGTCGAGGTCCTGCACGTCGATGGGCAGATGCACCGCGCCCTGCGCGCCGTCGACCAGCACTGGGATGCCGCGGTCGTGGGCGAGCTTGATGACCTGCTTGACCGGAACGAAGGTGCCGAGCGCATTCGACATCTGGGTGATCGCAACCAGCTTGGTCCGCTTCGTCAGCAGCTTCTCGAACTCGTCGATCAGGAAATTGCCGTCGTCGTCCACCGGCGCCCACTTGATCACCGCGCCATGGCGTTCCCTCAGGAAATGCCAGGGCACGATGTTGGAGTGATGCTCCATGATCGAGAGGACGATCTCGTCGCCCTCCTTGATATTGGGCTCGCCCCACGAAGAAGCGACGAGGTTGATCGCCTCGGTGACGTTGCGGGTGAAGATGATCTCTTCGTTGCGACGGGCATTGACGAACTTCGCGACCTTGGCGCGCGCGCCCTCATAGGCCTCCGTCGCCGCATTGGCGAGGTAATGCAGGCCGCGATGCACGTTGGCGTATTCGCTGTGATAGGCATCCGTCATGCGCTGGAGCACGGCGGTCGGCTTCTGCGCGGAGGCGGCGTTGTCGAGATAGACCAGCTGCTTGCCATAGACCTTCAGCGCCAGCGCCGGAAAGTCCTCGCGGACGCGGGCGACGTCGTAGGAACCGTTGGCGACCGCCGGATGCAAGGTCATGATCGTGCCTCCAGCCAGCGCTCCGCGGTGGACGTCGCCAGATCGCGCAAGACGTCGCTCGCAATGGACTCGATGGCCTCGCCGACGAAGGCCTGGATCAGCAGCGCCTGGGCGTCCTTCTCTGGCAGGCCGCGAGCCCGCAGGTAGAACAGCAGGCTCTCGTCCAGCGCGCCTGAGGTGGCGCCATGGCCGCAGGTGACGTCGTCGGCGAAGATTTCCAGCTCCGGCTTGTTGTCGGCCTCTGCGTCGTCGGACAGCAGCAGCGCCCGCGTCATCATCTTGGCGTCGGTCTTCTGCGCATCGGGACGCACGACGATGCGGCCCTGGAACACCGAATGGCCGCGGTCGTCGATCACGGCGCGGAACACCTCACGGCTGCCGCAATCAGGCACCGCGTGGTCCATGAACAGCGTGGTGTCGGCGTGCTGCCGGCCCTTGAGCAGGTTGACGCCGTTGGTCTCGACTTTCGAGCCCTCGCCGGCGAACACGATGTTTGCCTGGTAGCGGCTGACGGCCGCGCCCGAGGTCAGGCCAAAGGTGTTGAGATGTGCGTGCGCACCGAGGGTGACGACGGCGGAGGAAATGTTGACGGCATCGGCGGCGTCCTCGACGAGACGAACATGGTCGAGCCGGGAATTGTCGCCGATCGCGATCACCAGCGAATCGTGCGCCTGGTAGTTCTTCGTGCCGTCGGCGGCGACATAGCTCTCGACCAGCGTGGCCGATACGTTTTTGCCGAGACGCAGCAGCGAACGGGTGAACATCGACGATGCCGTCGCGCCCGCAGCGATATGGACGATGTGAAGCGGCTGCGACAACACCGTGCCGTCGGCGATCTCGATCACGACGCCATCGGTCAGCATGGCGCTGTTCAGCGCCACCATCGGATTGGCGTTGTCGAACGAGAACAGCTGCGCCAGCAGCGCGCCGTCATCGATCGCCTCGCGTAGCGAGCGGATGCCGAGTCCCTTCTCCAGACCACTGAGATCGGAAAGCTTCGGCGCGAACGCGCCGTCCACCAGCACCAGCCGGCGCATCCCCTCGATGGCTCCTGCCTTCAGCGCGATCTCGGCACGCTTCAGCGCCGCGGCATCCGGCGCGGCCGCCAGCGGCAGCACCTCGCGCATCAGCACGCGCAGATCGGTGTACTTCCAGTCCTCGATGCGGCGGTGCGGCAGGCCGGAGCGCTCGTAGGCCTCGAGCGCCTGGCGCCGGAACTCGCCGACCCTGCCCGCGGCCGGCAGCCGTTCGCGCGCGTCCGCAAAGGCCGCGTCAAGCGTGCGTCCGGTATCGGTCTTTGCCAAAGCTACGTTCATCGTTGGTCCATCCGGCCCTTAGGCCGCGTCCTCGAACTGGGCGTAGCCGGACTCTTCCAGTTCCAGCGCCAGTTCCTTGCCGCCGCTCTTCACCACCCTGCCGCGCGACATCACGTGGACGAAGTCGGGGACGATGTAGTTGAGCAGCCGCTGATAGTGCGTGATGACGACCATGCCGCGATCCGGCGTCCGCAGCGCGTTGACGCCGTCGGCCGCGATGCGCAGCGCGTCGATGTCGAGACCCGAATCCATCTCGTCGAGGATGCACAGGCTGGGCTCGAACAGCGCCATCTGCAAAATCTCGTTGCGCTTCTTCTCGCCGCCGGAGAAGCCGACATTGACGCCGCGCTTGAGCATGTCCTGCGGGATGTTGAGCGACTTGGTGACTTCCCGGACCTTCTTGAGGAAGTCCGGCGTCGAGAATTCATTCTCGCCGCGCGCCTTGCGCTGCGCATTCAGCGCGGTGCGCAGGAAGTTCATGGTGGCGACACCGGGGATTTCCACCGGATACTGGAACGCCAGGAACACGCCCTTGGCGGCGCGCTCGTCCGGCGCCATCTCCAGCAGGTCTTCACCCCTGAACAGGATCTCGCCGCCGGTGACCTCGTAGCCGGGCTTGCCGGCTATCACATGCGACAGCGTCGACTTGCCAGAGCCGTTCGGCCCCATAATCGCGTGCACCTCACCCGGATTGACCGTGAGCGACAGCCCGTGGAGGATCTCGCGATCGTCGACACGTACTTTCAGATCCTTGACTTCAAGCAATGACATCATCTTCTTCCGTTTTCCTCGTCCTGAGGAGCGCCGAAGGCGCGTCTCGAAGGACGTGGGCCCACAATTTTTCCACTCATCCTTCGAGACGGCCGCTCGCGCGGCCTCCTCAGGATGGGGCTTATCCGACCGAACCTTCCAGCGAGATCGAGATCAGCTTCTGCGCCTCGACGGCGAATTCCATCGGCAGCTGCTGCAGCACGTCCTTGACGAACCCGTTGACCACGAGGCCGACGGCTTCTTCCTGGGAGAGGCCGCGCTGGATGCAGTAGAACAACACGTCCTCGGAGATCTTCGACGTCGTCGCCTCGTGCTCGAAGGTGGCCGACGAGTTCTTCGCCTCAACATAGGGCACGGTGTGCGCGCCGCACTTATCCCCGATCAAGAGCGAGTCGCAGGCGGTGTAGTTGCGCGCGCCGGTGGCTTTCCGATGCGCCGTGACCAGTCCGCGATAGGTGTTCTGCGACCTGCCGGCGGCGATACCCTTGGAGATGATCCGGCTGGTCGTGTTCTTGCCCAGATGAAGCATCTTGGTGCCGGAATCGACCTGCTGGAAGCCGTTCGAAATCGCGATCGAGTAGAACTCGCCGCGCGAGTTATCGCCGCGCAGGATGCAGCTCGGATATTTCCAGGTGATCGCAGAGCCGGTCTCGACCTGGGTCCAGGAAATCTTCGAGTGATGACCGCGGCAGTCGCCACGCTTGGTGACGAAATTGTAGATGCCGCCGACACCTTCGGAGTTGCCGGGGTACCAGTTCTGCACCGTCGAATACTTGATCTCGGCCTCGTCGAGCGCGACGAGCTCGACCACGGCGGCATGCAGCTGGTTCTCGTCGCGCTGCGGCGCCGTGCAGCCTTCGAGGTAGCTGACATAGGAGCCCTTGTCGGCGATGATCAGCGTGCGCTCGAACTGGCCGGTGTTGCGCTCGTTGATACGGAAGTAAGTGGACAGTTCCATCGGGCAGCGCACGCCCGGCGGCACGTAGACGAACGAGCCGTCGGAGAACACCGCCGAGTTCAGGGTGGCGAAGAAATTGTCCGAGGTCGGCACCACCGAGCCCAGGTACTTCTTTACGAGCTCCGGATGCTCGCGAATGGCCTCCGAGATCGGCATGAAGATCACGCCGGCCTTCTTCAGCTCTTCCTTGAAGGTGGTGGCGACCGAGACGGAGTCGAACACGGCGTCG
Organism: Bradyrhizobium sp.; assembly: GCF_052389815.1. GTDB lineage: Bacteria > Pseudomonadota > Alphaproteobacteria > Rhizobiales > Xanthobacteraceae > Bradyrhizobium. The sequence goes on along the minus strand of NZ_JBQTHN010000021.1, from coordinate 38,722 downwards.
ACGGCGATCCTGGAGCGCGCAGGCGCGCCCTCCTCGCCATCGGCTTCCGGCTTGACGACGCCTTCCAGCACCGCGACTTCGCGCAGGGGGATGCCCAGCTTCTCATAGGTCTTGAGAATCTCCGGATCGATCTCGTCGATCGAGGAGAGCTGCTTCTTCGGCTTCGGCGCCGCGTAGTAATACAGATCCTGATAGTCGATCTTCGGATAGTTGACGCGCGCCCAGGTCGGCTCGGTCATGGTCAGCCAGCGGCGATAGGCCTCGAGACGCCATTCCAGCATCCAGGCCGGCTCGTTCTTCTTGGCTGAGATGAAGCGGACCGTATCTTCGGAGAGGCCCTTCGGGGCCTTCTCGGATTCGATGAGCGTCTCGAACCCATATCGATACTGGTCGACGTCGATCCGGCGTACCCGGTCGACCGTCTCTTGTACGGCTGGCATTCCATCCTCCGCTCGCGGTTTCAAGGACCGCGGTGGACAAGGGCTTATGTCTGATGCGATGCATCAACGAAACCGGCTTAGAACAGTTCAAGCCGTGTTTCGTCGCCCTCTAAGTAAGCCATCGGCGAGCTTTCGCCAAGCCTGAAGAGCCAAATCAATGTCTGCCTCAGTCGTGGACCAGCCCAGACTGAGCCGCACCGCTCCCTGGGCCAGCTCGGAACCGTAGCCCATCGCCTCGACCACGTGCGAGGGCTGGACCTTGCCCGACGAGCAGGCCGAGCCGGCCGAGACCGCCACGCCGGCGAGGTCGAAGCCGATAACGGCCGTTTCGGCCCGTACGCCGGGAACCGCGAACAGAACGGTATTTGGCAACCGTTCCGCCTCGCTGGCGAACACCAGCGCGCCGGGCGTCTGAACCAGACCGGCCTCCAGCCGCGCCCGCAAGCCCTCCTCGCGGCACGCCTCTTGCCCGCATCCAACCAGGGCCGACTTGGCGGCCGCTCCGAAGCCGGCGATCCCGGCGACGTCCTCCGTGCCCGCCCGGCGGCCCTTCTCCTGTCCGCCGCCGCGCAGCAACGGCACCAGGCCTTCCAGCCCCTCCGCCAGCACCAGCGCACCCACGCCCTTGGGCCCGCCGATCTTGTGGGCCGAGAGCGACAACAGGTCGGCACCCGCAGAGGCGAGGTCAAAGGGGATCTTGCCGAGCGCCTGGATCGCATCGACGTGGAGCAGCCCTCCCGCCTCGTGGACGAGCCGTGCCGCCTCCGCCACCGGCTGGATCGCGCCGGTCTCGTTGTTGGCGAGCATGATCGACACCAGCGCGGGCGGGCCGTCGAGCATCCTACGCAAGCGGTCGAGATCGACGATGCCGGAACGGGTGACGCCGATGGTGCGGATCGCGTCCTGCGCAAAGCGACCGCCCGCCAGCACGGAGGTGTGCTCGATCGCGGAAGTCAGCAGCCGCTCCATCGCCGGCCCCTTGCCACGCCGCAGGCCTGGCGTCAGCGCCAGCGAATTGGCCTCCGTGCCGCCTGAGGTGAAGATCACGTTGGGCGCCTCTGCGCTGACGGCGGATGCCACCGCGGCGCGGGCCTCCTCCACCAGCCGGCGCGCCTGCCGTCCCTCGGCATGAACGGAGGATGGATTGCCGCCGATCTCCCAGGCATGCGCCATCGCCGCCTTCGCCTCGGGGCGAAGCGGCGTGGTCGCGTTCCAGTCGAGATAGATGCGCATCGCCATGCCAGCCATATAGCGCTTTCCGGCGGCGGCGATACGGGCTTGCGCGGCGAAATCGTTAATTCGCCGCCTGCCCGCTCGCCCGCATCGGCATGGCCAACCCAGGCGCTTCGGACTTCAGCCCGAACAACGGCCGCAGCCAGGAAAGGCGCCGCACGATCTCGTAAGTTGCCACGCAAGTGGCCGCCGTGCCGCCGATGACAATGGCCGCTTCGACGCCCGCCGATATCCCGCTGCCACGAAGCGCATGCGCGATGACGATGATCGCGGTCTGGTGCACGATGTAATAGGGGAAGATCGCGTCGGTGAGATAGCGCCGCGTGGCGGAGTCCCTGTTCAGCCAGCGCCGCGCGAGGCCCAGCACCATGACGATGACGAGCCATTGGTAGAATCCATAGGCGAAGCCGATGCCGAGCCGGATCGGCATGCCGCCGTCGCGCAGCGAACGCAGCGACAGCCAGAGCGCATAGCAGGCAATCGCGAGGATGAGAGCGATCCAGCGCTGGCGCTCGACCGCATCCCAGAACGAGTCGGCATGCGCCAGCAGGAAGCCGAGCAGGAACACGCCGGCAAACAGAGCGTGATTGTACCAGTCGCCGAACAGCGCGTGCGTCGAGGGGAAGTGCGGCAGCAAGGTAAGGCGGAAAATGCCGAAGAGAAGCGACGGCACGATCAGCAGCAGCATGCCCGACAGCAGTGGCGCCAGCCATCGCTCGATCGCGCCGACGACGCCGGGGATCAGCAGCACGACCAGGCCGAGCGCCATGGTGTAGACCCAAAGATAGGCCACAAACCACAGATGGTTCCAGGTCGGCAGGATGATGCAGGGCTTTGGGCAGAACTGCGTGCCGAAGGCAAAGTAGTATTTCAGGTAGAACTCGACGAAGCCATCGGGATATCCGAGCGCCTCGACGATCTGGATCCAGGCTTGCGGCGGCACGATCACGAGCATGCCGAAGACCAGCGGGATCAGCAGCCGCGACGAACGCGAGCGGAGCAGTGTACCAACGGCGGTTTTGCGCAGCAGGAAGCGGGTAGCGACGCCGGAAACGAGGAACAGCAGCGCCAGCCGCCATGGGTTGAGCGCCAGCATCAGCGGCTCCAGCATCGTGACCGGCTGCGCGCTCTTGATGTGCCAGTTCCAGGACACATAGAACATCCCGACGTGGTAGAGGATCAGGAGCCCGAAGGCGCCGATCCGCACCCAATCGAGGTCGACGCGCCGCACGGGCGCCACATCAGATGGCTGTGCTATGGTTTGCTGCATCGCTATGGTTTGCTGCATCATGGTGTGCTTCCGAAAATTGCGCTGAACTCTCATGACCGACGTCAAGGATGCGCCCAATCGGCCCGCTGCGAAGCCGGTTTGGGATCAAAACGGGCAAGCGCGGGATGAAGCGAGGTCTGCCGGGACGAACGGCTGGCTGCGCGGGACGATCGGCGAGGACTGGCTGATCTATGCGGCGGTCAGCGCGGTCGCCGTTGTCATCGGGGTCGTCGGCGCGCTTTCGACCGCCGACGACATCGCCCGCCGCGGCGGGGTCTACGACCCTAGGACGCCCCTGCTCTGGGACATGACCAGCATTGCCGTCATCATCCTGCTGACGCCGGCGCTGCTGGCGATCGTGCGGCGCATTCGCCGGGAACCCGTCCTGGCGATGCGTATCGCGCTGGCCGTCGCCACCATCATCGTCTTTTCGGCCGTGCACATCACCGGAATGGTGTGGCTCCGCAAGTTCATCATGTTCCTGGCGGGCAGCGCCTATGACTTCCGCTTTTCGCTCGCAACCGTGCTGTACGAGTTCCGGAAGGACGTGGTGACCTGCGTGCTGATCGGCGGCGGCATGTGGCTGATGGATGCGAGGCGCGAGGCGCAGCGCGCGTTGCAGGTGGCACCGCCGCCGCCGGCCGCCAGCCCGCCCTCCACGGCGCAGACGATCTGGCTGCGCGACGGCACGAAGAGTATCCGCATCGAGCCGCGCGACATCCTGTGGATCTCCTCGGCCGGCAATTACATCGAATACAGTCTCGCCGACGGCTCCAGCCATCTGATCCGCGGCACGCTGGCATCGGCGGAAAGCGAACTGTCCCGCTTCAACCTCGCCCGCATCCACCGCACGCGGCTCGCCAATCTCGGCCGCGTCACCGGCGTGCAGTCGAAGCCCTCGGGCGATTTCGACCTCACCTTCGATTCCGGGCATACGGTTGGCGGCAGCCGGCGCTACCGAAATGCGGTTGCTTCGCTGGAGCGCAACGACGCATCCGCCTGAGCTCCGTCGCTCCGGACCTCAAGAAATTTCCACGAATTTCCAGTGCCTTACGGACAATTCATAAAGCGGCTTCCCGACCGCCGGACTGCACAATTTCCTTGCTTTTTGCCCCTTGCGTCATGTTAGAACGCGCTCCACCGCTTCCGCCCGGCGGCGCCTCTGCTATCCAATTCACGAGCCGCTTGCTTCGCGCTACTTGCGAAAAAAGTCCGCTCCGACCGGTTGATCGATCGGCGTTCATCAAGGGATCGCAATGCCTGAAGTGATTTTCACCGGCCCTGCCGGCCGCCTCGAAGGCCGCTACCATCCGGCGAAGCAGAAGAACGCGCCCATCGCCATGATCCTGCATCCGCACCCGCAGTTTCACGGCACAATGAACCACCAGATCGTCTACCAGTGCTACTACGCCTTCGCGCATCGCGGCTTCTCGGTGCTGCGCTTCAATTTCCGCGGCGTCGGCCGCAGTCAGGGCTCGTTCGACCACGGCACCGGCGAATTGTCGGATGCGGCTTCCGCGCTCGACTGGGCGCAGGCGATCAATCCCGAGGCGCGCGCCTGCTGGGTCGCCGGCTTCTCCTTCGGCGCCTGGATCGGCATGCAGCTTCTGATGCGCCGCCCTGAGGTCGAGGGCTTCATCTCGATCGCGCCGCCGGCCAATCTCTACGACTTCTCGTTCCTCGCGCCCTGCCCGTCTTCGGGTTTGATCGTGCATGGCGAGAAGGATGCCGTGGTGCCGCCGAAGGACGTCAACACGCTGGTCGAGAAGCTTAAGACGCAGAAGGGCATCGTGATCGACCAGCAGGTCATCCCCGGCGCCAACCACTTCTTCGACGGCAAGCTGGAGCCGCTGATGGAAGCGGTCACCGGCTACCTGGACATGCGCCTCGCCAACGTGCGCTGAACCCCGCGGCTTTCGTCGGCGATGTGGTGCTCACGCGGCGAGCTTGAGCAGGTGCGCGTCGTGGCGAATGAGGAACGCGCGCAGCAGATCGGCATAGTCGGGCGAGACGGCGCTGCGCACGCTCTGCCGTCTGGCAAGCTGGGCGCGCCAGGCCCGCACCTTCGGCGTATCGGCGAAGACGGCGAGATCGGCGACCTCGTCGAATACATCGAAGTAGCGGAAGATCGGCGCGAACACCGCATCGACCAGGCTGAAGCGGTCGCCTGCGAAGAAGGGACCGGCACCGAGCGCCGCCTCGACGCGCGCGAACTTTGCCGCGATCGCCTGCCGCTTGCCTTCAAAGACCTTCGGGTCGGTCGTGGTCTCCAGTCCCCACAATTCGCCGAGGATGGCGGAGCCGAATTCCATCCAGGCGCGGTGCTCGGCGCGCGTCAGCGGATCCTGCGGGTGCAACTTGATGCCCGCAAACGTCTCCTCGATGTATTCGCAGATCACGTTGCTCTCGAACAGCGCCACTTCGCGGCCGTCGCGCTCGACAACGAGGACGGGCACCTTCCCGAGCGGGGACAGCTTCAGGAACCAATCCGGCTTGCTCGCAAGATCGATGTCGATCCGCTCGAATGGCACACCCTTTTCGGTGAGCGCGATCACCGCGCGCTGCACGTAGGGACAGAGCTTGTGGCTGATCAGTTTCAGGGCGGCCATGGCGAATCCTCGACGGTCAATGCATCTGCATGCAAATTACATGCGTCTGCATACAATCGTCAAGGTCGATGCATTTGCATCGAGTTCACGGTCGCGCGATCACCCCGCCGGTCATCGGCATCGGTACGCCGGTAGTGGCGGGATAGCTCAGCGGCAGGCCCTTCAGACCGCGGGCCGCCAGGAAGCCGAAGGCCTGCGCCTCCAGCGCATCCGAGGACCAGCCGAGCACCTCGGCAGCGTCCACGGTGGCCGGCTCGAGCCGCTCGCGGAGCATCCGCATCAGGGTGCGGTTGCGCGCGCCGCCGCCGCAGACGATCCAGCTGTTCGGCCATTTCGGCAGCAGCGGCACGATCCGGGCGATCGCGGCGGCCGTGAACGCCGTCAACGTCGCCGCGCCATCGGCCGGCGCCATGTCGGCGACCTTCAGCGCCGCAAAATCGTTGCGGTCGAGCGACTTCGGCGGCTTCAGGCCGAAGAACGGTAGTTGCAGCGCACGGGACACCCAGGCCTGGTTCACGCGCCCCTTGGCGGCAAGCTCGCCATCCTTGTCGAAGCGCTGGTTCATGGAGCGGAACATGTGATCGTCGATCAGCGCATTGCCGGGGCCGGTGTCGCAGGCGATCAGCGTGTCCGTGCCGTCGATAAAGGTGATGTTGGAGACGCCGCCGATGTTGAGCACCGCGATCGGCCCCTCGCGCGCCAGCGATTGCGCCAGCGCGCGGTGATAGACAGGCACGAACGGCGCGCCCTGCCCGCCGGCGGCGACGTCGGCGGCGCGGAAATCGTGCATCACGGGGATATGGATCGCCTTGGCGAGAGCAGCGGCATCGCCGATCTGCACCGTCATCCGCTTTTCGGGCCGGTGCAGCACGGTCTGGCCGTGGAAGCCGACGATGTCGATTTCTCCCGGGCTGATGCGGTTCTGCGCGGTGAAGCTGGCAACGGCCTCGGCATGCGCCTTGGTGACGGCCTCCTCGGCCTCGCGCAAAATGCCCGGCCGGGCGTCGCGGCACGGCAGGTGCACCGCCTCAGTCAGAGCCTGGCGCAGGAGGCCGCGCTCGCGCTCGGTATAGGGGCGATAGCCGCTGGGGCCGAAAGCCTGGACCCGCTTGCCGTCGGTTTCGATCAGAGCGACGTCCACCCCGTCCAGCGAGGTGCCGCTCATCAAACCGAGTGCCGTCAACATCATCGTATTGGCCTCACGAGCCTACCCCGGGACGCCCTGCTTGTGCCAAAGGAGCACATCTTATAATGCCACAGCGGACGATGACTCGGCAGCCCGTTCGCATTGGGTTCCGCAATTCGTTACAATTAACGTGAAGAAAAACCGTGAAAATAGAGTGATCAGAGTCGCCGACACATGAGCGCATTTAAATCGGATTTCCTGAACATTTTACAGGAGCGGGGCTTCATCCATCAATGCTCCGATTTCGAGGGGCTGGACGCGCTCGCCGCCAGGGGCGAGGCCACCGCCTATGTCGGCTACGACTGCACCGCCCGATCGCTGCATATCGGCAACTACCTCACGATGATGATGCTGTACTGGCTGCAGCAGAGCGGCAACCGGCCGATCACGCTGATGGGCGGCGGCACCACCATGGTGGGCGACCCCTCCGGCAAGGACGAGACGCGCGCGTTGCGCTCGATCGCGGAGATCGAGGCCAACAAGGCCTCGATCCGCGGCGTATTCTCCAAGGTGCTGCGCTATGGCGACGGGCATAGCGATGCCATCATGCTCGACAATGCGGAGTGGCTGACGAAACTGAACTGGATCGAGATGCTGCGCGACATCGGCCGGCATTTCTCGGTCAACCGCATGCTGACCATGGACTCCGTGCGGCTGCGCCTGGAGCGCGAGCAGGAGATGAGCTTCATCGAGTTCAACTACATGGTCTGCCAGGCCTACGACTTCGTCGAGCTGTCGCGCCGCGCCGGCTGCCGGCTGCAGATGGGCGGCTCCGACCAGTGGGGCAACATCGTCAACGGCGTCGATCTCGGCCGCCGCATGGGCACGCCGCAGCTGTTCGCGCTGACGACGCCGCTGCTCACCACCGCCTCCGGCGACAAGATGGGCAAGACTGCCAAGGGCGCGGTGTGGCTCAACGCCGACGAGTTCTCGCCCTACGACTTCTGGCAGTACTGGCGCAACACCGAGGACGCCGACGTCGTCAAGTTCCTCAAGCTGTTCACCATCCTGCCGATGGCCGAGATCGCAAAGCTCGCGGCGCTGCAGGGCGGCGAGATCAACGAGGCCAAGAAGGTGCTGGCGACCGAAGCAACCGCCCTGCTCCACGGCCGCGACCCCGCCAACCAGGCCGCCGAGACCGCGCGGCAGACGTTCGAGGAAGGCGCGATCGCGGAAAACCTGCCGACGGTGGAGATCGCGCGCGGCGAGCTCGATACCGGGGTCGGCGTGCTCGCAGCTTTCGTGAAGGCAGGGCTCGTCGCCTCCAACGGCGAAGCGCGGCGGCAGATCAAGGGCGGTGGCCTGCGCGTCAACGACGTTGCGGTCACCGACGAGAAGATGACACTCTCGCCGGCCAATCTGACCGCTGAAGGCGTGATCAAGCTGTCGCTCGGCAAGAAGCGTCACGTTCTGCTCCGCGCTGCCTGACCGGCGGCGCATAGGCGCATTCGAAAAAGGCCCCTGCTCTTTTGTCGGGAAAGAGCGCTCTTTTGCGCCCAATGGATCGGAATACGCCGCCGGAGGACGTGACGGCCAGGCCGCCGAAGCCGGCGCGCGTGGCGCTGAACGTGCTGGCGCTGTGTTTTGCGCTGTCGGTGCTGGGCCGCGGCCTCGGCGAAAGCTTCACGGTCTTCCTCAAACCGATCTCGGAAAATTTCGGCTGGGACCGCGCGCAGGTCGTTTCGGTCTATTCGCTGTCCTGGCTGATGAGCGGGCTCGCCGCGCCGCTGGTCGGCCGCCTGTTCGACCGCTCCGGGCCGCGCACGGTCTATGCGCTCGGCCTCATGCTGCTCGGCGGCGCATTCCTCGCCGCCTCGCACGCGCAATCGCTGTGGCAGTTCCAGCTCACCGTTGGTCTTTGTGTAGGACTTGGCATCGCTCTGGTCGGCAATGTGCCGAACTCGATCCTGCTCGGCCGCTGGTTCGGGCCGCGGCTGCCGACGGCGATGGCGGTGGTCTATTCCGCCATGGGCGGCGGCGTGCTGGTTCTGCTGCCGGCCTCGCAGCTCCTGATCGACCACATCGGCTGGCGGTCCTCCTACCAGTGGTTCGGCATCGTCGTGCTCTGCCTCGTGGTGCCGCTGCTGCTGCTGCTGCCCTGGCGGCTGTTTGCGCGGGGCTCGCCGAACCTCGTGCAGAAGGCGCAGGCCGAGGTGACCGACAGCGGGTGGACGCTCGGCAGCGCGATGCGCCATCACGTCTTCTGGGCGTTGCTCTCGACCTTCTTCTTCACCGCGGCCGGCATGTACGCCATCTCGGCGCAGATCGTCGCTTTCCTGATCGACGCCGGCTTTCCGCCGCTGCAGGCCGCGACCGCCTGGGGCTTTTCCGGCGTCGTGCTGGTATTCGGCATGATCGGCGTTTCCACCCTCGACGGCATCATCGGGCGCCGGCCGTCGGTGCTGCTCAGCTACGCCGTTTCAATTCTCGGCATCTTCTTCCTGTGGCTGCTGCAGTGGTATCCGAACTATCTGCTGCTCACCGCCTTCGTCGTCTGCTTCGGCAGCATGATCGGCTCGCGCGGGCCGCTGATCACGGCGACCGCGCTGAAATTTTTCCAGGGCAAGCGGGTCGGGACGATCTTCGGCACCATCGCGATCGGCAGCGGCCTCGGCTCCGGCTTCGGCGCCTGGTTCGGCGGCGTCATCCACGACTACACCCACGGCTACAACGCGCTGCTCGCCTTCGCGCTGGTCAACGTGATCCTCGGGATGATTCCGTTCCTGGTGGTGCCGGCGCTGCGGCGTTAGCGCGGGCCGCGCGGCTCAATTGTTCGGCGGGAATTCCACCGGGTTGTTCTGCTTGCCGGTGTTGAATTCCATGATCTTTCGCGTCACGCCCGGGAACATGGCCGAGATCGGATTGACGCGCAGCACCGGTTGGGCCGGCGTGCCGACGACTTCATAGGTCACGCCGATCAGGCCTTCGTTGCTGCCGGCACCGAGGAAGATGCCGACGATCGGGATCTGGCCGAACATATTGTTGAGCCCGTACATCGGAATGAAGGTGCCGCTCATGCGCACCTGGTTGCCGACATAATCGATGCTGCCTTCGATGGTGGCGCCGATGGCCGGCCCTTTCACGACGCCCTCGCGAACGGTGAGCTGGCCGCTGTTGCGGGTGAATTCCGCGCGCAGCCGCGAGAACGACACGCCGCCCGGCGTGCCGGGCGCCCCGCCCGCCGCGACGCGCTCCAGCGCCGCCTCGCCCTTGACCGCGAAGTTCATGACATTCATCAGCCCTTCCCTGGGGCCGGGCTCCGATGTCGGCGGCTCCAGCGCCAGCGAGAGCTGGCCGCCAACCATCTTCGAATAGGTGTCGGTGAAGCGGAAGAAGGCGCCGGCGTCGCTGGTCTCGAGATAGATCACCTCGCGTCCCTGCGCACGGCCGCGCAGGTCGGCGGTGACCGGCGTGTCACGCCCGAGCTTGCCGCTGAGCGAGAAGCTGCGGATCGTGCCGTTGCGGCGCGAGAACTTGCAATCGATGCTGCGTACCGCCTCGCCGTTGAAGCCCTGCATCGCGCCGAGCTTGAGATCGACGTCGAAATCGATGGCCTTGGACTTGCTCTTGGCTTCGGCTTCCCGCCCCGACACGGCCGATTTGAGGAAGCCGCGGCCGTCGAACACGTCGCCGCGCATCGTCACCTTCACCACGCCGTCGGCGTTTCGCTCGGCGCGCAGCGTTGTGCGGTCGCCATCGGTCGGCGAATAGACCGGGAAGTTTGCGCTGATGAGATCGCCGTTCTGGTCGACTTCCAGCGATCCCTTGATGGAGACGCCGCCGCCCTCCACCACGATGTCCTCGAAGCGGGTCGACTGCTGCTTCTGCACGACGTTGAAGGTGGCCTTGCCCGACCTTCCGGGCACCTTCACCCAGCCGGGCAGGATGTTGTCGAGCCTGAGCGCGGTGAGGTCGGCCTCGACGCCGATCCGGCTGTCGTGATCGCCGCTGCCGATCTTGCCGATCAGCTTCACCGGCAACGCACCGGTCACGGCCGACCCGAGATCGAGGCCGAGCCGGGCGCGGCTCGCATCGTCGAGCGTCGCCGAGAGCCTGACGTCGGCGTCGCCATCGGCCACTTTGCGGTAGTCGAGCACGGCCGCCTGCCCGTTGATCTTGACGTCGCCCCTGACCTGGTAGCCGGCGTTGCTGGCGGCGATCTTCAGCGTGCTGGCCTCCAGCTTCTGGTTCATCACCAGCTTGTCGGCGGCAAAGCCGGTGAGATCGGCGGTGACGCTGTAGGTCGTATCGGCCTTGGTGATCGCATTCTTGACCGGCAGGCCCATGTTGATGACGGCGGAGAAATTGCCCTTGCTCGCATTGGGATCGACCAGCGTGCCCGCGAGATCGCTTAAGCGGTCCGAAGCGAGGATCTCGGCCGCCGCAGGAATGGGACCATCGACGCGGACGCGGACTTTGGCCGGCGACGGCTTCGGCGCCATGTCCGGCACCTCGAAGCTGAAGTCGGTAAAATTGATGTTGCGCCCGGCCGGCGTGTCGGCAACGCCGCGGCCGATGGTGACGAGCACGGTGCGCCCGGTGACCTTCGCCTTGAGATCGGCATCGCGCACGGCCGGCATCTGATCGACGGGACGAACCGTCACGCCCGAGGCGACGATGTTGACGGCAAGTCCTTCGTCGGGGATCGGCGGACCCTTGCGCGAGAGATTGCGCACCGGCGAATTGATGGCGACGTCGATACGCTGCAACTGGCCTTTCTCGATCCGCTCGATTACCCATTCGCGCACTTCCGGGGCGATCAGGATCGGCCACACGCGCTTCAGCTGGGAAGCCGACATCGGCGTGCCGGCAAACCCGAGTTGCAGCCGCGGCTCGCCGGAATAGTCCACCACGCCGGTGCCGGCGACGCTGATCTCGCCATTGGAGAGATCGGCCTGGGTCAGCAGCACGCGCTTTCGGTCGGTATCGAAGCGGAAGCCGATGTTGATGCGGTTGAAGATCAGCGGCTGCTCGCCTTCGACGCCCGGCAGCACGATGGTGCCGCCGGATAGTCCGGCCTGCCAGTCGTTGACGTTGCCGTTCGGCGGCTCGAGATGCGCCAGCAGCGTCACCCGGTTCGGGCCGGAAACGACCTTGAAGGGGGCCACCAGCACGCGGCGGCTGGAATCCCACTCGACGTTCATTTCCGCCGAATCGACTGCCATCGGATAGTCCGGCGTGTCGCTGTCGATGATGTAGCCGCTACCCGCGACGATCTTGCCGCGGAAATAGGTCGGCACGCCGTCGCGGCCAAGCTCGCCCTTCATTTCTCCCGACAACGGCAGATCGGCGCTGTAGGTGAGATCCTTGACCCGCATCGCCCGGAAGATGTTGGCGGTCGGCAGCTTGTCGGCCTTGATGTCGACCGAGCGGACGCCGTTGGCGGGCGGTCCGACCGTCACCTTCAGCGACCACGGCTTGGCGCCCTGCTCGCCGAGGCTGAGCGCAACGCCGCCGCTGCTCGGGCGGCGCAGGCTCAGGCTGATATTCTCAAGCGACCATTTGTTGCCGCGCTGCTGGTCGTCGACCAGCAGATTGCCGTTCTTCAGGCCGATCTCGTTGAGGTTCTGTCCGTCGAGGCCGGTGAGGCTCAGGCTATCGAGCCAGTCGAGGCCGGCCAGAATTCCGGCCTGCGTGGAATCCGTCGTTGCCGGCTGAGCCGCCCCGGCCGTCGGCGGCGTCATAGGGATCTGGCGCGGGAATGTGGCCGGCAGGCCAGCCTCCTTCTTGGAGGCAACGCCGGTGGCCAGCGGTTTTGCGGTATCGCCCGCCGACACCGTGACCCGGCCGTCCGGCGTGATGCGGATGGCGAGCTCGGCATCCACCAGATTGAGGCTCTCGGCGCGCAGCCGGCCCATCAGCAGCGCGGTGCCGGAAAGCTTCACTTCCGCCTTCGGGGCGGTAGCGACAATCGCCTGGTCGCGGTCGCGTACGACAATGTCGCGAATGCGCACGGCGATGCGGATGCGTCCGGCGCGCTCGATCTGGGTGCCGCCGATCTCGACCGTGTTGCCGTGACCGATGTTTTGCTCGATCGCCGAAGCAAGCCAGGGTGTGGCGATGTCGAGATTGATCGGCCCGGCGCCGAGCCGCCACCACAAGCCGCCGAAGCAGACCACGAAGATGACGGCGAGTGCGGCCGCTGCGACCGCTAGCCGCTTCACCCAGCGTTCGCCGATCATCCAGCGCCGCATTGCGCCGACGCGGTCGCCGATCCGGTGAATGCCCGAGCCCGAACCCGACAGCAGCTTTCGCGCGCGATGGCCCGCCGCCTCGTCCGGCTCGTCCCAGCCGGCCTCGTCCCACTGCGGATGCTGCGCACCGGCGCGCGTCCTCGCCTGTGGAGTCGGCTGCTCCAGCGAGCCCTGACCCAGCGAGCCCTGACCCAGCGAGCCCTGGCGCGGTCCGGGATACGGTCCGGCTTGAGCTCCTCCAGCCTGGGAAGCTCCGACCGGCCCTTGGGGCGACGAATTCCTTGCCATTGCCTCTCGGTGCTGGCGCTGCTTGCGGGTTGGTTCGCCGCCAAGGGCGCGCCCGTCGATCCCCATCGAGCGCTCCTGTGCCGGCATCGCTGCCAATCCCCGGTTTTTACTATGAGCCGTTGCCGGCCCCAACGAGTCCTTCAACGAGCGGACGGGCGATGCTTCGAAATCCTTGTAACCATACTCCGAGGTCATCAGAATTGCCCAGCAGGTGGCGCGAATCCGCATCCGCCGAACAAGACCCGCAATACCCCATTGGTTGAGCCGCCGAAAGCGTCGAAAGGAAGGCGTATGTCCAAGAAAACGCGCAAGAAATCCTCCAGGCCTTCCGGCAAATCCGCCGCTGCCACACAGGCGAGTGTTCGCTCACCAAAGGCGGCGAAAGCGCGCGCCGCAAAATCGGGCGGGACCAGAGCGGCCAAAGCGCAGAAAGCCGCTGCCCCCTCCCGCAAACGAGCTCCGGGCAAAGCATCGCAGACAGCAGCGTCCAAACCGTTAAAGCCGGCGGTCGCCAAGCCGGTCCTGACCGAGGGCGCCAAGGCGCCTTCCTTCCGCCTGCCGCGCGACGGCGGCGATTCCGTCTCGTTGTCCGATTTCGCCGGCCGGAAGCTCGTTCTCTTCTTCTATCCGCGCGCCGACACGCCCGGCTGCACCAAGGAGGCGATCGACTTCACCGGGTTGAAGCGCGACTTCGACGCGGCCGATACGGCGGTGCTCGGCGTCTCCGCCGACCCCGTGAAGGCGCAGGAGGCGTTCCGGAACAAGCACCAGCTTGCCGTTCCTCTGATCTCGGATGAGCGGCATGAGATGCTGGCGGCGCATGGAGCGTGGGGCGAAAAGTCCTTGTACGGCAGGACCTTCATGGGGATCATTCGCACGACGGTTCTGATCGGTGCGGACGGCCACGTGGCCCGAATCTGGCGCAATGTCCGGGTCGATGGACACGCCGGGGCGGTGCTGGAGGCCGCGCGAGCGCTCTGAGCCCCGGAGCCGGACGGGGGCCCTTGCGGGTTCCCATTTCCTGAAAATTAACCATGACCGGGTTCAAATCGGCACGCCATTTGAGCCGTTACGGAATTTTGTCCGACCGGCGCGGGAGTGCCGATGTCGCATCGATCCGGTCATCATTCCGAGTACCAGCTGCGCCACCATTCGCAGGATCACGGCAGGACTTCCCCTCGCCGCGCCACGCCGCAGCACCCGGCGAAAAAGCAGGCCGGCTACACCATCACCCATGCGGGAAGGCAGGTTCGTTTCGGGCCGGTGGTCTTCTGGATCGGGGTCGGCACCGTCACCTTGCTCGGCATGTGGTCGGCGGCGACCGCGACCTATTTCGCGTTCCGCGACGACGTCCTGACCCGGCTGATCGCGCGCCAGGCCGAGATGCAATACGCCTATGAGGATCGCATCGCGGAGCTGCGCGCGCGCGTCGATCGCACCGCAAGCCGCCAGTTGCTCGACCAGGAACAGTTCGACCAGAAACTCGACCAGATCATGCGCCGGCAGACCGCGCTCGAATCGCGCGCCACCGCACTCGGCGCCATTCCGGATGGCTCGGTCACCGGGTCGGTTCGCCCCACCGGCCGCGGCGCATCCGCCGAGCCGCCGGCGGGTACGCCAAAGCCCTCGCCGATCAGCGACACCGTCATCTTCGTCGCTCCGCCCGATCGTGAAGCGCGCCTCGAATCGCGCGCGCCGCGGGCGGCACCGCAACCCAACCAGTTCGCCAAGGTCCGGGGATTCGACAATGTTGTGGTCAAGCTGCAGAACTCGCTCGACCAGGTCGAGCGGAAGCAAATGGCGGCGCTCTCTGCCGTTGAAGATAGTCTGGAATCGCGGGCGCGACGCATGCGCGGCGTCATCGGCGACCTCGGCCTCGACATGGCGCAGCTCGAAGCGGCGACGCCCCGCAGCGCCGTCGGCGGGCCCTTCGTTCCCGTAAGGCTCCCTTCCGACGCCACCGCCTTCGATCGCCAGCTCTACCGCATCAACGTCACCCGCGTGCAGGTCGAGAAGCTGAACCGCACGCTGGCGCTGGTGCCCTACCGCAAGCCCGTCATCGGAGCAGTCGAGTTCACCTCCGGCTTCGGCGTGCGCAGCGATCCCTTCCTCGGCCGGCCCGCGATGCACACCGGCCTCGATTTCCGCGCCGCCACCGGCGATCCCGTGCGCGCCACCGCCAACGGCAAGGTCGTAACATCAGGCTGGCAGGGCGGCTATGGCCGCATGGTCGAGATCGACCACGGCAACGGGCTTTCCACCCGCTACGGCCATCTCTCCGAGATCAACGTCAAGGTCGGCGAAATCGTCAGAATCGGCCAGGTGATCGGCGCGGTCGGCTCCACCGGCCGCTCCACGGGTCCGCACCTGCATTACGAAACCAGAATCGACGGCGACGCCGTCGATCCGCAAAAATTCCTGCGCGCGGGCGTGCGGCTCAGCTCCGGCTAGTCCCGCCAGCTCCGCAGGAACTCCGCATCATTTCTTCGTCGTCAGACGCAAACCGCCGCGAGTCCGGCGGCAGATTTTTTCCAGTCTCGTGTCGGGCTGCCCGAAGGTCGGCCGTCCTTGCAGCAGAGACTGAGCCAACCCAGTTAGTCGTGCCATACACTCCGCTCGGTCATGGAGAAAGCCTCGTCATGTCGCAAGGAAACACCGTCCGTCTGCATCGCGTCCTCGCCACCAAGCCGGAGAAGGTGTTTCGTGCCTTCCTCGATGCCGATGCCATGGCCAAATGGCTGCCGCCTTATGGCTTCACCTGCAAGGTCCATCACCTCGACGCCAAGGTCGGCGGTACGTTCAGGATGTCGTTCACGAATTTCTCCACGGGCAACGGTCATTCGTTCGGCGGCGAATATCTGGAGATCGTGCCGAACGAGCGCATCCGCTACACCGACCGCTTCGACGACCCGAACTTGCCCGGCGTCATCGAGGTCACGGTGACGCTGAAGGCAGTCTCCTGCGGAACGGAGATCAACATCGAGCAGACAAACCTGCCGACGGTAATCCCGGTCGAAGCCTGCTATCTCGGTTGGCAGCAATCGCTGGCGCAGCTGGCGCTGGTGGTGGAGCCCGACATTCCGGGATAGTTCTCTCCCGCCTTTGACGTTCTCAAGCTTGAGGTCGCCGACGCATTGCGGACCGGCAAGAACGGGCAGATTCGGTCTGCCGAAACGAGTTGTTGCGGACAGCCAGATGTGGTGAGTATGCCCGATATCCCGCATCTCATATTGAGGCAGATCGGTTGGAAGGGCAGAAGCTACGCGTCGGACCGCGTCATCCCCGGCTTGGCGCTGCAGGCTTTCGCGTCGCGCGCTGGCTGACGCGAAAGACGATGAGCAGGGCCGGCTTCCACGAGCTTGGCTCCGACTTCGCCAACGAGCGGATTGGACGGGTTCGCGGCAAGCTCGCGCGCGGCGAGACGGTGTATCTCGCCGGTCTAGGCCTGCCCGGCACGCATAATTCCGGCGTCGCCCTGGTGGAGGTGACGAAGGCGCACGGTCCGCGGCTGATCATCAACAACGAGGAAGAGCGCTTCTCCGGCAACAAGCACACGACGGAATATCCGGCGCAATCGATCGACGCGATGGTCGCCACCTTGCGCGGCAGGGGACGGGATGTCGCCGACATCGAGGCATGGCTGACCAGCTGGGATTATTTTGCGCTGGCCGGCACACTGGCACGCAGCGTGCTCGAGGAGGCGCCGCAAGGCCTCGCGCTGATCGGCGTTGCCGATGCGACCGCGTTCGACCGCCGCCGGCTCGACCAGATGACGCGCTCGCCGCGCATTCTCGCCAAGCGACTCGGCCTTGCCGATCCGGTGCCGCTGATCTGCATGCCGCATCACGGCAACCACGCCTGGTTCTCGTATGCGGCATCGCCCTTCGCCGACGACGGCGAGCCGGTTGCGGTCGCAGTCCTCGACGGCACGGGCGATGCGGGCTCGGTCTCGCTCTATGCCGTGAAGAACGGCGAGATGCAGCAGCTCTACTGCAACGGCAGCATGTTCGATTCACTGGGCATGTTCTACAGCGTGATCTCGTCGACGCAGGGCGGCTGGACCTGGCTTTCCAGCGAGGGCCGCTACATGGGCGCCGCCGCGTGGGGCGACATGAATCGCGCCAGCAATCCGTATTACTCGCGGCTGAAGCACGTGCTGCATCTCGGCGGCAACGGCGAAATCCAGCTCAACCGCGCCATGGCAAACTGGTACTACGATCCCTCGGTCAATCCGTACAAGCCGGCCCTGATCGAGATCCTCGGGGAGCCGCTCAAGCCCGAGCAATTGTGGAATCCCGATGCGGTGCTGCGCGTCGAGGACATCAAGCACCGCCCGGACACAAAGGACCGCCTCGACAAGGCCGCCGCCACGCAGCTGGTGCTGGAAGATGCGATGATCCACGTCGTCGATCATCTGCTGCGCACCACCGGCGCGCACCGGCTGGTGCTGACCGGCGGCGTCGCGCTGAACGCGGTCGGCAACATGCGGCTGCTCGAACATTTCGACGAGGGGTGGTTCGAGAAGAATCAGGGCCGGAAAGCAAGGCTGCATCTGTGGGTGCCGCCGGTGCCCGGCGACCCCGGCGTCGTCATCGGCGCGGCCTGGCACTTCGCCCATCTTGCCGGCAGCCCGCGCGGCGCGCCGATGACGCATGCCTTCTATTGCGGCACGCCGCCGACGGCGGCCGATATCGCGGCGGCCCTCGCGGCGGACGACGTAGCGTCCGAACGCATCGGCGACGTCTCGACCGCGGAGGGCCGGAACGCCATCGCCGGTCTGATGGCCGATGCGGTGGCGCAGAGCGGCGTCATCGCGATCTACCAAGGCGCGGCCGAAACCGGCCCGCGCGCACTCGGCCACCGTTCGATCCTGGCCAATCCCTGCGATGGCGCGGCGCGCGAACGCCTGAACGAGCGCGTGAAATATCGCGAGGCGATCCGGCCGCTGGCGCCGATGGCAACGCTGGAGGCGGCCCATCAATATTTCGAGCTGCTGCCCGGCGCGTCGGACGCGGACTACAACGCCTATAACTACATGGTGCTGACGGCGCGCTCGAAGCCCGGCGCACGCGACAAAATTCCGGCGGTGATCCATGCCGACGGCACCGGCCGCCTCCAGATCGTGCACGAAGCGGACGATCCCCTCACCTACGCCTATCTGAAGGCGATGGGCCGACGCGTCGGCGTGGAGATGTCGGTCAATACGTCCTTCAACGTCGCCGGCCCCATCGCGCAGACACCGCAGCAGGCGATCGACACGCTGCGGCGTTCGAAGGGCCTCGATGCCGTCATCATGGTCGCCGACGACGGCACCGTGCACGCCGCCTGGCATGGCGGCGAGCGCGACAGCGGAAGGTTCAGAAAGTGGTTGGCCGACTGGAAGGCGACTTCGGCCTCCAGTCAGCCCCCTCGATAATTCGCTGTTGCCCTGCGATCGGGACCGCGCGCTCAAAGATCGACGCGTTCGCTCGCAACCGCCTTGCGCTCGGCCATATTGAAGCGGCCGCTATAGATCGGGCGCTCACCGGTCGTCGGGCCCGGGTACTGGACGATGAAGATCTCTCCACCCGTTTCGGTGCGGAATTCACCTTCAAAGTGAGGATCGGGATGGAACAGCACGGTTCCCGGACCGTACATGCTGCCGTCGATGGAAAACTCACCTTGCAGGATGTGCCAGACCTGCGCGAAGCCGTGATAGTGCTCGGGGTGATAGGCTCCCGGCTCCAGCCGCAAAATGCCTGCGTTCGGCTCGGTCGGACGCTCGGGCCTCGGGTGAAACAGCATCTTGCCTGTTTCGCCCGGCCAGCGGATCGTCTCCCACTCGACATCGTCGAAGTGGCGCACCTCGTAAGGCTTGTGATCCTTGCGCGATGCTTCGCGTGCGGTCGTCAACCCCGCATTCGCGTTCGCCGTATCGGGAATGTCCTTGCTCCTCACAGCAGTCATTTTCCTCTCCCTTTTGCAGGTTTCTCTCGTTCGGCTTTCCTGCCCGCAAAATTGCTCCACCACTCGACGGCGATGGCCGACTGATTCTCGATTGCCGTTACCATCAGGAGGCGCGCACCGCCGTTACCGCGCGCCCACGCCATGTGCGGCACGTCCGACCGCAGATGAATCGAATCCCCGCGCGCGAGCGCGATGGTTTCGTCCCCAACCTGGAATTCGACGCTGCCCTCGAGGACGAAACACATTTCTTCGCCGGGATGGGCGACCAGCGTCGGCTTGCGCGGCTTGGCCGAGAGTTCGAGCATGAAAGCCTCGAGCCGCTGCTCCCCCATGCCCGAGGCGAGCTTGCACCAGGCATAGCTCGCATCGGCGCCTTTCGATGGGACCGCATCGATGGCCCGCACCACGCGATAGGCGCGCGTGCGATCCTCCGTTTCGATGTCGGCAAACAACTCGGCCGGCGGCAGCTGAAGCGCGCCGGCGATTTCCAGGAGATTGCCGATCGAGCATGCGACCAGCCCGCGCTCGATCCGCGACAGAAATGTCACGGACAGGCCGACCATTCCGGCGAGTTCGTCGAGCGTCAGACCGCGTGCCGACCGGGCCCTGCGGATGACGGCTCCGATCCCGGCAAGGCGTGACGCTTCGCGCGCGCGCCGGCCTGCTTCCGCCGAGACCACGACTGGCTCCTCCATTTGCTTATAAGGCAAATCGTATTGCCAAATAGGCAAATGTCAAGTCACGGCTGCGCACAGCCGGCTAACGCCCGAAATGCTTAAGCACGCGTCCGTCGATCAGCAGCAGCGCACTGCCGATCACCAGCGCGCCGGCGATCTCGCGCAGCGAGATCCGCTCGCCCAGCACGAACGCGCCGAGCAGGATGGCCGTGACCGGCACGAGCAACGTCACCAGCATGACGTTGGTGGGGCCGGAACGCCGCAACACCTGGAAGAACACGATGTAGGCCAGCGCCGTCGATAACGCCGCAAGGCCGAGCACGGCAAGCCACGTCACCGCGCCCGGAACAGGCAAATGCCAGGGCCGCTCGAAAATGGCGGCGACGATCGCCATCATCAGGCTCGACGCCATCAGCTGGAACGTCGCGGTCGCCAGCGGCGGTGAATCCGACAGCGCGCGCCGCGCGATCAGCGCCGAAACGCCGTAGCTGAGCGCCGCGGCAAGGCAGAGCAGGACGCCGAGCCCCTGCCCGCTCTCGAAGCCGAGCCCGCCGCCGCGAAGGATCACGACGCCGGCGAGGCCGACGATGACGCCGGCAACGCGCCTGACAATGAGCTTCTCCTCACCGGCCGCCGCCATCACCAACACTGTGAACAGCGGCGTGGTGGCATTGAGGATCGCGGCCAGCCCGCTTGGAATGTGGGTCTGCCCGGTGACGATCAGCGAGAACGGCAGCACGTTGTTGAACAAGGCCACGAGGAAGAACGGCCGCCATTCCGACCACGCTTTTGGAAACGGCAGCCGATGCGCGAAAAGCACCGGCAAGAGGATGGCCGCGGCGAGCGCCACGCGCAAAAACACCAGCGTGAACGGCGGCAATTCGAGCAGCACCACGCCGTTGAAGAAGAACGAGCCGCCCCACAGCACGGACAGCGCCGCGAGCAGCGCCCAGTCGCGCGCATCGATCCGGCCGTCGCTGGCTGTCATTCTCGCATGTACCTGATGAGATCGCGCAAACGATGGACTGACCGAAGGCCGGCATCCACCCGATTTCCGAGAGCTATTTCGGCCGCGAGACGATTTCGATCATCTTGCCTTCATCGTCGTCAGGCGCACTCGCCTTCGCCGTCTCATAGGCCGCGAGTGCGGCGCGACTGACCGGCACGCCGGGCAGCAGCGTTTCCGCAAGCTGCACCGCATAGGCGGCATCCTTGTGGCGCAGCGCTGCGGTGAATGAAGCGCCGGAGAAATCGCGCGCCACCATGCGCCTGGAGTGGCGGATCACCTGCGGGCTTGCCACCGCGCCGGTCGAGAGCGCATCCGCCACCAGGTTCATGTCGGGCCCGGCGCGCTCGGCGATCGCCACGCCCTCGGCGAGGCTTGCGATCTGCACCGCGCCCATCAGGTTGTTGATCAGCTTGAACACGGTGCCGGTGCCGACCGCGCCGAAATGGCGGATGGTGCTGCCGAGTGGAACCAGATAGGGCCGCGCCCTCTCCAGATCGGCCGCATCGGCACCGACCAAGAGCGTCAGCTTGCCCGCGGCCGCGGCTTCCGGCAGCCCGGTGACGGGACAATCGATGTAGATCAGGCCGCGGGAGCGCAACTCGCGCGCCATGTCGAGGGCGTGGCGGTGCGATACGGTCGAGCATTCGATCGCAAGCGCGCCCGTCTTCATATTGGCGGCAGCGCCGTGCTTGCCGAGCCAAACTGCACGCGAAGCGTCATCGTCGGCTACCATCGTGACGACGGCGTCAGCGTCGAAAGCGGCGTCCTTTGGCGAGGCCGCCCATTGCGCACCGCGCGCGATCAGGCCGTCCGCCTTGGCCTTGCTGCGGTTCCACACCGCTACCTCGAAGCCCGCATCGAGGTAGCGGCCGGCCATGCCATGGCCCATCCGCCCCAGACCGAGGAAGGCGACGCGCGGCATCCTCTAATCCACGTCCTCGACCGCGCCGGGTTCGGTGCCGAAGGCGCGCTGCGCCAGCGTCGCGGCCATGAACTCGTCGAGGTCGCCGTCGAGCACGCCCGAAGTGTCGGAGGTCTGCACGCCCGTCCGCAGGTCCTTCACCATCTGATAGGGCTGCAGCACGTAGGAGCGGATCTGGTGGCCCCAGCCGATATCGGTCTTGGCGGCCTGGTCGGCGGCGGCCTGCTCCTCGCGCTTTTTCAGCTCGATCTCGTACAGCCGCGCACGCAGCATGTCCCAGGCCTGCGCGCGGTTCTTGTGCTGGGAGCGGCCGGCCTGGCAGACCACGGCTATCCCGGTCGGGATGTGGGTCAGGCGCACCGCCGATTCGGTCTTGTTGACGTGCTGGCCGCCGGCGCCGCCCGAGCGCATGGTGTCGGTGCGAACGTCGGATTCCTTGATCTCGATCTTGATGCTGTCGTCGATGACAGGGAAAATCTGCACCGAGGAAAACGAGGTGTGCCGCCGCGCGTTGGAATCGAACGGCGAGATGCGCACCAGGCGATGCACGCCGGCCTCCGTCTTCAGCCAGCCATAGGCGTTGTGGCCGGAGATCTGGATGGTGGCGGACTTGATGCCGGCTTCTTCGCCCTGCTGTTCCTCGAGATACTCGATCTTGAAGCCGTGCTTCTCGGCCCAGCGCGTGTACATGCGCAAGAGCATCTGCGCCCAGTCCTGGCTCTCGGTGCCGCCGGCACCGGCGTGAACCTCCAGATAGGAATCGAACCTGTCGGCCTCGCCCGACAGCAGCGCTTCCAGCTCGCGGCGGGCGACTTCCTTCTTCAGCTCCTTCAGTACGTTCTCGGCTTCGGTGACGACGCCCGCATCGTTCTCGTCCTCGCCGAGCGCGATCATGTCGATATTGTCCTGCAGGTCGCGCTCGACCTTGCCGATGCCGGACAGCGCATCCTCCAGCGAGGTGCGCTCCTGCATCAGCTTCTGGGCCTTCTGCGGGTCGTTCCAGAGATTGGGGTCTTCGGCGAGCTTGTTCAGCTCGGCAAGCCGGGCCGTCGATTTCTCGACGTCAAAGATGCCTCCTCAGCAGCCCGACTGACTGCTTGATCTCTTCGACAAGGCGTTCGATTTCGGCGCGCATGATTCTTCCAGCCGCTTACAGCAAGGTTGGCGGGGATGTAGCGGCTGATACCGCCTGACGCAACCGGCTACCACAATCCGCCGGTACCCGGACGCATGATGCTACCGGCATCCGGCGGCGCAAACAGCGGCCGTTGGGCATCGGCATCGGCGACGCCAATCACGCTGTAATTATCCGGCGGCGCCGTGCCGGGCTTGAAGGCTTCCAGCAGGGTGCCGCGTCCTTCGTAGGAGCCGGCGCGCATGCCGCTCTTGGAGTCGACGCGTACCAGCTTGATGCCGGCCGGAACCTTGAACGGGATCGGCTGCTTGTCGGCAAGCGCGAGCTTGAGGAAGTCCTTCACGACCGGAGCAGCGAGATGGCCGCCGGTCGCGCCCCTGCCGAGGTGGCGCGGCTTGTCGTAGCCGATATAGACGCCGACCGCGATGTCCGGCGAGAAGCCGATGAACCAGGCGTCCTTTTCGTCGTTGGTGGTGCCGGTCTTGCCGGCGATGGGCTTGCCGACTTCCCTGAGGATGGTCGCCGTGCCGCCCTGCACCACGCCCTCCATCATGGAGGTGATCTGGTAGGCGGTCATGGCGTCGAGCACCTGCTCGCGGCGGTCGACCAGCGCCGGCTCCGGCTGGTTCTTCCAGCCGCCCGGCGCGTCGCAACCGCGGCATTCGCGCTGGTCATGCTTGAAGATGGTGTGGCCGTAACGGTCCTGGATGCGGTCGATCAGCGTCGACTTCACGCGGCGGCCGCCATTGGCGAACATCGAATAGGCCGTGACCATGCGCATCACGGTCGTCTCGCCGGCGCCGAGCGCGTAGGACAGATAGTTCGGCAATTCGTCATAGACGCCGAAGCGCTTGGCGTATTCGCCGATCAAGGGCATGCCGATGTCTTGCGCGAGGCGCACTGTCACCGTGTTGAGCGAGCGCTGCAGCGCGTAGCGCAGCGTCACCGGACCGTAATACTTGCCAGTCGAATAGTTTTCCGGTCGCCACACGCCGGAACCCTGCCCCTGGTCGATTTCGATGGGACCATCGACCACGACCGTGGACGGCGTATAGCCATTGTCCAGCGCCGTGGAATAGACCAGCGGCTTGAAGGAAGAACCCGGCTGCCGGTAGGCCTGGGTGGCGCGGTTGAACTGGCTCTGGTCGAACGAGAAGCCGCCGACCATCGCCAGCACGCGGCCGGTCCAGGGATCCATCACCACCATCGCGCCGGAGACTTCCGGCAGCTGGCGCAACCGGTATTGCCCTTCGATCTCCTTGCCATCCTTGCCGAACAGCGGGTCGACGTAGATCACGTCGCCCGGCTGCAGCACGTAGGAAACCGTCGTCGGAGCCTTGCGGTTCGGCCCGGATGCGGGCTTGGCCCATTTGACGCCTTCGAGCGTGACGATGCCGGTCTGCCGGACCTTGCTGACGGCGCCGCCGAGCTCGCGGCCGGGCTGGAAGCCGACGCGCGCCGACTGGTCGCTGGTCTCCAGCACCACCGCCATGCGCCACGGCGAGATATCGGACAGCGACTTGATGTCGGCGAGCTTGACGCCCCAGTCGCCGGAAATGTCGAGCTTCTGGATCGCGCCGCGATAGCCGCTCGCCTCGTCGAAATGGACGAGACCGGCGACCATGGTCTTGCGCGCCATCACCTGAAGCTTGGGATCGAGCGTGGTGCGGACCGAGAGGCCGCCTTCATAGAGCTTCTTCTCACCATAGCGCTCGAAGATGTCGCGGCGGACTTCCTCGGCGAAATATTCGCCGGCGAAGACATGCGCGGCGTTGGAGCGCGAGGCGACGTTGAGGCCTTCCTTGCGCGCCTTCTCGGCGTCGGCCTGCTTGATCCAGCCATTCTCGACCAGGCGATCGACCACGTAGTTGCGCCGCTCGATGGCGCGGTCGCGGTTGCGCACCGGATGCAGTGCGGCCGGCGCCTTCGGCAAGGCAGCGAGATAGGAGGCTTCCGCGACCGTGAGCTCGTTCACCGATTTGTCGAAATAGACCAGCGAGGCCGCGGCGATGCCGTAGGCGCCGAGGCCGAGATAGATCTCGTTGAGATAGAGCTCGAGGATGCGGTCCTTGGAATAGGTCCGCTCGATGCGCATCGCCAGCAGCGCTTCCTTGATCTTGCGGGTGAACGACACCTCGTTGGTCAGGAGGAAGTTCTTGGCGACCTGTTGCGTGATCGTCGAGGCGCCCTGCGGGCGCTTGTTGGAGCCGAAGTTCTGCGCGTAGAGCACGGCCGCGCGCGCCAAGCCCGTGAAGTCGAGGCCGCCATGCTCATAGAAATTCTTGTCTTCAGCCGCGAGGAACGCGTTGATGACCATCTTCGGCACTGCCTGGATCGGCAGATAAAGCCGGCGTTCCTTGGAGTATTCGCCAAGCAGCGAGCCGTCGGACGCGTGGATGCGCGTCATGACCGGCGGCTCATAGTCCTGAAGCTGGGAATAGTCCGGCAGGTCGCGGGAGAAATGCCAGATCAAGCCGGCGGCGGCAGCAACGCCGACGAGGAACACCACGGTCCCGGCAGCGAACAGGAAACCCAAAAACCGCACCAGCAAGCGCATTGTCGATGTTCCGTTCCTACCATCGGCGCCGCCGTCCCGGCGCTTTTCGTTAATCTTCGAGCCCGCGCGACGTCCAGCCTGGTTCGCGGGCGGATAATACATGGTCCGGCGGGGAAATTTGACCGATTCCGCAAGCCCCTCAGTCGTTTTTTATTGGCTGCCGCTGTGGCCAAACTAGGGCTTGGTGCGGCCGGAACTTTTGCTTCTCAATCGCCCGATCCCGCCGTTGCCAGCCGTTTGGCCAGAAACGCATCGATCGCCTGGGCCATTGCGCCGGCGGTGCGGTTGCGCCAGCTCTCCGACACCAGGTGCTCGCGGTCGCCCTTGTTGGAGACATAGCCCAGTTCGACCAGCACGGAAGGCACGTCGGGCGCCTTCAGCACCCGGAAGCCGGCCGACTTCAAGGGATGCTTGTGCATCCTGACCGTGGTCTTCATCTCGCCCATCAGGATGCGGGCGAAGCGGTTGGAAAAGGTTCGGGTTTCGCGCTGAGCGAGGTCGATCAGGATGTCGGCAACGACGGGTTCGGCGCTTATCGAAACGCCCGCGATCGCGTCCGAGCGATTCTCGGCCTCCGCCAGCCGCTCTGCTTCCGAGTCGGAGGCCTTTTCGGACAGCGTGTAGATGGTCGCGCCCCGGGCATCGCCCTCGCCGCGGGGCAGCGCGTCGGCATGAATTGACACCATCAGCGCCGCGGACTGGCTGCGCGCAACGCGGACACGCTCGTCGAGCGGAACGAAGGTATCGTCGTCGCGGGTCATCACCACGCGGTATTTGCCCGACTTCTGGATACGGTCGCGCAGCGCAAGTCCGAAGGTGAGGACGAGGTTCTTCTCCATGAACTCGCTGCCGCCGGCCTGAGTGCCGTTGTCCGGGCCGCCATGGCCTGGATCGATGACGATCACCGGGCGCGTGTCGGGCGGCCCTGCCGGCTTGGCGGGTGCGACAGCCGCATTGGCATCGGCCATGGCGGGGCGCAATTCGGGGCGCGCATCCGGGGTGAGCGATTGCAGGAAGGCGGTGCGGTCGACCTCGGCGAGTTCCAGTACCAGCCGCGGCGGCTGGCCATTGGCGGCCTCCAGCAGATAGGAGTTGGCGATCTTTGCCGGTCCCGTCAGGTCGAAGACGATGCGCGAGCCGCCGGGCATCACGAGCCCGTAGCGGAAAGCCCTGATCAGCCCTCGCCCTGCAATGCCGACGCCGGCCGGCAGCTGAAAGCTGACCTGGGGAATGTCGATCACCACCCGATAGGGATCGGCGAGCGTGAAGGCACGGTGCTGAATCGGTTTGTCGAGATCGAGCACGAAGCGGGTCTGTCTGGCATCGCCCGCCAACCGCGCATCGGATGCGATCGGAAAATTGGAGACGGCGACCGGCTGCCCTTCTGCGGCAAGGGCGGGCAGCTGGCCGCACGTAAATGCTGCGGCGCACAAGAGCGCGGACCCCAGCAAAACGAGGTGATTTGTTCGGCTCGCCAACGATTCCTCTGCCTCCGAGGAGCCTTCCTTACCGCAATAAAACCACAGGGTTAATCGAACCTTAATGTTCCCGCTGACAAAAGCAGCGAGTGTTGCAGCCCCGTGACGCTCCTTGCGCCTAACGTCCAATCCACGTATGTAAAGGCCGCTGACGGCTATTTCCCGGTTGTGTCGCGTTCAGCCTCCCGGTGCCGCGCCGGAAGCTCCGATTTCGGAGATTTCCAGCGTTTTTCCGATCCCTCCAGAGCCCGCGCCGCGCGCGGCTGACAAGGAGCGGCGGTTTCGAGCCCGAGCGGCGGCCCGTCCCAAGGCCACTTTTCTGCTCCAGGGACGGTTTTTGATACGGCGCAGCCGAACATCCGGCACCCCTCGGGGTCGGATGCTTGATTCGCCGGCACGGCGCGCCTTGCGCCAGGCCGGGCCGACAGCGAAAGCTACCAGGCGGCACCCTTGCCGCCCCATTTTTAGACGGGCCGACGCTTGATGCGCCAGACTGTGTTGCCGACCCTGATCCACGAAGCAAACGCGAAGCCGCGGCATGCTTTCGTGCGATCCCGTTCGGCGCGGCGCCCCACCTTGCGATTTGGCCTTCCCCTCACCCCCGAATCAGGTGGACCGTCGCGTGAAAGGCCAGCGCAGCTTGCGCACGCCATGAAACGCGCCCGCCGCCGTCATGAGTTCCAAGATGCCCAACAAAATGTTGATCGATGCCACCCACCCGGAGGAGACCCGGGTCGTCGTGGTTCGCGGCAATCGAGTCGAAGAGTTTGATTTCGAGACCGCCCAGCGCAAACAACTGCGCGGCAACATCTATCTCGCCAAAGTCACCCGCGTAGAGCCGTCGCTGCAGGCCGCCTTCATCGAATATGGCGGCAACCGGCACGGCTTCCTCGCCTTCAGCGAAATCCATCCCGACTATTACCAGATCCCGGTCGCCGACCGTCAGGCGCTGATCGAGGCCGACGAGCGCGCCCATCGCGAGGCCGAGGAGGAGAGCGAGAACCGTTCCCACCGTCGCCGCTCGCGCCACCGCAATGCGCGCCGCCGCGGAGGCGGCGACCGCGTCCGCAGCGAGATCGTGGAGGCCGCCGCTGCCGATGCCGCGCCCGAAGCGCAGCCCTTCGAGGGTTACGTGCCCTACGGCGAGCCGCCCGAATTCGGGACCCAAGCCCACGAAGCTCACGGCGAATACCACGAGCATGAAGCGCACGACCATGATGACCGTCATCATGGATACGGGCGCGAGGCCGTTGCGCAGGAAGCGCCGGTCGCGCAGCCCGATCCGGTCGTTGCCGCGGTCGAGGAATCCGTCGCTTCCACCGCACCCGAGGCACCCGCCGGCACCGAGGTCGGCGTCGAGGCCGAGCGCGCCGCCGAGGAGCGGGCGGAGGAGATCGTCGCGCATGCCGACGAGGCCGCGCACGCCGGCGAAGGCCCGGCCGAAGCCCAAGTCGAATCCCAAGTCGAATCCTATGGCGAAGTCGCATCGGCAGCCGCAGATGGTGAGCTCGGTGAGGATGACGAGGACGACGGCGAGGACGCCGAAGAGGAAGTCGTCGAGTCCGTCGGCGGCGACGACGTGCTGGAGGAAGTTCCGGAGCGGCCGTTCCGTCCGCGCCGACAGTACAAGATCCAGGAAGTCATCAAGCGGCGCCAGGTGATGCTGGTGCAGGTGGTCAAGGAAGAGCGCGGCAACAAGGGCGCGGCGCTGACGACCTATCTGTCGCTCGCCGGCCGCTATGCCGTCCTGATGCCGAACACCGCGCGGGGCGGCGGCATCAGCCGCAAGATCACCTCCGCCCAGGACCGCTCGCGCCTGAAGGAAGTGGTGCAGGATCTCGACGTGCCCGAGGGCATGGGGATCATCCTGCGCACCGCCGGCGCCTCCCGCACCAAGCCGGAGATCAAGCGCGACTTCGAATACCTGATCCGCATGTGGGAAACCGTGCGCGACATGACGCTGAAGTCGCAGGCCCCCACCCTCGTCTACGAGGAAGGCTCGCTGATCAAGCGTTCGCTGCGCGACCTCTACAACAAAGAGATCGACGACATCATGGTGGCCGGCGAAGGCGGCTACCGCGAAGCGCGCGACTTCATGAAGATGCTGATGCCGTCCAACGTGAAGTCGGTGAAGCAGTATCGCGACGGCCAGCCGCTGTTCTCGCGAATGGGCGTCGAGAGCCAGCTCGATGCGATGTTCTCACCGACCGTGCAGCTGCGCTCCGGCGGCTACATCGTCATCAACCAGACCGAGGCGCTGGTCTCGATCGACGTCAACTCCGGCCGCTCGACGCGCGAGCATCACATCGAGGATACCGCGCTGAAGACCAACCTGGAAGCCGCCGAGGAAGTCGCGCGGCAGCTCAGGCTGCGCGACCTCGCCGGCCTGATCGTCATCGACTTCATCGACATGGACGAGAAGCGCAACAACCGCGCGGTGGAGCGCAAGCTCTCCGACTGCCTGCGGCAGGACCGCGCGCGCATCCAGGTCGGCCGTATCTCGCATTTCGGCCTGTTGGAAATGTCCCGTCAGCGCATCCGCGCCAGCGTGCTGGAATCCTCGACCGAGCCCTGCGCGCAATGCGGCGGCACCGGTCACGTCCGCTCCGTCTCCTCGGTGGCGCTGCAGCTGCTGCGCGGCATCGAAGAAATCCTGATGAAGGGCGCCACCCATAATCTGACGGTGCGCACCCGTACCGACGTCGCGCTCTACGTCCTCAACCACAAGCGCGGCCACCTGCGCGACCTCGAGAACAGCTTCAAGGTTTCGCTTGCCGTCGTCGCCGACCCCACGGTCAGCGGCCAGCAGTCCTTCATCATCGATCGCGCCGAACAGGTGCATACGCTGGAGGCGGCCAAGGCACTGCTGGCGGCGCAGGCGGCAGGCGGCCCGGTGCGGGAAGAGGAAGCCGAGGACGAGGACGACGGCTTCGACATCGAGACGGAATCGGAGATCGAGACCGACGAGACCGAGGGCCTTGCCGACGAACAGCGGACGGCCGAGGACGGCGAAGGCGACGGCCAGCGGCGCAAGCGCCGCCGCCGCCGGCGTGGCCGCGGCGGTCGCGAGAGCGAGGCGCGTGAAGGCGCTCAGCCGCGCGACGATGCCGAAACGGTGCAGGCCGCCATGGCCGAAGCGACCGAAGGCGGCGTCACCGGCGATGCCTTCTCCGACGAAGAAGATTCCGACGAGCAGCCGGCCGTCGCCGGCGCCGAGCAAGGTCAGGACGGCGATCGGCGGCCGCGCCGCCGCGGACGCCGTGGCGGTCGCCGCCGTCGCAGCGGCGGACGCGAGGATGGCCTCGCCGGCTCGATCAGCGACGAGCTCGCGCCGCCCTCCGCCCTGGAGGCGGCCACGGCGGTCGCCGATTTCGATGGTGGCCCCGAAACCGCGCCCTCGATTGCACAGCAACCCGAGCCCGTTGCGCAGACATTCCAGGCCGAGCCGGCAGAGCCGCCGCAGCCGCCTGAACCAGTCGCTCCAGCGCCGGATGAAACCGCCGCCGATGAGAAATCGACACGGCGCCGCTCGACGGTGCGCGAAAAGGTCAGCTTCGTATCCGCCCCCGCGCCGGACGCCGCACCTGCCGCCCCGGCTGCCGTCAGCCAGCCGGCACCGGCTCCCGAGGAAGCTGCCCCGCCCGAAAGCGACCAGCCGCGCAAGGCCGGCTGGTGGTCACGCCGCTTCGGCGGCGGATAGGCCAGGCAAGCGAGGACAACAGGAAATCGCCCGGCAAGACCGGGCGATTTTCGTTCATGGATCGAGCGTGCGATCCTCCGTCCGGCGATCTTACCGGCCAAGCCAGCGCGCGATCCGCCTCACCGCCTCCCGCATGTCCTCGGCAGAACGCGCATAGGAGAAGCGGATGAAGGAGCGGCCGTGGACGGGATCGAAATCGACTCCGGGCGTTGTTGCGACGCCGGCCTTCTCCAGCATGGCCTTGGCGAACTCGAAACTGTCGGCGGTGAAGTCGGATACGTCGGCATAGAGGTAAAATGCCCCGTCTGCCGGCAGGAACTTGGTCAGGCCCGCGCGCGGCAGGCCTTCGATCAGGATGCGGCGGTTCTCTTCATAGCCGTGCTTGATCGCATCCATCTCCTCGCGGCCGTCGAAGGCGGCTTCCGCTGCGATCTGCGACAGCGTCGGCACCGAGATCGAGAGATTTTGCTGCAGCCGCTCGATGGGGCGCACCAGCACCTCCGGCGCCACCATCCAGCCGACGCGCCAGCCGGTCATGCAGAAATATTTCGAGAAGGAATTGATGACGAGCGCATCGCCCGGGAGCGCTGCCGCCGTCACCGCGGGAAAGGCATAGTCGAGCCCGTGATAGATCTCGTCGGAGATGAAGCGGATGCCGGCGCTGCCCGCGGCCTGCATCAGGCTGGTCAGCGCCTCACGCGACATCATGGTGCCGGTCGGATTGGCCGGGCTGGCGACCAGCACGCCCTTCAGCGGCGTCTTGCGGTGGGCGGCAAGCAGCGCCTCGCCCGTCAGCGCATGGCGCGTCTCGCTGGTGGTCTCGATCAGCACCGGCTCGCAGCCGAGCGCCGTGAGGATGTGGCGATAGGGCGGATAGCCGGGAACCGTCACCGCGACGCGGTCGCCGGGCTCGAACATCACAAGGAACGCCAGGATGAATCCGCCGGAAGAGCCGGTCGTCACCACGATTCGCTCGGGATCGACGTCGCAGCCATAGGTCTCGCGATAGTGCCGCGCAATACGCGCGCGCAGCGAGGGGATGCCGAGCGCGGACGTGTAATCGATCCGCGCCTGCTCCAGCGCGGCATGCGCGGCCGCAATCGCCGTCTTCGGCGCGGGCGCCGCCGGCTGGCCGACTTCCATGTGGATGACATGGCCGCCCGCGGCCTCGATCCGCGCCGCCGCCGCCATCACGTCCATCACCATGAAGGGCGGAACTTCGCTGCGTCCCGACGCCTTCAACAGGCGTCCAGCGCGCTCTCTAAGTGTCGCATCGAGCATGGTTATCTGCTATCTGACCCCGGCATATGCCGAAAGTGGGGTGTCGGTGCCCCGAACTGGCCTTATTCGGCGGTACTTAAGGACATATCGCCTCTAGAGGCTGCCGCCAATCACTGTCAACCGTTCCATGCCAGCCATCGCGCCCCATAGCCGGACCGCCAGGGCCATCGCGTTCGCCGCCGCTTTGGCGACCGCGGCTGCGCCGACGGCCGCCACGGCACAGGGCGGTATCCCGCTGATCCAGGACACCGAGACCGAGCAGCTCTTGCGCGACTATACCCGCCCCATCCTGCGCACCGCGGGTCTGGAGAAGCAGAACATCCAGATGGTGATCATCAACAACGCAAGCTTCAACGCTTTCGTTGCCGACGGTCGCCGCATCTTCGTCAACTCCGGCGCGATCACGCAGTCCGAGACGCCGAACCAGATCATCGGCGTGCTGGCGCACGAGACCGGCCACCTCGCCGGCGGCCATCTCGCCAAGCTCCGCGAGCAGCTCGCCAACGCGCAGACCCAGATGATCATCGCCATGCTGCTCGGCGCCGGCGCAATGGTTGCCGGCGCCCGCTCCGGTCCGGGCAGCGGAATGTCGCAAGCGGGCGCCGCCGCCATGCAGGCGCCGCAGGAAATGATCCGGCGCAGCCTGCTCTCCTACCAGCGCCAGCACGAGGAAAACGCCGACCGCGCCGGCGTGAAATACCTCACCGCGACCGGCCAGTCGCCGCGCGGCATGTACGAGACGTTCAAGCGCTTCACCAGCGAAGGCCTGTTCGCCGCGCGCGGCGCCGATCCCTATCTGCAGTCGCACCCGATGCCGGCCGAACGCGTTGCGGCGCTCGAGGGACTGGCGCGCTCCAGCCCCTATTGGGACAAGAAGGACGATCCGGCGCTGCAGCTGCGCCACGACATGGTGCGCGCCAAGATCTCCGCTTTCATGGAGCGGCCGGATACAGTCTCTCGCCGCTATCTTGCATCCAACAACGGCCTGCCGTCGCGTTATGCCCGCGCCATCGTGACCTACCGTCACGGCGATCTGCGCTCGGCGGTCGGCCAGATCGACGCCCTGATCCAGGAGCATCCGAACAACCCTTACTTCTACGAGCTGCGCGGCCAGGCGTTGCTGGAGGGCGGCCGGCCTGCGGAGGCGATCGCACCGCTGCGCAAGGCAGTGCAGCTCTCCCACAACGCTCCGCTGATCGCGATGCTGCTCGGACAGGCGCTGGTCGCCTCCAACAACAACGCCTACACGGACGAGGCGATCACGATCCTGCGTGCGGCGGTATCGCGGGAGACCGAGGCGCCGCTCGGCTATTCCCAGCTCGCCATGGCCTATGGCCGCAAGGGGGATTACGCACAGGCCGATCTCGCCTCCGCCCAGGCCGCTTTTCTGCGCGGCGACCGCAAGACCGCGCGCGAACTGGCCTCGCGCGCCAAGACGCGGTTCGCCGTCGGCACTCCGGGCTGGGTCAAGGCTGACGACATTGTGAGCGCCAAGCCGCTTCCGGGGCAAAGAAACAACTAGCCGTAAACTTCGCCTGGGTTAGTACGTTATTGGGTGGCGGGGATTTTCCGGCAATATCCCCTCGCCGATTGCTCGAAAAGGAATAGCAAATGCCTTCGTTCCGCCTGCTCGCCCCCGCCCTGCTCGCCCTCGCGCTTTTCGCTGCGCCGCAGGCAGCATCCGCGCAGATTTCCGGCGCCCAGCGCGGCGAGATCGAGAAGATCGTCCGCGAATACCTGATCGCGCACCCCGAGGTGCTGGAAGAGGCGATGGCCGAATTGACCAAGCGCCAGGCCGCGGCCGAGAGCGAGAAGCAGCAGGCCACCATCGCCAAGAACGCCGACACCATCTTCAACTCGCCGCGCGGCGTCACCGTCGGCAACAAGGACGGCGACGTCACTTTCGTGGAGTTCTTCGATTACAATTGCGGCTTCTGCAAGCGCGCCATGAACGACATGATGGAGCTGATGAAGAGCGATCCGAAGCTCAAGGTCGTGCTGAAGGAATTCCCGGTGCTGGGCCAGGGCTCGATCGAGGCCGCGCAGGTCGCGGTCGCCGTGCGCATGCAGGATCCGACCGGCAAGAAGTATCTCGACTTCCACCAGAAGCTGCTCAACGGCCGCGGCCAGGCCGACAAGGCGCGCGCGATGGCCGCCGCCAAGGACGCCGGGCTCGACATGGGCAGGCTGGAAAAGGATATCTCCAGCCCCGAGGTGCGCGCCACGCTGGAAGAGAATCTCAGGATCGCCGACTCGCTCGGCATGAACGGCACGCCCAGCTACGTGATCGGCAAGCAGATCGTGATCGGTGCGGTCGGCGTCGCTGCCCTGCGCGAGAAGATCAGCAACGCCCGCTGTGGTAAGGCCACCTGCTGAGGCGCACGACGAGATCGTCCGCAGTTCGTTCGAAGGCCGGCGCTCGCCGGCCTTTTTCTTTTGCGCCCTTTTTCTTTGCGCCGCTTTCCGGGCATTGCGGTTCATTGCGCGTTCACCAAAGAAAATCGGCAGGAACCGCATTCGCTCCGGAACATCGACTTGCGCGCTTCGTTGTCGGCCCGGGCAATGAAGTGTGGAGGAGAGAGACGTATGACTAACCGTTTTCTGATTTCCGTCGCAGCCGCGGCGCTGATCGCCGGCACCGGATTTGCCAATGCGCAGGGCGCCGGTGGCGGCATGAAGAGCGAGGGTGGCGCAGGTTCCAGCTACCAGCAGGCGCCTTCGTCCGGTGGCGGCGCGGCTACCCAGCAGCGTGACGATTCCGGCATGAAGTCCAAGTCCGGCCAGTCCGACAAGGGCGGCACGGTCGGTCAGGCTCCCGACAAGGGCAGCAAGGACATGAAGGCCCAACGCCGTGAGGACATGAAGGGCGGCATGAAGGGCGAGGGCCGCGAGAAAGGCGGGACGGTCGGCCAGGCGCCCGACAAGGGCGGCGCAGCCACGAAGGGCCGCGAGGACAAGGGCGGCGCAACGATGGGCCGCGAGGACCGGATGAAGGACCCGGGCCAGAAAGGCGCGACCGACACCAACCGGATGCAACAGAAGGAAGGCACGACGGATAGCAACCGTCCTCAGGGCGCGCAAACCGGCTCGCAGACCACCACAGGCATGGCGCCCGCAGCGCCTCCGCCCGAGAAGCGCAGCCAGATCACGACCGCCATCAAGTCGGAGAAATTCCAGGATGTCGGCGCCAATGTGAACGTCAACGTCGTGGTTGGCACCCGCCTGCCGGCCACGATCCGCTTCCATCCGCTTCCGCCGCGTATCGTGGAAATCTATCCGGAGTGGCGCGGCTATCAGGTGGTGCTGATCAAGGGACGCTACGTGATCGTGCGCCCGAAGACGCATGAGATCGTCTACATCATCGAGGGCTGACCAACGAAAGCGGACGGCATCGGGGGCGGGCAGCAATGCCCGCCCCTTTTGCATGACCGGGGGCGCCGCCGGAACCATCCTCGGGCATTGGTTAATTGAAGGATTTCCACAGCTTTTGCCGGGTTTTTCGGCAAGTGGATGAAGTGGCCGGGATGCCATCCCAGGGGCCTAAAGGCTTCCCCTTGGCCGCGTTGTTACCTATAACGCGCCCCACCTACACAGCCACCTTGCCGGGAATTTCATGGCCGAGGCCTCTGCCGAAACCATTTACGTGCTCAACGGTCCCAACCTCAACCTGCTGGGAATCCGCGAGCCCGAGAAGTATGGCAACTTCACGCTGGCCGACGTCGAAAGGCTCTGCGTCGAGACCGCCGCGCAGTTCGGACTGAAGGCCGATTGCCGGCAGTCCAACCACGAGGGCGAGCTCGTCGACATCATCCACGAAGCCCATGCGAAGAAAGCCGCCGGCCTCGTCATCAACGCCGCCGCCTATTCGCACACCTCGATTGCACTCCACGACGCAATCAAGGGCACAAACATTCCGACGGTCGAGGTTCACATCACCAACGTTCATGCCCGCGAGAGTTTCCGGCATCATTCCTTCACCGCCATGGCCGCCTTTGCCAGCCTGACCGGCTTCGGCATCGAAGGCTACCGGCTCGCGATATCCGGTCTTGCCGCCAGGATCGGCGCCAAGAGAGCCAACTGACTTCCAAGATTTGACGCACCCCGCCGTCACCAGACAGAAAGTTTCGGATCAAGATCATGGCGCGCCAGCCTGCCGACAAATCCTCCAAGAACGACGACAGCGCGCTCATCCGCGAGCTCGCGCTGCTGCTGGATGAGACCAGCCTCACCGAGATCGAGATCGAGCGCGCCGGGCTTCGCGTGCGGGTTGCGCGCAATATCAGCGTCGCCGCAGCGATGCCGTCGGCCTACATGCCGGCTGCCGCGCCAACTCCCGTGGCGGTCGCTGCGGCGGCTACCGCATCCGCAGCTGCCGATCCCGCCAAGCACCCGGGCGCGGTCCCCTCGCCGATGGTCGGCACCGCCTATTGGGCGCCGGAGCCCGGCGCAAAGCCGTTCGTCGAGGTCGGCACCCGCGTGACGGCCGGACAGACGCTGCTCATCATCGAAGCCATGAAGACGATGAACCAGATTCCGTCGCCGCGCGCCGGCACGGTGACGCAGATTCTCGTCGAGGACGGCCAGCCGGTCGAGTTCGGCGAGCCGCTGATGATCATTGAATGAGCGAATGGCGAATGGCGAATAGCGAATGGACCGCCTCTTCCCCATTCGCCATTCGCTACTCGCCACTCGCCCTTTGAGGCGCCATGTTCGATAAAATTCTCATAGCCAATCGCGGCGAGATCGCGCTTCGCGTCTTGCGGGCCTGCAAGGAGCTCGGCATCTCCACGGTCGCGGTGCATTCCACGGCCGACGCCGACGCCATGCATGTGCGCCTCGCCGACGAGAGCGTTTGCATCGGCCCGCCCCCGTCGAAGGACAGCTATCTCAACGTCCCGGCGCTGCTGGCGGCCTGCGAGATCACCGGCGCCGAAGCCGTGCATCCCGGCTACGGCTTTCTTTCGGAGAACGCCCGCTTCGCCGAAATCCTCGCCGAGCACAATCTCGACTTCATCGGTCCAAAGGCCGAGCACATCCGCCTGATGGGCGACAAGATCGAGGCCAAGAAGACCGCCAAACGCCTCGGCATTCCCGTGGTGCCCGGCTCCGATGGCGCCGTCACCGCCGAAGAAGACGCGATGGCGATCGCCAAAGAGATCGGCTTTCCCGTGCTGGTGAAGGCGGCGGCCGGCGGCGGCGGGCGCGGCATGAAGGTGGCGCACACCGCGGAGGATCTGGCGCTGGCGATCACCACCGCCGCCAACGAGGCCAGGTCGGCGTTCGGCGACGCCTCGGTCTATCTCGAAAAATACCTGACCAGGCCGCGGCACATCGAAATCCAGATCCTCGGCGACGGCCGCGGCGGCGCTATCCATCTCGGCGAGCGCGACTGCTCGCTGCAGCGCCGCCACCAGAAGGTCTGGGAGGAAGGCCCCTCGCCGGTGCTCTCTGCTGCTGCGCGCGCAAAAATCGGCGAGACCTGCGCCAAGGCGATGCAGGACATGAAGTATCTCGGCGTCGGCACCATCGAATTCCTGTACGAGGACGGCGAGTTCTATTTCATCGAGATGAACACCCGCATCCAGGTCGAGCATCCCGTCACTGAGAGCATCACCGACATCGACCTCGTGCTGGAGCAGATCCGCATTGCCGCCGGCGGCGACCTGCCGGTCAGGCAAGACGAGGTGGCCATCATCGGCCACGCCATCGAATGCCGCATCAATGCGGAGAACCCGCAGACCTTCCGCCCCTCGCCGGGCCGCATCAACCAGTTCCACCCACCGGGGGGCCTGGGCGTGCGGATCGATTCGGCCGTCTATCAGGGCTACGTGATACCGCCCTATTACGATTCGCTCGTCGGCAAGCTGATCGTGCACGGCAAGACCCGGCAGGAATGCCTGATGCGGCTGCGCCGCGCGCTCGACGAGATGGTGGTCGACGGTATCGAGACCACGCTGCCGCTGTTCCGCGCCCTGGTGCGCGAGAAGTCGATCATCGACGGCGATTACCACATCCACTGGCTCGAGCATTATCTGGCCGGCGAGCCGCCGGTCGGCTGAACGCCTCGATTAAAAGTTCCCGGTCGATGGAACCGGAACCGGGCTGGCGCGTTTCCGGTCGGGGACTTTTCATTCAGGGGCAACGACCTCCCTTGCCTGTGCATCTCGCCATGCCTGATGCGTCGCGCCGGCGCGCAATCGGACAGATTCTGCTTCTGACGGCCGGATTCCTCGTGCTGGTTGCCATCAGCATCGCCTCGGTCCTGCTGGTCAACAAGGCGCGAGACGATTCCAGTCGCGTGACCCACACGATCGAGGCCCAGAACCAGATCAACGCGCTGCTGTTGGAGGTTCGCCGCGCCGAAAGCTCGGCGCGCGGCTTCCTGCTGACGCGGGGCCCGGAGTTCCGGCGGGAGCACGACGCCGCGGTCGCCAGCATCGCGCCCTACGCCGCCAAGCTCGTGCAATTGATCGGTGACAATCCGGTGCAGGCCGACAATCTGAGGAAGCTGAACGCGGCGATCGAAACGCGGCTCGATCAGTTCGCTCGCGAGATGAATTTCGTCAGGCAGAACGACCTGCCGGCCGCCGCCGCGCTGGTGAGCGAAGCCGCCGCCGGCGGCACCAGCCTCACCATTCGCGAGGTGGGTGCCGCCATGCGGGCGGAGGAGGAGCGGCTGCTGGCGATGCGCATCGTCAATGCCGACCGCAGCCAGGTGCTCGCCTCCAGCGTCACCATCGCGGGCTCCAGCATGGTGATTGCGCTCGCCGGCATGTCGATCTTCCTGGTGCGCCGCT
>NZ_JBQTHN010000020.1:0-51023 GCF_052389815.1 Bradyrhizobium sp. | reverse complement strand
CACTGCTTGCGCAATGACGGCAACAGAATATTTTCGGCGCTATGGCGTCGGACTGCGAATGGATTTCTACTGCGTCGATGGCCGATTGAATATTTGCCCAGCCTCTTCCGCTTTGCCCACCCTACAGGTTTTCGGGTAGGCTGCTGCCAAACAAAACAAGGCTTGGGAGGAGACCGCCGATGAACCGCCGCGAATTGTTGAAGGCTGCCGCCGCACTGCCGCTGGTGCCTGCCGCGCTCTCCAATAGCGCGGTGGCACAAAGCGCGCCCTATCCCTCCCGCAACATCACCATGATCGTGCCGTTTCCGGCCGGCGGGCAGGCCGATCTCGCGGCGCGGCCGGTGGCGGCTGCGCTGGAGAAGACCCTCGGCAAATCCGTGATCGTCGACAACCGCGCGGGCGGTGGCGGCGGATCGGTCGGCAATGCCGCCGCCGCCCGTGCCGAGCCGGACGGCTATACGCTGTTGATGACGCTGTCTTCGCTCGCCGTGCTGCCGGAGGCCGACCGCCTGTTCAACCGGCCGGTGGCCTATGAGGTATCGCAGTTCGCACCGATCGCGCGCGTGCTCGCCGATCCGACGTTGCTCGCGGTGCCGGCGTCTGCGCCCTGGAAGACGCTGAAGGATTTCGTGGAAGACGCCAAGGCGCGGCCCGGGCTGATTCCCTACGGCTCCTCCGGTCCCTACGGTACGCTGCACATCGCGATGGAGATGTTTGCGGCGAGCGCCGGCATCAAGCTCCAGCACGTGCCGTTCCGCGGCGCTGCGCCTGCGCTGACCGCGCTGCTCGGCGGCACCGTGCAGGCGCTGGCCTCGGCCCCGGGCGTACTGAAGCAACAGGTCGACGACGGCAAGCTGCGCGTGCTCGCCAACTGGGGCGCCGAACGTATCGCGAGTTTTCCCAACCTGCCGACCTTCAGGGAGCTCGGCTACAAGGACGTCGAGTTCTACATCTGGGCCGGCCTGTTCGCGCAGAGCGCGCTGCCCGCGCCGATCATGGCGCAGCTGCGCAAGGCGATGGGGGAGGCGGTGAAGGCGCCGGAGGTGGTGAAGACCTTCGCGAACGCCGGCAGCCCGGTTGCGTATCTCGATGCGCCGGAGTTCGCGAAGTTCGTTGCCGACGACAGCGCGCGGCTGATTGCGGCGGTGAAGAAGATCGGCAAGGTCGAATGAGCACGATCCGGACCCGAAGGGCCGCGTTAGCGCAAAGTGGGTACCGGTTTTCCGACAAGATCATGCTCCGGCAAGAAGAGTTCCTTCACGTTTTGTTGTGAGCAAGAACCTTCGCGGGCCTCATTCATTGGACAGGCTTCACGCGGGCGTTGCGCATGAACACGCGTGCCGTCTCGAACCCGAAGCAACCCGAGAAGAAAGGGCTCCCGGCATGCGGATGCAACGGATCGTCCTTACCTGCGCCATTTCGATTCTCGCCACGAGCGCGGCGTGGTCGCAGGAATATCGCGGTACCTGGGAACAGCAGATGGCCTGCACGCCCGATGTGTGGCGGCTGTGCGGCGACCAGATACCCGACGTCAACCGCATCGTGTCGTGCCTGCGCGCCAACACGCCGCAGCTTTCCACCGGCTGCCGCGCGGTGTTCGAATCGAACGCCGCCGGCCCGCCGACCGACACCGCGCGCGTAGTCCCACAATCGCCGCCGCGTGCGCGTGCTGCGCCGCCGCCCGCGCGACCGCAAGCCGTGCCGCGGCAGCCGTCCAACCCCTGGTATGACGACTATGATTAGGCCTGCGCTTCCGCCGGCGCCTGGCAGACGTCCACCCACTCCGCGTCGGTGAGCTCCGCCATCCGCTGCGGCGTGATACGCACCGCCGAGTGAGTGGAGCCGGCCGCCGGCACGACGATGTCGTAGGCTTTCAGCGACACGTCGCAATAGACCGGCAGCGGCGCCTTCAGGCCGAACGGGCAGACGCCGCCGACCTCGTGGCCGGTGATATCGGCCACTTCCTCGAGCCCGAGCATTTTCGGCTTGCCGCCGAAGGCCGCCTTGACCTTCTTGTTGTCCATGCGGGCGGTGCCGCTGGCGACGATCAACACCACGCGATCGCCGACGCGCAGCGACAGCGTCTTCGCGATCCGCCCGGGCTCGACGCCGTAGGCTTCGGCAGCGAGCGTGACCGTCGCCGAGCTGGTCGCCGACTCGATCACAGTGATCTCCGGCGCCTTCTCCGCAAAGAAGGCGCGGACGGATTCGATGCTCATGGGGGATTACCTTCCGGAAACCAGTCTCGGCAATTCCGACAACGTGCGGATGCGATGGTCGGGCTCGAAACCGAGCTCATCCATCTGGGTGCGGATCGCCTTGAACATGGTGAGCGGCGGCAGCGTCTCGCTTTCCAGGCACGCCAGCGCCATCGCCTCCGGCGTCACCCGCTCGATCCAGGCGACGTTGAGCCCGAACGATTTGGCGGCGCAGGCATCCCAGGGATTGGAGGAGACGAACAGGACTTCGGCCGGGGGAATCTTCAGGGTGGATTCGATCAGCGCATAGACCTCCGGGCTCGGCTTGAAGATACGGATTGCATCGACACTGATCACGGCATCCAGAATGGGACGCAGGCCGCTGTTGCGCACCAGCGCGTTCAGCATGTCCGGGCTGCCGTTGGAGAGGATCGCGAGCTTCTTCTCGGCCATCGCCTCCAGCGCCAGCAGGGCGTCCGGATAGAGATCGAGATGCAGGTACTTTTCCATGATGCGCGCGAACGACGCATCGTCGTATTCGAGGCCGAGACATCTCAGCGTGTAGACGAGGGCGTCGCGGGTGACGACGGAAAAATCCCGGTACTGCCGCATCAGGGAGCGCAGCCAGGTGTATTCGAGCTGCTTGATGCGCCAGACCTGGGTGATGATCTCGCCGTAGCCGGGGAATGTCTCCTCGGTGATATCGGCGACCGACTGCACGTCATACAGCGTGCCATAGGCATCGAACACGACGGCTTTGATGGTCACGGCATCACCCCGGCTCAGAAGAAGGCTGCTAGATGTTTAGCAGCTTTCTCGCGTTGGCCTTCATCACTTTCGGGCGGATTTCCTCGCGGATCTCGAGCTTGGCGAAGTCGGACAGCCAGCGGTCCGGCGTGATCACCGGCCAGTCCGAGCCGAACAGCATCTTGTCCTGCAGGATCGAGTTGATGTAGCGCACCAGAATCGGCGGGAAGTATTTCGGCGACCAGCCGGAGAGGTCGATATAGACGTTCGGCTTGTGGGTCGCGACCGACAGCGCCTCCTCCTGCCAGGGGAAGGAGGGATGGGCGAGGATGATCTTCAGGTCGGGGAAATCGGCCGCGACGTCGTCCATGTACATCGGGTTGGAATATTTCAGCCGCATCCCCATGCCGCCGGGCATGCCCGAGCCGACGCCGGTCTGCCCGGTGTGGAACAGCGCGATCGCGCCGCCGTCGTTGATCGCTTCATAGAGCGGGTAGGCCATGCGGTCGTTGGCGTAGAAGCCCTGCATGGTCGGATGGAATTTGAAGCCGCGGACGCCGTATTCCTCGATCAGCCTCTTCGCCTCGCGCACCCCGAGCTTGCCCTTGTGCGGATCGATGCTGACGAAGGGGATGAGAACGTCGAGATGCTCGGAAGCGGCTTCCAGCATCTCGTAATTGTTGTAGCGGCGGAAACCGGTCTCGCGCTCGGCATCGACCGGGAAGATCACCGCCGCGATGTTTTTCGCGCGATAGTATGCCGCCGTTTCCGGCACCGTGGGCGGATGCTTGTTCGGCGAGCCGAAATATTCCGCCATCCGCGCCTGGAAATCGTCATAGCCGTCGTCGGCATGACAGCCGCAGGGTTCTTCCGCGTGGGTATGGATGTCGATGGCGACGACTTTCTCGATGTCGGGCAATTTCAGTTTGGGCATGGTTTCCTCTAGGCGCGCGCGGACGGCTTGATTTTGGGTTCCGGAAAATTGATTATACTATATAACAAATTTCGCAAGACGGCATTGGAGCGTTTTCAAGCGAGGCATCCTACTTTGCATGGGGTTGTTTTCGCGATTTTGGATGCAGAACCAGACCGCAAAAACGGGAGGACGGCATGGCGCAATCGCAGGCCTTCGAGACCGATTTCTGGAAGGACGCCAATTTGCGCAAGGTCTGGGACGAGATCGTCCCGGGCGTGCCGCGCAAGACCATTCCCTACACGCTGACCAGGGAGGCGATCGAGCTCTACTGCCGTGCGGTCGGCGAGACCCATCCGCTCTATTTCGACGAGGCTTACGCCAGGACCACCCGCTATGGCGGGCTGATCGCGCCGCCCTCGATCCACATCCTCCTGA
The DNA here is from genome assembly GCF_052389815.1 of Bradyrhizobium sp. GTDB lineage: Bacteria > Pseudomonadota > Alphaproteobacteria > Rhizobiales > Xanthobacteraceae > Bradyrhizobium. Next base: position 46,727 of record NZ_JBQTHN010000020.1, on the reverse strand, counting down.
TGTTCTCCTGCACGCCGGCCGACGACTGGATGCGCTCGCCCGGCACCGTCAATGCCGGGCAATCCTGGAGCTACAACATCCCGGCGCGGCCGGGCGATGTCATCACCCTTCAGGCCCGCGCACTCGACAAGTTCATCAAGCGCGAAAGGTTGTTCGTCGTTCACGACAACGTCTTCTTCAACCAGAAGGGCGACGTAATCTGTTCCGGCCGCGGCTGGACGATTCGGCCCAATTGAACCGCGAAGTGTGAGGAGGGGAGCGCGATGACGACCACGTTCGACAGCCTTTCCGCCGGCGATATGATCGACGGGCCGAAATTCGCGGTGACGCGGGAATCCATCCGCCTGTTCTGCGACGCCTCGCTCGACTACAACCCGCTGCATCTCGACGACGAGTACATGAAGAGCAGTTTCGGCAAGACCAATTTCGGCGGGATCATCATGCACGGCATGAACAATTTCGGGCTGATCTCGCGCATGATCACCGACTGGGCCTATCCCGCCGGCGCCGTCCACCGCAGGCTCGAGACGCGATGGGTCAAGCCGGTGAAGCCGGGCGACCTGATCCAGCCTTCCGGGGTCATCAAGGCAAAGCAATCGACCGCAAAGTCCCGCTGGGTGCTGATCGATGTCGTGGTGAAGAACCAGCACGGCGAAAAGGTCGCCACCGGTGAGGCCATGGTCGAATTCCCGATGGACTTGTTCTGCCAGTGATTGGGTCCGTCATTCCGGGGCGGTCCGTAGGACCGAACCCGGAATCTCGAGGTTCCGGGTTCGATGCTTGCGCATCGCCCCGGAACGACGGCTAAGAGGCGGGATTCTCAAGCCAAAACCACTCCCAAAACGGCCCGTTTCGGTTGACATTTGGCTTGGATGGCTTAGAAACCGCCCCGTTCCCGGGCGGTTCGCCCGCCGGGCAAAATCCCAATTCGCCAGCTTGGCAGCTAATCAGGTTCGGGCGCGAGCCACGGCCTTTCAACTTTACTATCAGGATTGTCCCATGAAGGTCCGTAACTCGCTGAAATCGCTGCGCGGCCGCCATCGCGCCAACCGTCTGGTCCGCCGCAAGGGCCGGGTCTATGTGATCAACAAGGTCCAGCGCCGCTTCAAGGCCCGTCAGGGCTAAGCTCGGCCCTCTCAATTCACTCGGGTTTGAGGATCGCGCTGCTTTGCAGCGCGATTTTTCGCGTCTAGACTTGGTTCATGGGTTTTAGATTCCCACGGGTTCGACGTACCGGCGTGGCTATCCTCGCTGCCGCGATGCTGGCTGCCCTGCCGGGGTCGTCGTTTGCGCAGGTGGTTCCCCCAGATGCCAGGAAAAGGCCGCCGGAAGCCCCCAGCAAGCTGCCGAAGGTTGGCGCGGACCGCACCAAGGGGCTCGATTTCCTGTTCGGCGCGCTGAAGGCTGCGCCCGATGCGGCCAGCGCCCGCCATGTCGAGGCGAGGATCTGGGCGATGTGGATGCAGACGCCGAGCGATACCGCCGCGCTGCTCATGACCCGCGCCAAGACGGCGATGGAAGCTCAGAAGATGGACGTGGCGCTGAAGCTGCTCGATTCCCTGGTCAGGCTGCGCCCGGATTACACCGAAGCCTGGAACCGGCGCGCGACGCTCTATTACCTGAAGGATGACTATGTCCGCTCCATGCAGGATATCCAGCAGGTCCTGGCCCGTGAGCCCCGCCATTTCGGCGCGCTGGCGGGCCTTGGCATGATCATGCAGGAGGTCGGCGACGACAAGCGCGCGCTGGACGCCTTCCGCAAGGCGCTGGCCGTCAATCCGCACCTGGAGAAGGTGCCCGACCTCGTGAAGTCGCTGACCGAAAAGGTCGAAGGCCGCGAGATTTAGTCGGCCTGAATTAACCACTGCGTGCGATGGATGTTGCTCCGGACTGGAAGGTTCGCCCTTCCCGCGCGACCTATGTCGCAAGGCCCATTGCAATGGAGCAGACCATGAAATCCCTGCTGCTTGCCGGCATCATGTCGGCCGCATTCGCGACAGCGAGCTACGCTCAATACTGGGTGGCTGGCGACCGCAGCACCGGCAAGTGCAACATCGAAACCAGCCAGCCGGTGATCTTCGGGCTTCCCGCCTATGCCGGCGGCGGAAGCGAGTACAAGACCTCGTTCGCGTCGGGCCCGTACAAGTCACTCGACGACGCGAAGCTCGCGCGTTCCGGTATCAGTGCTTGCCCACCGGAACCGGAGCCGGCCGCGGGAGAGAAGAAGGACTGACTTCCCTCGATCAGTGCAGGGCAGGGTTGTTGCGCAGGGCAAGACCGCCCGGCGAGACGACGGCGTAAAGCTGCGCCAGCTCCGCTTCGAGTTGCTCGTTGACCAGCAAGAGTGCCCGTAGCGCCCCCCGCAGGTCGCCGTCACAGGCTGCCACGATCTTGTCGATGGCCGCTTCGTTCAGGGTACGCATTGAAATCCCTCCACTTATTCGCCTTCTACGCTTTGCCGTCGGTCCCGTTCCTGTGCATTGCGGGGACAGACCGGGCAGACGACATGTGTCTTTGGTGCAACCCACACGTGGCAAAAATGGCGCTTGCGAATAAGAGCACCGGGCAATTACGGGGATGTGAACCCGCTATCCACAGGATCGGGTAGTTGTGGACAACTCGGCCCTGCCGCAGCGAAACCGGGGTGTGTCATGCCCGTAGTTTTTCCGTGCCCCATCCCGTCCGGATCCTCTTCATGTTCTTGCTGATCGCGCTGGCCGCGCTTGCCACCCTGGCGCTGGTCACGTGGACCGGCGCCGTGCTTGCGGAACGCGCACATCCGGCGCAGGGGCGGATGGTCGAGGTCGAAGGCGCCAGGCTGCACGTCGTGGAGTTCGGGCCGCGCGGCGCGACGCCGATCGTGATGCTGCATGGCGCCAGCTCCAATCTCGAAGTGATGCGCCCGCTGGCCGATCGGCTGGCGCAAAGCCATCGCGTGATCCTGGTGGATCGGCCCGGCCATGGCTGGAGCTCGCGCGCGAGTGTTGCCGATTCCACGCCCGAGCCGCAGGCCCGCATGATCGCAGAGGCGCTGAAGAAGCTCGGCGTGCCGCCTTCGATCGTGGTCGCGCATTCCTGGAGCGGCGCGCTGGCCCTGCGCCTTGCGCTCGATCATCCCGAGCGCGTCGCCGGCTTGATGATGCTTGCGCCGGTCGCCTATCCCTGGCCCGGCGGCGTCAGCCAGTACAATTACGCCGTCACCGCCCCGGTAATCGGCCCGCTGCTGGCGCACACCATCACGCTGCCGCTTGGCCTGCTGCTCGCCGAGTCCGGTTCGCGCAGTGTGTTCGCGCCGCAGGCGATGCCGGAGGGATTTGTGAAGGACAGCGCCACGCGCCTGTTGCTGCGACCGCGCGAATTCGTCGCCAACGCCTGGGATCTCGTGACATTGCGCGCGGCCATGGCCGAGCAGGCGCCGCGCTATGCAAATATCACCGTGCCGATCACCATCATTGCCGGCGACGTCGACAAGACCGTCTCGACCCATATCCACTCGCAGCCGCTGGCGAAGACGGCAAAGAATACCAAGCTGATCGTGCTCAACGGCGTCGGCCACATGATCCAGTACGCCGCGCCCGAACTCGTGGTCGCCGAGATCGAGGCGATGGCGGGCCGTCTCGTCCAGGGCACGGAAACCGCGGCGGCGAAATAGAGCGTTTTCAAGCGAAGTGGACACCGGTTCGCGTGAAGAAAACGCGTTAAAGCAAGAATCCAGCGCCGTTCACCGCTCGACGAAGGCGCGCTGCAACTGGTCGGTGATCGGCTTGAACAGATAGCTCAGCATGGTGCGGCTGCCGGTCTGCATGAAGACTTCCGCCGGCATGCCGGACACCAGATGCAGGCCGGCGAGGCGCCGCCGCTCTTCCTCGGGCAACGTCACGCGCACGGTGAAATAGCCGCCATTGCCGCTCTGCTCGCGGCTGATATCGGCCGAGATGAAGCTGACGACACCCGCGACCTCGGGGGTCGTGCGCTGGTTGAAGGCCGGAAAGCGCGTGAACGCCTTCTGTCCGATCCGCACCTGATCGATGTCGGCCGGCTGCAAGCGCGCCTCGATCTGCAGATCGTCGGCGTCGGGCACCACCTCCATGACGGTGTCGCCGCCGCGGATCACGCCGCCGATGGTATGCACGTTGAGCTGATGGACGAGGCCGGAAGCGGGCGCGCGCATTTCGATGCGGTCGAGCAGGTCGCGCGCAGCGACGCCGCGTTCCACCAGCTCGGCTTCCTTGCCTCTGACCTCGCCGAGCTCCCTGACGATGTCGGTGCGGAACTCCTGGTCGATGCGCACGCTCTGCAGCTGGGCCTCGCTGATCTTGGCCTTGGTCTCGGCGATGGCCGAGATCAGCTGTCCGCGTTCGCCCTCGATGCGCGCGCTCTCGCGCTGCAGCGCCGTCAGCCGCGGCAGCGGCACGAGGCGCTTGTCGTAGAGGTCCTGCACGCCGGTCAATTCGCCCGCGATCAACTCGAGCTGCTTGGCTTTCGAGCCGACCTGGGCCTCCAGCCCCGCGATTTCCTCGTTGAGCTGCGCGATGCGGTTGCGCAACAGTCCCTTCTGGCTCTCGCGTGCGGTGGCGCGGGCCTGGAACAGGGTCGATTCCGCGGCGAGCAGGTTCTTCACCGCGCTCTCGCCGATCCGCGGCGCGAGCTCCTCGTGCAGATCGGGCCGGGCGAGGCCGTCGCGCTCGGCGGCCAGCCGCGCGTCGCGGGCGCGGAATTCGTCGAGCTGCCTGCTGATCACCTGCAGGCTCGCCTGTGCCTGTGTCGCATCGAGCCGCAGCAGGAGATCGCCGGCCTTGACGCGCATGCCGTTGCGCACGGGGATTTCCGCAACCACCCCGCCGGTCGGGTGCTGGATCGCCTTGACGTTGGACTGCACCACGAGATTGCCGGGCACCACGACGGCGCCGGCGAGCGGCACCAGCGCGGCCCAGCCGCCGGCGACTACGGTTGTTGCGACCAGCACCCGCAGCCCGACCTTCAGTTCGCGCGCATAGGTGCGCCCCGTCGCGGACGCCAGATTGTCGCCCTCCTTTGCCGGTTCTTCCGGCGAGAGCAGGTCGGCGACGCCGCTGCGGCATTGCACGACGAGCTGCCCGAGGCGGGTGTCCGCCTTGCGCGGGGTCGCGAGGTGCGGTGGCGCCGCCGCGGCAGCCTCGGTGCGCACCGGCGGGATCGCGGCGGAAATTTCCGGCACCGGTCTTGCCAGGTCCATCTTTGCCAAGTCCATCGCGACGGGGGCGACCGGCGTGACCGGCTTCTTCTGGCGCGGCTTGGGCGCGGCTTGCGGCGGCAAGGGTGGAGGCGGGGACGGCGGAGCGGACGAACGTGTCGGTGGTTGCGTGCGCCGGGCAGGCGGTGCGCTCGCGCCCAGCCCCAGCTGCTCGAGGCACATCTCGATCACGCGGACCATCCCGCGCTTGCGCGGCTTCCTTGGCGCGCGGCGTTGACCGGCGGCGGGCCGCGATTCCCTTGGCGGCGGGCGGCGCGGCGCCGCCTGCGTCTCGTTCCATTGGTCGCGCTCGAAGGCCCGGCGCAGCCGCTGCAATTCCAGGATCAGGGCCTCGCCTTGCGGCCCGACGTCGCGCGGCACCTCGCGGCGCGGATGCTCCAGTACGTCGTCACCGAAATTACGATGACCGCTCACGATGCGGCTCCTTCGAGCGAAGCCGCGCGGCGCGCAACCTTGGGCGCGGCAGCGGAGCGTTGGGCCACAACCTGTTGCCCTGCGGCGCTGACGCGCGCAAATACCTCGTCGCGACGGCCGAAGGCGATCGCCTTGCCGTCATAGAGCACCAGTGCCATGTCGAGCGCGGCCAGCGCGCTCGGTCGATGCGAGATCACGATGACGATGCTGCCGGCGGCGCGCATCGCCTGGATCGCACGGGTCAACGCCTGCTCGCCTTCCGTGTCGAGATTGGCGTTGGGCTCGTCGAGCACGATCAGAAAGGGGTCGCCGAACACGGCCCGCGCGAGCCCGATGCGCTGGCGCTGGCCCGCCGAGAGCGACATGCCGCCGGCGCCGACCCTTGTGGCATAGCCGTCCGGCAGGCGCAGGATGATGTCGTGCACGCCGGCGATCCGCGCCGCCTTCAGGATCGCCTCCGACGCGGCGCTCTCGTCGAAGCGGCAGATATTCTCCGCCACCGTGCCGTCGAACAGCGCGACGTCCTGCGGCAGGTAGCCGACATAGCGGCCGAGATCGCCGCTCCGCCATTGGTCGAGCGCGCCGCCGTCGAGCCGCACCACGCCCGACAGCGCCGGCCATATGCCGACCAGCGCCTTGGAGAGCGAGGTCTTGCCGGAGGCGCTGGCCCCGAGCAGCGCGAGCCCCATGCCGGCGGACAGCGCGAACGACACGTTGGTGACGATCGGCCGGTCCATGCCGGGAGCGGTGACCGAGAGATTCTGCACCGACAATTCGCGGCTCGGTCGCGGCAGCTCGACCGGAGGCGCCGCGGGCAGTGCGGTCGCCTTGCAGATATCGCGCAGCCGCCTGACGCCCTGCTGCGCGGCGATGAGCTGCTTCCATGTGCTCAGCGCCACCTCGACCGGCGCCAGCGCGCGGCCCATCATGATGGAAGAGGCGATCATGACGCCGCCGGAAGCCTTGTCGACCACGACGAGCCAGGCCCCGAGCCCGAGCATGCCGGATTGCAGCACATAGCGCAGCACCCTCGCGCCCGATCCGAGATTGGCCGAGACGTCGCTGGCGCGGATGTTCTCCTGCAGATAACGCTCATTGGCGCGCGACCAGCGCGCCGTGAAGCGGTCGAGCATGCCGAGCGCGCGGATCACCTCGGCATTGCGCTGCGTCGCATCGGCCAGCACCTGGCGCTGCGCGCTCAAGTCCATCGCCGCCTTGGCCGCGCCGCGCGACAGCCGTTCGGACAGCAGCGTCATGGCGACGATCGCGATGGTGCCGGCAAGCGCGGTGAAGCCGATCAGCGGGTGAAACAGGAACAGCGCGATCAGGAAGATCGGAATCCAGGGCATGTCGAGGAAGGCGGTCGGGCCCATGCCGGACATGAAGACGCGGATCTGGTCGAGATCGCGCAGCGGCTGCTGCATCAGCACCGGCTTGGCGCCGCGCAGCGGCAGCGTGGCGAGCGCGTTGTGGATATGCTCCTGCAGGCCGGCGTCGAACAGCGTCGCCACCCGGCACAGCATGCGCGAGCGCAGCGCATCGAAATAGCCCTGCATCAGATAGGCCGACAGCACCATCAGCGACAGTCCGATCAGGGTTGCGACGCTGCGGCTCGGGATCACGCGGTCGTAGACCTGCAGCATGTAAAGCGAGCCCGACAGCATCAGGAGGTTGACGACGCCGCTGAACACGGCGATCCCCACCATGCGCCGCGCGCTTTCATGCAGCCGCGCGGCGACGGGATCGTCGGACGGAGGCTGCGAAAGCAGGCCCGACAGCCCGGCGGCTGTCGCCAGCCGGGCGTGGTTGTACGCGGTACTCATACCCATGCGCCTTCTGCGCTTCCCCTGGAGTCGACGATAGCTTGCTAGAAATCGAAGCCGACCATTTTCCGGCGGCAATGCGACGCCGGCCACCTCGATGCTTGGAGAAACGGCGGCGTAGTGATGGCGCGGCGCGCCCGTCACCGATTGGTCGGGCTATTACCTTGCTTGGGCACGCAATGACCTGCGTGTCGTCCGAAAGGTGCCACGATGCGAAACAACCCTCGGGTTCAAGCGCTGCCCGCACGTTTCGGGGGAAGACCGGCGCTGTCGGCGGCTCGATGCGGATTTGAGTCCCGCTGCATCGAGCCGCCGGCGTCGGCGCGCTTCGTCCGACGAGCATCGCATTTTCCGCTCCCGCGGGAGCGCGACGTGAAATGGGGGTGAGCCAATTGCGGTGCGAACGTCGCGGTCGCCTGCCGGAGGTGACGCGGTCCGGGAATGGAGTGCGTCCATGAAGGATCGCAGGACCGACTTTGGAACGGTGATGCTGCACTGGCTGTTTGCCGCCGGGCTCGGCGTTGCCTTCGTCACGGGCTTGCGGATGGCGACGGAAGCGCCGAACCGGCAATGGCTCAATTTCCTCGACGCCGTGCTGCCGCGTGCAAATGTCTGGGTGCCGCACATGCAGGCGGCGCTGCTGCTGGCCGCGTTGTCGCTGGCTTACGCGGTCTATCTCGTCCGCTCCGGACTCACCGTGCGGGTGCGGCTCGATCGGGTGCGCTTGCGCGGGCTGTTCGGCAACGCGCAGGTGAGGCTGCGCGCGCTCAACACCGTGCTCACCTGGGCGCTCTTCGCCACCGTCCTTGCGCTGCTGACGAGTGGCGGCATGCTCTATTTCGGCCTTTTCGCCGGCCATCCCGTGGCGATGCTGCACTGGTACGCGACCTGGTCGCTGACGGCGCTCGTTGCCCTGCATGTGCTGGCGCATGCAAGACTTGGCGGACTGGCGCAACTGCTCCGCATCTTCCGTCCCTCGCGTCTGTCGCCACCGCCGCCGCCGCTCGATGCGGCCACTCTGCTGGCCATGCTCGCCGAGCGGTCGGCGCCGCCGCAGGCGGAAGCCGCGCGCGAGGAAACGCACGCGCCGGAGGCGCGTCTGCAGCCGGATCATCCGTCCGAAGCGCCGTGGCCCGTCCATCCGCTCAGGCGAGGACAACGCCGCGCCACGCTCGAGGCCAACCCGCTGGTCGTGGCCGCGGCGGTCGCGATGACGGGCGCCTCGCTGCTCGTCGCCAGCGACCGTCTCGGCGTCGATCGCCTGCGGGTGCACCGCATCGCGAGCTCCGATACGCCGTTGCTCGACGGCGACACGTCCGATCGGGTCTGGCGCAATATCCGCCCCGTCACGCTGACCACCCATCATGGCGACAATTTCGATGGCAAGGGTGAAGCGCGTATCGACATCCGCGCCGCGCACGACGGCACCTGGGCCTACTTCCTGTTCACCTGGGACGACCCGACGCGCTCGCTGAAGCACCTGCCGCTGCTCAAGGAGGCCGACGGCTGGCATCTGCTGCACAACGGCTTGGAGAACGGCGACGAGCGCGACTTCAACGAGGACAAGTTCTCCGTGCTGTTCACCCGCGCCGACGTGACCATCGGCGGCGACCGCACCTTTCACGCCAGCCCCCGGCCGCTGGCCGACAGGCCCGCCACCATGACCGGCCGCGGGTTGCACTACACGGCAGACGGCATCGGCGCGGTCGACGTCTGGCTGTGGAAGGCGACCAGCGGCGGTGCGGCCGGCTGGATCGACGACGGCCATTTCGGCCCGCCATTGCCGCCGACGCCACAGCAGGAGAGGGGCCTTGCGCCCTACAAGGGCGGCTATGCGCCCGATCCGGGCAGCGCCAGCCATTCGGACAATTTCGTCGCCGGCGCCGCTGCCGACCGCACCCTCGTGCCGCGCCGCCTGCCGCGCGATCCCGCAGCGATGAAGGAGGCAATGGGCGACATCCATCTCGATCCGGATCATGGCGAGAGCGCCGGCTCGCGCTGGTACATGAGCGAAGTGGAGTCGCTGCCTTTCGCGCCCGAGCTCGATGCGCGCGTGCCGGTCGGGTCGGTCATTCCCGGCGTAATTGTCTCCGGCGAGTATTCCGGCGACCGCGCCGACGTCAGATGCGCAAGCCGCTGGGCCGCCGGCCGCTGGTCGCTGGAGGTGGCGCGCCGGGTCGACACCGCAAGCTCCTACGACGTTGCCATCGGAAGCGGCGTCTTCATGCGCGTTGCCGCCTTCGACCATAGCCAGATCCGCCATACCCGCCACGTCCGCCCGATCCGGCTGGAGGTGGAATGATGCGGCGGATCTGCGAGGTCAGGTTCAACGGCGAGCGCTATCTCGCCAATGCTGGCGATCTCCTGCTGGACTGGGCGCTGATGAACGGCGTCGAGCTGCCGCACGATTGCCGCGCCGGGATGTGCGGCGCCTGCCGCGTGCGCCTGGTGGAAGGAAGGGTGTTCGGCGGCCATGAGCCGGGCGACGACATGATCCATGCCTGCCAGGCGCGCATCGTCTCCGACATCAGGATTTTCACCGAGGACGTGCCCGATCCGCTGACGATTTCAGGGCAGGTTGCCGACATCGTGCGGCTGGCACCCGAGATCGCCGGCGTCACCATCGAGGTGGATAAGCCGCTCGGCTTCCTGCCCGGCCAGTTCTGCAAGCTTTCCTTCCGCGGCTTTCCGGCGCGCTCCTATAGCCCGACCTATCCGCTGGAAGTCCGCGCCGATGAGTACGTCATGCACTTCCACATCCGCAGGCTTGCGGAAGGCAAGGTGTCCGCTGCGCTCGGCCGCGACATCCGCCCCGGCCACCGCGTCAAATTGACCGGGCCGTTCGGCAGCGCCTTCCTGCGCCGCAATCATCGCGGGCCCATTGTGCTGGTGGCGGGCGGCACCGGATTTGCGCCGCTGTGGTCGATCGCGGTGGCCGCGATCACGGAGCGGCCGGAGCGTGAGCTGACGTTCATCGTCGCGGCGCGCGAGCTGCGCTCGCTCTACAGCCATGCCGCGCTGTGTCGCCTCGCGCGGTTTCCCAATGTCACGATCATCCCGGTCGTCGCCGAGCCGCAGCGCGATTTCCCGGCGATCCGCGCCGGCCGGCCGACCGACCATCTGCCGCCGCTGTCGCCGGACACCGTGGTCTACACCTCGGGTGCGCCGGCGATGACCGAGAGCGTCGGCCGCATCGCGCGCGCCGCCGGCGCGCGTTGCTATGCCGATCCCTTCGTGCCGACCACCACGCCGGAAGAGCAGGCGCGGGCGCGCTGGGCGAGGCGGTGAGGCGCGGCTACTTCGTCTTGCCGTCCTTGTCGAACTTCGCCAGGTAGGCCCAGAGGTTGTTCGCCTCGTCCTCCTTCTTGATGCCGGCGAACACCATCTTGGTGCCGGGGATCTTCGCCTTGGGGTCCTTGATGTATTCGAGGAAGGTGTCCTTGCTCCAGGTGATGCCGGAGTTCTTGTTCGCCTCGGAATAGGAATAGCCCTCGACCGTGCCGGACTTGCGGCCCTCGAGGCCGTTCAGCACCGGGCCGACCTTGTTCTTGGCGCCCTCGCCGACGGCGTGGCAGGCCAGGCACTTGTTGAACGAGGTCTTGCCGGCGTCGGCATCCTGCGCCAGCGCGCTGGAGGCGGCAGTGGACGCCGCAATGAAAATCAGCGTGCTCAGGGTCAGTTTCTTCATGGGGTGCTCTTCATCTCTTGCGGGTTGGTGACCGCCGGTCTTGCCATGGCCGGCGCGCCGTTAACAAGTCTGCCGCGGGCGGCCGGTTTCATGACGGCGGGAGGGTTTTTCCAGCAATTTTCCCGCATGTCCATCCGTCCTTCGGCCGCCTACCCAAACCCCGCCAGACGTGCTTGATATGTCATCACAAATCGGCGAGCGGAGGAGCGACATGGCGATCATGATGCCGGCAGCGGACGAGGCGGTGCTCGCCCGGCGCGACGCCATCGTGGCGGCCCTTCGCGCCATCGTGCCGGGCGAGGGCGTGATCGACAGCGCCGCCGAGATGATTCCTTATGAGTCCGACGGGCTCACCGCCTACCGCCAGCCGCCGATGGTCGTCGTGCTGCCCGATACCACCGAGCAGGTCTCCAGGGTTCTGAAATACTGCCAGGAGCAGGGCATCAAGGTGGTGCCGCGCGGCTCCGGCACCTCGCTGTCCGGCGGCGCGCTGCCGCTCAAGGACGCCGTGCTGCTGGGGCTGGGCAAATTCAAGCGCATCCGCGAGATCGATTTCGACAACCGCGTGGTCGTCACCGAGCCCGGCGTTACCAACCTCGCCATCAGCCAGGCGGTGGCGCATGCCGGCTTCTACTACGCGCCCGATCCGTCGTCGCAGATCGCCTGCTCGATCGGCGGCAACGTCGCGGAGAATTCCGGCGGCGTGCATTGCCTGAAATACGGCATGACCACCAACAACGTGCTTGGCTGCGAGATCGTGCTGATCTCGGGCGAAATCCTCCGGATCGGCGGCAAGTCGGCGGAGAATTCCGGCTACGACCTGATGGGCATCATCACCGGCTCCGAAGGCTTGCTCGGCGTCATCACCGAGATCACCGTGCGCATCCTGCAGAAGCCGGAGACGGCGCGCGCGCTGATGGTCGGCTTCGCACAAGTGGAGGCGGCCGGCGAATGCGTCGCGCGCATCATCGGCGCCGGCATCATCCCCGGCGGCATGGAGATGATGGACAAGCCCGCGATCCACGCCGCGGAAGCATTCGTCCATGCCGGCTACCCGCTCGACGTCGAGGCGCTGCTGATCATCGAGCTCGACGGTCCCGGCGTCGAGGTCGACGAGCTGATCGGGCGTGTCGAGGCGATTGCGAAAGCCTGCGGCTCCGTCACATTGCAGATCTCCACCAACGAGGCCGAGCGCAACCTGTTCTGGGCCGGCCGCAAGGCGGCCTTCCCCGCGGTCGGGCGCATCTCGCCGGACTATCTCTGCATGGACGGCACCATCCCGCGCGGCGCGCTGCCGAAGGCGCTGACCCGTATCCGCGAGCTTTCGGAAAAATACGGCCTCGGCGTCGCCAACGTGTTCCATGCCGGCGACGGCAATCTGCATCCGCTGATTCTCTACGATGCCAACAAGCCCGGCGAGATGGAGCGGGCCGAGGCCTTCGGCGCCGACATCCTGCGCTGCTGCGTCGAGCTCGGCGGCGTGCTCACCGGCGAGCACGGCGTCGGCATCGAGAAGCGCGACCTGATGCCGGAGATGTTCAGCGAGATCGACCTCAACCAGCAGCAGCGCCTGAAATGCGCCTTCGACGCGGATGGCCTGCTCAATCCGGGAAAGGTGTTTCCGACCCTGCACCGCTGCGCCGAGCTCGGCCGCATGCATGTGCACGGCGGGAAACTGGCGTTTCCGGATATCCCGCGGTTTTAACGATGAGCTTTCCCGTTTTTCAGGTCGTCATACCCCGCGAAGGCGGGGTATCCAGTACGCCGCGCCGAAGAGGCTCTCTCGCAGTGCCGGTGATTACTGGATCGTCCGCCTTCGCGGACGATGACAAGCAGAACAAGTGGATTCCGTGGATACGCTGAAAGTACGTGACGCCCAGGACGTCGAGCAGGTGGTGCGCGCAGCGATTGCCAATGTGCAGCCGCTGGAAATCGTCGGCCATGGCTCCAAACGCCAGATCGGCCAGCCGATGGCGACCAATGCGGTGCTCGATCTTTCCGCGCTCAACGCCGTCTCTTCCTATGAGCCGAGCGAGTTGATCATCACGGTTCAGGCCGGCGCGCCGCTGGCCGACGTCAAATCGCTGATCGACGCCAAGAATCAGCAATTCGCCTTCGACCCGATGGACACGGCCGCGCTGCTCGGCACCGCGGGGGTCGGCACCATCGGCGGCATGATCGGCGCCGGCCTCGCCGGCCCCCGCCGCGTCAAGGCCGGTGGGGCGCGGGATCATCTGCTCGGCGCCCATGCGGTGAGCGGGTTCGGCGACAGCTTCAAGACCGGCGGCAAGGTGGTGAAGAACGTCACCGGCTACGATCTCTGCAAATTGCTCACCGGCTCCTGGGGCACGCTCGCGGTCATGACCGAGGTGACGCTGAAGGTGATGCCGCGCCCCGAGGCCGAGCGCACGCTTATGCTGCGCGGGCTCGACGATATCGCCGCGGGCCGCGCCATGACGGCTGCGCTCGGCTCGCCCTTCGATGTGTCGAGTGCCGCCCACCTGCCAGGCTCGGTATTCCGCCCCGCCAATGGGACGCTGGCCGCGCTGGCATCGCAGGGGCAGGCGGTGACGCTGCTGCGGCTGGAGGGAATCGAGGCCTCGGCTGCCAGTCGCGCCGCGTCGCTGACGAGACTTGTGGCGGAGTTTGGCGCTGCCGAGCTCATCGAGGACAACGCCTCGACCGAGGTCTGGAACGCCATCCGCGACGTGCTGCCCTTTGCCGCCGATGGCGCGCTCGGCGCCTGGCCGGTGTGGCGGATCGTGTGCCCGCCGGCGTCCGGCGGCGCGCTCGGCCAGCGGCTTGCCCGGGAGAGCGGCGGAGATGTGATCTACGATTGGGGCGGCGGGCTGATTTGGGCGGCCGTGCCGCCGAAGCCGGACGCGCAGGCCGGAATTGTGCGCAGCCGCGTCGAGGCTGCCGGCGGCCATGCCACGCTGATCCGAGCGTCCGAAGAAGTGCGCCGCCAGCTCGACGTATTCCAGCCGCAGGCCGCCGGGCTTGCCGCGCTCGGTGAGCGGGTGCGGCAGAGTTTCGATCCGAGGAACATTCTCAACCGCGGCCGGATGGCGCGGGGAACCCAAGCATGAAGACCGAATTTTCGCTGGCCCAGCTCGCCGATCCCGACATCAAGGAAGCCGACCGGATCCTGCGCGCCTGCGTGCATTGCGGCTTCTGTACCGCGACCTGTCCGACCTATGTGCTGCTCGGCGACGAGCTCGACAGCCCCCGAGGCCGCATCTACCTGATCAAGCAGATGCTCGAGAAGGACGAGAAGCCGACCGCCGAGGTGGTCAAGCATATCGACCGCTGCCTCTCCTGCCTCGCCTGCATGACCACCTGTCCGTCCGGCGTGCACTACATGCATCTGGTCGATCAGGCGCGGGTGCGGATCGCGCGCGACTATAAGCGGCCGCTCGTCGAGCGGGGACTGCGCAAGGTGCTCGCCTGGGTGCTGCCGCGGCCCGATCTGTTCCGCTACAGCATGTGGCTGGCGCGGCTCGGCCGGCCCTTTGCGGCGCTGCTGCCGGCTTCAAAGCCGGGGTCGGTCACCCCGACTTTGTTCAGCCGAATCAAGGCGATGCTGGCGCTGGCGCCGGGACGCCTGCCGCCACCGGGGCCGGTTCCGGGCAGCGTATTTCCTGCACAAGGCGAGCTGCGCGGACGCGTCGCGCTGCTGCAGGGCTGTGCCCAGCAAGTGCTGGCGCCGCGCATCAACCAGGCCGCGATCAACCTGCTGACCCGTCACGGCATCGAGGTGGTGCTGGCGAAAGACGAGCAATGCTGCGGCGCGCTCACGCATCACATGGGCGACGATCATGATGCCCTTTCCCGCGCGCGCGCCAACGTCACGGCCTGGCGGCGGGAAGCGGAACAGGGCGGGCTCGACGCCATCCTGGTGACGACGTCGGGCTGCGGCACGGTCGTCAAGGACTACGGCTACATGCTGCGCGAGGATCGCGACTACGCTGCGCCCGCCGCGCAGATCTCGGCGATGACGAAGGACATCAGCGAGTATCTCGCCGGCATCGAACTGAAGCCGTCGAACCAGAACGGCGAGGTGAAGGTCGCCTATCACGCCGCCTGTTCGCTGCAGCACGGGCAGAAAATAACGGCCGCGCCGAAAGAATTGCTTTCCAAGAATGGATTCGTGGTGAAAGATGTGCCCGAGAGCCATTTGTGTTGCGGTTCGGCGGGGACATACAACATTCTCCAGCCCGAGCTTGCGGGCAGGTTGCGCGATCGCAAGGTCGCCAACATCGCAAGTGTCGAGCCGGATGTGATCGCTGCGGGCAATATCGGCTGCATGGTGCAGATTGCCGGTGGTACGTCAGTTCCTGTGGTGCATACGATTGAGCTTCTCGATTGGGCGACGGGAGGTCCACGGCCAGCGCTGAACTGACGGCGAAGCAAAGAAGCGGCGATCCGGCTCGTCCGATAGTCATTGATCGGCGGCAACAGGAGGATGATCAAAATGGCGAAGAAGGCGAAGAAAGCTAAGAAGGCCAAGAAGGCGAAGAAAGCCAAGAAGGCCGTAGCGGCGAAAAAGAAGAAGGGCGCAAAGAAGTCAGCCAAGAAGGCTGCGAAGAAGTCAGCGAAGAAATCGGCAAAGAAGGCCGCGAAGAAGTCCGCCAAGAAAGCCGCGCCGAAGAAAGCCGCGCCGAAGAAGGCCGCCAGGAAGAAGAGCGCGCCGAAGAGGAAGGCTGCGCCCAAGCCCGCTCCGGCACCGGCCCCCGCCGCGCAAGCCGAGCCTGCACCCGCGCCGAGCTGGGCGAGCCCCAGTCCCGCTCCCGGCTGGAGCTCCGGCGGTTCGGACAGCGGCGGCGACAGCCACTAGCCCCGCCCGCGTCAGGGCATGGATGGTTGCAAGCCGCAGCGGAAACGCTGCGGCTTTTGCATTTCCGCGTCGTTCTACGGGCGCCTTGATTCGGCGCGGCGGTCGTCTCGGGCGGGCCAAGCGTGGCCGCCGTGCATCGCTGCGCCGGGCCCGAACCGGTCAAAATTGTGGTGGGAATGCAACACCTGCCAACAACATTCTGCGAAAAGCCGCAAACGCCTAAAAAGGCGGCAGTTGCTTGCATTTTTTTCTTCACGGCATGTGTGCCCCGGACCAGATTGGCCACGAGATTTGGTCGCAGCCGGTCTTCGATCTCAAGGGGCAACGAGGCCCGGCTGTTCAAGAAGAGATGGGGATCGTCATGAAGAAACTTGTTCTGGCCGCCGCCGTGCTGGCGGTAACTGCGAGCACCGCGCTGGCCGCCGATATGCCGGTGAAGGCCAAGGTGCCGCCGCCGGCTCCGTTCGATCCCTGGGATTTCGCCTTCGGCGCCGCCATCACCAACGACTACGTCTTCCGCGGCATCACCCAGTCCAACCACAAGCCCTCGGTCAGCGTCTATTTCGAGCCGCGCTACAACGTCACCAAGGACTTCCAGCTCTATGTCGGCCTCGGCGGGGCCAGCATCTCCTTCCCGAACCGGGCAGCAGCCGAAATCGACGCTTACGGCGGCGCCCGCCTGACGGTCGGGCAATTCGCCTTCGACGTCGGCGCCTGGGGCTACCTGTATCCGGGCGGCACCTGCCACTACGGCTTCGGCGCGACCACCGATTTCGCCGGCGTCCCACTCAGCACCGAGTGCCAAATCAACGCTCTGACCAACGCCAACGTCATCAAGAAGGACCTCAGCTTCTTCGAGGTCTACGGCAAGGCGAACTACACCTTCAACGACAATTTCTCGATGGGCGGCAACGTCTATTACACGCCGAGCTTCCTGAACAGCGGCGCGGCGGGCACCTACGCCTCGGTCGTCGGCAAGGCGATCGCGCCGAGCAGCTGGTTCGGCGCCACCGGCATCGGCATGTATGTGTCGGGTGAATTCGGTCGCCAGTGGCTGGGCACCTCGGACTCCTTCTACGGGGTCGCTGCGTTCCCGAACGGCATCGACTATGCCGACTACAACACCTGGAACATCGGCGTCGGCTTCACCTACAAGGTGTTCACGCTCGACTTCCGCTACTCCGACACCAACCTGTCGAAGGGCGACTGCAACGCCTTCACCAGCGACTTCGCGGCTCGCGGCGATATCAACGGAACCACGCTTGGTACCTTCGTCACCCCGATCAATCCGTCGGGTGTCGGTTCGAACTGGTGCGGCGCGGCCGGCATCGTCAGGTTCTCGGCCGACCTGACCGCGATGACCAACCTGAAGTAAGCGGACCGAGCTTCAACGGACCGAAGGGGCGGCAGAGCGATCTGCCGCCCCTTTGCTTTGCAGGACACGTTGGTGCAGGCGGATAGGCCACCCGGCGGCTACGCCACCGGCACCTTCTCGCGCAGCGCAAAGTGCTCGCCATCGCGGACCAGCGCGAGCCGGCGCGTATGGAAGGCCTCGAGGGTCGAGCGGTGGCCGATCGAGACCACGGTGGTGGCCGGCAGCCTTTCGCCGAGCAGGCGGTAGAGCGCGGCTTCCGACGGCTCATCCAGCGAGGCGGTCGCCTCGTCGAGGAACAGGAATGTCGGCTTGTGCAGCAGTGCACGCGCGACGCCGAGCCGCTGCTGCTCGCCGAGCGACAGCATCCGGTTCCAGTGCGCCTCCTCATGCAGCCGGGCTGCGAGTTGGGGAAGCCCGACATCCGTCAGCACCTGCTTGACCTTCTCGACGTCGAACGCGCCGGCCTCGGCCGGATAGACCACCGCCGCATGCAGCGAGCCGATCGGGAAGTAGGGCCGCTGCGGCAGCATCATCAGCGTGGCGCCTGCCGGAATCGTTACCCGCCCGTCGCCGAACGGCCAGATGCCGGCAATGGCACGGAACAGCGTCGACTTGCCCGAGCCCGATGGTCCCGTGATCAGCGCGCGTTCGCCGTTCTTCAGGCTGAGCGCGTCTGCCGCCACCACCGGCGCGCCGTGCGGCAGCCGCACCAGCAATTGCTTGAGCTCGATCGCCTCGCCAGCGCCGGCCGCATGGCGCACCGAGGACGGGCTTGCCGCCAAGTGCCGCGAGCTTTCGATCGACATCTCGAAACCGTCGAGGCGGGCCACCACCGCGCGCCATTCGGCGAGGCTGCGGTAGATCGAGACGAAGAACGACAGCGACCTGTAGACGCTGTCGAAGGCGGACGCCGTCTGCATCATGCCGCCGAGCTGGACCTTCCCGGCGAAATAGGCCGGCGCCACCAGCGCGTAGGGGAATACGACGGCCGCCTGTGCGTAACTCTGGGTGAAGAAAGTGAGCCGCTTGGTGCGGCTCATGATGGCGTACCAGTTGGCGATGACACGGCCGAAGCGGTGCATCAGCCGCTCACGCTCGGCGCCTTCGCCTTGCATCAGCGCGATCTGCTCGGAATTTTCGCGCACGCGCACCAGGTTGAAGCGGAAATCCGCTTCGCGCCGCTGCTGTTCGAAGTCGAGATTGACCAAAGGCGAACCGATCCATTGCGTCAGCGCCGTGCCGAAGATGGCGTAGATCAGCGCGCCCCAGACCAGATAGCCGGGAATCGAAAACTCGGTGCCGAACAGATGCAGCGGTGCCGCCGCCGACAGGCCCCACAGGATCACCACGAAGGAAGCCAGCGAAACGACCGCGCTGAGGAGCCCGATGCCGATATCCATGGTGCGCTCGACGAACAGCTTGACGTCGTCGGTCATGCGCTGGTCGGGGTTGTCGGCCGCATCGCCCTGCAGCTGCATGCGATAGTGATTGGGCCCGGCCAGCCATTCGCCGAGGTAGTGGCGGGTCAGCCAGCTGCGCCAGCGGATCTGCAGCCATTGATTGAGATAGAGCTTGTAGACCGACAGCACCACGGCGAGGCTGGCGAGCACGCAGAACACCCCGAACTCCCGGACGAAGGTGTCCCAGTTCTTGTCCTGCAGCGCGTTGTAGAAGCGGTTGTTCCACTGGTTGATCAGCACGTCGATCGCGACCAGCGACAGCTCGATGGCGATCACCGCCGCGAGCAGGCCGCGGCCGGCCCATTTGTCCTCGGAGCGGAAATAGGGGGACGCGATCCGCCATACGGTCGCGAGCGTCGCGCGGATGTTCTTCACCGATGGTATCTCCGGAAAATCGGGCGAAAGGCCCTGAGAAGGCGGGCGAAAAGCTACGGAAACTAGGGCTGCCGGCCGGTAGTCGGAAGAGCGTTGGCGCTTCGCAGGCGGCAAGTCAACCCGGCGGGGCCGTGCTTGCGCGGTCGTTGCCTGTGCCCCGCCATCACTTTTCCGCGCCGGCCGGACTGGCCAAGGTCGCATTCGTTCCATACAAGGGCGCGACCGCCGCACCCCATTTCGAGAGGATGCATGGACTTCGTCACGCCTCGTTTGAAGTTCGCCGCCGCCGTTTCACTGGCCGCGCTCGTGGCCGGTCTCCTGGCCGGTAACGCGCCGGTCAATGCCCAGGAATTCCCGTTCGGCCTCGAGATGACGCTGGAGGCGGCGCGCATGCCGGGCTCCAAGCGCATTCCCTCGCTCGAGATCGGCGACCATGGCGAGGTCGTGATCGAGCTCTGGTGCAAGGGCGGCAAGGGTCAGTTCTCGGTCGCCGGCAACACCATCGTCTTCGTCCCCGGCGCGATGGAGAACCGCAGCTGTCCGCCGGAGCGCGCGCAGGCCGACGACGAGCTGCTCGCCGCTTTGAGCGATGCCGCGACCTGGCGGCGGCAGGGCGATTTCGTCACGCTGGTCGGCCCGAAGCAGCTGCGTTTCCGGATCAATACGAACTGAGTGCGCGCCTCTTCGCCGCTCACCGCGCTTGTCGCGCCGAAGCCTTGGCGAAGGCGGATGCGGGGATAGCGAGTAGCTACTTCCATACCGACTTGTCGGCGTCCCAGCGCTGACCCTTCAGGACCTTGGTGAGCGCCTCGATCGAGCCGCCATCGTCCTCCGGCTCGGCGCCTTCGTCGTCGATGCCTGAATCTTCCGACAGATTGAGCTTTGGACCTGCGCCTTCATCCGCCGTCGTGGTGACCGGGCTCGACACCCACAGCATCAGTCTGTCCGACGTGCCGGGCTTGTCCGACGAGACCTGGGCCGACACCTCCACCGTCTCGGTCAGGCCGAGCGCGGGAACTATCTGGCTCGGCCGCTTGAACGTCAGCGTCAGCTTGCCGGTATTGGCGTTCCAGGCCGATCCGGCCGGCGTTGCGACGAGCGTCTTGCTCAGCACGCCCGATATCGCCTGCGCGAGCTTGTCGCGATTGATCTTGTCGGCCTCGCGCCAGTCGGCCGCCGCAAAGCGGATGGCGCGATCCATTTCGACGATGCCGCTGGTCCAGCCCGCGAACGTCACGCCGGGCGTTGCCTTCGCCTTGGCAAGGAGGGCGCCCGCGCGCTCGGGATCGACGGTCATGATGATGGTCTGTTCGCCGCCGCGCAGTTCGTCGCAGGAGACCGACAGGCTGCCGACCGATACTTCGAGCGCCTCGCCCTTCAGGCTCTTGAGGAAGTCGAGGACCTGCTCCAGCTTCACCCGCACCCCGACCGATTCCGGCGACACGTCGGTGAAGTCCTTTGGCGCCGGCGTGATGCCGTCGTCGCGGGTCTGGCTCTCCAGAAATTCCTTTTCGCTGAGGTCGGAATTGTCCGGCGACATCACCTCGTTGACCTTCTGGCCGATCGCGACCTGGCCGCGGAACTCGAAGGTGTCGCCGGTCAGCTTGCGCGTCAGCTTCACCGTCACGGGCTGCTTGTCGCCGATGCTTTGCGTGGTGCCGGTCAGGCTGGTGCCGGCCACCGCGAGATTGGCGACGAAACGGTCCTTGCGCTCGGCGCCCTTCTCGACGGGATAGCAGACATCGAGCGTCGCCGCGGTGACGGTCTTGCCGATCCGCGTCTCCTTCAGGATCACGTCGGCCGCGCCGTCCATCAGCCCGTCGATCGCGGTGAAGTAGCGGATCTCGGCACCGCTCGCTGCGGCCTTGGCCGCCGGCTGCTTGGCCTGCGCCAAAGCGGGGTCGGGCGAGAGGACCGCAAGTGCGAACAGGCCGAGCAGAAGCGGGCGCATCTGAAAAATTCCTTTGGCGCAGAATCGGGAGCGGGAACCTACCAGACCCCGTCCTCATCGGCCAAAAAGAAGGCCGCCCGGAGGCGGCCTTCGATCGGTCCATTCGGAAAGCGCCAGGGCCTAGAAGCCCATGCCGCCCATTCCGCCCATGCCGCCGCCGCCCGGCATCGCGGGGGCAGCCGCTTCCTTCGGCACCTCCGCGACCATGGCTTCGGTGGTCACCAGCAGGCCCGCAACCGAGGAGGCGTCCTGCAGCGCGGTGCGCACCACCTTGGCGGGGTCGATGATGCCCTTCTCGACCATGTCGACATATTCCTCGGTCTGGGCGTCGAAGCCGAAGGTCTCCGACTTGCTTTCGAGGATCTTGCCGACCACGATCGAGCCTTCCAGCCCGGCATTCTCCGAGATCTGCCGCAGCGGGGCTTCCAGCGCCTTCAGCACGATGTTGATGCCGGCCTGGACGTCGGCATTGTCGTTGGACAGGCGCCCGACCGCTTTCTTGGCGCGCAGCAGCGCCACGCCGCCGCCGGGCACGATGCCTTCCTGCACCGCGGCGCGGGTCGCGTTCAGCGCGTCCTCGACACGGTCCTTCTTCTCCTTGACCTCGATCTCGGTGGCGCCGCCGACCTTGATCACGGCAACGCCGCCGGCGAGCTTGGCCAGCCGCTCCTGGAGTTTTTCGCGATCATAGTCGGACGTGGTCTCCTCGATCTGCGCCTTGATCTGGCCGACGCGTGCCTCGATGTCCTTCTTCTTGCCCGCGCCCTTGACGATGGTGGTGTTCTCCTTGTCGATCACCACCTTGCCGGCGCGGCCGAGCATGTTGATCGTAACGCTCTCCAGCTTCATGCCGAGCTCGTCCGAGATCAGCTGGCCGCCGGTGAGGATCGCGATGTCCTCCAGCATGGCCTTGCGGCGGTCGCCGAAGCCCGGCGCCTTGACGGCGGCGACCTTGAGGCCGCCGCGGAGACGATTCACCACCAGCGTCGCCAGCGCCTCGCCCTCGACGTCCTCGGCGATGATCAGCAGCGGACGGCCCGACTGCACCACGGCTTCCAGCACCGGCAGCATCGCCTGCAGGCCGGACAGCTTCTTCTCGTGCAGCAGCACGAAGACGTCGTCGAGCTCGGCGGTCATCTTCTCGGCATTGGTGATGAAGTAGGGCGACAGATAGCCGCGATCGAACTTCATGCCCTCGACGATGTCGACCTCGGTCTCCAGCGACTTGTTCTCCTCGACCGTGATGACGCCCTCGTTGCCGACCTTCTGCATGGCCTGCGAGATCATCTTGCCGATCGCGGTGTCGCCGTTGGCCGAGATGGTGCCGACCTGCGCTACTTCCGAGGAAGCCGCCACCGGCTTGGCGCGCTTTTCGAGGTCCTTGACCACGGCGTTCACCGCAAGGTCGATGCCGCGCTTGAGGTCCATCGGGTTCATGCCGGCGGCCACCGACTTGGCGCCCTCGCGCACGATCGCCTGCGCCAGCACGGTCGCGGTGGTGGTGCCGTCGCCCGCGGTGTCGTTGGTCTTGGAGGCAACCTCGCGCAGCATCTGCGCGCCCATGTTCTCGAACTTGTCCTCGAGCTCGATCTCCTTGGCGACGGTGACGCCGTCCTTGGTGATGCGGGGCGCGCCGAACGACTTGTCGATGACGACGTTGCGGCCCTTGGGGCCGAGGGTCACCTTCACCGCATTGGCGAGAACATCGACGCCGCGCAGCATCCGCTCGCGCGCTTCGCCGTGAAATTTTACGTCCTTGGCAGCCATTGGAACTTACTCCTGGAAATGATTGATTTTCATTTCGTCATCGCCGGGCTTGACCCGGCGATCCATCGCCTGTGCAAGACTCTTCCGAAGAAGATGGATGCCCGGGTCAAGCCCGGGCATGACGAGTTGGGGTCGTCTTACGCCAGCACGCCCATGATGTCTGACTCCTTCATGATCAGGAGTTCCTCATTTTCGAGCTTGACCTCGGTGCCCGACCATTTGCCGAACAGCACGCGGTCGCCGACCTTGAGGTCGATCGGGATCAGCTTGCCGGCCTCGTCGCGGCCGCCGGGCCCGACGGCGACCACCTCGCCCTGCGAGGGCTTTTCCTTGGCGGTGTCCGGAATGATGATGCCGCCCTTGGTCTTCTCTTCGGCGTCGATGCGCTTCACCACGACGCGGTCGTGCAGCGGGCGGAATTTGGATTTGGCCATGGCGTTCCCTTGCGGCTTTGGGGTTTCAGGTCCGGTTCATGGAAACCGGCGTGTAATGCAGACCGTAGGACACACCCGGGAGGCGGAACGGCCGGCACTTAGCAATCACAGCGTTTGAGTGCTAATGTGGGCGGGGAGATATGGCTTGGTGAAGGCCGTGTCAAGCAAAGTGGTTAAGGCCTTGGTGAGACCATTATAGGATGGTGGTTCGGAAACCGGGTCGGGGTCCCGGGCGTAGATTGTCCGAGATCATTGCCCCGGTTGGTGTTTTGCGCTTGGCTGCGGGACGGGAGCGGCCGTGAGAATTAGTTCGGGGGATGCCCATGATAAGGTCTGGTAATGCGCGTACCGTGGCGAGCCTTGCCGTGGTTTCGGCGCTGGCGGTCGTTTTGGCCGGCTGCGAGACCACCAACCTCGGCGGCATGTTCGGCTCGTCGACGCCGGCCGCGGCGCCCGAGCCCGGGGTGGCGCCGGAAATGCCGGCGACCATCCGCTCCGACGAGATCGTCGGCCGCTGGGGGCTCGCCTCCTACCAGGACCCGAAGGACCGCGCCCGCACCGAGGCGATGGCCCGTTCGCAGTGCAAGCAGCCCTACACGATCACCGCCGGCTCTTCCGGCGGCGTCATCATGCATCTGGCCGACCAGGCCACCCCGCAGGAATTGCGGTTGAAGGGCTCGCCGAGCGGCAAGAACTATATCGGCCCCGCCGGTCCCACCCCCGGCGACCAGGACCGCGAGATCGTCTCCTTCGACGGCCGCGTCATGGTCACGCGCTTCGTCGAGAAGGACGCCGGCACCCGCTACGGCAACATGGTCTACGTCCGCTGCGCGCCAAGGGCGTGAGCCCTCGCCGTCATTGCGAGGAGCGCAAGCGACGAAGCAATCCATGGCGCCACAGGCGGAGAGGTGGATTGCGTCGCTTCGCTCGCAATGACGAAGAAAAAACGCCGGCCCCGGGGCCGGCGTTCTGCTATCGGTATGTGCCCGCGCTCAGTTGAACATCGCGTCGATGTCGTCCTGCGAGGCGTGGCCGGCGTCGCCGTCGAGCTTGGGGCCGTTGAGCAGCTTGGCGTCGCCCTCGCGGGTGTCGACGATCGGCGGCGCATGCGCCTTGATGGCGTCGACGCCGCCCCAGATGTTCATCATCTCGTTGATGTGCTGCTCGATGAACTTCATCGTCGTCATCACCTTGGAGATGCGCTGGCCGGTGAGGTCCTGGAAGTTGCAGGCCTCGAAAATCGAGACGACGCGCTCCTGGATTTCCTCCGACAGCAGCTTCTGCTGTTCGGGCGAGATGTTCTTCGACAGCGCGGTGGCGGCCTGGTCGATCGCCTCGGTCGCTTCCAGGATCTGCTGCGTGGCCTGCTCGGTGCCGCCGACAACGGCGCCGAGCTCGCCATTGACCTTGGCCATTTCATCGCCCTGGAAGCTCTTGCCGTGCAGCACCGCGATCTCGCGCTTGGTGCGGTTGATGGCGTCGTGGATCAGGTCGAGCTCGATCTTGAGCTTCTCGCACTGTTCGATCTGGGCGCGATAGGTGTCGAGCAGCACCTGGGTCTCCGCCATCTCGCGGCTTGCGGCTTCCTCGACCGTCTCGGTGGAGCGGCGGGCGGGCGCCGCCATCTGGGCGCGGATCGCGCGCAGCTCGTTCATGATCTCGCGGTGCATCGGGCCGACATCGACCTCGGGACCTGCGGGCATCACCATCGGCGTATCGCCGAGAATGGCCTGTTCGACACGAAAGCGTTTGCGATTGACCGACATGGTTGTTCTTCCCACCCCTTTACTCCGCACCCTTTGTAGAAGATGCGATTTAACGCGAGGTTCACGCGCGGAACTGCGGTCACGGCGTAAACTACGCAGCTGCAAGCAGGCGATTAACCATAGGCCTGGTGCGTTCACCGAAAAATAAGGTTAACCGCCAAATCCGCGAGGCTCCGGCGCGATGGTGAATCGAAACGCCGATTCCGTTTACCAAACCGATCAGGTTTTCATTTGTAGTGAATCGCGTGTGAACGGCGCGCGTCCCGTGCGCCCGGTGACGAATAGTACAGAGTACGTCGATGTTCAGAAAATTCGCAGCCGCGCTCCTTGCGAGCGCCTCCATCCTTTGCGCCACCATCGATCCCGCCGCCGCGCAGTCCGCTCCGCCGGTGCGCATGGCCTCCAACATGGGCGGCGGCTTCATCGAATTCCTGTTCGGCGAGGCGCCGCAGGGCGGCCGCTACCAGCAGCCGATGTACCAGCAGCAGCCGGACGTCGGCTTCGACGGCCGCCGCCTGCCGCCGATGGGGCCGCAAGGCATGTATGGCCACGAGGCGGTCGAGCCGGCGCAGCGCAGCGTCGATCCCAGATACAACAAGCAAGTGGTCGAATATCACGGCAAGGAAGGCGCCGGCACCATCGTGATCGATACGCCGAACAAATTCCTCTATCTGGTGCAGGGCGACGGCAAGGCGCTGCGCTATGGCGTCGGCGTCGGCCGTCCCGGCTTCACCTGGGCCGGTGTGAAGACGATCTCGGCCAAGAAGGAATGGCCGGCCTGGACGCCGCCGCCGGAAATGCTGGCGCGCCGTCCCGACCTGCCGCGCCACATGGAAGGCGGCCCGGACAATCCGTTAGGGGCGCGCGCGATGTATCTCGGCACCTCGCTGTACCGCATCCACGGCTCCAACGAGCCATGGACCATCGGCACCAACGTCTCCTCCGGCTGCATCCGCATGCGCAACGAGGACGTCATCGACCTCTACGGCCGCGTCGGCGTCGGGACGAAGGTGGTGGTGATCTGAGCCTTCGCGAGTTGTCGAACAGAACGGCCGCCCCATCGGGCGGCCGTTTTGCTTTTGCGCTACGACCAGTTGCCGAAATACGAGATTGATCTCGCCCTTGTTCACCTCCGTGCGATACGTCAATCACGCGGACATAACCGGGCTGCCCTGATCACCCGGACAAGATCGGACGCTGACTACCTGTCGCGCGGTCGTCAGCTCGCTCTCCTAGGTCTGTCCGCGCAAACGCGCTCGCGGCTGGTTCCAATTGACAGGGAGCGAGGTCGGGGCGCACCCTCGTCTCGGGGAAGTCCCGGGGTCATCGGTCAAAACAAAACACAATTCCGATACGAAGGGAGGACACCATGCGCAAGCTACTCGTCGCTGCGACTGCTACGGTTGCGCTTCATGCCGGCCCGGCACTCGCGGCCAATGCCGCCAAGCTCGGCAAAGTCCATCTCGAGACATCGTGCAAGCCCGCCGCGCAGAAGCTGCTCGATCAGGGCATGCTCTATCAGCATTCTTTCTGGTATCGCGCCTCGAAGCAGAAGTTCGAGGAGGTTCTCAAGGCAGACCCGAACTGCGCGATGGCGTATTGGGGCATTGCATTGAGTCTGCTTTATAACCCCCATGCACCACCGCCTCCGGCAAATCTTCCGCTCGGTCTCGAGGCCGTACAGAAAGCAAAGGCTCTCAATGCCAAAACGCAGAGAGAGCGGGACTACATCGACGCGCTTGCCCAGATGTATGTCGATTACGACAAGATCGATCATCGCAGCCGCGTTCAGAGCTACCTCAAGGCGCAGGAGCAGGTAGCGCTACGTTATCCCAAGGATGTCGAAGCCCAGATCGGATACGCCATCACGCTGAACGTGGCCGCATCTCCGACCGACAAAACCTACGCCAATCAGCTCAAGGGCGCGGCGCTGCTCGAACCGATCTTCAAGAGACTGCCGGACCATCCCGGCGTCGCGCACTATTTGATACATCTTTATGACTATCCGGCGATCGCCGGAAAGGGCCTCACTGCGGCGCGGCGCTACGCCAAGATAGCGCCGGCTGCACCGCATGCGCAGCACATGCCTTCGCATATCTTCACGCGGGTCGGATACTGGAAGGACTCCATCGCCGCAAATGCGGAGTCGGCGCGGGTCGCCAAGCTCGATGGCGAGCAACACGACCAGGCACACGGCATGGATTACCTCGTCTATGCGCATCTCCAGCTGGCGCAGGACAAGAAAGCGAAAGCCGTTATCGATGAAATGAATGCGATCGAGTTCAAGATCGACCGGTTCGTGGGACCTTACGGCATCGCGGCCAGCAACGCACGCTATGTCGTCGAACGCGGTGACTGGAAGGCCGCAGCCGAGCTTCAGCCTCGACAAACCAAGTACCCTTACGCGGACGCCGTGACGTATTTTGCGCGCGTCCTCGGCAAGGCACGATCCGGCGATCCCGCAGGAGCGAAGCCTGACGTCGAGAAGCTGAGCGAGCTGACCGCAAGGCTGAAGGAGGCGAAGGATGCCTATTGGTCCGAAATCGTCGGCATCCAGCAACAGGTCGCGAGCGCCTGGGTGCTCTATGCCGAGGGCAAGCACGACGAAGCGCTCAAGGCGCTGAGTGCGGCGTCCGATGCCGAGGACAGGACGGAGAAGCATCCGGTAACCCCCGGCCCACTTGCGCCCGCGCGCGAGCTCTATGCTGCGATGCTGCTCGATCGCGGCATGGCCACGGAGGCGCTGGCCGCGTATGAAGCCGTGCTCGTCAAGGAGCCCAATCGGCTCGCGGCCTATGTGGGAGCCGCGAAGGCCGCCGGCAAAGCCGGTATTGGCGACAAGGCAAAGCAATACAGCGCCAAGGTGATGGCGCTCACGAAGGACGCCGACTCGCAACGGCCGGAGGTCATGGAGCTACACGGCAAATCCGCCGCCATGGCGCCCGCGCGATAGGTTCTCGGTCGAGCCAGGGGAATGGCCGGAATCATCCAGCCATTCCCTACTTCACCCAGAGCCGCAAGGGCACATCGCGGCGATCTCGGCAACTCATCATGCGCTCGTGCTGACCCTGAAAGCGGACGTCGATGCCGCCGCATCGGATGTCGGCTCTGGGCTAGCAGGCCGGCCGGTGCGCCAGATCGCGTGCCGATAAGAACCGGTTTGGCTCGCGATTTCGTGACATGATCGGCGGATTGCTGCGCTACGCCGATGCTTGCCGAGCTTTGCGCCATTGCAGACAATGCGGGCCGCGCGTGCGGGCAGAGGTGGACGACTGCTTCGTGGCTCGGCAGCATTTCATGTGCGCCGGTTCACATCGGTCGGCCGTCCTGAAGGTGAGGCGAAGCAAGATGGCGTCTTCTCTGGTCACCCGGCGCTCGGTCCTCGGCGGTGTCACGGCCCTCGCTGCAACGCTGGGGCTGGACGGAAAGGCGCTGGGGCGCGCCACGAAAACGCTGACGCTGGTGGCGGCGCCGGGGCGCAGTCTGGTGGCCGGTGCGCCCCATCCCGACACGGCGGTGTGGTGTTTCGGCGGACAAGTGCCCGGCCCGGAAATTCGCGTCCGGCAGGGCGAGCGCATCCATGTTCGCGTGGAAAACCGGCTGCCGGAAGAAACCACGGTTCACTGGCATGGTATCCGCGTTCCCAACGCAATGGACGGCGTGCCGCATCTGACGCAGCAGCCGATCGCGCCGGGCGAGACGTTCGACTACGAGTTCACTTGCCCGGACGCCGGCACCTTCTGGTACCACCCGCACCAGCGCAGCCATGAGCAGGTCGAGCGTGGACTTTCCGGCGCTTTCATCGTCGAGGAAGCGGTGCCCATGGACGTGGACCGCGACCTCACCTGGTTGCTCGACGACTGGCGGCTGATGCACGACGCGTCGATCAGCAGCGATTTCGGCAACATGCACGATGTCAGCCACAGCGGCCGCCTCGGAAACACCGTGACCATCAACGGGCAGGTCCGCGATACGCTTCCGGTGCGCGCCGGTGAGCGCATCCGCCTGCGGCTCATCAATGCCGCGAACGCCCGCATCTTCGGGCTCGAGTTCAAGGATCATGCGCCGTGGATCGTCGCGCGCGACGGCCAGCCCGTCGAGCCCCATGCGCCAGAGGACGGGCGGATCGTGCTCGGACCGGCGATGCGCGCGGACATCGTGCTCGATATGGACGGGCGCCCGGGCGAGCGGTTTCAGGTGCTCGACACGTTCTACCAGGGTTTCGAATACCGCTTGGTGGACCTCGCCTACGGTGATGAGCCGCCAACGCGGCCGTCAAAGATCTCCCGGTCCGTGCCGCGTCTTCCCGCAAACCCGCTGTCCGAGCCCGACATTGCCCATGCAAGGCGCCATGAGATCGTGCTGGGGGGCGGCATGATGGGGATGATGCGCTCGGCCATCATGGACGGCCGGACGGTCGACATGCGGACCCTCATGCACAACGGGCTTGTCTGGGCCATCAATGGCGTGGCCGCCAAGGGACACGTGCACGAGCCGTTGCTCACGCTTGAGCGTAACCGTTCGTACGTGCTGGAACTCATCAACGATACGGCATGGCCGCATCCGATGCATCTGCACGGACATTCGTTCCGCGTTGTTTCGCACAACGGTTCGCCAACCCGGCATCGCGAATGGGTCGACACCGTGCTGCTGCATCGCCGCGAACGGGCGGAGATCGCTTTCGTCGCCGACAACCCCGGCGACTGGATGTTCCACTGCCACATCCTGGAACACCAGGCGGCCGGGATGATGGGAACAATCCGCGTCACTTAGAGCAGGGTGATTGGATCGTACGACGAGCGCGACGTAGTCCCCGAACAAACTGCAACGGCCGCCCGATCGGGCGGTCGTTTTGCATTTCTATCACGGTCGAGCGAGACTCGCGGCCGGCGGCCTGTTCCTTGTGCCGAAGGGGATTACTGGCAGGGACGCATCCGGCCGTCCGAACCCTTGAACATGGTGCCGGGTGTGCAGGCAAGGTTGTTGTGCGCGGCGTAGGTCTTCCAGTCGCGGCCGCCGTAGCCGTAGCCATAGTAGTTGTAGCTGTTGTCGAAAGCTCGGAAGGGCGCAGTTGCGATCGCCCCCGCGGTCGCGACCGTGCCGCCCACGACATTGCCCGCCACCTCGGCCGGGCCGGCAGGCCTGCGAGACGCTTTCCTGCCCGGCAAGGCGGCGTTGGCGTCACGGATCCGCTGGCTGCGGTAGGTTGCCTGACGCTGAACGCGCTGGCCTTCGATCATTTTGGATTGCTTGGTCTGGGGCTGAGTGTACTTTGCACCCTTGGCCATTTTGCCTTCCGCCATCGCAGGGCTCGCGAGCACGGAGATGGCTATGGCCGCAGTGCCGAGGATGGCAAGACGTGAAATCTTCAGTCCCGTCATTGGACGCTCCCTATTTTGTGATTTGAGACCGGTGCAAGCGCGAAGTGCCGATGGACGTTCCGCGCGCGGGTCTCACACCCGTGTGATCCGGCATCGAGGTTCCGGGAACCGGGAATAGTCCGCAGGGGCGGACGGAAAGCCGACAAGCCCGTCGCGGGATGGCGCTCAATGGCGATCGGCGCGCGCGACGGATTTGGTGGTGCGCCCATGCTCCCGTCGATACAATCGAGCAGCAAGCGGAGCGAACAACCTGATGCCGATCGATCCTATCGAACTCTCGCGCGAACTCATTGCATTCAACACGATCAACCCGCCCGGGAATGAGCTGGGTTGCATCCGGCACCTGGAAAAACTTCTCGCCGGCGCCGGGCTCGAGACGTCGCTGCAGGAATTCGCTCCGGATCGTGCCAATTTGATTGCAAGAATAGGAGGTCGCGGCCGCAAGCCTCCTCTATGCTTCACCGGCCACGTCGATACGGTCCCGCTTGTAAACGCGCCCTGGAGCGTCGATCCGTTTGCGGGAGAGATCGTCGACGGCAAGATGTATGGCCGCGGCTCGACCGACATGAAATGCGGCGTCGCGGCTTTCGTCGCGGCCATTGCCAACATGGCCGGGCAGCTGGAAGGAACAAGCGGAGCGGTTCTCGCCATTACTGCAGGTGAAGAGATTGGCTGCGAGGGAGCGTTTCATCTCGCGCGCTCCGGCATTCTCGGACGCGCCGGCGCGATCGTCGTGGCGGAGCCTACTTCGAATGTGGCTCTGGTCGGCCACAAGGGCGCCCTCTGGCTCCGTCTGACGCTCAAAGGCGTCACCGCGCATGGATCGATGCCTCATCTCGGGGTCAACGCCGCCTTCAAGGCCGCCCGGGCAATAACGGCGCTGGAGAGTTTCCAGTTCAACGTGGCGCCGCACCCTTATTTGGGATCTCCGACGCTCAACGTCGGCACCGTGCGCGCCGGCCTCAACGTAAACTCCGTGCCCGATCTCGCCGAGATCGGCATCGATATCCGCAGCATCCCGGGGCTGGATCACTCACGCATTCAAGAGCATCTGAAGGCAGAGTTGGGTGACGAGGTTTCGATGGAGCCGATTGTCGATGTCGGCGCTGTCTGGACCGATCCCTCCGCTCCGTGGATCAAGGACGTGTATGGCGTCGTCGGCGAAGTCACCGGGCAAGACGCCGGCGCCGAACCCCAGACAGCACCCTATTTCACCGATGCATCCGCCTTGACCCCCGCGCTAGGCGGCCCTCCAACAATTATCCTGGGCCCGGGCGAAGCTGCGAAGGCCCATCAGACGGATGAGTATTGCTCTGTTCAGCGCATCCGCGAAGCCACGGAAATCTACACGAGGATCGCTGAAAGATGGGTGGGGCAGGGCTGAATAGCACCATGGTGAATTTCCGAGGCGCGGCGCGCCAAAACGGCCGCCCGATCGGGCGGCCGTTCTGTTTACGCCACGCTACCTTCGCAGCACGCCACGCTTACGCGTAATCGCTGTCGCCGTCGAAGCCGTCGGAATCGTGGTCCATGTCGTCGTCGCCGTCGTCGTCATGGCCTTCGTTCGAGGCCTGCTCGTCGTACATGCCCTGGCGCGAGGCGTAGTCGCCGCCGCCGCGGCCGGACGAGCCGATGTCGTTGATGCCGGCATCCTTGGCGAGGTTGCCGCCGCCCTGGTCGCCCCACGGCCTGCGGTCCTCGATGCCACCATGGCCGGCGGTGTCGCCAAAGCTCTGGTGGCTGCCGCCGCCCATCATGCCGCGGATGCTGGAGAGCAGCAGCGAGCCGCCGACCACGCCGGCCGCGGCTGCGGCTGCCGTGCCGAGGAACGATCCGCCTCCGCCGCCGGCGGGCACCGGCGGGGGCTGCGGCGCGCCATAGGGCTGGCCGTAGCCGGGAGCCTGTCCATAGCCTGACGGCAGCGCCTGTCCGGTGTTCCAGGCCGGGCGGTTGCCGACCTCGGGTGCGCGAACATTCGGCACCGAGCCGCGCTGGCCCTGTCCGAAAATGGTCTCGCGCATGGAATCGAGGAAGCCGCCGGATTGCTGCTGCTCGGGCCCTTGGCCTTCCAGCTCCTGGATGCGGGCATTGGCGCGCTTCAGCGCCTCGTCCTGCACCAGCACCGTCTGCACCATCGCATATGTCGCGTTCGGCGCGCGCCGCAGGCCGTCCCTGATCGCAGCTTCGGCGTCGGCATCACGCGGCGATCCCTCCAGCCTCGAAAGCCGGTCGAACAGTTCGTCAATCAGTTGGCGTTCCTGCGGTGTCATGGCGAGTTCTCCTCCGCTTCGGGAGCCGAAGCGCACGAAATGTAGGGGGCCTTTTCGCCGCCAGAAGGGGGAACCGGTGAATTAATTTTCGGTAAGCGACAAGATGACCGGTGGCATTCCGGAACTATGTCACCCGAGCGTCACCTTGTTCGCTGCGAGCAGCGGCGGGAAGCGTTCGCCGGCGAGGAAATCGTATTCGTGCTCGCGCTGGGTGGTCAGCGGATCGAGGCTCTCGAGCGTCTCGTCGACGAAGCCGGGATGGCACATCACGAGCCCGTCGTCCGGCAGCCCCTGCAGGAACTGTTGCATCAGGACCGCGAAATCCGGCTTGCGCAGGAAATCATAGGCACCGGCAAAGGCCGAATTGAAGGAGAGATTGGCCCGCGCGGCGCGCTTGCGGAATTGGCGGCTCAGCGCGTCCAGCAGCAGCGCCTTGGGCGAATTGAGCCGCTTCAGCAGCGGGCGATTGCGTCCGCCCTGGCGGACCCAGGCGTCGGGCGCGTGCGTTGCGGTCGCGCCGAGAAAGGCGTCGCGCACGACAGGAAAGAGCTGCGCGTGCTGATGGCCGTCGGCGAAGTGCGGCGCGTGGCCGAACAGGTCGCGGAACGCCGCGAACTGCGCCGCAATTTCCGACTGGATGATCTCGCGGTCGAGCCGGCGCACGAAGCCCCGTTGCAACATGGTCGGCAGGGCCAGAAACATGCCGCCGTCGGCGGGCCTGAAATGCATGGTCAGCGGCCGGAACGGCGCGGTCAGCGTCACATGCAACCCGATGGCGCAGCGATGGCCGAGCGCGTTGCGTTCGGTCACGACGTCCTGGAGGGCGGCCACCTCGTCGCGGCCGAGCGCGGGCGCCACCACCATGGCGGAGGTCGCGTTGAGACGGCCTCTTGCGATGAGATCGCGGATGGCGCGGTTGACGCCGGGGCTGATCCCGTAGTCGTCGGCGCACAGCCAGATACGGCGTGGCGCGCTGTCGCTCATCCGGCGGGGGTCCGCTCGCGCACGGCCTCGGGGGCCTTCTCGACGACCGCGTCGGCGGTCTTGTCAGCCGTCTTGTCAGCCGTCTTGGCCTCCAGGCGCTTCTCGCTGTGCTCGGCCACGAAGTAGATCGGCCGCGCCTTCAACTCGGAAAGGATCTTGCCGATATATTCGCCGAGCACGCCGATCATGATCAGCTGCACGCCGCCGATCGTCATCAGGCCGACCACGAGCGAGGGATAGCCGGGCACCTGCTTGCCGGTGGTCCAGACCTCCCAGAGGATCGACAGCCCGAACAGGAACGCGCCGCCGGCGAGGATCACGCCGAGCAGGCTCGCAAAGCGCAGCGGCGCCACCGAGAACGAGGTCAGGCCCTCGATCGACAGGCCGATCAGCCGTCCCGCGCTGAACGTGGTCACGCCATGGGCGCGCGGCGCCGGCTCGTAGTCGACGCGGATCTGGCGGAAACCGATCCAGCTGGCGAGGCCCTTGAAGAAGCGGTTGCGCTCCGGCAGTTGCCGCAGCGCCGCTGCCGCGCGCGGCGACAGCAGGCGGAAGTCGCCGGCATCCTCCGGAATCTTCTGCCGCGCGCCCCAGTTGATCAGCGCATAGAAGCCGTGCACCGCCTGGCGGCGCAGGAACGACTCGTTGTCGCGGTGGGCTTTCGCGGTATAGACGACGTCATAGCCGCCATCGATCCAGTGCCCGACCAGCTGCTCGACCAGCGCCGGGGGATGCTGGCCGTCGCCGTCCATGAACAGCACCGCGCCGCGCCGGGCATGATCGAGGCCGGCGACGAGCGCGGCCTCCTTGCCGAAATTGCGCGACAGCGACACCACCTGCACGTCGAGCGCCTCGGGCGGCAGGCCGTGCGCGATCTTGAGCGTGTCGTCCTTGCTGCCGTCGTCGACGTAGATCACCTCGCAGCCAAGCTGCCAGCGCTTGCCCAGCGTGCGCGCAAGGCCCGTGAGCCGCTCGTGCAGGGCGGCAAGTCCCGCCGCCTCGTTGTAGACGGGGACGACGATCGACAGCCCCTGCGCCGCGGCATTTGTCGCGGTCGTGGACAGTTTCGAGACGTCGCTACCCAGCTTCATCGATCGGGTTCCAGTGGTGGCCGAACAGCATATGCTACCTTCGCCAAGCTGTCGCCACGATGAACGGGGTTAAATTCCGTTCATCGCTTCAGGAATGCCTCCAGCCGGGCATACAGCGGATTCTGCTTGTCCAGCACGTAATCCAGCGAGGCGATCGAGACCGTATCGGCCCCGTGGTCGCGCAGGAAGCTGCCCAGCGCATAGAGCTGCGCCGGCGGGCAGTGCAGCGTCAGCATGCCCGACGAGGTCGGCCCGCCGAACGGGGCGACCACACCGAAGCGATCATGCGCCTCGCTCAGCATCTTGTCGTTGCAGCCGGCAAAGCGCGTGCGCACCTCGCGGTACTTGCTGGCGCGGGCGCGCGCGGCGATGTGGTCGAGGATGACGCGCGCGGTCTCGCGCGTGGCATCGTTCCAGTCGGCCTCGCGCGAGGCGACGAGATTGGCCTGGCTCTTCAGGATCACGCCGTCATCGAGCACCTTCAGCCCGTTGGCCGCGAGCGTGGCGCCGGTCGTGGTGATATCGACGATCAGCTCGGCGGCGCCGGTCGCGGGCGCGCCTTCGGTGGCGCCGGCGCTTTCGACGATGCGGTAGTCGACGATGCCGTGGGATGCGAAGAAGTTGCGCGTCAGGTTGATGTACTTGGTGGCAACGCGCATGCGGCGGTTGTGCTGGGCGCGGAAGCCGGTGGTGACGTCGTCGAGGTCGGCCATGGTGCGCACGTCGATCCAGGCCTGCGGCACGGCGACGACGACATTGGCGGCGCCGAAGCCGAGGCTGTCGATCAGCAGCACGCGCTTGTCGGCGTCGGGAATGCTCTCGCGCACCAGATCCTCGCCGGTGACGCCGAGATGCACCGCGCCGCGCGCCAGGTTGGCCGCGATCTCGCTCGCCGACAGATACGCGATCTCGACATTGTCGAGGCCGCTGATGGTGCCGCGATAGTCGCGCGCGCCGCCGGGCTTGGCCAGCGTCAACCCGGCGCGGGTGAAGAAGGCTTCGGCGTTTTCCTGCAGGCGGCCCTTGGAGGGCACCGCGAGTACGAACGGGACGCTCATGCCTTGCCCCCGTTCTTGCCGGCCTTGACCAGTGCATCGACCCAGATCGAGAAGCCGACCGCTGGAATCGGCGCAGCCGAGCCAAGCTGCGTCATCAGGGAGTCGTAGCGTCCGCCCGCCACCAGCGGCTCGGCGCCGTTGCCCCTGTGGTGCAGCTCGAATTCGAAGCCGGTGTAATAGTCGAGCCCGCGGCCGAACGAGGTCGAGAAGCGCGTCTTCTTCGTATCGATGCCGCGCCCCGCCATGTAGCCGACGCGGCTTTCGAACTGGTCGATCGCGGCCGATATGTCGAGCTTGGCCTCCGCCGCCAGCGCGCGCAATTGCGCCACCGCGCCCTCCGGCTCGCCGGCAATCGCAAGGAAGCGTTTGATGATGCCGATGGCATCGCGCGGCAGCGCGCCGGCCTTGAGCGTCGCCTGCTCGAGGAAGCGGTCGGCGATTTCGGCGACCGTCCGGCCGCCGACATTGGTGGTGCCTGCGATGGACATCAGGTCGGTGACGAGGGCGAGCGCCGCCTTGCGGTCGGAGCCGGCGAGTGCCGCCAGCACGCCCTCATATTCATGGTGACCCGGCGCGGTCTTCAGCGTCAGGCGCTCGATGTCGTCGGTCAGGCTGATCTTGCGGTTGAAATCCTTGATAAGCCGGCGCCGCCATACCGGATAGAGATCGAGCGCGTCGATCAGCGCGTTGAACAGCGCGACGTCGCCGGTGCGGATTTCGACCTCGCCAATGCCGAAGGCATTCGCCGCCTGCAGCGCCAGCGCCAGCATCTCGGCGTCCGCCGCCGGACGGTCCTGGCGCCCGAACGATTCGATGCCCGCCTGCAGGAATTGGCTTTTCCTGCCGCTGCGATAACGGAACACCGGCCCGAGATAGGAAAAGCCGGCGGGCTGGCCCGCGCCGGGCGAAGCCAGGTAATCCCGCGCCACCGGGATCGTCAGGTCCGGCCGCAGGCACAGCTCCTCGCCGGTCGCATCGCTCGTCAGGTACAGGCTCTTGCGGATGTCCTCGCCCGAGAGATCGAGGAAGGGATCGGCCGGCTGCAGGATATCGGGCTCGGCATGGACGTAGCCGGCCTGCGCAAAGGATTGCAGCAGGGTATCCGCCCAGGCGGCGGAGGGGGGCGCGGTTACGTTCATCGGACTGGTCCAGATCGCCGGAAATGCCGGTTCCAGCGGGGGTTAATCGGTTCCAAAATGGGGTTGGGCGAGCCCTTAGCACGGCCTGCCGGCGGATACGACAGGGATCGGGCAAAGGGCTTAATGGGCGGTGCCTTGGCCCGGCCGTTAACCTGGCCCGGCCCAGTCCCCGAGGGCGGCCTGTACCAGCGCCAGTGCCGCAACGCCAGCGGTGTCGGCCCGCAGGATCCGCGGCCCGAGGCAGAGGCGCAGCGTGCGCGGCTGGCGCAGCAGGGCCTCGCGCTCCTCGGGGGCAAAGCCGCCCTCCGGGCCGATCAGCACGTCGATCCCACCGCCATCGGTCCGGGCCGCCTTCAGCGCGGCGAGGGGGTCGGCGATCTCGGCGGCCTCGTCGCAGAACACCAAGAGCCGCCTGGCGTCGCGCTCGCTCAAGTAGCGCTCCAGCGGCAGCGCCGCTGCGACCGCGGCCAGACTGAGGATGCCGCATTGCTCGGCGGCCTCGATCACGTTGGCGCTCATGCGCTCCAGATTGACGCGCGACACCTGGGTGAAGCGCGTGGTCACCGGCTGCAGCTTCGAGGCGCCCATCTCGACCGCCTTCTGCACGACGTAGTCGAGCCGCGCATGCTTGAGCAGCGCGAACACGTAAGCCACGTCGCCGAGGCTGTCCTGCGCGCGCGTCCGCTGCAGGATGCTCAGGCTCTCCGGCCGCTTGCGCCCGGCGATGGCGGCCTGCCATTCGCCGTCGCGGCCGTTGAAGACGAGTATCTCCGCGCCGCTCGAAAGCCGCAGCACATTGCCGAGGTAATTGGCCTGGTCGCGGTCCAGCGCGACGCTGGCCCCTTGCGAAAGCGGGGCTTCGACGAACAGGCGAGGGGATCGGAAATCGAGCCGGGGCATTCGTTAATGTTTCTGAACGGCGATTTTAGCTGAAATGACGAGGTTTCAGGGTAATAATTGCGGCTCCGTGCCGCGCTGTTGCCCCAATCCACGGGTTGTTAACAGGCGGCGAGGATCGTAAAAAAGCCTCAAGTCGGAATCGCCTGGTCGGAAGACGTTGGGGCCCTTGCCGGAGATATACCCTTGATCATCCGTCGCCTGATTGCGCCGTTCGTCGTCGTCGCCGTCGCCGCCATCCACGCTGGGCAG
Organism: Bradyrhizobium sp.; assembly: GCF_052389815.1. Taxonomy (GTDB): domain Bacteria; phylum Pseudomonadota; class Alphaproteobacteria; order Rhizobiales; family Xanthobacteraceae; genus Bradyrhizobium. The sequence goes on along the minus strand of NZ_JBQTHN010000020.1, from coordinate 8,532 downwards.
GCCGGCGCGCAGGGCGCGTTCCCGGCACCGCTGCCGAACCAGTCGGCACAGCCGGCCAAGTCGTCGCCGTTTCCGCCGGTCAATGGCGCGCCGGCACAGGCCTCGCCATTCCCGCCGGTGGGCGGCGCGCAAGCGGCAGCGTCGAGTCCGTTCCCGTCACAGGGCGCTGCCCCGTTCGCCGGCGTTCCCCAAGGGCCGACCGCCGGCGCCTCGGACGCCTGCATGAAGGGCTTCGTCCCGCTGCGCCAGGAAGCCGAAAAGCGCGGCAAGCTGATCAAGGCCGCATCCGACCGCAAGGCGTCGCCGGACGAAGCCTGCAAGCTGATCGGTAATTTCAGCGCCGCCGAAGTCAAGATGATCAAATACGTCGAGGCCAACGCGCAGAAGTGCGGCATCCCGCAGCAGATCACCGATCAGATCAGGGCCGGCCACAAGAACACCGAAGCGCTGCAGCAGAAGGTCTGCGGCGTGGCCCAGCAGATGGTGCAGCAGAAGGCGGCCGCCGCGCCCAGCCTGTCCGAGGCGCTCGGCTCGATCTCGGCTCCCGAGGCGCAGACCACCCGCAAGGGCGGCTCCACCTTCGACACGCTGAACGGCAACGTGCTGACGCGATGATCGACCTCACCGCCCGCGTTGCCGATTCCACCGGCAACTGGGTGGATACCCACGCGCCGTCCTGGTCGCGGCCTTACCTGCGGCTCTCCCGTTTCGACCGCCCGATCGGCTCCTGGCTGCTGTTGATGCCGTGCTGGTGGTCTGCCGCGCTCGCCGCCGGCATCTCCGGCAACGTCAGGTCCTTAGCCCTCACCGTCGTGCTGTTCTTCATCGGCGCCTTCGTGATGCGCGGGGCGGGCTGCACCTGGAACGACATCACCGACCGCGACCTCGATGCGAAAGTCGAGCGCACCCGATCGCGGCCGATTCCCGCCGGGCAGGTCAGCGTCGCGCAGGCGTTCGCCTTCCTGGTGCTGCAGGCGCTGATCGGGCTCGCGGTGCTCGTGCAATTCAACCGCTTTGCGATCCTCGCCGGCATCGCCTCGCTCGCGATCGTTGCGATCTATCCCTTCATGAAGCGCATCACCTGGTGGCCGCAGGTCGTGCTGGGGCTGGCCTTCTCCTGGGGCGCGCTGATGGGATTTGCCGCCGAGTTCGAGCGCATCGGCCTGATCGCGCTGGTGCTCTACGCCGGCTCGATCTCATGGGTGATCGGCTACGACACGATCTACGCGCATCAGGACGCCGAGGACGATGCGCTGATCGGCATCAAGTCCACCGCGCTTCTGTTCGGCGAGAAGACCAAACCGGCGCTGATGATCTTCTACGGGCTCGCCGTGGTGCTGATCGGTGTGGCGCTGTATCTTGCCGCCGTGCGCTGGCCGGCGTGGATCGGGCTTGCCGCCTTTGCCGCGCATCTCGCATGGCAGATCAAGCGGCTCGAGCTCGGCAATTCCGAGCTGTGCAAGCGGGTGTTCTACTCGAACCGCGACGCCGGGCTGCTGCTGTTCGCGGGACTCTTGGTCGACGCGGTGTTGCGCGCCAACATGTAGGGTGGGCAAAGGCGCTCTTGCGCCGTGCCCACCTTCACCTGCGTGCTCTCGAAGGTGGACAAGCTTCCGCCTTCGCTCTTCGAGCTACGGCGGACAAGTCGCTTTGCCCACCCTACGTAGTTTCGTCGTCGTCAATTCCGCGCGATGATCTCGCGCTCGCCGCGGTGGACGGAAAGCTCGCGAGCCGTATCGCCGGCACGGCGGCGCACCAGGAATCGCGGGCGGCGCTTGGAGATGACGTTGCGGCGGCGGCGCCGTGCGGCGGGCTCGCGGCGCTTTTCTTCCGGCAGCTGCGGAAGACCGAAGATCTCGCTCCACATTGCGGAAGCGGCATCGAGCTCCTCTCGGTCGGCGCTGATGCCGAGCGGAATGGTCAGCGACGGATCGCGATGGATCAGCGCCAGCATCTGCGCTTCGCCGTCGATGCCGCGAAGCCCGATGCCGATGAAGTCGGATACCCGAACGTTGACGGCCATCCGCATGCCGGCAATCCGCCGGCGCAGCACGACGCGCTCGCGATGAATTTCGACCTGCCGCACGCCGCCGTCGGCGCGGACGTCCCGCGCTGAGAAGCAAAGCGGAAGGGAAAGAGGGTCGAGCCGCAAGCGGCTCGACCCCGCGGGATTGATCCCGCTTGGTTGTGTTTGACGCCTCACGGCTTTCTAGCTCCCCGCCGGAATTATGTTCCCGGTCGATGCGTGAGAGCTTGCCACAGGCCGCGCCGTTTCAGCTTAAAAAGGCTGGTTAATCGCGTCTCAATGGGCCTGCTTCTGAGCGCATGATTGACAACAGCTTGGCGCGCATGATTGACGAGACGTTGCGGGATTGTCTGAAATTGATGGCTTTTGCCGGCGCAAAATGCTTGAAGTCCCTGTGAATCAGGCACATCTCAGCAGTCTGCGCCGGCGCCCGCGCGTTGCCTCGAATGTCAGGAATTTCGTTCGTGATCTCTTCACCATCGGTTGTATCAAAGCTTTCGCCTGAGGCCGCAGCATCCGGCCTGTTCGATCAATCGGCGCTGTCGGCGCTCGCCCAACGCCTGGTCGAGGCCGCCAGGCGCGCCGGCGCGGATGCGGCGGACGCGGTGGCGGTGCGCGGCGTCTCGCAGGGTGTCGAGGTGCGCGACGGCCATGTCGAGGAATCCGAGCGTTCCGAGGGCGACGACGTCGGCCTGCGCGTGCTGGTTGGCCGCCGCCAGGCCGTGGTCTCCACCAACGACACCAGGGGCGACGGCATCGCCAGGCTTGCCGAGCGCGCGGTGGCGATGGCGCGCGTCGCGCCGGAAGACAAATATGTGGGGCTCGCCGATCCCGCGCTGCTGGCACGCGATTTCCCCGAGCTCGATCTGCTCGATCCCGATATTCCGACGACGGCCGAGCTCGAACGTCGCGCGCAGGAGGCGGAGGCGGCAGGCCTTGCGGTGACGGGCGTCAGCAAGTCCGGCGGCGCCTCGGCTTCGTCCGGCATCGGCGGTATGGTGCTGGTGACCTCGACCGGCTTCCACGGCTCTTACTTGCGTTCCAGCCACGGCATCTCGATGACCGCGATCTCCGGCGAGGGCACCGCCATGGAGCGCGACTACGACTACACTTCGGCGCTGCATGCCTCCGATCTCGCCTCGCCCGCAAGCGTCGGCGCCAAGGCCGGCGAGCGCGCGGTCGCCCGCACCAACCCGCGCAAGGTCGAGACCTGCAAGGTGCCCGTCGTGTTCGAACCGCGGGTCGCGGGTTCGCTGGTCGGCCATCTCGTCGGCGCGATCAACGGCGCGTCCATCGCGCGCAAGACCTCCTTCCTGAAGGACAAGCTCGGCCAGAAGCTGTTCGCAGACGGTATCCGCATTGTCGACGATCCCCTGCGTGCGAGGGGGCTTCGTTCGCAGGCCTTCGACGCCGAGGGCGTCAAGGTGAAGCGGCTCGCCGTCATCGACGAGGGCGTGCTGACCACGTGGCTGCTCGATTGCGCCACCGCCCGCGAGCTCGGCATGACCACGACCGGACACGCCCATCGCGGCGTGTCGTCGGCGCCTTCCCCCGGCGCCTATAACCTGCATCTGGAAGCCGGCACCGCGACGCCGAAGGAGCTGATCTCCGACATCGGCCAAGGCTTTTTCGTCACCGACCTGATCGGCTCCGGCGTCAACGGCGTCACCGGCGATTACAGCCGCGGGGCCTCCGGCTTCTGGATCGAGAACGGCGAGCTCGCTTATCCCGTCAGCGAGGTCACCATCGCCGGCCACCTGCTCGACATGTTCAGGTCGCTGACGCCGGCCAATGACCTGGAGTTCCGCTACGGCGTCAACGCGCCGACGCTGCGCATCGAAGGGCTGACCCTTGGCGGACGTTGAGCTGCAGGGCACGACGCTTGCGCGCGATGCCGCGCTTCTTGCGGATACCGTGCGGGAAGCCGGCCTGCTCGCCAAATCGATGTTCCGCACCGAGCTGAAGAGCTGGATCAAGGGAAAGTCCTCGCCGGTTTCCGAAGCCGATATCGCGGTCAACGATCTTCTGGAGCGGCGGCTGCGCCAATCCTCGCCCGGCTACGGCTGGCTGTCGGAAGAGAGCGCCGACGACGAATCGCGCCTGGGAAGAAAATACACCTGGATCGTCGATCCCATCGACGGCACGCGTTCCTACCTCGCCGGCCGCGACGACTGGTGCGTTTGCGCAGCGCTGGTGGAGGATGGCGCTCCGATACTGGCCGCCGTCTATGCGCCTGCCAGCGACGAGTTCTTCTTCGCCGCGCGCGGGCAGGGCGCCTCGCTGAACGACGCCCGCGTGCAGGCGAGCGGCGGCGATGACCTCGATTTTTCGCGCATGGCGGGTCCCAAGCCGCTGGTGCAGCGCCTCAACGATTCGATCGACGAGATCGCGCTGCATCCGCGCATCGGCTCGCTGGCGCTGCGGCTCTGCCGTGTCGCGCACGGCGCGCTGGATGCCGCCTTTGCCGGCGGGCAGAGCCGCGACTGGGATCTTGCCGCGGCGAATTTGATCGTGCAGGAGGCCGATGGTAAAATGACGGCGCTCTCGGGGGATGCGCTGCTTTACAATCGCCGGGACGTGGTGCACGGAGTGCTCGTGGCAGCGGGACGCGATCGTCATGCGCGCATCGTCGGGCATTTCAGGAACCGTCCGTTGCCCTGAGCCTCCCGCTCGCAACACCAACATCAGCCTTGCCGGGCATCTCGCAGCATGATCCCGAAAAGTGGGGACCGGTTTTCGGACAAGATCATGCTCACAAAGGACCAGGAAGAACTTCGACATGTCTGACAGTGCCCAGCCGCAGCTGCTCCATCTCGTTCTCGGCGGCGAGCTCACCGATCTGCAAAATGTCACCTTCAAGGACCTCGACAAGGTCGATATCGTCGGCGTCTATCCCAATTACGCCACCGCCTATGCGGCCTGGAAATCCAAGGCGCAGATGACCGTCGACAATGCGCAGATGCGCTACTTCATCGTCCACCTGCACCGGCTGCTCGATCCGGACCAGGACACGAAGTCCAAGCGTTGAGTCCGGGGCGTTGAAACGTTTCTTCCGCGACCTCCTGCGCAGCCACTCGGTTCAGCGTGCGCTCGGCGTGCTGGCGGCGGAGTATCTGCGGCTGGTCTGGTGGACCAACCGCTTCGGCTACGATCCCGCCAATGTCTACGAGCTGGTCGAGCCGGAGATGCCCGCCATCTTCGTGTTCTGGCACGGCCAGCATTTCATCACGCCGTTCATCAAGACCAAGGAGAGCCACCGCGCCAAGGTTCTGATATCGCGGCATCGCGACGGCGAGTTCAACGCCATCGCTGCCGAGCGGCTCGGCATCGGCACCATCCGGGGGTCCGGCGATCATTCCGGCGCGTTCCATCGCAAGGGCGGCGTCGGTGCATTCCGCGAGATGGTGCAGGCGCTCGGGGAGGGCTGGAATGTCGCGACCACCGCCGACGTGCCGAAGCGCTCGCGCGCGGCGGGGATGGGCGTCATCATGCTGGCCCGGGAATCCGGCCGGCCGATTCTGCCTTTCGCCATGGTCACCAGCCGCTTCATCCGATTGAAAAACTGGGACTCCACTACCATCAATCTGCCCTTTGGGCGCGGCGCTGTGGTAGGTATTGACGCCGTTTTCGTGCCCCCGGACGCCGACGCCGAGACCATGGAAAGACTGCGCCAGCAAGTCGAGACCTACCTCAACGAAGCGACCCGCCGCGCCTATGCGCAGGTCGGCCGCCCGGAGGCGGGCCTTGGCTGATTCGCTGCCGATGACGCTGCGGGTGTACCGGAAGCTGTCGTTCGCGATGGTTCCGCTGGCGCCCGCGCTGATCAAGAGCCGCCTCAAGCAGGGCAAGGAAGACCCCGAGCGCGTCGGCGAGCGGCGCGGGCTGTCGCTCGGCCTGCGGCCGCACGGCCCCCTGGTGTGGATCCATGGCGCCAGCGTCGGCGAGGTGCTGGCGGCGGCGGCGCTGATCGAGCGGCTGCGCGCGCTCAACCTGCGCATCCTGCTGACGTCGGGCACGGTCACGTCGGCCGCGATCGTGGCCAAGCGCTTTCCGCCCGACATCATCCATCAATATGTGCCGTACGATTCCCCGCGCTATGTCGCGCGCTTCCTCGACCACTGGCGTCCCTCGCTGGCGCTGTTCATCGAGTCCGATCTCTGGCCCAACCTGATCCTGTCGGCGGCGGCGCGCCGGCTGCCGATGGTGCTGATCAACGGCCGGATGTCGCCGCGCTCCTTCCCGCGCTGGCGCCGGGCGCTCAACACCATTTCGGCGCTGCTCGAGAAGTTCGAGGTGTGCCTCGCGCAATCCGATGCCGATGCAGATCGCTTCGCCACGCTCGGCGCGCGCAACGTGCGCGTCACCGGCAACCTGAAGCTCGACGTGGCGGCGCCGCCGGCCGATCCGGCCAGGCTCGAAAAGCTGATGGCGATGACGCGCGGCCGTCCCGTCATTACCGCCGCCTCGACCCATCCGGGCGAGGAGGAGATCCTGATCGAGACCCACCGCCGGCTCGCCGGCTTCTTCCCGGGGCTATTGACGGTGATCGTGCCGCGGCATCCCGACCGCGGCAATGCCGTGGCGGGCCTCGTCGCCGCAACGGGCCTGCGCTTCGCGCAGCGCTCGCGCGAGGAATTGCCGGCGGCAAGCACCGACATCTACATCGCCGACACGCTCGGCGAGCTCGGCCTGTTTTATCGTCTGGCGACCGCCGTGTTCATGGGCGGCTCGCTGGTCGAGCATGGCGGCCAGAATCCGATAGAGGCGGTCAAGCTGGGCGCGGCCATCGTGCATGGCCCGCACGTGTTCAATTTCAGTGACGTCTACGAGGCCCTCGACGAGGCCGGCGGCGCCCGCCAGGCCGACAGCGAGGAGAGGTTGATCAAGCAGCTCGGGCAGTTGCTCGCCGATCCCAGGGCCTGCGAGACGCAGGGCGCAGCGGGCGCTCGCGTCGTCGAGCAGCTCGGCGGCGCGCTGGATCGCACGCTCGCCGCGCTCGAGCCCTATTTGCTGCAGCTGCGGCTCGAGATGGGAGCCGCCAATGCGTGAGCCGGGTTTCTGGTACCGGCCCGCGTCCTTCAGATCGCATATGCTACGGCCGCTCGCGGCGCTCTACGGCGCCGTTGCCGCCCGTCGCCTGAAGCGCAAAGGGCTGGACGCCGGCATCCCCGTGCTCTGCGTCGGCAATTATCACGGCGGCGGTGCCGGCAAGACGCCGGCCGTGCTGGCGCTGGCGAAGCTGTTGCGCGAGCTCGACGAGACGCCAGTGGTGCTGACCCGCGGCTACCGCGGCCGGCTGCGCGGCCCGGTGCGGGTCGATGGCGCAAGGCACGGCGCGGCCGATGTCGGCGACGAGCCCCTGATGCTCTCGCAAAGCGTTCCCGTCGTGGTGTCGCGCGACCGCGCCGACGGCGTGGCGCTCGCCAAATCGCTGGCTGCGACCGTGATCCTGATGGACGACGGTTTCCAGAACCCGGCAGTCGCCAAGGATGCTTCCCTGATCGTGATCGACGCGCGCCGGGGCGTCGGCAACGGCCAGGTGATGCCCGCCGGTCCCTTGCGCGCCCCGCTGGCCGCGCAGATGGCGCGTACCGACGCGCTGATCGTGATCGGGGAGGGACATGCGGCAGACGGCGTGTCGTCCACCATCGCTGGCCAGGGCAAGCCGGTGCTGCGCGCACGCTTTGAGCCGGACGACGCATCACTGTCGGCGCTGCGCGGCAAACGCGTCCTCGCCTTCGCCGGCATCGGCGATCCCGCGCGGTTCTTCGACACGCTGCGCGAGGCCGGCATCGACGTCGCCGGCGCGCGGAGCTTTGCCGATCACCACCCGCTCACGGCGGACGAGGCCGCCAGCCTGGTCGCGGAAGCGAGCGGCAACGGCCTGACGCTGGTGACCACGGAAAAGGATCTCGCTCGCTTGCGCACGTCGGAAGGCCTGCCGGACTGGGCCCGCGCCGTCGTGCCGTTCAGGGTGACGCTGAAGTTCGACGATGCAGCCGCGCTGCGGCAGTTCGTGACCGCAGTGCTGTTCAAGGCGCGCGAGGTCCGTAGGGTGGATTAGCCGATTCACGCGCGCCGAAGCTTCAGCAGGCGAGATGCAAGGCGTAACCCACCGTCCATCGGCACCGCGGCGGATCACGCGGAGCCTGTCATCGGGCCGCGCTTCGCGCGGACCCGGTGGCTGATCCGCCCTACGGGCTGCGGCAAGGTTTAGCGGCGAATCAACGCTTGCCCGAGGCGGCGGCACGGCAGAGTGTTGCCATTTGATCACGATGGGCAAATCAGTTCGATTTTACAGAAGTGTGTCAAGCCCTTTGCGCAAAAAAAATTTCTCTTTACCGGAATTCCGATTTACGTTATACACCTCCCCAGCCCGTGCCACCGTGAGGGACGTTTCGCGATCGTCACGAAACGTGGTGCGGGTTGCGATGGGCCGCTTGCTGCGTCAGGTGACAGCATGATCCCGGAAAAGTGGGTGACCGGTTTTCCGATCAGGATCATGC
>NZ_JBQTHN010000019.1:0-6188 GCF_052389815.1 Bradyrhizobium sp. | reverse complement strand
CGCAATATCCATGGCATGACCAAATCGGCGGAGCCGTCCACGCCTTCCGGCTCCGCCAAAAAACTCAACAACGAAGGCGACAGATCACGAGCTACAAAAATACGACAACTTCACCCGCTACGGACAGTTGCCAGGGCGGCGCGACGCGGTATCGCGAGCTGAAGACGGGCGGGAAGGGGAAGGAAGGGAAGTGAGCGAGCGGTCGGGCGTTCCGCTTGACCGGACTTGCTGCCGGCTCGACCCGGTCGCAAATGAGCCACGCGGACCTATGGACCGGATGCGAGTGCCATAAGGATTGTGCGCAAGCTCAGGAGCATGACGACGCCGCCGACCATAAGCATCAGGACCTTGTCCGGGATGTGTTTGGTCGCGAGCGCGGCAAACGGCGCCGCGATGACACCCCCGATGATGAGACCGGCGATGATGGGCCACAAGCTCAGGCCGACGGTGAGAAAGAACGTCGTCGATATGGTCAAAGTGACAAAAAACTCGGCCAGATTGACCGAACCGATGGCGTAGCGCGGCGTCGCACCCTGGCCAAGGAGAGTGGACGTCACGATCGGGCCCCAACCGCCTCCGCCGATGGCGTCGAGGACGCCACCGAATAGGCCCAGAGGGCCGACTGCGCGCGGCGCAGGTGCCGCAATGGGGCGAGCCGCCAGCGCCTTCCAGACGATGAACGCGCCGAGCAGCAGAAGGTAGGCGCTGATGAAAGGCTTCAGGACTTCGCCGGGGAGTTCGGAGAGTGCATAAGCGCCGATTGCCCCGCCGATCATTCCCGGAATGGCAAGACGCAGGAGCAGTTTGCGGTCGACATTGCCGAGGCGCCAATGGGCGAGACCCGAGGCGCCGGTGGTGAACGTCTCCGCCGCATGCACGCACGCGCTTGCGGTGGCGGGAGGCACGCCAAGACTGAGGAGCACGGAGCTAGCCGTCACGCCGTAGGCCATGCCGATCGCGCCATCGATCATTTGCGCGACGAAACCTATAATGACGTAAAGAAGCACGTCGTCCCACATGGGAACCCGATCCGACTTGATTAGCCCGTACGAACGCCAGCAGGGCGCTCGGCGTCCAAACTATCGACCTCGCATTCCCAAACAAGCCAAGGGCGTTTCAAATTTCATCGACGACACAGCACCAATGTTCCGAAGAATCGCTCCAAACAAGAAATGCACTGTGGTCCATCATGACGGCTTCATGAAGCTAGACCCTCATGGTGAGGAGCGCCGCTTGCGGCGCGTCTCGAACTATAGAGGCCGAGGACAAGGGCGACCGCCAAGAGCCCTGTGCGACTGCCTTGGGAAGTGATTGGCAGGGTTCACCTGCTGCTTTGGCTCCGAAATTAATGTAAGAACGCTCCGGCCCGGCGCGCCCTCCCGTTTCCGCTGAAACCGATACGCGCGCACCATCAGGAGACGCTCGATGCGCTATACGGTCGTTTTGGAGCAGGAAGAGGATGGCGGATACGTCGCCAGCGTGCCGGCGCTGCCGGGATGCGTGAGCCAGGGCGATACCCGCGCCGAGGCGCTGAGCAACATCCGGGAAGCCATCGAACTTTACGTTGCGGACTGCCGCGATGCCGGCGATCCGGTGCCAACCGAGGCAGGCAAGGAGTTTGTCGAAGTCGAGGCCGCCTGAGGCGAAGCGCGTCCGACGTGGCCAAGCTCCCAACCGACCTATCTGGCCGGGACGTCCGCGCCGCCCTGGTGCGCGTCGACTTCATTTTCCCTCGGCAGACCGGCAGTCACATGATGCTTCGCCGCGAGAGCCTTACGCAAGGGTCGTCGTTCCCGATCACAAACAGCTCCGGTCCGGCACGCTCCGTCGCATCATCGCCGACGCCGGCCTCACCGTTGAGCAGTTCGTCGAGCTGCTGCTGCGCTGACCGGCACCGTGCGCGAAGGCGGCGCGATACACACTGTCTCAATCCGTTCCCTACTACAGCGTCTCGAGTGATTGTGACGCGTCAAGCGCAGTCACTCGGTGAGAGAAAACACGATAAAAGTCGTTGAGACGTTTTGCGAGCCAAGCATGCTGCGACGGCCAATCGGCTTCATTCTCCGGATCGACACCATTTAGGTACGACGCGATCCGGCAATCTCGCGCATCCGGCAACTCCTCCCAATCCAGCGCGTAGCCAATATCACCTTCGATCGCCTGCTTCTGGCCCTGCAAAAGGCGGAAGTACGTTTTTGCAAGATCGCCTGCGATATATAGTTCCGCGCGAATTTGGTTTTTCGGACGAGTCATAACGCCACCCAGATTAAAACCTGTTCGACCGATACGGTATGGCATCCATGATTGAGCCTGCGGCTTTCGATTGCCGGATACAGGCCCATCCGCCTCAACGAGTGCTGCATTCAAGCCAGTCCAATAGTTTCGCTGCATGATGCGCGTAGTCGACAACTCGTCGTCATCTATGGCGCGCGCCGCTTGGGCCACGGAATGCGACCAAGCGTTTGGCTTCGATACGATGTTGAATTTGGGGGCCGCAGGGGATGAGCCGATGCGCCACAATTCGACCTCCAACCCAAAGAACCGAAAGCTGTCGTCGGTGATGCGGTTCAGCCAGTCGAGCGTGGATCGATGCTCTTCAGTAAATCTAGCCGCGATCCAGACGATGGTCACGGCTTCAAGACCAGACGCATAGGTTAAGAGTTGCCCCAGATGTGTGTGATCCGTCCTTTCAAGTTGGTTTTCGATTAAGACCCATCGATCGTCGGCACCTGAGTCGATCTCCTTGCAAAGGATGTCAGCGCGGAAGGGGCCGACGTTTTTCTCTTGTGCCTCTACCTCAAGGTCCATGCCTAGGGTCTCGGCGAGGATTGCCATGTTTTCGGGGCGCGCTAACCAGGGGGTAAAGCTGGTAGCCTCACTCGTCCAGATATCACGAAGATCAACTCGCTCTAATCTGCCTAGCAGCGGTGCTTGCATTTCAATGTCCGTCAGCGGAAGGTCGAAAGCAGATACAACCATAGAAGGCGAGCGTTCGGCAATGCCGCCCTCGAGTGCGCGCTATTAAGGTTTTCAATTGTCTCTTGGAGCCGGATAGGCGGGATTATCGTTTGGACGGGTCGGCACCCTGTTTTGCATTAAACTACCTATGCTGCACCGCATTCCGTTGTAGTTCTAATTTCCCCCTGCGCAGCGTACAGTTGAGATCGGGGGGTGCTATGGGTACGTGCGAGTATTGCGGCGAGCCAGCCGGTCTGTTTCGTTCGATCCACAAGGGGTGTGCGGCGAAGCGCGATCAGGCCCGCAAGGACATCGATCTCGCGTTTCAAAACGTGATGCTGGTGGAGCGGCCGCCGGCGCCCGCGACGTTTCGCGCAATCGTCGAGAGACTGGGTAATGACGGGCAACTCGCGCCTAATCAACTCCGGGCGAGGGTACTGTCTGGTCTTGCTATTGCGCTGGATACGGCACTAGCGGACCTCAGCTTGTCCCAAAATGAAGTCGGGCGGTTTAACGCAATCGTTGATGCATTCGGTTTGGACGAGGCCGCATTCGACGAGGCAGGCATTAGGCACAAGCTCGTCCAGGCGCTCGTGCTCAAGGATTTGTCTGAGGGGAAGCCATCGACGCGAGTACAGCTTTCGACAGCGCTTCCCATCGCGTTGAAGCGTGACGAGTCGATCCAATGGCTGTTCAACGGGGTGACGAGGCGGGAGCCCCGCACAAGCTACCATTATGAAGGTGGTTCGCACGGGGTCTCGATCCGGCTCATGAAGGGGGTTTCCTATCGTGTCGGCTCTCACAGGGGACAGCGTGTTTCGACAACCGAGATCGTTACGGTCGGATCAGGCGCCCTCGCCGTGACGAACAGTGCCCTCTATTTCATGGGTGGGCCGAGCAGCAAGAAATTGCCTTTATCGGGTGTCGTGTCGGTCGATGGTTTCGACGATGGAGTTGTAGTGACGCCATCGCGAGGCAAACAACAGATATTCCTAATGTCGGACGCCATGTTCGCGGCCAACGTTATTTTGAAGTCGGCCGCGCTATGAGGTCACAGAGCGGTCGCGTCGTTGATCTTAGGTGCGCTAGTGGTTAGCGCCTGCGCGCCGTCCAGCTACGTCTACGAGTTTGGCAATTTTGTTTGCCTGCATCCAACGCAGGCAACATGCGCGTCGCGGGGGCAGGTTCTGGACATGACGATAGAGGATTGCGTGAGGCTTCGACCATGCTGAAGCTTGAGCATGCGCCAATGAGCGATATCGTCGATGCCTTGGCCGGCGGGCGCGTCACCGCCACGGCGTTGACCGAATTCTATCTCGCGCGCATTGAGGCCTACGACCGCGACGGGCCAATGCTCAACGCCGTACGCGAGCTCAATCCCGACGCGCTCACGATCGCGGGCAAGCTCGACGACACCACGCCGTCGGTCAAACGGCCGCTGGCCGGCATCCCGATCCTGGTCAAGGACAACATCGCAACCGGTGACAAGCAGCCGACGACGGCAGGCTCGCTGGCCCTGGAAGGCGCGCGCGCCAGGGACGATGCCACCGTCGTCAAGCTGCTGCGGGACGCCGGCGCGGTGATCCTGGGCAAGGCGAACCTGACCGAGTTCGCCAACATGCTCGCGATCGACATGCCCTCGGGCTACTCGTCGCTGGGCGGCCAGGTGAAGAACCCTTACGCGCCGGCGCTCATGGACGATCAGGGCATCCCGGTCGTGCAGCCAGGCGGATCGAGCGCGGGATCGGCGGTCGCGGTGGCGGCCGGCCTGTGCGCGGCTTCGATCGGCACCGAGACCTCGGGCTCGCTGCTGCACCCCGCCAGCCTGAATGGCCTCGTCACCGTCAAGCCGACCGTCGGCCTGATCAGCCGCGCCGGCATCGTGCCGATCTCGCACAGCCAGGACACCGCGGGGCCGATGACGCGCACAGTGCGCGATGCGGCGATGCTCCTGAACGTATTGGCCGTAAAGGACCCGCTCGATCCGGCGACGCAGCGGCAGCGGCGGCCGACCGATTACACGGCTGGCCTCGCGCACGATGCGATGAAGGGCGCGCGCATCGGCGTGCCGAGCGACCCCGCCGACCCCTTGAACGATTGCTACTATGGCAAGCTGCCATCCAACTGGGCCAAGCTGATGGCTGAGGCGATCGAGGTGCTGGAGGACTCGGGCGCCGTCGTCGTGCGCGCCAGCATGCCGACGGCCGGCTGGATGGCCGGACCAGGCACCACCATGGCTGTGCACAACCGCAATCCGCTGAGCCCCAACAAGGGCAATCCCGTGATGCAGTGGATCGTTTTCATCTACGAGATGAAGCGCGATCTCAACCTCTATTTGAGCGATTGGGCGACCTGCACTGCCATCAAGACCATCGCCGACATCGTGGCCTTCAACGAGGCGAACGCGGAGAAGGCGCTGCGTTTCGGCCAGGACCTGTTCCTTGCCGCCAACGCCACCAGGGGCGATTTGAGCGAGCGCGAATACAAGTCGGCACGTGCCATGGACCTGCTTTCCACCAAAACGCGGGGCATGGACGCCTACATGAGGCGCCACAAGCTCGACGCCGTGCTGTTCGCCGGCGCCCGGGGCGCCGCGATCGCCGCCAAGGCTGGCTATCCCAGCGTCATGGTGCCCGGAGGCTTCATCTCGGGGACGACCGACGGCAAGGACACGCCCGACTATCCGGTTGGCGTCACCTTCGCGGGCCGTGCCTGGAGCGAGCACAAGCTTCTGCGCCTGGCCTACGCCTACGAACAGGCCACCCACATGCGCAAGCCGCCACCTGGGTTGCTCCCGGTTTAGACTTAACGGCTCTGCTTGCCGAGAAATGCGCGGCGAGGCTCATCTCGCACTTGCATTCCTCACGGGGGCCAATTCGTCGGTGGGGGCATCAGGGGCGAGCATCGCGGCCACATATTCCGTTTTCACGAAGTCGTGAACCGAAAATCGGAAATTGCTCTTGCCTCGTCGGGCAAATCAGTGGCATTAATCCGCCCAGCCCGTGCCGCCATGAGGGACGCTTCGCGGTCGTCACGAAACGTGGTGCGGGTTGCGATGGGCCGCTGCGGCGTCAGGTGCTTGCACCCGGCGAAACGCTCAGCAGCGGACGGCGAAGTCGTGTGGTCCTGGCGCCGCGACCCTGGCGTCTATCCGGCCTGCCTGTGCGGGCTCGGCAACGGTGACAATAAAGGCCGCTCACCGGGGAGATCACGTATAAGCCGTAAACCAT
>NZ_JBQTHN010000018.1:0-7599 GCF_052389815.1 Bradyrhizobium sp. | reverse complement strand
TGCAACGGTAGTAAGAAAACGCACACGGATTTGACAGGTACAGCCAGGACATCCCGACCTTCCCCGCGCAATGGTTTTAAGGCTTATACGTGATCTCCCCGGGGAGCGGCCTTTCTTGCCCCCGTTGCCCCGCCGGCACAGGCCAGCAGGGATAGACGCCAGGGTCGCGGCGCCAGGACCACACGACTTCGCCGTCCGCCGCTGCGTTTCGCCCGGTGCAAGCACCTGACGCAGCAAGCGGCCCATCGCAACCCGCACCACGCTTCGTGACGATCGCGAAACGTCCCTCACGGTGGCACGGGCTGGGGAGACGTATAGTTCTGATTTGCGCAATTGTCAATATCAGAATTTCTGATTTTTGCAATTTGTGAACCAGCCCTTGAAATTGCTGGTGAAATTCCCGAGCACGCTGCTCCCAAACCTGGTCGGCGGGATCACACCCCTTCCGGCGGCAGGCCCGGCGCGGTCGCGGCGGGGCGCAGGCGGTTGCGGACGCGCTCGCGGTAGAAGGCGTAGAGGCCGGACAGCACGATGATGGCGGCGCCGGTCACCATGAAAGCGTCCGGGCGGTCGCCGAAGGCGATGGAGCCGAGCAGCATGGCCCAGATCAGCGCGGTGTAGCGGAACGGCGCGACGGCGGAGATATCGCCGGTGCGCAGCGCCGAGATCACGCATTGATAACCGATCAGCAGCAGCACCGCGGCCAGCATCAACAGGCCGAGCGAGCGGCCGGGCAGCGGCGTCCAGCCGCCCAGCGGATAGATCACGACGGCCCCGGCGGTGGTCACGGTCACCGTGGTCAGCAGCGTGATGAACAGCGAGGGGATTTCCGCCGGTATCTTCCGCGTCGCAAGGTCGCGTACGGTGCAGAAGGCGACGGACGAGAGCGCGAGCAGCGAGAATTCGTTGAAGCCGGCCGTGCCCGGCCGGACGATCACGAGCACGCCGATGAAGCCGGCCGCGATCGCAAGCCAGCGCCGCCAGCCCACCGGCTCGCCGAACACCAGCGCAGCCCCGAGCGTGATCATCAGCGGCTGCGCCTGGAAGATCGCGGACGCATTGGCAAGCGGCATGTGCGCGATTGCGGAGAGGAACGACAGCGTGCCGCCGATCTCGCCGATCACGCGCAGGCCGACCGGACCGATGACGAGCGTGCGCCACGGCCGCATCGCGCCGGCCCAGGAGGCGAGCGCCGCAATCAGCACCATCGCGAAGGCGCCGCGCACCAGGATGATCTGGCCGATGTTGAGCTCCGCCGACACCGACTTGGTGATGGCGTCGTTCATGGTGAAGGCGGCCATCGCCCCGGCCATCAGCAGGCTGCCGCGGATGTTGGGATGGGAGTGCAAGGGAGCCAATTCCAAAATCGTCATGGCCGGGCTTGACCCGGCCATCCATCAGCTTCGAACGACTTTTGTGAAGATTGATGGATACGCGGGTCAAGCCCGCGTATGACGAATTCCCTCACACCGCGCCGGCCTTCTGCGCGTATTCCCAGGATGCCTTGGAGAGCGGCACCGTGCGTGCGGCCGATTCCAGGGCCTTGGCGTTGGCGGCGGTGCCGTCGCGGATGCGGCCCGCGATACCCTGGGTGATGCCGGCGAGGCGGAACAGGTTGTAGGAGAAGTACCAGTTGAGGTCCGGCACGGCCATGCCGGTGACGTCGCAATAGATCTGCGCGGCCTCTTCCTGGCTCGGAATGTTCAGCGCCTTGAGGTCGGCATTGGCGAGACCCGGCATGGTCCATTGCATCAGGAGATAGGTGAAGTCGGCCATGGGATCGCCGAGCGTCGACAATTCCCAGTCCAGCACCGCCAGCACGGTCGGTTCCGTGGGGTGGAAGATCATGTTGTCGAGGCGGTAATCGCCGTGGACGATCGAGACGCGCGTCTGCGCCGGCACCGTCTTGGGCAGCCATTCGGCGAGCTTCTCGAACTCGGGAATGTGCTGCGTCTCCGAGGCGCGATACTGCTTGGTCCAGCGGTCGACCTGGCGCGCAAAGTAATTGCCCGGCTTGCCGAATTCGCCGAGGCCGATCTTCTCGGGATCGAAGGTGTGGAGCCTGGCCAGCGTCTCGATCTTGCTGGTGAAGATTTTTCGGCGCGCTTCCGGCGGCTGGCTCGGCAACTGCGGATCCCAGAACACCCGGCCCTCCTCCATCGACATGATGTAGAAGGCCGAGCCGATCACGGCATCGTCCATGCAGAGCGCATAGGCCCTTGCGACCGGAAAATTCTGCTTGCCGAGCGCGGCGATGACGCGAAACTCGCGATCGACCGCATGTGCCGACGGCAATAATTTACCGAACGGGCGGCGGCGCATCACATAGGAGCGGCCGGGCGTGTCGAGCCGGTAGGTGGGATTGGACTGACCGCCCTTGAATTGCAGGACGGTGAGCGGACCGGCAAAACCTTCGACGTTCCCGGCCATCCATCTGGCGAGGTTCGCCTCGTCGATGCGATGGCGCTCCTCGACTTCGCGAGTCCCCGAGAATTCCTCGTCCTTCCTGACACCGTCGTTCACGCTGACGCTCCCTAAAGTTTCTTGTCCGTCTTTCCTCGTCGTTCCGGGATGGTCGGAACGACCAGACCCCAATGCGCAACTGCGCATTGTGGAACCTCGAGATTCCGGGTTCGATGCTGTCGCATCGCCCCGGAATGACGGTGGAGAGAGCGCTGCGTGCGCTCTCGCTTTCTTGTTAGTGCCTCGGAGCGTTTTGATACTTCCGAAGTTCAAGTCTGGCAATGGCGCGGTTATGCACTTCATCCGGGCCGTCGGCGAGGCGCAGCGTACGGATGTGGGCATAGTCGCGGGCCAGCCCGGCCTCGTCGGAAACGCCGCCGCCGCCATAGGCCTGGATGGCGTCGTCGATGATCTTGAGCGCGATATTGGGGGCGGCGACCTTGATCATGGCGATCTCGAGTTGCGCGGTCTTGTTGCCGACCTTGTCCATCATGTCGGCGGCCTTGAGGCAGAGCAACCGCGTCATCTCGATGTTGGTGCGGGCCTCGCCGATGCGCTGCTCCCACACCGAATGCTCGACGATCTTCTTGCCGAAGGCGGTGCGCGAGGACAGGCGCTTGACCATCTTCTCCAGCGCCTCCTCGGCCTTGCCGATGGTGCGCATGCAGTGATGGATGCGGCCCGGGCCGAGACGGCCCTGCGCGATCTCGAAGCCACGGCCCTCGCCGAGCAGGATGTTGGACGCCGGCACCTTGACGTTCTCGAGCAGCACCTGCGCATGGCCGTGCGGCGCGTCGTCGAAGCCGAACACCGGCAGCATCTTCTCCACCTTGATGCCGGGCGTATCCAGCGGCACCAGGATCTGCGACTGCTGCTGGTGCCTGGCCAGCGACGGATCGGTCTTGCCCATCAGGATCGCGATCTTGCAGCGGGGATCGCCGACGCCCGACGACCACCATTTGCGGCCGTTGATGACGTAGTGATCGCCCTGCTTCTCGATACGGGTCTCGATGTTGGTGGCGTCCGACGAAGCAACCGCCGGCTCCGTCATCAGGAAGGCGGAGCGGATCTCGCCGTCCATCAGCGGACGCAGCCATTTGCGCTTCTGCTCCTTGGAGCCGTAGCGCATCAGGACTTCCATGTTGCCGGTATCGGGTGCGGAGCAGTTGAATACTTCCGAGGCCCAGGAGATGTGGCCCATCTCTTCCGACAGCAAAGCGTATTCCAGGTTGGTCAATCCCGCGCCGCGGAATTCGTCGTCCTCATGATCGTTCGGCGGCATGAACATGTTCCAGAGGCCCTCGGCCTTCGCCTTGGCCTTCAGCTCCTCGAGAACGGGAATCACCTTCCAGCGCGCGCCCTCCTCGTCCTGCTCCTGGTAGATCGGCACCGCCGGGCGGACGTGCTTGTTCATGAAGGACTGAACCCGGTCGAGCCATTCCTTCTGCCTGCTGGACAACATGAAATCCATCGGACGCTCCTCGCTTTTTCCACTTATCAAAACCGTTGGCGCAACTGTCCGCCTGCAGCCGGCATCGACGCAAATCACAAAACTTGCGAGATGCTCGCAGCAGCATTGACATTTGCCGCCCTTCAAACGATAGTTTCATACAACTGTTTGAATTGCAACACCCTCGGCGCATTCCTGTCATTCCGGAGCAGCCTACAGGGCTGAACCCGGAATCTGGAGATTGTGGCGCGAGATTCCGGGTTCGCGTCTTCGACGCGCCCCGGAATGACGAAAGAGCGAAGACCATGGCGTCAGATCAGACCCGCTCTGCCATTCTCGCAGCCGCCGAGCGGCTTTATGCCGACCGCGGCTTCGGCGACGTCACGCTGCGCGACATCGTCGCGGAGGCGAGCGTCAACCTTGCGGCGGTGAATTACCATTTCGGCTCCAAGGACGAGTTGATCGCCGAGCTGTTCGTCACCCGCTCGATCCAGACCAACCGCGAGCGTCTCAACGAGCTGAAGGCGGCGGAGGAAAAAGGCGGCGGCCGCGCTTCCATCGAGGAAATCCTTCGCGCCCTCGTCGGCCCCACCCTGCGCGGCTGCCTCGGTCCCGACCGCGAAGGATCGACCGCCGCACGCTTCATGATCCGAGCATCAATCGAATCGGTGCCGCCGATCCGCCGCATCAAGAATCGCGAGATCGATCATTTGCGCAAATTCGCCGCCGCGATGCGCCGCGCGCTGCCCGGCCGCGACGAGGCCGACCTCTACTGGGGCCTGCACTTCGCGCTGTCGATGAGCCACCACACCATCCGCGAAAAGGAGCGGCTGGCGAAGCTGTCCGAAGGCAAATGCGACTTCGACGACGTGCAGGCGATCGTCGAACGCGTGGTGGGCGTGGCGGTGATGGCGCTGAACCCGGCCTCGCCGGCGAGCAAGCCTATAGTCCGCACGGCCACCTCGGCCGCACGGGCCTCATAGCTGCACCAGGTACCGCTTCTGTGCCATCTTACGGGTACACCGAAAGGCGTACCATTCTGCGCCATGAAAAATAGGAACTCATGGCACCATACGTAATTTGCAGTTGCGGTGGGCGATGCCAGCTCATCTAGTTGACCATGACGCGTGCGGAATTCGCCGGGCACGCGAAGTTGGGCCATTGTTGTTGGGTGCGTCTGCAATTGCGTATCGGTGCGCGTAGCGAAAACGGATTTGAAACAAGGTCAGGAGCGTCTCCCGGCACTACCCGGAATTGGGCCTGCGGCGGATGCGCTACCGAAGGTGAACAGCCGTGACCCCGCCCGGAGGAGCAGATAACCGCCTCCTGGCAGCGCTGCCACAAGCAGACCTGGACTTGCTGATGCCCGATCTGGAAGTGGTCGCGCTCCACCAGGATGAGGCCCTCTCGCGAGCAGGCGAACCGATCGAGCATGTCTACTTCCCCCATAGCGGCGCCGTCACCCTGATGATCAACATGGCGAGCGGGAAGACAGTCGCTACGGCCGTCATCGGGCGCGAGGGCGGGGTTGGCCTGCTTTCCGTGCTCGGGCCCTCACCTTCGGCCATTACGGCCGTCGTTCATGCGGCGGGCACGGCCTCGCGGATTCCCGCATCGCGATTTCACGCCGCGTTCACCGGCAGCGCCGCGATCCGGCAGTTGGTCCAGACCCACGTCCGGTCATTGCTCATTCAGCTTCAGCACGGCGCGGCGTGCAACGCGCTGCATCCGGTCGAAGCCCGGCTGGCGCGCTGGCTGCTGCACTTTCGCGACCGCATCGACCACGACGTCCTGCCGCTGACGCAGGAAGCGCTGTCGGAGATATTGGGTGTGCGGCGAACGACGGTGACGCTCTTGATGCGCAATCTGCGCGCCTCCGGGGCGATCCGGTCCGAGCGACGAGGCCAGCTCGAGATCGATCGATCGCGGCTCGCCGCAATCACATGCGAATGCCACGGCACCATGAATCTCGAGGTCGAGGAGATCTTCGCCCGCGGTTCGGCCAGAACCCGCATTGCGGCGGAGCCGGTCGAACCGGCAGGCGAAAGGCGCGAAGCCAGATGATCCGGTTGCGCGGCTGCATGCCGCGAAAGCTCATTGTCCGGGCAATCCAGTCGATGCCTGATCAGAGTCCGGGCCGATCGACGTCAGAGCCGGACTGGAATCGTATCTCGAACTCCGCAAGCTCGCGCAGCACCTTCGCCACCTCGCGCAGCTCGTTGCGCGCCGGCCCCGGCTTCAGCCGCCGTGCCTCGACGAGGAAGTCTTTCGCCTGCAGGAGAAACGGCGATGTCTCGGCGGAATATCGCATGTGCGCCATGGTGTCCCCCATTGCAATGATTGACGTGCTGCATTGACATTCAGGCCGGCGCGCCCTCGCTGCGAGGCTCCGCCCGCGCGGCAGACTCGTATACCCAGGCTTCCCGCGCGAACCAGGCGTGATCCGTGTCGCAGGCCGGACAGCGGGTGCGCGAGAAGAATACCGCGCTCGAGCGAAAGCGCTCGCGGTCGATCTGAATGCCGGTGGGGATCGCGCGTCCGGTTTGCGGGCACTTGATCATGACCATTCCCATGCGAACCTCCCAGGATGTTTCTTTTTTTGATAGAACCGGCCGGTTGGATTACGCCTCTTGTCGGTGCGCGGTTGACTTGGGGGGCATCACGCACCTGCCGTTGTTGTCGAGCACTTGGGTGGGCTCATGCTCGTGGCGGGGCTCATCTCCAACCGGCCGGTTACCCTCCGCGCCGCTGTCTAGCTGGCTTTCTGGAATACGCTTGCAACATGTTTCCTGACGGGTTCGCCAGCTTCCGTTGCGAGCTTCTGGGCAAGCTCCCACAGTTCCCTGTTCTGGGCGGAGGTGGCGTCGAAAGTCTTGCGCGCCTGCTCCGCGGAAAGGGTGACAACGTCCGTCACGGACTTGCTGCCCAAGAGATGGAAGAAGAAATCCATCGCGGCGGCCGTGTTGGCGTTCGATATTTCGATGACCTTCAGCCCGTAGCTGGTCGCGCTTTCGGCGTTCGCCGAATAGGACTCGCGCAGCGACTGCGATACCTGCTCGGATGCGGCCTTGATCTTTTCGCAGTTCGCCTGCGCGCGGGCGACCCCCTGCTCTGCAAGCGCGCCGAGCACGCCGGGCAACGCGAAACCATTCGTTCCGCTCAGGTTGGTCGTTCCGTTCGGATTGGCCTTCTGTACGCTTTCACTCACTGCACTATTCCCTTCCACTGCACTATTCCCTTCGCAAGCGACATCATTTCCCGAGGCGCTATTCTGCGTCACGGGAGTGAATGGAGACGGAGTGACGATCCGCTTCCGTGCCCGATCAGTTTTCTGGATGAGCTGCCATCCAACCCGGCTTTCACTATGTACGACTAAAGAAGGGTCGTCCGTTCGGTTTGCGACTCTCGCGAAAAATTTTTCTCAAGAAGTCAAGAGACGCAGACGTCACTATCTACAGGAATGAATGTGTATCCACCGGAATGATTATGCCGATGACACAATTGGAGAGTGGCAAAGGCCCGACGCGTGCGCCGTCGGAAAAAACGGCGCCCGAGGCCATTCAGATCCACCGCATCGTCGTGGACCGGCAGGGCCAGCGCTGTGCGCAGGGCCCACCCATAAGATCACCCTACCCACCATAAACCCCATCACCATAGCCACGGGGGAGACGATATAAGCCAGCACC
>NZ_JBQTHN010000017.1:0-66737 GCF_052389815.1 Bradyrhizobium sp. | reverse complement strand
GGTCACGGACGTGGCGGCGGGCCAGGGACCGGATCCGGCACGCGGCGAGCCGGCTCCGGTCCTGCCGGCAGGTCTGAATGGCGAGGCACGGACGCTGGTGACGATGGGGGCAAGGCGCGCGGCAGACTATCAAGACGAAACCTACGCAAGGGAGTATGTCGAGCGGCTCAAGCCGTTCATCGCTCTTGCCGAATCCGTGGGAGATGCCGGACAGCAACTCCTTGCGGAGCTCGCCCGGCAGCTTGCTTTGGGAATGACCTATGAAGATCCCGTGCGGGTCGCCGAACTGAAGATCCGCGGCACCCGTTTCGAGCGCGTCCACGCGGAAATCGGCGCCCATCCCGGCCAGGTCATCGAGATTGTTGAATTCATGCACCCCCGCCTCGAAGAGATCGCCGATACCATGCCGGCAGCGCTCGGGCGCTGGATGCTGCGCAACAGGACTGTCAAGGCGCTGTTGATGCGACTCACGTCACGCGGACGCAAGGTGCGCACGACCTCCTTGCGCGGATTCCTGCTGCTCTATGGCCTTGCTTCGCTCAAGGCGTTCCGGCGCGGCTCGCTGCGCCATCAACGCGAGATGCGCTTCCTGGATGAATGGCTGGAAGCCGTCCGCCGCGCGGCCGGCATCGACGTCTCCCTCGCGACCGAATTCGCCCGCTTGCGCAACCTCGTCAAGGGATATGGCGACACCTGCGAGCGGGGACATGCAAAGTATCGGGCGATAACCACTTTCATGTCCGGGAAACTGCATCATCCATCGGCGGCCGCGCAGCTGACGGGTCTCATTGCCGCGGCCGGGAAAGACGAGGATGGCGCGGCGCTCCGCGCGGAGATCACCCGATTGGACACCCTGAACGGCGGCGAGCGAGTGGATGCCGGCATGCAAGACAGTCCCGTGCTGCAGGCTGGCTGAACTCCTCGTTCAATCGACGATATAGGCCGCCGAGCCGGTCGCAATCTGCTCGCCGGTGTCGTTGACGAGCTCCATGTGAACCACGGCAACACGGCCACCGAGTCTGACGACCCGGCCGGTGGCCACAAAATACTTGCCGCGGCCCGGCCGCAGGTAATCGACGCGCAGGTCGATCGTGCCGATGTTGGGGAATTGCGCCACGGTCGACAAGTCGGGCTTGGCGGCGAGCGACGCAAGGGCAATGGCGAGGCCGCCGACCACGTCGAGGGTCGCCGAAATCACGCCGCCATGCAGGATCTGGCGCACGGGATTTCCGACCAGTTCCGGCCGCATGTCGAACCTCAGTCGCGGCGCTTCGGTATCGAGCGATTCGATCCGCAGCCCAAGCACGCGATTGAACGGGATCATTTGCTCGAAGGCGCGCCCGACCGCCGCCTCGATGCCTTCGATGTCGCGCCGTTCGCCCATATCGATGACCTCCGTCCAGGGCTCCTCTCGCCCGTGCACGGATCAAGGATCGATTCCCCCGCCCGCGCGCCCATCGTGTAGCGCGATTCGGCATGGCCTGACTTGATCCAGGGCAGCGCAAGCGCCGCACTCAGTTGCCCATGAATACCGGCTTCTGCCTGGCGACGAACGCCTCGTATGCGCGCTCATAATCCCTTGTCTGCATGCAGATCGCCTGCGCCTGGGCTTCGGCCTCGATGGCCTCATCGACGCCCATGTTCCATTCCTGGTGGATGCATTACTTGGTCATGGCGTTGGCAAACGTCGGCCCTTCGGAAAGCGTCCTCGCCATCGCCTGCGCCTCTGCCAGCACGGCGTCGGGCTCGGAGATCTTGTTGTAGAAGCCCCAGCGTTCGGCCTCGGCGCCGTCCATGGCGCGGCCCGTGTACAGCAGCTCTGACGCACGGCCCGCGCCGATGATGCGGGGAAGCATGTTGCATGCGCCCATGTCGGCGCCGGCAAGGCCGACGCGCACGAACAGGAAGGCCACCTTGCTGCGCGCGGTGCCGAAGCGCAAGTCGGAGGCCATCGCCAGGATCGCCGGCGCCGGCGCAAATGCCGTCGATGGCGGCCACGATCGGCTGCGGGCAGGCCCGCATCGCCTTGACCAGGTCGCCGGTCATGCGGGTGAAGGCGAGCAGCCCCGCCATGTCGTCCTTGCGCTGCATCTCGACCAGCGGGCCGATGATCTCGTGCACGTCGCCGCCGGAGCAGAAATTGCCGCCGGCCCCCGTGATGACGATGTTGGTTATGTCGCTGCAGTAGGCCAGATTGCGGAACGTGTCGCGCAGCTCGGCGTAGGACTCGAGCGTCAACGGATTCTTGCGCTCCGGCCGGTTGAGGGTGATCGTCGCGACCTTGCCGTCCCGATGCCACTGGAAATGCCGCGGCGCGAAGTTCGAATAGTCGAGCCCGACGGGGTTGAAGCGGGCGGCTGTTGCCAGTGCGGTAATGCGGGGCATCCTTGTCTAGATGAGCTGAGAAGAGTCGATGGCGGGCGGCAAATCTCCTTCAGCCGGCGAAGGTGAGACCGCCGCTGACGCTCAGCACCTGAGCCGTCACGTAGCTCGACTTCGGCCCGGCGAAGAACAGGATGGCGTCGGCAATCTCCTGCGGCTTGCCAAGCCGCCGGAAGGCGATGGCCCGAACGAAGGCATCCTTGAGCTTGTCGGAACGGGTATCGAGCAACGGCGTGTCGGTCGGCCCCGGACACACGCAGTTGACGCAAACACCCTGCCTCGCAACTTCGCGGGCGAGCGATTTGGTGAAAGCGATCATGCCGCCCTTCGCCGCCGCATAGGCCGTCTCGCCGGTCGAACCGACACGTCCGGCGTCGCTCGCCACGTTGACGATATGGGCGTTGCCGGCGGCGATGATCGACGGCAGCAGCGCTTGAGTGAGGTGCAGCGAGCCGGTCAGATTGCCGGCGATGACCCTGTCGAGGTAATCGGGCGGTGTTTCGACGAAGGGATGGACCGCGCTGAATCCGGCAGCATTGACCAGAATGTCGATCCTGGGATGCCGCCCGGTGACGGCCGCCGCGCAGCGGCGCACCGATGCGCTGTCGGTGAGGTCGATCGGCTCATACTCGACGTCGAGATTGCAGCGGCGCGCTTCCTCGGCGAGCGCCCGGCCCGCCGACTCGTTGATATCAGCGCAAATCACCCGTGCGCCGTTGCGCGCCAGCTCCATGACGGTCGCCTTGCCGATGCCCGACGCGCCGCCGGTCACCAGTGCAATCTTGCCCTCGAACTCCATGTCGTCCTCCTCCTGCCGTTGGTCAGACCCGCGCGCCGGCGATGAAAGCGCTGACGCGCTGACGCGTCTCGGCGTCGGTCTGAAACTCGCGTGTCAATTCCAGTTCGTCGCCATATCCGCCGCGGCCGGGTACCGCCGCGGATGCCATGCAACGCTCTGCCGCCGCGAGCGCAGCTGACGGCAGGGCGGCGATGCGGCTGGCGATCTCGATCACGCGGTCCGCCAGCTCTGCTCGCGGAAAAGCCCATTGCACGAGGCCGAGGCGCTCGGCCGTAACCCCGTCGACGGCTTCCGCACCGAGTATCAATCGATTGGCAAGACCGCGGCCGACAAGCCGGGTCAGCCGCTGCGTGCCGCCGCCGCCGGGAATCAAGCCGAGTTGCACCTCGGGCAGGCCGAGCTTCGCTTCGGCGGCAGCGATGCGCAGGTCACAGGCGAGCGCGAGCTCGAAGCCGCCGCCGAGAGCGGCGCCTCCGATTTCGGCGAGCGTGACCTGCGGCAACGCCTCGATGCGCGCATAAAGACGCTGGATCGAGGCGACGTAGGCGTAAGTGCGGTCGGGACCGTCGGCTGCCTCGAAGCGGACGCGCATCTCCTTGAGGTCGGCGCCGGCACAGAATACTTTCTGATCGGAACGAAGGTGCAACACCTTCCAGTCATCCCGCGCTTCGATTCGCGCAATCTCCCGCGACAGTCCCGATATCCAGGCATCGCTCAGTGCGTTGACGGGGGGCGAGCTCAAGGTCAGCGTTGCGATCTGACCGGCCACCGAGGTGCGGAACATGGTGATCTCCGTCAGCACCCGAGCGTTCCCGGACTGCTCTGCGGCACCAGCGCGCGACGCGCGCCCGTTTCGATCCGCAACGAAAGCTGCCGCGCGACAGGCAGCTGGTCAAACCGCTTCTCAAGTCCAACGGTTTCCAGCGCGGCCGTCATATCAGCGCCCGCTCAGTTCGTACGCCGACGGGGCACTTCGTCGAGACGCGCGTCATGGGTATCGAAATGATCCGAGAGCCAGTCATCGAGGCGCGTCGCGAGATCGTTCCGCCGCTCTTCCTCGTTCCGATCGAATTCGGCGATCAAGGTCCTGATATCGTCGAGCAGCCGCTCGTAGTCCTCTCGATGTTCCGGGAGCAAGTCGAAGCCACGCTCGCGCATGTAGCGCTCCTCCCGGACGAAATGCTCGGTGATCGCGTTGATCAACCCCCCGAAGAACATCGCAACGGCCTGCGGATCCTCCTCCACCATCAGCTGGTCATAGAGCCGGTTGATCCGATCGACGAGCGCCCTGTGCTCATCGTCAACGGACTTGGCTCCGACACTGTAGTCGTCCCTCCACGGCACCAGGATCATGACCATTCTCCTCAATACGAGTTCGTCAGTATCGACGAGCGGCAAGTGGCGGCCATTGGCGGAAGGATAATCGGCCGGCTACCGCGCGGTCTTTGACCGAAGTCAACGGCCGGTCGTGCAGAGCCGCTGCAATCGCCGGCTTCGCGCATCAAGGACAATTCGACCCCCGGTCAAGCCCGCCGACCGTCGTCGGCGTTACCTGTCGCCGCCGTTGGCCATTCCATTGTGGTCGCGCAGCATGAAACGCTGGATCTTCCCGGTTGCGGTCTTCGGCAGACTGTCCACGAACTCGATCCAGCGCGGATACTTCCACGGCCCGATGCTGCGCTTCACATGCACCTTGAGCTCTTCATACAGCGCCCGGCCGACGTCCTGATCCCAGCCTTCCCTTAGCACCACGAAGGCCTTCGGCTTGATCAGATTGTTGTCGTCCTCGGCGGGCACGACGGCGGCTTCGAGGACGCCCGGATGGGTTGTCAGGGCGTCCTCGATCTCGAACGGAGACACCCAGATTCCGCTGACCTTGAACATGTCATCGGTACGTCCGCAGTAGGTGTACACCCCGTCCGGCCGCCGTTTATACTTGTCGCCGGTGCGGGTCCATTCGCCCATGAAGGTGCGGCGCGACTTCTCACGCTGATTCCAGTACCCGGCGGCAGATGACTCGCCCTTGACGAGCAGCTCGCCCATCTCGTTGTCGGCGACGTCCTGCGAATTTTCGTCAACCAGCCTGAGCTTGAAACCGTCGACCGGCACGCCCGACGTTCCGTATTCGACCGCGTCGGGAAGATTGGTCAGGAACAGATGGCCTATCTCCGTCGAGCCGACTCCATTGACGATGTCGAGGCCGAACCGTTGCTTCCAGGATGTTCCGACATGTGCGGGCAGCGGCTCACCGGCCGAAAAGCAGAGCCGCAGCTGATCCGACATGTTCTCCGGCTTGCATTCGGAATCGGCAAGAATGGCCGCGTAAAGTGTCGGCACGGCAAAGAACATGGTCGGCTGATAGGCCCGCAGCATCTCGAACACGGTCTGCGGCGTCGGCCTCTCGGGGTAGAACACCGACGTTGCCCCTACCCACATCGGACAGATCATGGCGTTGCCGAGACCGTAGGCGAAGAACAGCTTGGCGGCGGAGAAGACCACGTCTTTCTCGCGATAGCCGATGCGCTGCTGGCCCGCGCTCTGCGCCATGATTCTCGGGCTCGAGTGCACGTGCATGACGCCCTTCGGCATTCCGGTCGTGCCTGACGAATACAGCCAGTAGGCGACCTCATCGGCCACTGTCCTGGCAGGCGCCGAACCTTCATTCTCGGCGGCAAGAAGCGAGTCCAGCCGCGGCAACGATGCCGGCCCGCCGCCGACCACGACTATTCCCTTTAGACCCGGCAGATCGCTGGCTGCTTCCTGGACATCCGGCAACAGGGCCGCCGAAACGAAAACCGCCTTGGAGCGAGAATCCTCAAAAAGGTAACGATACTGGTCCACCGTCAGACGCGTGTTGACGAGGACCGGGATGACGCCGGCGCGGATGGCTCCCCAGAACAGGATGGGAAAGTCGACGGTGTCGAGAAGAACCAGCGCGATCCTGCTTTCCGGCTCGATGCCCATGCGCGCCAGCATCGGGCCGATACGCGCCGCCGAATCCCGCAGTTCGCCATAGGTCAGATTTCGCGACGGATCGATGAAGGCGACCTTGTCGCCGCGACCTTCCGCAACATGACGATCGACGAAGTCGACCGCGGCATTGTAGTCGCGAAGCGCTGTCATGGGCGTCGCCCGGTATTTGATCGTTGTTCAAGCCTAGCCCGGCAGGCGAAAGCAGTTCCTTGACTTCAGTCAGGTCGAAGCGAACGCCGCGCCGTCGTCGCGATGCGATCTTGATTTTTGTCATGGAAGCGCGATGGCGGGCGGCGCAACCTCCCGTTCTCGATCAGAGGTCCCACGATGCATGCACCCGGGTCAGAGCCGAAGAAGCGCCTTCTCAGATTGAGGCTGAACGGACGGTGGCGCGAGGACGCCGTGTCCGAGACGGATTTCCTGGTCGACTATCTGCGCGAGGTCGTGCATCTCACGGGAACGAAGACCGGCTGTGATGGCGGCGAATGCGGCGCATGCACCGTGCTGGTGGACGGCGAGGCGATCCTTTCCTGCATCACGCTTGCGGTACGCTGCGAAGGACGCAGCGTGGAGACGATCGAGGCACTCGCAACGCAGGGGCGCCTCAGCCGCCTGCAGCAGGCGTTTCACGAGAAACTCGGCGCGCAATGCGGCTTCTGCACGCCGGGCATGATCATGGCGTCGGAAGCGCTGCTGCGCCGGAATCCGGCGCCGACCGACGACGACATACGTGCAGCGCTGTCGGGAAATCTCTGCCGCTGCACGGGCTACGTGAAGATCATCGAGTCCGTGCAGGCCGCCTCGGAGGCATCTCATGACCGCTGACGCCGCCACCGCCCGCAGCTCCACTCGCCGCGGCGTTCCCCTAATCGACGGCATCGAGAAGGTCACCGGACGGGCGCGCTACACCGCCGATCTCGATCACGCCGATGCCCTCGTCGGGCGCATCCTGCGCAGCCCCGTGAGCCACGGTGAGATTGTTGCGCTCGATGTGTCGAGGGCGCGCGCGCTCGAGGGTGTCATCGCGGTGATCACCGGCGATGATTGTCCGTTCACCTATGGCGTGCTTCCCATTGCCATGAACGAGTATCCGTTGGCGCGAGGACGCGTGCGTTATCGCGGTGAGCCGGTGGCTGCGGTCGCGGCAATCGATGCGCAGACCGCCGAACGTGCCCTTGGATTGATCGATCTGAAGATCGGGGAGTTCCCCGCCTATTACGATTCCGAGGCCGCCCGGACCGAGGACGCGGTGCTGCTGCACGACAACAAACCGGGCAATGTCGAGCGCGAGGTCCATCATCAATTCGGCGACGTCGAGCTCGGCTTTGCCGCCGCCGATCTCGTGCGCAAAGAGACGTTCTCCTGTGCCGAGATCAACCATGCGCAGATCGAGCCGCATGCAAGCCTGGCCGAATTCGATCCGCTGAGCGGCCGTCTCACCGTGCAAACCGTGTCACAGGTCGGCTACTACCTGCACCTGATGCTGGCGCGATGTCTCGACATGGACACGTCGCAGATCAGGGTGATCAAGCCCTTCATCGGCGGCGGCTTCGGCGCCCGCGTCGAAGCGCTGAACTTCGAGATCGTCACCGCACTGCTCGCCCGTGCCGCTGCCGGTAAGGTGTTGATGAAGCTCAGCCGCGAAGAGACCTTCATCACCCACCGCGCCCGTCCCCATACCGATATCCGGCTTAAGCTGGGGATGACCAGGCAGGGGCGCATGACCGCAGCGGAATTGACGGTCGTGCAACGGGGCGGCGCTTACGCCGGTTACGGCATCATCACCATTCTCTATGCCGGTTCGCTGTTGCACGGCATCTACGACATACCCGCCGTCAAGTATGACGGATACCGCGTCTACACCAATCTGCCGCCCTGCGGCGCCATGCGCGGACACGGTTCGGTCGACACCCGCCACGCGTTCGAATGCCTGGTCGACCGCATGGCACGGGAGCTCGGGCTGGATCCGTTCGCGGTTCGTCGCGCCAATCTGCTGCGCGCGCCGACCCGCACCCTCAATGACCTGATGATCAACAGCTATGGTCTTGCCGAATGCCTCGATCGCGTCGAGCAAGCGAGCCGTTGGAAGGAACGCATCGGAAAATTGCCTCCCGGCAAGGGCCTCGGGATGGCCTGCTCGCATTATGTCAGCGGCGCGGCCAAGCCGATCCATTTCACCGGCGAGCCGCATGCGGTGGTCCATCTCAAGCTAGACTTCGATGGCGGGGTGACGGCGCTCACCGGCGCCGCCGATATCGGTCAGGGCTCGTCCACCATGGTCGCGATCGCAGTGGCCGAGACGCTGGATATTTCGCTCGATCGGGTGCGCGTCATCGCCGCCGACACGGCCATCACCCCCAAGGACAACGGCGCTTACTCGTCGCGCATCACGTTCATGGTTGGCAACGCGGCGATCGACGCCGCCCGCAAGCTGAAGGCGCTGCTCATTGCCACCGCGGCGCGGAAGCTCGAAGCCCGCCCCGAAGACGTCGAATGCGCCAAGGGGACCTTTTGCGTGGGCTCCGGCAACCAGTCGAAATTGCCATTCGCCGAGGTCGTGGCGGCCGCGCTGGTCGATGAAGGCGCTATCACGGTCAAGGGGGCGTTCACTTGCCCGCCGGAGGCCCAGGGCGGCAAGCACCGCGGCGGCGCGGTCGGCTCCACCATGGGCTTCAGCTATGCAGCAGAGGTCGTTGAAGTCAGCGTCGACGAGGCGACGGGCCTCGTCACCGTCGAAAAGGTCTGGGTGGCGCTCGACTGCGGCCGCGCCATCAATCCGCTCGCTGTCGAAGGACAGATGCAGGGATCGGTCTGGATGGGCATGGGTCAGGCCCTCTGCGAGGAAACCAGATATCTCGACGGCCTGCCGGCTCACGCCAGCATGCTCGAATACCGCATGCCGACCATCATGGATTCTCCGTCGATCGAGACGCACATCGTCGAAAGCCATGATCCCTATGGACCGTTGGGGGCCAAGGAGGCGAGCGAAGGCGCGCTGGCCGGCTTTGCGCCGGCGCTGGTCAACGCCGTCGCCAACGCGATCGGCATCGATCTCAACGAACTGCCGGCGACACCCGATCGGGTCATGGATGCACTGATCGAACGCCGGCGGCGCGCGCGGCTTGCCGCCACCCGCAAGGTGGCATCATGAGCACCGTGCTGCCGATGTTCCGATTGGCCGCACCTCGCACTGTGAGTGAGGCGATCGCCGCCTGCGACGGTCATCCGAACAGCCGCTTCGTTGCCGGCGGAACCGACTTGCTGGTCAACATGCGCCGCGGCATCCACGAGCCGGACCTGCTGATCGATCTCTCCGGCATCGACGAATTGGCTGCAATCCAGGTCGGCGATGACGGCATCACGATCGGTGCGGGCGTGACCATCGCCGCTCTCGCCGCGCACGACGTCATCACTGCCCGCTATCGCGCGCTGGCGCAGGCGGCCGCAGCCATCGCGGCACCCGGTCATCGCAACATGGGAACCGTCGGAGGCAACCTGTGCCTCGACACGCGCTGCATCTACTACAATCAAAGTGAATGGTGGCGCAGCGCAAACGCCTATTGTCTGAAGCGCCATGGAGACACCTGTCATGTCGCTCCGCAGGGACAACGATGCCACGCCGCCTACTGCGGCGACCTTGCGCCGGCCTTGCTCGCACTCGGCGCCGAGATCGACATTTCGAGCGTACGAGGCAAGCGCCGGATCTTCCTCAGCCAGCTCTATATCGAGGACGGCAAGGCGCATCTCGCCTTGGCCGACGGCGAGCTCATCACCGCGGTGCGTCTGCCGGCAGACCCGCCTCCATCCGCTTACGCAAAGATACGCACCCGCGCCGCCATCGATTTTCCGCTGGCAGGCGTGGCGGTAGCGCTCGCGACTTGCGGAGACAGCATCGCATCTCTTCGCCTGGCTCTGACCGGCACTAATTCGCGGCCGTTCCTCCTCGCGGGCACCGAAGCCTTTTCGGGCCGGCCCATCGACGACGAGCTGTTGCGCGAGGTGGATCGGCTGGTGCAGAGACAGGTTCAACCCATGCGTACCACGCTCGCGTCGGCAAACTATCGCCGGCTCGCAGCCGCTGCACTGGCGAAGCGGTTGATCACGACACTTCGGCCCGCAAGCTCGGTTTGAACTTTCGAGACTCGAAACAGTCCGAGCGCGCGGGCACCCTACGGCACAGAAACCACAGCGGTTGCCTCCAGCTCGATCTTGGCCGGCGTATCCAGCAGATCCGCAACGAAGATCATGCTCATCGCCGGATAATGATCTCCCATCAGCGATTTCCAGATGCGGCCAAGTTCGCGCCGGCTCGCGAGATAGGCGGGCTTGTCGATGCAGAAAGCGGTCATTCGGCAGATGTCGCTTGGCCTGCCTCCGGCTTCCGCAAGAACGGCGACAATGTTTTCCAGTGCCTGCCTGAATTGCGGAACGAGGTCCTCGCTTTCGAACTTCTGCTCGGCATTCCATCCCACCTGCCCGGCAACGAAGACGATGCGTCCCGCCGCTACGCTGACGCCGTTGGCGTAACCGATCGGCGCCAGCCAGCCGGGCGGCTGGAGAACCATCCTCGACATTGCAGAGCCCTCATGATCGAGCCGAAGCTTCCGCGGTACGCCGCGCACAACGAACCGGCCGGAGGGTGCCGCGCACCGCGGTGCGATCGTCCGACGCGATCCGGCGCAGTTCGACGATGTCCTTGACGTTGACCTGCGAGGCGTTGATCGTGACCCCCACCCCCCTCAGCTTGGCGAAGGCGCGCGACAGCGATTCCGGCGTGAGGCCGAGCCGGCCGGCTATCAGG
This sequence comes from Bradyrhizobium sp., assembly GCF_052389815.1. Lineage (GTDB taxonomy): Bacteria > Pseudomonadota > Alphaproteobacteria > Rhizobiales > Xanthobacteraceae > Bradyrhizobium. The sequence continues at coordinate 55,782 of NZ_JBQTHN010000017.1, read as the reverse complement.
ATCTTGTCGTATGGCAACGCGAGCGCGCAGCGCCCTTGCTCCGCCAGCGACAGCGACGCCAGGAATTCCGCGACCCGCTGCACGCCGCTCTGGGCCTTGAGCTGCTCGACCTGCTGCACCAGATAATGCATGCGCTGCGAAGCCGACGCGATCATCGCCAACGCGATATCCGGACTTTGCCGAATGCATCGGACGAGATGATCAGCCGGAATGCGCGCGACACGCGCCACGCTGACTGATTCCGCGGACGCGATGTATCGGCCGCCGCAGAATGCGGCTGCTTCGGCAAAACTGTCGCCCTTCCTCATCATGTCGATGACGGTTTCGCCGCCCGATTGGGTGCTGCGTGAAATCTTCATCCAACCATCGATCACGATGAAGAATGCCGTGGCGGGATCCTCCTGCCTCATGATCATTTCGTGCGGCCGCAACATGGCCGCGGTCGCCGGCGCGATGATGTGCTGAACGGTCTCAGGCTTCAGCCCTCTGAACACCGCAACGCGGTTGATGACTTGCAGATCGCCAGCCGTCAGCTTCGAAGGCATTGCCATGTCTCCAACCCTCTTCAGCATTGGGGAGACTCATTGGCCGCTCTTCGTTGATCCGGATCAAATTGCGGGAACGATCTTTGTGCTGCAATGCACAGTTCGCTCATCGCTTCTGCATCCTATTTGCATCAACGCTGGATTTCGGCGTTCAACGCGTAGCGCATTGGCCGACTGCCCCGGGAACGTTGCCTGTCGGGAGTCAGGACTCCGATGTGCTTCTTCGGCGAGACGAGCCGGTCTTCCCGGCCTGGCCGTTGTCCGCGGAGGGGCGGTCGACCAGCTTTCGCATCGTCGCAACGGTTATCGATCCCAGCGTTGCGCGCGCGACATCGTCGATCTCGCCGAGGATATCGCTCAGGGTCTGCTCTTCGCGCGTGGCGTTGCCGGCAGCTGCGCCCTGCTCAACGGCATTCAGGTCTTCGAATAGCTGCGCCACGTCCAGGAGGGTTGTTCGCCGCGCGCTGCCGACAAACTGATATCCACCGCCGGCGCCACGGACCGAGCGGACTAGTCCTGCACGGCCCATCACGTGCATGACCTTCGCCAGGTGATGACTGGAGACACCGTACTTCTCGCCGATGTCGGCGACCGAAAGCTGTCGGCCCTCGCGCGCCGTCAGTTCCAGCACCGCGAAGATGGCAAGCCGCGTCGAAACCTGCAATCTCATGGCCGCACCGCCGGCGTGTGAGCCCGTGAGAAACTCCGGTTGTGCGCCAGCGGATTCACTCGAGATCCTTCTCGAGCTGGGTGTAGGGCCCGGCGATCATGCCTTCACTGCGGAAAAAGAGCAGAGGCAGATGACCGTCCCTTGCCACCATCGTCCGCATCTTGGTGACGCCCGCCTTCTTGAACTCACCGGCGATCGCCTCGAGCAGGGCGCTGCCGATTCCGTGCTGGCGCATCTTCGGCTCGACCGACAAGGCAAATACCCAGCCGCAAGGGGAGGAGCCGAATTCCCAGGCGCGGATTTCGCCGATAATGAAGCCAAGAAGGCCGGAGCCTGACCGGTCCGCGCCGCTCTCGGCGACCAGGAAGAACCGCTCGTCGCTTCGCTGCTTGCCGTATCGGCTGAAAATATCGTTCCAGTACTCGGCTTTGGCTATTCTGGTCACGCGGTTATCCAGCGCGATCACATCCGCAACGTCGGCAGCTTTGACGCGACGGACCCGGACAGCCGGGCTGGCCCTCGTGGCTTCCTGCATTTTCACGCTTCGCGGTTCTCCTGACCCTAAATTCATAGCGCATAATCAAGTATTGTGGTACTGATTTATCGATAAAAGCCGTTAGTGAGGTGTCGGCATGACCTGCGCTCGACCAGAGGAGCAATCCCGGACGTGGCGAGCAGACGACGTCGTCCACATTGATGTCCGTGGCCTTGAACCGCCGGAACCGATGATCGCAATTCTGCGGGCGATCGACGGCGGTGAGGCTGATACCGTTCTGGTCGCCCACCTCGATCGCGAGCCGATCTTCCTCTACCCGGAGCTCGATGACAGGGGATGGAGCCACGAGCTCATGGCGTCCTCCTGCGGCAGTCCGGATTGCGAGGACAGCGTCACGCTCCGCATGGAGCGGTGGGGCGCATGAATATCGCGGCAGGCTTTCTCGGTGGCGCCAAGAGCCGTTTGTTGCCGCGCTCGATCCCCTTCCGCTTTTTTGCCGCCGCTGCCGCGTTCCATGTCATGATGTGGATGGAGCTGATTATCGGAGCGAGCGAAGCGGTGGGTTTCCGGGGCGGTCTTGGGCCTGCGCTCGCCTCCGTGCATCTGTTGACGCTTGGGGTGCTGACGACCGCCGCAATTGGCGCTTCGGTCCAGCTTCTGCCTGTTGCAACGCGGCGCACGCTGCACGCGGTCTGGCCAATCAAACTGATCTTCTGGCTGACCGTGCCGGGATTCACGGTGCTGATTGTCGGCATGCATGCGGCGCAGACGAATCTGCTGATTCCGGCCTCCGCAGCCACCGCGGTCGGCCTGCTGCTGTTCTGCGCCCTGCTCGCAGACAACCTGCGCCGCGCGGGCAGTCTTGCCGTAGTCGGCGCCTATGGCTGGGCGGCGCTGGTGATGCTGGTTCTGGTGATCGCATTAGGGGTTGTCCTGTCGTTCAACGAGGAAGCGGCCTTCCTGCCGGATCATGGCGCGGTCGCGCTTGCTCACATGATCCTCGGCGGCTTCGGGTTCATGGGGTTGCTCGCTCTTGGCTTCAGCCACGTCTTGATACCGATGTTCGCGTTGGCGTCCGCGCCGCCGAAACAGCCGAGTTACGCCGGCTTTGCGGCGGCCTCGACCGCGGTCATTCTCGGCGCGCTGGGTGCGCTTGCCGGCAGCCGAAGTCTTCTGACCCTCGCCCTGCTCGGCGGTCTCGCCGCAGCCGGTACGCATCTCTGGCTGATGCAGCGCGTGCTCAGCACCGGGATGCGCAAGCGGCTCGGACTCTCATTCATCCTCGTACGGGCAGCCTGGATCATGCTGCCGGTTACGCTGTTTGCCGGCCTTGCCGCGATGTACGGCTATGCAGGCCGCGGTGGAGGCACCCTGTTCGGCTTCCTGCTGCTGTTCGGATGGCTGCTCACCTTTCTGCTCGCGATCCTTCAGCGCATCATGCCCTTCCTCGCTTCGATGTTCGCACCGCCGCAGGCCAGTGGCGGCACTGCCATCGTTTCCGAGCTTGCCAATGCGCGATCGCTGAAGGTCCATGCGGTCTGCCATGGCCTGGCGTTGACGTTGCTATTGGCCGCAATTCTGCTCGGCGACGCCACGCTGGCGCGCGTGGGCGGCGCGGTTGGGTTGATCGGCGCAGTCGCCTTCGCCTGGTTCACAGCCGACGTCATTCGGAGGATCGTGCCAGCGAGCTAGCCAAATTCGACAAAGGCCGACATCGGGCGCCGGGCCGGGTGGCAAACCGTCAGCTCGCTTTGTCAAACGACAGCGATCAGCCCAGGGATCGATCAAAACACAGCTGTTGCGAGGGACGAAAGCCGCATCGATCGAGATAGCCGAGCAACACCCTGTCGTTCCAGTCGACCTCAGTTCGCAGGTTCTCAACCCGCAGCGTGCCCAAATTCATCAGCAATTGCGAGATCAGGGCTTGCCCGACGCCCCTGTGCTGGTAGTCGGGATGAACACCGATGGTGTCCAGCACCGCCGTGGTATCGACACGACCGAATTCGCCGAGGTCCACGCGAGCCATGATGAAACCGACCGCCACGCCGTCAAGCTCGGCGACGAGAGACACGCGCACGTCGGATTCACTCAACGCATCCTGGAGCTTGCGTTCGAAATACTTGACCCGTTTGCGACCGGTGATCCGGGAGTCGATCTCTACCAGGGCAACCAGGTCGCCTGCGGCCATCGAACGAACCGGTATCCGGTCGCGCGCAAGCGGTCCAAAGTCCGGTGCGGCCTCGGCGTAGCTGACCTCGAATGCCTCGTCCACATGATGAGGGATGAAGATGGCTTCGGTGCTTTGGGCCATGTGCTCCTTCCAATCCTGTTTCAATCGCCAACGGCAGTTTCGGGGAGCGGCGTCAGGGCCGACCGTTCGAGCACCAGGCGCGGCGCCAGGTTGAAGCCGCAGGCATCGAAGAAGCGCAGCAGGGCATGGTTGGTCCAGCCGGCCTGCGATTGCACTGACTGCACGCCCGCCTCGCGCAACTCGCCGGCGAGGCCGTCCATCAGGGCATGGCCGAGGCCCTGCTCCCGGCTGCTGACCATGACCCCGACGGCGTCGAGCGTGGCGATGGCCCGGTCGCGGCCATATTCACCGCGCAGTATGCGGGCGAAGGCAAAGCCGGCCAATACGCCGTTTCGGTCGACGCCAACCTGTACGTAATCCTCCGGATGCTTTCTGGCCTGAGCCAGCCGTTTCTCGAAGAACGCGCGGCGCGGTTCACCGAAGTGATGCGAATCGATGGCGATCACCTGCTCGAGATCGGCCGGACGCAGCCGCCGTACTCCAGTTTCGATTTTCAAGGCGGCGTTACCCATGCGAAAGCTCCCTCGGTGCAAAGCCCTTCACGCAAATGTCTCATGCATTCTCGACGTATTCCTGATAGAGCCGCGCCTCGGTTTCGGCATCCATGCTCTCCTCGATCACCGGGAGCAGCGCCATTTCCTCTTTCTGGACGTGGGCAAGCATGCGGTCGCTGAGATCCTGGGCCAGATGCTTGAATTCTTCCCACTCGGCCGGCGCGAACCCGTTGGCCGCCGCAGTGCGCGCGATCTCCGCAACGCGTGTGCCGATCGGGCGAATGGCGGCGTGCTCGCCGGTCAGGTGCTCGCCGATGCCGGCATCGCCGGCGGCCTCCAGATAGGTGAAGATGTGATCCTCCTCGAACGCGAAGTGGCGTTCGATCTCCGCCTCCATGCCGGCCGAAAGGTCGGACAATAGCCGCGCGACATTGCCGTTGGCCATGTCGGGAGGCCCGCCGCGCCGTCCCCGCGCCAGCATCTGCTCCAGCCGCTCCATCAGGGCGACCGTCGCGCCGTGCTCATCATGCAGGGCCTGGCTGATTCGGTTGGAGTAGCTCATCGGGTATCCCTCAAGACGATGCGGTCCGGCCGGGACCGGCCGACCGTCAGCCATGCAGCTGCTCGTACTTGACGAGCAGATCGTCCTTCGATTCCTCCCAGTCCGGATTGGGCAGGATGCAATCCGCCGGACAAACCAGCTTGCATTGCGGCTCGTCCTCGGCGCCGACGCATTCCGTGCACTTCATGGGATCGATCACGTAGATCGGATCGCCGGCAGAAATCGCCTGGTTCGGGCACACCGGCTCGCAGGCGTCGCAAGCCGTGCAGGCCTCGTTGATCATCAGTGCCATTGCGTCATCTCCCTACGCTGTCATGCGGCCCTGGAAACGCGGCTGCCTGCCGCGAGCTTTTCATGGCGGAACGCACCCCAGAGTGCGGCCCCGATCGCGCCCGCATAGATCGACTCCGGATGGCTGCGGACCGCAATCGACATGTCCTTGATGTGCGAGATATCCTCCTCGAGCGCCGCAATCAGGCCGCTATCGAGCGCAAGCCCGCCGGTGACCATGACCACGCCATCGCGCGCGCCGATCGATTTCAGGAGTTTCGACAGCCGCGCTGCCATCGACAGATGGATGCCTTTCAGGATGTCCGGCGTCGAGATACCGCGCGAGACCATGTTGATGACGTCGGTCTCCGCCAGCACCGCGCAGATGCTGCTGACGACCTCGGGATTCTTGCCCTGGCAGGAGAGCGATCCGATCTCCTCCTGCGCGATGCCGAGATAGCGCGCGATGTTTTCCAGGAACTGTCCGGAGCCTGACGCACACTGGCTGGTCATCTTGTAGCTCAAGACCTTGCCACGCTGGTCGATCAGGATCGCGCGGCCATGCAGGGCGCCGATGTCGAGCGCCGCCCGCGACTCGGGATCGAGATGGATAGCGCCGCGGGCGTGGGTGGTCATCGAGTAGAAATGGCCGGTGTGAAACGGCACGCTTTCGCCCTCGCCCGTGGTCGCGACATAGTCGACGTCGTCGGGGCGCATCTTCGCGTCTTCGAGCACGGCGTCATAGACGACGCGCGCCAGCTCCAGCGGATCGCGCTGCCGGATGCGCATCAGATGGCGCGAGAGCCAGACTTCCTCGCCGTTCTCGACCTTGAACAGCGCCGCCTTGATCGTGCTGGTGCCGATATCGATGCCCGCTGCGACCGTCATTGCTCGCTCCCGTCCGCCTGTCCCAGATGCGCCCGGCGCGCGAACTCGGCGGCGCCGAGTGCGCCGGTATAGATCGAGTCCGGATTGATATTGATGACCACGTCTCCGTAGTTCTCCTTGATCACCTTGCGCAGTTCGCGCACGGCGGCCTCGTTCTTGGCGACGCCGCCAGTGAAGGTGAACTCATTGGTGATGCCGCCCGAGCGCGAGATGATCGAGATCGCGCGCAGGATGATGGCGCGGTGCAGGCCGGCCAGGATGTCCTCGCGCTTCTCGCCGAGCGAAAGCCGGTCGCGCAGCTCGGCGCCGGCGAACACGGTGCAGGTCGAGTTGATGCGCGCCGGCTTGTCCGACTGCATCGCCAGCGGACCGAGCTCATGCAGACCCATGTTCATCTCGTCGGCGATATAGCCGAGATAGCGGCCGCAACCCGCGGCGCAGCGATCGTTCATCTGGAAGTTTTCGACGATGCCGGCGGTATCGATCTGGATACCCTTGGTGTCCTGGCCGCCGATATCGAGCACGGTGCGCGTTTGCGGATACATCAAATGGGCACCGAGGCCGTGGCAGAGGATTTCCGAGCGGATGTGCTCCTTGGAGAACGGCAGCGTAACCCGGCCGTAGCCGGTGCCGACCAGGTAAGTTTCCTCCAGCTCCACGGCGAGCGCCCTCTCGATCATCTTCTGGATGTCGTCGGCTGCCGATTTGACCGACGGCTCCGATTTCAGCACGCGCCCGAGGGCGCGGCGGAATTTCTCGCTCAGCTCACCTGCCGGCGGCCTGTTCTCCACCTCGATAATCGATTTGTCATAGACGTTGAGCAGGAGGTCATAGGGCAGCCCCGCCTCGCGCGCGACCTCCTCGGCATGGCTGTGGTAACGCGATCCCGCGATGTCCCGGAAGAAATCCGACTTGCGCTTGGCACCCGGCGCGTAGAGTTCCGGCGCTTCCTGGCGAAGCCGCTTGAACACCTCGCCAAGCGAGCTCTTCACGCCGGACCCGACCTTGGCAAAACGCTCGCCCTGGACCTGTCCGACACAGGTCTGCTCGAGATCGTCGAGCTGCTCCAGAAACTGCTCGAGACGGAAGGCCCGCTCCAGCGCTCCGAGGAACGTGTCGAGCTCGATCAGGCCGTTGGCGTCGGTCAGCGCCCGGCGAAAAAGAGTGAACTGGGCGTCGACGCGGGCCTCCTGGCTCGCCACGCGCGCGGCCGTTGCGTAGTTGGAGCGCGAGTTCGTGATGCCATGGCCGATGGCATTGCGGTCTTCATCGAGCAGGACCGCCTTGGTCGTTGTCGAGCCGAGATCGATACCGACGAATGTCTTCATGCGTTCCTCCTCAAGCCGCCGCGTTGGCGCCCGAGCGCTTCTGATCGATCATCTGGAAGTAGCTCTCGAGGCGGTTCTTGATGTTGGCCGCCGAGAAGTAGCGCGGATCCACCAGGTCCGATTCGACAAAGGCCGCAGGCTTGCCGGTACGCTTCTCCACTTCCCGCATCATCAGCAGCTGCCCGGCCGAAAAGCTGTTGCAGCTCTTGATCGAGTTGATCAGAAGCCCGTCCGCCTCGTACTCGTTGATGTAGTTCACCAGCATGTCGATCCGCATCGGCAGGCTGCGGTTGGTGTACACGCCGAGGCAATATTCGGCGAGCGTCTCCAGCGGATTATTGGGATCGTGGCGGAAGCCGAAGTCGTAGACGCCGCCGACCTTGGTGTAGCTGGAGGCGACGACAACGGCACCTTCGTCGTAGAACATCTTCCAGAATTGCCGGAAGCTCGTGTAGTTGGGCGGCCCTTCCACCACCAGGCGATACTTTTCCTTACCCATGTCGCCGTCGGGCGTGACGGGGCCCTGCCCCTTGGCCAGGCGATCCTCGACTTCCTCGCGCAGGAAGCGGTAGTAGTCGATCGCGTCCTGGGTGCCGCGGAAGGCGCCGAAGATCGGCCCGATGTAGTAGATGCCGCCGAAATAGGCGTCGATCGGCGACGGCTTGGCCTTGGCGCTCTGCAGCACGCGCACGAGATCGTCCTCGGCCTTGCTGGATCTCTTCAGGTTCTCGCGCAGCCGGTCGATGTCGAATTTCACGCCGGAAACGCGTTCCAGCGTCGGGATCACCTCCTCGCGCAGCTGCTTGACCATGTAGTCGATCATGCCCTTGGTGATCTTGCCGTCGCCCATGTAGGGCGTGTGCAGCATGATGGTCTCGCACTTGTATTGCTCGCGCAGCAGCTCGAACCACTTCATGAAGGTGAAGCAGCCGGTGTAGGAGAGCAGCAGCACGTCGGGATTGGGAAACTTCTTGCCATTGGGCGCGATGTTGCCCTTGGCCATCATGCCGATATCGGACTTCACATAGGTGCAGACGTCCTCGGAGTGGCCGATCTTCTCCGCCTCCAGCACGTAGCTGCCGCTGACGCGGCGCAAGCCGCTCTGGATGGCGTTGACCTCGGGCAGGTTGTTGACGAGGTCGAAGCACATCACCAGCTCGTTGAGATTGCCGGGGACGAAGGTGGCTGCCACCTTGGCGCCCGTCTCGGGCGCGCTGGTCAGGCGGTCGTAATGCGCCGCCATCATCTCCTTCTGCTTCAGCATGGAGGCATCCTTGATGACCTCCTTTGCCGGCGCTCTTGCAGCCGCCTTCACTGCCGGCTTCACTTCCGCCTTGGGCGTCGCGCTCCTGGCCGTCGTCATGCTGCGCTCCATAGTTTGATCGAATCGGCGAAGGTGCCAGCCTGCTCGCGGATCGGCTGCATCTGCCCTGAATTCTCCGCGTATTTGAACGCGATGTAGGGGATGCCCGCTTCCTTCAGCACGTGCTGCAGCATCGGCCGCTCCAGCAGGGCCGGATCGCAGAAACTCGGGGCGGCGAAGATCACGCCCTCCGCGCCGGTGCGTTTCACCGCACGGACGAGGTGCTGCCCCTTCTCCTTCTGGTTCGGCTCGTACTTGGCCGCGGTCGACTCGGAATGATGCAGGAAGGCGTTCGAAAGATTGCGCAGCGGATCGCCTTCGACCGCGACGTCACCGGTCAGCCAGCGCGTGACCAACAGCAGATCGTCGTCCACCACGTAGCAGCCGGACAGTTCCAGCGACTTGATGAGGTTGAGCGGCGGCTGCTCGCAGAACATGCCGGTGAGCACGACGCGGCAGTTGTCGCGCACCGGCCGCTCTTCCGCGCGCACGGCGGCAAGGTAGTCGCGCAGCAGATCGCTGTGCTCCTCGACCGGCACCAGGAGACCGGCGCGCACCATCAGATAGACCTCGGCGGCGGGCGCCTGCCAGGGCCGTTCCGCGCGAAGGCCGTAGAGCTCGCGAATCAGCCTGCGGTTCTCGTTATAGACCGCGATCGAGGCGCGCAGCTCATCGTCGGTGATCGGCTTGCCGCGGAGTTCGCCGAGGTCGTGGCGCAGCTCGGCGAGTTCGTTGACGTAGAAATTTCCGCCGATATCGTCGCGATAGTTCTGCGGCACGTCGAAGTAGCGCGAATAGACCTTCGGGAACATCAGCTTCCACATGCCCGACAGATTTCGGATAACGTCGCAGATCGACGGGAACAGCATGCCGTCGACGAAATCCAGCCGGCCCGACACGCCGAGCTCGATGGTCGAGCGCGGAATGCGACAGATGTAGCTCTGGTAATAGGCGTCGCCATGGATCACCTCGAGCTGGTCGCCGCCGCCGACAATGCCGAGCGGCAGCATGCCGGCGGCATGAATGATCTCGCGCGGCACGTAGATCGGCATGTAGCCGACCACCTTGCGGCTATCGTCGGCCGCCTTCCACTCACGGGCAGCCGTAAAGGAGAGATCCTCAAACAGCGCGCTGGCGCGTGCGACGATATCGGCCGTAGCCGAGGGGTTCAGCGATGTAGCCATTGCGGCGGCCTCTTTGCGATGAATGCCTCGAGGCCAGCCACGGCATCGTGGGTGGCCATCAGTTCCTCGAGATAGAGCCGTTCGACGGCGCGGATCTTGTCCTTGACGCGGGCGACGTAATCGAGCCGCGCGGCTTTGACGGCGTAGCGCAGGGAGCTTGCGCTCTTTGGCCTCAGGTGCTCCTCGAAATAGGCAAGCGCGGCGTGCTCGGGATCGGCGGCCGCGTCACACGCGATGCCCATGGCCGCCGCTTCGGTGCCGGTGACGCTGCGGCCGGAAACCAGGAGATCCAGCGCGCGCTGCGGACCGATCAGCTCGGGCAGCAGGCAGCTCGCCGCCGGCGCGAACACGCCGAGCTTCATCTCGGGCTGGCCCAGCGTCGCATCGGGAGCTACGAACAGCAGATGCCCAGCCAGGGCGACTTCCAGCCCGCCGCCGAGACACTGGCCGCGCACGGCGACCAGCAGCGGCACCGGGAATTCGATCATGCGCGCGACGAGGCCGTGCAGCCCCGCGAGCATCGCCGCGCAATGCTCCGGCATATGCTCCTCGACGCTGGCGCCGAAGCTGAAATGCGGTCCTTCGGCATCGAGCAGGACCGCGCCGAGCCGGTCATTGCCGCTGTGCCGCGCCAGCGCCGCATCGAGCGCCGCGATCATCGCGGCGTCGATCAGGTTGGCCTTGGGTCGGTTGAGCCGCAGCCGCAGCAGCCGGCCATCGGCCTCGAACCATGTCTTGAGCGGCCCGGTCACCTCTATGCCCTCGCGCGCGGCTGAATGCTTTCGGTGAGCTCGTCGGTCCACGGCGCGTTCGCCGCCAGCGCCCGGCGCAGCGCGACGAAGTCGATCTCCCTGCCGGTTTCGCGGGTGCCCTCGTTGAAGGCGCGGAAGCCGGCGCGCGCTTCGGTCATCATGTTCAGCGCCAGCCAGTCGCGCGCGTTCTCCTTGTTGCTGTTCCAGGCGTTGAGCTTCGGCTTGCGCAACTCCTCGACCGTCTTGGTCGTGCATTCCGGGAACGTGTAGAGCAGCTTGGTGCAGAGCGCCTCGACCCGCTCATCGAGCAGGCTGAGGTCGATGGTGCCGCGCTTCAGCAGCGCCTGCCCTTCGGCCGCCGCTGAACCGGACTTGAACTCGCCGTGGACGATGCGGCCATACTCGTCGAGGAATTGATCGGTGACGACCGTCGGATTGGCGACGAATTCTCCGTCGATCTTCAGAGCAGGAACGATCTCGCTGACGATGCCGAGACGATAGGCCTTGTGTGCCGAGAACGGCTCGCAGAGGAGGCCCGACACCATCGCCTGCTCGCAGCCGATCATATAGGGCAGGAAATCGGTCGCCCCGCCGATCGGCGCCGAGCCGTGCTTCGGTCCGGCCTGGCCGAAACGGGCGAGATCCTGCGCGATCGAGAAGTCGCAGGCCATGCCGATCTCCTGGCCGCCGCCGATACGCATGCCGTTGACCCGGCAGACCACCGGCTTGTCGCAGCCGAGGATGGCCGAGACCATGTCGTTGAACAGCCGCATGTAGCCGCGGTACTCCTGCGGATTGCCGGCGTAATACTCGGCATATTCCTTGGTGTTGCCGCCGGTGCAGAACGCCTTGTCGCCGGCGCCGGTGAAGACTACCGCCACGACGTCGCGCGCCGCGCTCGCGGCGCGAAACGCCAGGATCGTCGCCTTCACCATGTCAGTCGTGTAGGAGTTGAACTGGCCCTGATTGTCGAGCGTGATCCACGCGTTGAACAGTCCGGGCACCGGCTTGCCGTCGATGCCCTTCACCGGGCGCTTCTCGTAGTGCACGTTCCTGGAAACGGTTTCGCGCACTGCATCGGCGACGAGATCGTGATCCTTGGCTTCGCCATTCTGCGCGGCAATGACACGGGCGACGGTTGCGGTCATGGAATGATCCTCACAGTTGGGGAACGAGTACGGCGCGGCGCTTCAGGGCGCCCGTATGCGCCGCCTCAAACACCTGATTGATCTCTCCGAGCGGATGCTTTTCGACGAACTGGCCGACCTTGATGCGTCCGTCCATGACCAGCTCGAGGGCGGCCGGATAGAGATCGGGCGGGCAACCCCAGTTGCCGATCGCGCGCGCGTGGAATGCCATCAGGTTCGACAGCCGGATTTCCACCTTGTCCATGGTGAAACCGACGACGGCGAGGGTCGCACCGTGGTTGATCAGGCTGAATGCGGTTTCCTGGCCGGCGCGCGTGCCGGAACATTCGAAGATGATCCACTCGGTCTGCGGCAGGCCGTGCCGCTTCGCGTAGTCCTGGATCGTCGCCTTGATGTCGCGCGGCGTCATCTGCCTCGCGTTCAGCGTCAGCGCGATGCCGGGGCCGGCAATGGCGGCGAGCTTGTCCTCGTTGACATCAAGCGCGATGACGACCCCGCCGAGCGCGGCGGCGATCTGGGCGGCGTAGCCGCCGACGCCGCCGACGCCGTTGACGACGACGAGATCGCCCTTCTTGACCCCCGCCTGCACGACTGCCTGATAAGGCGTGGTCACGGCGTCGGCGATCACGGAGAGGTCGGCAAGCTCGATTCCGACCGCCGCGAGGCGCCGTTCATCGACGACGCAGAGACCGTGCGCCGGCACCGTGATATGAGTGGCGAAGCCGCCATGAATATCGTTGCCCGGCATCTTCTGGTTCGGGCAGATCGTCGCCTTGCCGCGCCGGCAGGCGTCGCATTTGCCGCACGGGATCACCGCAGGAACGATCACCGCCCTGTCGACGTAGAAGAGCGCGTCGGCGCCCGCCTCGATGACGCGGCCGCTGATCTCGTGGCCGAGCGCCAGAGGCAGCTGGTGCTTGGTGCGCACGCCGTCGTAGTAGTAGCCGAGATCGGTATGGCAGACGCCGCAGCCGGCGATTTCGACCACGACTTCGTCGGCAGCGGGAGCCGCGAGTTCGAATTCGGCCGGGACCAGGGGCTTGCCCGTGCCCGTCATCACCCAGCGTACTGGCTTGGCGCTCATCCCGATGTCCTCCGCTTCTTGGGGGCTTGCGTCCGTCGCTCGAAACGCGCCGCCTTTGTCCGCATTCTCCGATCAACAACCGCGGCGGCGCCTTGACTGAAGGCAAGGCGGAGCAAAAAAACGTATTCTAGTACTTAAATACATATTGGGCCGGGAAAGAGCCCAGACCAGGAGGCAATCGCCATGGCAGCTTCGCCAAGCATCTCGGTCGCGATCGTCGGCAGTGGCGGCGCCGGCGCCCTTACCACGGTGAATTTGCTGCTCGAAGTCGCCAGTTCCGCGGGTTGGCACGGACTATTCACGCGTACCCTCGGCCCGCAGATTCGCGGCGGCGAGGCGGCGGGCCTGCTGCGGCTGGCCGTGCATCCCGTCGATTGTCTGCCGGATCAGTTCGATCTGATCATCGGCATCGACTGGCTGAACGCGCACCGTTTCGGCGCCGAGATCAAGGCAGGTCCGCAGACACTGGTGATCAGCGATCCCCGCGGCGGCGAGCCGCCGCCGATGGTGACGCAGTCCGGAGCCCGCGTCGTGGAAGTCGAGATGAAGGAAATCGCCAAGTCCATTTCGGGCGGGCGACCCAACATGATCGCGCTCGGCATCGCCAGCCGACTGCTGGGCTTTACGGTCGAACAGGTGTTCGTCCTGGTCGAAAAGCAGCTTGGCGGCAAGGGCGCTGCGGCCATTGAGGCCAGCCGTGCCGGAATCAAGGCCGGTTATGCCGCCGCCGCCGGCATCAAGTTCGATGCGCAGCTCGCCGCGCCCGTTCCCAGCAAAGCGCGCCGATGGCTGCTTTCGGGCAACGAAGCTACGGCGCTCGGAGCCATCCGGGGCGGCATTCGTTTCGCCGCCGCATATCCGATTACCCCGGCAACCGAAATCCTCGAATGGCTATCGCCGAGCCTTGCCAAAGTAGGCGGGATCCTGCTGCAGGCCGAGGACGAACTCGCTGCGATCAACATGATCATCGGCTCATCCTACGGCGGCACGCCGGCATTGACGGCGACCTCGGGTCCCGGCCTCTCGCTGATGATCGAAGCCATTGGCCTGGCAACCGCCTCCGAAATCCCGATCGTGGTCGTTGACGTGATGCGAGGCGGTCCATCGACGGGTATTCCCACGAAATCCGAGCAAACCGATCTGAATATCGCCATTTACGGCCTGCACGGCGATGCGCCCCATCTCGTGCTGGCGCCCCAGTCGGTCGCCGATTGTCTCTTCACTACTCAATGGGCGACCTATCTCGCCGAAACGCTGCAGGCGCCGGCTATCGTCCTCTCCGATCAGTTCATGGGACAGGCACGGGCAGCCATCGAGCGCCCTGCCGACGTGGCGTTCATCGGCGCACGCGCGACCGCGGCCGGGATAACCGGCGCCTACAAGCGTTATGCGCTGGCCCCCGGCGGCGTTTCGGCGATGGCACTTCCGGGGATGCCGGGCGGCCAGTATACGGCAGACGGGCTGACCCATACCGAGCGCGGCATCCCGACCAGCGGGGCCAATGACCATCTGGCCCAGCTCGACAAGCGGCGCGACAAGCTCGATCGCTTCAATTTCGGCGACCACTGGGCGAGCGTTGAAGGAAGCGGCGACCTCGCGATCATCACATGGGGCTCGCTCACCGGCGCTGCGCGAGAAGCGGTCGGACGCGCTGCCGCAGACGGAACAGGCGTCCGCGTGATCGCGCCGCGCCTGCTGGCGCCGGTGCAGCCGGAGCGGCTCGCCGCGGCCCTCGACGGGGTCAAACGGGTCCTGATCGTCGAGCAGACGCATAGCGGCCAGTTCCTGCGCTACCTGCGCGCCCATTACGACCTGCCGGCCCAGGTCCGCGCATTCCACCGGCCGGGGCCGCTGCCGATCACCGCCGGCGAAATTCATCGCGCCATCATGGACTGGAGATGACGATGTCGGGGCTTACCACACGCCTTGCCTGCAAGCCGGCGGACTACAAATCGGATCTGAAGCCGATCTGGTGCCCCGGCTGCGGCGACTACCACGTGCTGATGTCGTTCACGCGCGCTTTTGCGCAGTTGCGGCTGCCGCCGGAAAACATCGCGGTCGTTTCCGGCATCGGCTGCTCGTCGCGAATCCCCGCCTACACGAACTGCTACGGCTTCCACGGCGTGCACGGTCGCTCGCTGGCTCTGGCTGCCGGGTTGAAAGTCACGCGGCCCGATCTCACCGTCGTCGTCGCAAGCGGCGACGGCGACGGATATTCGATCGGCGGCAACCATTTCCTGCATGCCTGCCGCAGGAACATCGACATGACCTATGTGGTGATGGACAACCGCATCTACGGCATGACCAAGGGCCAGCCCTCGCCGACCACCGAGCCGGAATTCGACACGGCGCTGACGCCGGGCGGCACCGGCGTTGCGCCGTTTCACCCGCTCGTCGTCGCACTTGCCTCGGGCGCGAATTTCATCGCGCGCTGCTTCTCGGGCCAACCGAACGAGACCGCCGACGTTCTGGCGGAAGCCATCAGGCACCCCGGATTTTCCTTCGTCGAGGTTCTCAGCCCCTGCGTGACCTTTCGTCCGGACGAAAAGGAGTGGAAGGACCTGGTGCGCCCGGCGTCCGTGCCGGAGACCAGCGATCAGGGCAAGGCGGCGCGCCGCCTCATGACCGACGACGGCTTCAATCTTGGGATTCTCTACCGTGGCAACCGCAGGCCGTTCCAGCCCGCTGTCGGCGCGAGTGAAGTCGACCTGGCGGAGCTGGAGAAGGATTTCGAGCTATGAGCAAGCCGGCCGGTCCAAATATCTCCAACCTGCACGATCTCCTGGCCGTGGCCTGGCAGATCGAGAGCGATGCGGTCGAGCGCTACAACCTGCTGGCCGATCAGATGGAAACCCACAATAGCCCGGAACTGGTGAGGATCTTCCGCGATCTCGCGCGGGCCGAGGGCATCCATGGCGATGAGATTCGCCGTCTCGCCGGCAGCTTCGATGTCGTCAATCATGCCCGCCAGATGGCGCAATTCGGACGCTTGGAGAGCCCCGAGGAGGCCGAGCTCGATGCTGCGCATTATCTGATGACGCCCTGGCACGCCTTACAGCTTTCGCTCGCCGGTGAAAACCGCGCGCTGGCCTACTTCGCTGGGATCGTGGAGACGGCAACCGATTCCAAGGTCAAGGCGCTGGCGGAGGAGCTGGTCGAGGAGGAAGCCGAGCACGTCAATCTGGTGAACCGGCTGTTGCGTCGCTATCCGCGTCCCGCCGACTCCTGGGCGGACGACCCGGATCCGCCCGCTTCGCCGGAGTGAGCGCCGGCGCTCAGCTTGAGGCCTTCCGCAGGTCCTTGACCCTTACTGCCTTGCCCTGCGAGCGCGGCACCTCGCCTTGCCGCTTCACGGCAATATCGCAGGTCACGCCGATCATCGACTTGATATGATGCCGCACCTCGGCCGCCTTGCGTTCGCGCGCTTCGTCGCCGTCCGGCGCTCCCGGCGCGAGCTCTACTTCCACCGTCATGGCATCGAGCGCGCCGGCGCGCCTCAGCACGATCTGATAATGCGGCGAGAGCCCGGGGAAACCCACGAGCACGGCCTCTAGCTGCGAGGGGTAGACGTTGACTCCACGGATGATCAGCATGTCGTCATCGCGTCCGGTCACCCGCATGATGCGCAGATGGGTGCGGCCGCAGGCGCAAGGAGCGTCGTCGAGCCGCGTGATGTCGCGCGTCCGGTAGCGGATCATCGGCAGTGCTTCCTTGGTGAGTGTCGTGATGACGAGCTCGCCGACCTCGCCGAATCGTCTCGGCGCCAGCGTCTCGGGATCGATGACTTCGAACAGGAAGTGATCCTCCCATCCATGCAGCCCCGACTGGGCAACATGGCACTCGCAGGCGACGCCCGGCCCCATGATCTCCGACAGCCCGTAGATGTCCACCGCCTTGATGCCGAGCCGCTCCTGCAGATCACAGCGCAGGGCTTCGCTCCATGGCTCCGCGCCGAACACGCCGCAGCGCAGCGGCGATCGCCGCAGATCGACGCCGACTGCTTCCGCCACCTCGGCGATGTTGAGCGCATAAGACGGTGTCGCGCACAGAACGTTCGCTCCGAAATCATTGAGCAGTGCTACCTGGCGCTCGGTGCCCCCGCCGGACATCGGAACCACCGTGCAGCCGAGCCGCTCCGCGCCGTAATGCGCGCCGAGCCCCCCGGTGAACAGGCCATAACCATAGGCGTTGTGAACGAGGTCGCCGGGCGCGGCACCCGCGCAGGCGAGCGAGCGCGCCATCAGGCCGGCCCAGCGGTCAAGGTCGACGCTGGTATAGCCGACTACGGTCGGCCGGCCGGTGGTTCCGGATGAGGCGTGCAGCCGCGCCAGTTGCTGGCGCGGCAGCGCAAACATTCCAAAGGGATAATTGTCGCGCAGATCCGTTTTCAGGGTGAAGGGAAAGCGGACGATGTCGGCGAGAGAGGTGAGACTTTCGGGCTCCACCCCAGCCGCGTCGAAGGCGCGCCGGTAGTGCGGCACATTGGCATAGGCATGTTCCAGCGTGCGCTTCAGCCGCTCGAGCTGAAGCCCGGCCAACGCAGTGCGCGACATCGTCTCGGCGGCAGGATCGAACATGAAGACCTCCGCATCGCGCATTGCGCTGTGTCTGTTCATGACGTGATCTCCCTTTGGTTCGGGGGGCCGCTCTATTGCAGCCCCGCCGAAGTGACCGCTGACGTCCATCCCGGCTTCACGGCCGGACCGGCCCGCCCGGTGCCGCGCACCGGAGTGTGCGGCAGCGCAAAGCCCTGATTGTAGCCGGCTCGCGTGATCAGCAGGAATTTGAATGCGAGTCCGGCTGCGGCAGCCGCGACACTAGCGACGATGAATAGTGGCGCTGCCAGACTGTGAATGAGCAGGCCGGATATGACGCCGACGGCCGGAACAACGAGACCTCCGACCAGCAACCACGGACGATAGCCATCAAGCGCGGCAAGCGCCTTGGCTGGCGCGCCGCTCCGCGCCAGCGCGCGGCGATAGGCGAACCAAGCCGCAGCCCGCACCGCCGCGAGCGCGACGGTTGCGATCGCAGCACCAAGCGTCAGCGGTGCAAGCGCCGGCAACAACAGGCAGGCAACCAGAAGCGCGCCGGCTCCCTCGGTCAGCCCGGTGGCGACGATCAGCGGCACGATACGAGCTTCGCGCCAGGCGGGAATGCCCTTTGCCTCGCGCAGGATCATTCCTTGACAGAGCAGGAACGTCAGCGCGAGCACGGCGGCCACAAGCCACAGCGCGATATTTTCGGTCCACACGGCGGCGAGCGCGACCGGAAAGAAGGCCATGGCGACCCACGCTTCGCGCGACATCCACGAGCGTTGCGGCTGGCGCAGCACCGAGTACGCCCGCAACGGACGGCCGATCTTCATCACCACCAGCAACAAGCCGACCCCTATCAGCGCCATGGCGAGCAGCCCGAGCAGAGCTGGCGGGCCGACGGTCACCGCAGCCACCGCGGCGCCGGCGAACAGGCCCGGACCTATTCCGCCGGTCAGGAAATTGCCGGCCGCTTTCCAATCCCAGTGCTTCTGGTGCCACGGCTCGACGCCGCGCGAGCGAAGGCGCGACGGTGTCGTCGGCACAGGCGGCTCATCGCGATCCCCGTCAACGATCAGTGCGCCGGCGTGTTCGTAGAGATAGTAGAACCCCGGCCCAGTACCGATCTCCTCATGCATACGGAAATGCTTGTGCTGCTTGAGCAACATCGAGACATTGCTGGAGGGGTCGTCGAGATCGCCGAACTGCAGCGCGCTGGCGATGCAGGCATTCGCGCAGGCGGGCGTCGCGCGCGGATCGACGCCTGGGGTGAGGCCGTTCTCCAGGCCGAAGTCGATACGGTCGGAGCAGAAGGTGCACTTCTGCGCGACGCCGATCCGTGCCGGATCCTCCCGCTCGGCCTCGTTCTGCATCTGCCGGCCGGGGCCATAGGCGAAATCGGCAGCATCGACCTTGAAACGCGCCTGGTACGGACAGGCCACGTCACAATAGGCGCAGCCGATGCAAACGTCGTAGTCGATCGTGACGATGCCGTCGGCGCGCTTGCGCGTCGCCGTCGACGGGCAAACGTGCATGCACGGCGGATCTTCGCAGTGCTGGCAACCCACTGGAACATAGCTGCGCGATACATCGGGATACGAGCCCGCCTCGACGTCCAGCACCTTGCGCCATTGCACGGCCGGCGACGTCGCGTTGGCATGCTTGCATGCCGCCGTGCAGGTCTGGCAGCCGACGCAGCGCTCGAGATCGGCGATCATCGCCCAGCGCGTCATGCCGCGCTCCGAAGTTTCGTCACCTTCACCCGGACGAGGTCCGCGGCGGAGCCAGTGGCATCCGTGAGGTCGAGCAGCATCGGCACCAGCGCGTTCATGCTCGGGGCGTCGAAGTCCTTGGCATAGGGCGTCGCCCAGTGCTCGAACTGCCCGATGATCAGCAGTGTGTCGGGGCGAATGCCCTCGCGCAGCACGACGCGGCCTTCCGTGGCATTGAGCGGGGAGCGTACCTCGATGCGGTCACCGTCCTGGACTCCCATCCTGGCGGCCGCGCTCTCGCTCATGACAACGCTGCCGTGGCCGATGACGTTGTCGGCAACTTCCCTGATCAATTGCAGGCCGACATTGTTGCCCCAGGAATACTGCATGCTGCGCGAGGTGACGAGCCAGAACGGATAGTCCGACATGTCGACCTTGAAGTGGCGGGCGAGCGCGTCCTCCCACAATTTGCCGAGGTCGCGCCAATGCGGGATCGCCTCGTATTCCTCGAGTTGGCGGTCCCACCAGGTGATGCCCTGCTCGTGCAGGCGGCGGCCGAGCTCCTTGCCGACGCGGAACAGACGCTCTTGATAGGGCTGTTCGAAGCGCAGCCCCTGCTCGACGAGACGCGGATAGAGATACCACATCAGGCGCGGGAAGCGCGTGACGCGAAAGCCATGCTCGCGGAACCAGTCGAGGCCCTCGCTCGATTGACCTTCCGTGATCTCCGCGCTCGCCGCGCGGCAAGTCGCGTCCCAGATCTCCTCGACCCCGTGCGGCATGGAAGGGTCGAGCGAGAAATCGTAGTTCCTGCCTGACAGCTTGACGCCGTGACCGCCGCGGTTGATCGCGGCATTGTAGGCTTCGAGGATACCGGAGCGGCGCGCCAGCTCGGTCGCGATCCAGGTGAAGTCGCGCGCTTCGCCCTGAGGTGTGACGGCGGGGTCTCGCAGCGCAAAACCCTGATAGTCCCAAAATTGCTCGATGTATTTGGTGCCGCCGATCCGCAGCAGCTGAAGCCCTTCGAGGTCCGTGCAGTCGGGCAGCAGCACGTCAGCCATGTGATTGGTCTCGTCGCGCGTCAGCGCGAAGCAGACCGTGAACGGGAAGTTGGCGACCGCCTCGCCGATCCGCTTGGTGTCCCAGAAGGAGATGACCGGGTTGGTGCGGTAGACGAACCACACGTCGGGCGGCGATGCATGGGGGAAATGCTCGAAGTCTTCGCTCTGCTGCATCCAGGCGAGATGGGTCGGACCCAGCGCCTGGCTCCAGGCCGAGTTGGCGACGAGCGGCACCAGCGTGCGATGACCTGAGCGCGCCGGCGGACGCGATATCCAGCCCTCCTTGCTGGTCGGATTCATGGGATAATCCATAAAG
Source organism: Bradyrhizobium sp. (assembly GCF_052389815.1). GTDB lineage: Bacteria > Pseudomonadota > Alphaproteobacteria > Rhizobiales > Xanthobacteraceae > Bradyrhizobium. Next base: position 35,063 of record NZ_JBQTHN010000017.1, on the reverse strand, counting down.
CCGTCCGCACCCGGCTTGACGCTCGACCAACGATTGTCGGCCGGGCGGTTGAGCCGCACGGTGCTGCCAAGCGTGCCACCCGGCACTTCAAGCGCGCCGAGCAGGCACGGGATCAGGGTGCGGGCCCAGCAGCATTCATAGCCGCCCCAGCCATTGTTGACGGTCTTGCCGAAGGAAATCGACACCGGCCGGAACGGCAAGGTGACGCCATCGATCTCGATGGTCTCGCCGACATGGGCATGATCGAGGAATTCGTTCGTCACCCGGCGGATGGTGGCCGCCGGCACGTCGCAGATCGAGCTCGCCCATTCCGGCGAATAGGACTTTACGTGCTCGACGAGGTGCGCGAAGGCCGGGCGAACCTCGATGCCGTGATGCACGATCACCTCGTTGTCCGGCCCGACCTCGATGCCGTCGACCTTGAACGTTCCCTCAAGCGCGGGATCGACGCCCTTGGCATCAAAAGCCACGGCGCGCCCGCTTCCGCGGTCGAACATCAGCGGCTTGCGGCTCTCGACGCTGCGCAGGAAATAGCCATTCGGTCCGATCAGATAGGGCGACGAGGTGACGTTCTTGAGAAACGGCAGGTCGAGCCGCTGGCGCGGGTGCTCATGCAGCAGCACATAGATCATGGCGAACAGGAACGCCACGTCCGTCTTGGGCTTGATCGGTATCCATTCGGCCGACGCGCCGCCGGTGACCGAGAGATGCGGTTCGACCTGCACCCGCTTCATGCCGCGGTTGCGCGCGTCAGCGTGGCGCTTGACGCCGCACACGCCGCCGGACGCTTCGACATTGGCGCCGAACGAGATCACGTATTCGCACAGGGGCGTATCCGGTGCGACCGTGAATGCGCGATGCCATAGTTCGCCGTACAGATGCTCCGAGTGCGTGCACTTGACGCCCTGTCCGGAGCCGAAGCTCATGTCGACCGGACCCCAGGCGCCGAGAAACGCCGGCAGCGTCCCCATATAGGCCGTCGGCGTACCGCCACCACCGAAACTCGCCGCGACACGGGGATAGCCGGCCTGGTCGGTCAGACCGGCGGCGCGCGCCGCATTGAGTTTTCCCGCCACGAGATCGAGCGCTTCATCCCACGAGATGGCCACGAAGCCGGGATCCTCGTTGCGCCCCTTCTTCGGATTGGTGCGCTTCATCGGGGTCAACACGCGATTGGGCGTATAGGCCTTCTGCACCAGTCCGAACGCCTTGACGCATACCTTGCCACCGGCCGGGTGAATGTCTGCAGCGTCGAAGTTCGGACCTATCTCAGTGGCGACATTGTCCTGAATGCGCACCTTGAGCAGGTCCGGACCGGCGACGCACTGATAGCAATAGGTCGATACCGTTCGTTCGTTGTGCACCGGCCTGCTTTGCGCCGACTTGCCCGGCATCGCCTCTATCCCGCTTTGACGGCTCGTTTGGCAGCCTTCGCTTTCAGACGTTCGATCGTCTTGCCGACGTCGACGACGAAGCGTCCATGCGTGCCGCTGCAGATCGGCTCGATCTCATCCGTGGCCGTCACGTCGAACGAAACCTTGCGTCCTTCGACCGCAGTCACGGTGACCTTGATCTCGACCGACATTCCAAGCAGGGTCGGCGCAGCATGCTTGATGGCGATGTCGGTGCCGACAGAATCCTCGCCGGCATCGCCGTACTCGAGCAACAGATCACGGCAGGTGTGCTCGATGTCGCGCACCAGATACGGCGTCCCGTAGACACGACCCTCCTCGCCCATGAATCCAATGCTGCGGTCGCGGTCCACGGTAAGCCGGCTCGTGCGTGAAACTCCCGGCCGGAGATTCGCCCTCATTGCTGCTCTCCCTCGAATTGCTCCTTGGTTCTTTCCGATTAGATTGATTTTGCGAATTGACTTTCTTGACCGATGTCAACGGCTGCTCGCATTTGCTCAGATTCCCAAATACGCTTCGCGGACTCGCTGATCGCTCTGGACATCGGCCGCATTTCCGCTCAACGCCATCCTGCCGGTTTCCAGCACGTAGGCACGGTTGGCGATAGCCAGCGCAGCGCTGGCATTCTGCTCCACCAGCAGGATGGTCAGACCTTCGTCCTTGAGCGACCGGATCACCGCGAGCACGTGATCGACCAGCTTGGGTGCCAGCCCCATGGAGGGCTCGTCGAGCAGCAACAGGCGGGGCTTCGCCATCAGGGCCCGTCCGATCGCCAGCATCTGCTGCTGTCCGCCGGACAACGTTCCTGCCGGCTTTTCCCAGAACGCCTCAAGCATCGGGAACAACTGCAGGACGCGCGTCAGGTCGTGCTTGAGATCGGCCGAACGGCGCGACCACGCACCCAGCCTCAGATTATCCTTCACAGACAGCGGCTCGAACACCTGCCGGCCTTCAGGCACCTGGGAAATGCCGGCCGTCACGCGCGCATGAGCGGGCAACAGCTCGATCGGCCGACCCTCGAACCGTATGGTGCCGCCGGTGATCGGTTGAACGCCCGAGACGGCGTGCAGCAACGTGGTCTTGCCGGCCCCGTTTGCGCCGATCAGCGTCACGATTTCCCCTCGCTCGACATGCAGGCTCACGCCGTGAAGGACCTCGATGCGGCCGTAGGCGCTCCTGACGTCTTCAACGGAAAGCACGGGCAGCCTCCCTTGCACCGTGTTCGCCCAGATAGGCTTCGATCACCGCGGCATCGGCGCGCACCTGTTCGGGCGCGCCTTCGGCAAGCGCCCGGCCCCTCGCGAGAACAAGGACGCGGTCGGAGATATTCATCACCAGCCGCATATCGTGCTCGACCAGCATGACCGTGATCCCATCCCTCACGAGCGAGCGGATGACGCGATCGATCTCCTGGGTTTCGACCGGATTGCAACCTGCGGCCGGCTCGTCGAGCAGCAGCAGCTTCGGATCGCTCGCCAATGCGCGCGCGATCTCGAGGCGCTTGAGTGCGCCATAGGAAAGCGCAGCGGACGCACGCCCTGCTTCATCGGCAAGTCCGACCCGGGCGAGCGCCGCGAAAGCCACTTCACGGGTCGCTGCATTCTGGCGCCTCACCGACGGCCAATGCACGAGATCGGCCAGTATCCCCGTATCCTCGTGGCGATGGTGACCGACCATCACATTTTCCAGCACCGACATTTGCGAGAATATCTGGAGGTTCTGAAACGTCCGGGATAATCCCCGGCGCGCCAGTTGATGAGGCTCGAGCCCCGTTACGGTTTCGCCGGCAAAGCGGATGCTGCCGTGGTTGGGTGCATAAATTCCAGAAACCAGATTGAACAACGTCGTCTTGCCGGAACCGTTCGGCCCGATGATCGAAAACACCTGTCCGGCTTCGACCGCGATGCTGATTTCGTCAACGGCCCGCACTCCGCCAAACGAGACCGACAGCCGGTCTGCCTCCAGGATCTTCATCTGCGCCACCCCGCAAGCGACGCGGCAATCGAAGGCACAATGCCGCGGCGCAGGAAGATCATGAAGACCATTACGATCAGTCCGAGCATGGCCTGCTCATAATCGTGGAAGACGGTGAGCGCCTGCGGCAGCACGACCAGCACGAAGGCCCCTACCAGCGAGCCGACGATCGATCCCATGCCGCCCAGCACGACCATCGCGACCAGTTCGATCGAGCGCAGGAATCCGGCAGCATCCGGCGTGATGTACCCGTTGAACAGCGCGAGAAACGATCCGGCGACCGACGCATACATCGCGGAGATCACGAAGATCGTCAGCTTCTTGCGTGCCACGTCGATGCCGAGCACGCGTGCTGCGATCTCGCTGTCGTGTATGGCCTGCAACGCACGGCCGGTGGGGCTGTCCATCAAGTTGAGCGCAAGCAGGAACCCGACGACAAAGGTCGCGCCGGCGATCCAGTACCAGGTGGTCGCACCTCGCACACTCCAGCCGAACAGCACCAGCCTGGGCACGCCCATGCCGTCCGGCCCTCCGGTCCAGCGCGCCTCGTTGGTCAGCACGATGGCAAGGAGCAATCCCAGCCCAAGCGTCGCGACGGCGAGATAATGCCCCCTCAACTTCAGAATCGGCCGGCCGACCAGGAAGGCTATGGCGCCCGAGAGCAGTGCGCCGCCGAGCAGGCAGAGCCATGACGGCACGCCAAGATGGACCGGACCGATGGCGACCGAATACGCTCCGATCCCGAGAAAGCCGGCATGGCCGAGGCTGACCTGACCGGCAAAGCCCATCAGCAGATTGAGGCCCACGACCGCGAGCGCAAAGATGAAGACAAGCACGCCGATGCGGTAGTAGTAGGTCGACGGAAAGAACAGCGGCAGGATCACGATCAATGCGCCGATCACGATCGCCGGCATCAATCGGGTTTCGAGCAGCGCACGCAATCTACACCCGCTCGACTTTGGCCCGGCCGAACAGGCCCTGGGGAATCAGGATCAGGACGACGAGAATGATGAGGAACGCGACCGCATCCTTGTAGTTCGAGGAAACGTAGCCGGCCGCAAAGGCCTCGAGCATGCCGATCAGCAACCCGCCGATGACCGCTCCCGCGGCACTGCCTATTCCGCCGAGCATGGCCGCGGCGAATCCCTTCAACGCCAGCAGCGTTCCGGCATCGTAGCTGGTCAGCGCAATCGGCGTGATCAGTACGCCCGCAATCGCCCCGATCGCCGCCGATACGGCAAAGGAGAGCGCGACGACGCGCCGCGTGTCGACGCCGATCAGCCGCGCGGCGAGGCGATTGGCGGCGGTGGCGATCACGGCCTTGCCCAGCAGGGTGCGGTCGATGAAAAGCCAAAGCAGGGTCACGATGACGGTCGCGCTTGCCAGCACGACCAGGCTTTGCGGCAGGATGGCGGCTCCGCCGAACTGGATCGGTTCGGCACCGAGCAGCGGCGGCAGGCTGTGAAAGCGCCTGTCGAATACGATCTGCGCCATGCCGCGCAGGAAGATCGAGGCACCAATCGTGATCATGATCAGGGCAACGGGGCTCGCGCCCCGCGCCGGCTCGATCGCAAAGCGGTGCAACGCCAATCCGACGGCTGTGGTCGCAACGACTGCGACAAGCGCGGCCAGCGGCAGCGGCACGCCGGCAATCGCTGCGAACACCGTCGTCATCCCGCCCAGCATGACGAACTCGCCCTGGGCAAAATTTATGATGTCGGACGCCTTGTAGATCAGCGTGAAGCCGAGGGCGACCAGCGCGTAGATGGCGCCGACGGTCAAGCCCGACGAAATGAATTGCAGCAACTCGGCCATCGTTCCAGCGGCCTCGCATGACTCGGTTCGATCGCAGCAAGGCAGCGCGGGCAGGCTCACTTGGCCTGCCCGCCCCTGCTGCTCAGGTATCGGGGATCAGCGTCCAGTCGCCGCCCTTGATCTCCAGCACGCGGAATGCCGACAGATCGAGGCCCATGTGATCGGCCGCCGACATGTTCACGATGCCGCCGGTTCCAACGTAACCCTTGGTACGCTCGATCTCGTCACGGATCTTCGAGGAATCGGCGCCCTTGGCGCGCTGCATCGCCCCGACCAGGATCATGAAGCCGTCATAGGCATGTCCGCCGAAGGTGGAAACCGCCTGGCCGGTTTTCGCCTGATAGGTGCGGGAATAATTCACGACGACGGACTTCTGCGGATCGCTCGCCGGGAGCTTGTCGGCGATGAGAAGCGCCGCAGCAGGCAACCGCACCCCCTCGGCCGCGGGACCTGCGAGCTCGATGAACTGCTTGGAAGCCACGCCATGGCTCTGATACAGCGGCAGCGTGATTCCGAGCTGCCGGTAATTGCGCGTCACGATCGCCGGTCCCTGGCCGAAGCCGGGATTGACCACCGCCTGCACCTCCGCCTTGTTGCGGATGTTGGTGAGTTGCGGCGTCATGTCGCTGTCGCGCGGGCCGTAATTCTCCTCGGCGACGATATTGATTCCCGCCTTTGGCGCCACCGCGACGCACTGGTCGCGCATCGACTTTCCGAACGCGTCGGTGCCCGAGATCAGCGCCACCTTCGTCAGCGAGCGACGCTTGAGGTCGCCGAAGATCTTTTCGCAGGCCATCTTGTCGGTGTGCGGCGTCTTGAAGACCCATTTTCGCACGGGCTCGATGATCTGGATGGCGCCGGCCAGGGAGATAAAGGGAATCTTGGCCTCTTCGAAGACCTGGACCATGGCAAGCGTCGTGCCGGTGGTGCTGCCACCGACCATCGCGACAACCTTGTCCTCCTCGACCAGGCGCGTGGCAAAGGTGCGTGCGTTGTCGGCGCTGCCGCCGTCATCGTAGACGACCAGCTGCAGCTTCTGGCCGTTGACGCCGCCCTTGGCGTTGATTTCGTCGACGTAGATTTCGAGCGTCTTCTTCTCGGGATCGCCGAGGAACGATGCCGGCCCGGTCACCGAGAGAACGGAGCCAATCTTGATTTGAGCCGATGCCGGATTTCCGGCAGTCAATAGCGCGACCAAGCCGACGGTCGCAGCTGCGGCGCAGCGTTGCAACACACCCATGGGAATCCCCCTTGATAGTAGTTTTTATGTATGGATGCTTATCAGAACCGCCGAACGCCTAACTTGACCGAATTCAAGACAGTGGCTTCCGGGCTGCCAGCTGCTCGGCCGCGACTTGCCGACGAGCCGCCGTCGCGCCCCATATCAATGCAGCCGCAAATGCCGCAATCGCCATCACGGTCGCAACGCCACTCCATTGCCTGGGCACATCCCATTCGCCGAGGCCGCCGGCCATTCGCATTGCCAGCGAACCGTGCAGGATGGCGAGCGGCACGTAGAGCGCGGGGCTGTAGCTGATCCTCAGCCGGATCACCGCAGGCAGAATGATGAGCGCATGCCCGAACACCATCGAAAGGACGAAGCCGATCAGAACGGCATGCAGCATCATGTCGTACCTGAACGCCGCAGCTGGCGTCGCGATTGCCATCAGTACGCCCGCGACACCGAGCCACAGATAGCCCGCCAGCATGCAGGCGGCGAAATATCGCGGTGCGCCCGCCATGCGTATGTTGCGGCGCGCGATGTCGTGGCGCAGCAGCCATAGCGTGCAGGCGAGCAGGCCGAGACCATAGAGGCGGGCGCCGACATCGTCGTCGATGCCCAGGCCTGCACCGACCACGATCAGCGCGACGGAGATCACGAAGAGAAGCCGGCTGCCGCGTCGCGACGGCAGCAATCGACTCATTTCAAGCCGCTCACCGCCGATGGTCAGCACGAGGAAGGCGATCCACCAGCCGACCACCGACGGCATCCCCGCGCCGGCCAGCCACAGCGCGCTTCCTGCGCCCCACGACAGCGCACCGAGAAGCAGCGCGGCGGTGAATATGGCAGGTTGCATCCGTAATATCAGAGCCGATACGGCGGCGAGCATGCCGGCAGCCGCCAGGTAGAGCGCTGCGCCCATCGATGACGTCGCTCCGGCCAGCAGCGCGAGCGTGCCGAGCCCGGAAAGGACCGGCGCCGCGTAAGGCCATCCCTTGCCGAATGCAACGGCGCGCTCGACGCCGATCACCGTTCCGAACAGACCTGAGATCATCAGCGGTCCATGCAACGCGGCAAGCCAGGCCACGCCCGGCATATCCCAGCCCAGACGCCACAGGCCGCCGGCAAGCCCGGTCGCGAGCGTCACCGGGGCAACGGCAAGAGCCGCAAGCCTCAACCGCCACCAGTCCGGCCGGCCCGACGCATGTGGTGCCGGGCTCATCGGAGTTGCCGGAGGCGACGTAGTGCGCATGGAATGCGTTCCGCCACGATCACATCGCAAGCGATTCCCGCCCCGCCGCCGTCATCATGGCCGGCGCCCAGGGTGGCTCCCACACGAGGCTCACCGTGACGACCAGGGTCGGAAAACGCCGCGACAGGGCGGCTCGCGCTTCCTCCAGCATCATCTCTCCCAGCGGACAGGCACGGGTCGTCATAGTGATGGCGACATCGATTGCGTCGGCCGTCCGCTCGGCTTGATAGACGAGCCCGAGATCGACGATATTGATGCCGATCTCCGGATCGATGATGCCGCGCAGCACATCCAGAATGTCAGGATCCCGTGTCATCGGTCGTCCCTCGGAGCTGACCTTCGATAGCAGCTGCGGACGGCTCCTTATTGATCCGGCACAAACTCGGCGGCGAGGCGATCGCGCAGCGAACGGCGAGCTGCGGCGGACAAGTCGCTCGCAATGACTGGAAACACGCGCTGACGGTGAACATGAGTTCACATTCCCGCGACTCGATTTTCGTCCGGGTCTTGCGATTTCGTTTGCTCCCTCTTGAACAGAGGGCGCGGAGAAGGCCGGGCGCCGGCTGCGCCCGCAGCACCGTGTGCAACGGTAGTAAGAAAACGCACACGGATTTGACAGGTACAGCCAGGACATCCCGACCTTCCCCGCGCAATGGTTTTCGGATTATACGTGATCTCCCCGGGGAGCGGCCTTTCTTGCCCCCGTAGCCGGCGGGAATCTCCCAACCGGTGTAGCGCCAGGGTCGCGGCGCCAGGACCACACGATTTCACCGTCCGCCGCCGACGTTTCGCCTGGCATGCGAACACACCTGACGCCGGCAGCGGCCCATCGCAACCCGCACCACGTTTCGTGACGATCGCGAAACGTCCCTCACGGTGGCACGGGCTGGGGAGACGTATAACGTAAATCGGAATTCCGGTAAAGAGAAATATTTTTGATTTAGGGGCTTGACACGATTCCGGCAAACCGAAGTGATTTGCCTCGTCGTGTTGAATTTGCAACACTCGCTCCACACTCCATGATAGGGGCTGGCGGCGCACGTTCCTATGCCGCGAGCCGCGGACGGGCCGGATTTCAGGCGGGAATCGCGTGCTCCGGGCAGTTGGTCAGCCGCGCCGGCACGCCGACGGCGGTGCATCCTGCGGGCACGTCTCGCGTGACGACGGCGCCGGCGCCGATCTTGGCGAAATCGCCGACGCCGATATCGCCGATCACGCTCGCGCCGGACGAGAGCAGCACGAAGCGGCCGATGCGCGGAGCGCGCGCGGGATTTTCCGCGGTTCGGCCGATGGTGACGTTCTGCAGGATGGTGACGCCGTCGCCGATGGTGGAGAGCGCGCCGATGATGATGCCGGTGGCATGATCGAGGAACACGGAGGTGCCGATCGATGCCGAGGGATGGATGCTGACCTGCAGCCGCTCGGAGGAAGCGCTCTGCATCAGCAGCGCGAAGTCGCGGCGGCCGCATTGCCAGAGCCAGTTGGAGACGCGAAAGGCCTGCAGCGCCACGTAGCCCTTGAAGTTCAAGAGCGGCGGCAGCAGCGCCGTGGTCGCGGGATCGTGATCGACGATGCCCGCAAGATCGAGGCTCGCGGCCCCGACCAGATCCGGCGCGGCGGCAAACGCCTCGTTCGCCACGCCGGCGAACCGCGCGCGATCGTCATCCTTCGCCCCGAGCCGCTGGCCGATTTGCTGCGCCAGCGCGCCGCCGAGATCGGCATGACGGAGGATGGATTGCTCGAGCGACGCCGCAAGCACGGGATCGCCGGCCGCGATCGCCTCCGCCTCGCGGCGGACCGATTGCCAGAGTTGTTCGGCTGACGCCATCCTGCGCTCCCGCTGACGCAGGGAATGTAGGATGGGCCGAGCGCCAGCGAAACCCGTCGCGCTCTGCAACAAAGGTGACGGGTTTCGCGAAGAGCTCAACCCGTCCTACCGACCCCCTTGACGAGAATCGGAAATCGTCCCATATTGCCCGGGCGTGACGATCGCACCTGCCCCCAAAGGGCAGCTTAAGGCCGCCCAGGGCTTCGCCCGGCGGCCTTTTGCGTTTCAGGGTGCCGCTTGCCCAACAAACCCGGTCATTCCGGGGCAAGGCGCCGCATCGAATCATGGTGCGCACTCGCGCGTCCAAGAGGCCCCGGAGTTTTACGGGCGCATGGTTAACGGCCTCGAAACCAAACCAAGTCTATGTTCCATCGACAGGTTTTGAGGTCCCTCCAACGCCGCAGGGATCTGACTGGCGCGATCCGTCCGCGCACTCGGTCGGGTGCTTTTTCGAGGGACTCCATGCGGCACAGCATTGCCTGGCAGATGATTCTGCCAGTTCCGGTCGTCACCGTCGTTGCCCTTCTGCTTGCCTGGCTGTTGCTGCCATCGGTCGTCGCCCAGCACGCAGTCGATGGCGCGATCCAGTCGGCGCAACTGACGGTCCGGCAATTCAAGACGCTGCGGGCCTACTACACAAAGTTCGTCATCGGCAAGGTCGTCAATCAGGGCGGCGGCCTCAAGCCCAATTTCGACCACCAGACCAATCCGGCGGCGATTCCCTTGCCGGCGACCATGATCCTCGACCTCGGGGACATGCTCAGGAAGGAAGGTACCAATCTTTCGCTCTATAGTCCGTACCCCTATCCCAACCGTCAGGATCGCCAGCTCGATGCGTTTGCTCGCGCAGCCTGGGACTATCTGGTCGCCAATCCCGACGGCGTTTTCAGCCGACGCGAGACGATCGACGGCAAGGAGGCGGTTCGTGTCGCGGTTGCCGACCGCATGACCGATCCATCCTGCGTAAGCTGCCACAATGCCCGCGCCGATTCACCGAAGCGGGACTGGAAACTCGGCGACGTGCGCGGCGTGCTGGAGAACGCAACCGCGATCGACGGCGCGATGGCGCGCGGCAGTGAGCTGACCAACCGCATCCTGATCGGGATCGCGCTCGCCGGAGCGATGCTGGCCGCAATCGGCATGCTGATCGCCCGTCGCATCGGCTATCCAATTCGGACCATCACCCACGCGATGCACAGGCTTGCGGATGGCGACGAGACCGTCGAGGTGCCCGAGAGCCACCGCAAGGACGAGATCGGCGTCATGGCCAGCGCGCTGAACGTCTTCAAGGAGAATGCCATCAAGGCGCGGCACCACGCCCAGGAGCGGCAGGAGCAGATCCGCCGGGCGGAGGCGGAGAAGCGCGCAGCAATGTTGCAACTCGCCGATACGTTCGAGCATAGCGTCGGCGCCATCGTCCATACCGTCGCCAACGCAGCCGGCGCGATGCAGGCGACCGCGCAAACGATGTCCGCAACCGCGGGGCAGACGACGCGCCTGGTCGACGTCGTCGCCGGTGCGGCAGGCAAGGCCAGCGGCAGCGTCAACACCGTCGCCGCGGCAGCCGAGGAACTCAGTACTTCGATCGGCGAGATCACCCGGCAGATGGCACAGTCGACCACAATCGCGGGCAAGGCCGTCGACGAGGCGAGGAGCACTGACGCTACCGTCGAGGGTCTGGCGCAGTCGGCGCAAAAGATCGGCGAGGTGGTCGGGTTGATCGAGGAGATCGCCAACCAGACCAACCTGCTCGCCCTGAATGCGACGATCGAGGCCGCTCGCGCCGGAGAGATGGGCAAGGGTTTCGCGGTGGTGGCGAGCGAGGTGAAAACACTGGCGGCTCAGACCGCCAAGGCCACCGAGGAGATCAAGGGCCAAATCGGCTGCATCCAGGGCAGCACCTCGGTCGCGGTAGAGGCGATCCGCAGAATTGGCGCCACGATCGCCGAGATCAATCAGATCGCCGCCGCGATCTCCTCGGCGGTCGCGCAACAGCGGGTCGCCGCCACGGAGATCGCCGCCAATATCGGCCAGGCGGCTCACGGCACCAGCGAGGTCTCCTCAACGATCGCCGGCGTCGCGCAGGCCTCCAGCGAAGTCGGCACCGCTGCGGACCTGGTGCTTGGCGAGACGCGCGAATTGGCGCAGCAATCGGACAACCTGAAGCGCGAAATGACGGCGTTCCTCGCATCGGTCCGCGCGGCGTAAAGGCGAGCCCTTTCTCGGATCGTCCTCGCGTTGATCTGGCAGGCGGCACGTACAACCCGCCCGCCCCGCCCTCGTTCAACCGCGCGGCTATACGGTTGACGTACATCGTCCAGGAGGCTAATGGTTCCCGGCGATGATCTTGAGCTTCCAGGACAAGCGCACGGAGCGATTCGCCAGCGGCGAATACGTCCCGGCATTTAAGGGGTTCGAGCGGCAGGGCTGGAAACGGCTGGAGATACTTGAGGCGGCCGCCTCACTTGCCGATTTGGCAGGCCTTCCAAGCAACCGGCTGGAAGCCTTGAAGGGCAATCGTGCAGGCCAATATTCGATCCGCATCAATCAACAATGGCGGATCTGCTTTGAATGGCCGAAATCGGCCTTGGGACCATTGAACGTAGAGATCGTGGACTATCACTGAGAGAGTCGAGCCATGGCCCGCCCTGCAATCCACCCCGGCGAAATCCTCGCCGATGAATTGAGCGAACTTCAGATCACTCCAACCGAACTGGCGCGGCAGATCGCCGTGCCGGCGAACCGTATTTCGCAGATCATTCAGGGTAGGCGGGCGATCACCGGTGACACTGCGCTTCGTCTCGGGCACTGGTTCCAGACCAGTCCGCAATTCTGGCTGAACCTGCAATCGGCCTATGAACTGCGCGTTGCCAGCGATGCTGTCGGAAATAGGGTAGCTCAACTCCCGACCAGGCTGGGCAAGCGACGCGCCCGGGGATAAGCAAACCGCCCGTCTGCTTTCGCAAACGGGCGGCTCGTGGCCATCAGGACTTTGGGGGCATTACGCCTGAAGGCTGGCTGGTGGGATCAGCCCTGCGGCGGCTGGTCGTTCGGCGGCGTCGGGCGGGTCTTGTGCTGCGCCATGAAGGCGTCGAACTCTTCCTTGTCCTTGGCGTGGCGCAGGCGCTCGAGGAAATTCTTGAACTCGACCTGCTCCTCCTCAAGGCGCCGCAAGGTTTCCGTGCGGTACTCGTCGAAGGCGCGGTTGCCGCTCGACGGCGGGCCAAAGCCCCAGCCGCCGCGCTCCATGCGGCCGCGCATGCGGTCCATCCTGTACTGCATCCGCTCCATCTTGTTGGCCCAGCGATCGCGATCGTGGTGGCTCCAGCAACCCATTTTTCTGCTCCCGAGTGTGAAAAAGAGAAGGGCAAGTCCGATCGGCCACCAGATGATGAAACCGAGGATCGTCACGATGATCCAGCCCGGATGCCACGGCGATTCGAGCATGCGCGGGCGGTCGTAGCGTTCTTCCCCCTGGGGGGTCGGGCCGCCGCGCCAGCGATTGACATCTGCGGTGTAGGCCATTTCCCTTCTCCATCACGGCATCACGCCGTTGTGAATGTAAATAACATTTACATAGATAGCCCAACCATTGGGATTGTCAAGCGGTCGCCCAAGGGCGTCCGCCAACTTATTTTTGGAATCTTATTTCGGGCGGCCCCAAGGACCGGAAGCAGGACCGGCCGGTGCATCGGCGGGCGGGACCGGCGGCGGCTCGGCCGGCTTTGCGCCCGCCTGCCCGTTCGGCCTGCGATCGGTCGGAAAGCCGAGACCGCGCAGATAAATCAGCACCTCGGCCTCGAGCAGATCTTCCGGCGACATCGGCAGCTTGCGGCGGGCCGCATCGCCGCGCCCGAACAGCGAGGCGATGCCATGCGACATCGACCAGATGTGCAGGGCCATCATCATCGCCGGCGGCCGCGGCACGCCCGGCGGCGCCAGCGCGGCGAGCCGCTCGGCGGCGGCGCGGATGATGGCGAATGCGCGCTCGGAAGCAGCCTGCAGCGTCGGATTGCCATCGACCGGCAGGCCGGATTCGAACATCGCCGAATAGAACGAAGGCTCCTCGCGGGCGAAGCGCAGATAGGCCTTGCCCACCCGCTCGAAGGCGGTGACGGTGTCGGGGCGGCCGTCGTCCCACGCCTGCGCCAGCATCGCCTCGAACTGCTCGAAGCCGCGCTGGGCGATGCTGGACAACAGCTCGTCGCGATCGCGGAAATGGCGATAGGGCGCCGCCGGGCTGACGCCGGCCATGCGCGCGGCATCGGCGAAGGTGAACCCGGCCGCGCCCTTCTGCGCGATCAGGTCGAGCGCCGCCTGCAGCAGCGCCTCCTTCAGATTGCCGTGGTGATAGCCGCGCTCGGCGCGCTGCTGATCCTTGTCCTTGCGCCAGCTCATGTGAAAGGGTTTTACATGAGCCGGGTGCAAAGGTCACTAGCGGGCAATGCCGGGGGCGCGGGCCGTTAATGAACGTTAACCGGCGGGAATCGGCAGCACCGGCATGATCTCCACGCGTTCGCCGGGGAAGATCAGGAAGTGCGGGTGGTCCTCGAACATCCTTGCGGCGGCCTCGTGCGAGGCGGCGCGCACCACGGTAAAGCCGCCCATCTCGTTGGCGATATCGACGACGCCCCTGGCATCGACCTTCTTGGTCTTGCCCAGCGGGCCGCCCATCTCGAGGATGGCGCCTTGGTGCCTTGCCACCCAGGCCTTCCAGGCGGCGATACCCTCGCGCTCTTTCGCCTGGCGCTCGGAAGGCGGCATCGCATTCCAGGCGGCCATTTTCGGATTGGTGTTGCTGCCGAGGAAAACGGCGAGATAGGTGTCGTTGCTCATGGAATTCTCCCTTGCGGTGGTGCGGACGAGCAGGGCTAGCGGCGGACGGCCCTGCCCTGCAGCACGGTGAAGTCGGCGGCGACGCGCTGCATCTGTTCGGGATAATCGGTGACTTCGTGGACCTGGCGAACCTCGATGATCTCGTTCGCCGAGGCCGGACATCGCTTGGCCCACCCGATCGCCGCCTGCAGCGAATCCACCTCGATCATCCAGTAGCCGCCGAGCACTTCCTTGGATTCGGTGAAGGGGCCGTCGGTCACGACCGGCTTGCCGGTGGCAAAGGAGACGCGCGCGCCCATCGAGGGCGGATGCAGGCCGTCCAGCGTGATCAGCACGCCGGCCTGCCGCAGTTCTTCGTTGTAGCGCATCATCGCCGCCATCCGCTCGGGATCGAGCTGCACGTCCGGCGGCGCGCTCTCGTAGCCGAGCGGGATCAGCAACATCATGAATCGCATCGTCTGCTCCGTGTCGAACCCGTAAAACCCGCCCTTCGCCGGCGCTCCTCCACATGACGAACGGAGCCTTGCGGCACCGACAGGTCGGGCGAAATTTTTCTGGCGGTATTGCGTTGCAGGACGGCAGCGTCCGGCGGACGATCGCTTCGCATGGAACCGCCTTCCCGGCCGGATCAACCTGCCTTAAGAGGGCACACGCGGCGCATTCGCGTCGGCGAGCCCCAATGACAAAGCCGGAACACCCGATGACCTCCTCCACGTCCAAAGTCGCCCTCGTCACGGGAGCAGCGCGCGGCATCGGCCTTGCGACGGCCAGGCGCTTCCTCGCCGAGGGCTGGCGCGTGGCGCTGCTGGACATCGAGGGCGAGCTCCTCAATGGCGCGGTCGCCGCGATTGCCGATCCCGAAAACACGCTGGCGCTGCATTGCGACGTCTCCGATGCAAGGGGCGTTGCGGATGCCATCGATGCCATCGGCAAGCGCTTCGGCCGGCTCGATGCGCTCATCAACAATGCCGGCATCGCGGTGTTCACGCCGATCATGGAAACCTCCGATGCCGACTGGAGCCGGGTCATGGAGGTGAACCTCACCGGCCCGTTCCTGTGCACCAAGGCCGCCGTGCCTGTCATGCGCGAGCAGGGCGGCGGCGCGATCGTCAACATCACCTCGATCTCGGCGGTGCGCGCCTCGACGCTGCGCTCGGCCTACGGGACCAGCAAGGCCGGGCTGGCGCACCTAAGCAAGCAGCTCGCGGTCGAGCTGGCTTCGCTCGGCATCCGCGTCAATGCGGTAGCGCCCGGACCGGTCGAGACCGCGATGGCCAAGGCCGTGCACACGCCGGAGATCCGCGCCGATTATCACGATGCGATTCCGCTCAACCGCTATGGCCTCGAGGAGGAGCTGGCGGAGGCGGTCTTCTTCCTGTGCAGCGACCGCTCGAGCTACATCACCGGGCAGGTCCTCGCTGTCGACGGCGGGTTCGACGCCGCCGGCATCGGCCTGCCGACGCTGCGCGGGCAGCGGCGGAACGGGTGACGACCTCGCGCTCTTGCGCCAGGCGCGGCGATGCCCAATTTTCATCGCATCGGTGGTACAGGTTGAAGAGATGAGAATCCTGGTTGCAGCTTTGGCGCTGTGCGCGGGCATCACCGCCGCGCGCGCGGACGTGCGCATCCTCTCCAGCCCGGGCGGGCAGGTCGGTCCGTTCATCGAGCTGTTCGACAAGGTGCGCGAATCCGGCGAGCGCGTGGTGATCGACGGGCCGTGCCTGTCGGCCTGCACGCTGGTGCTGATGACGGTGCCGGACGAGCGCATCTGCGTGACGCGGCGCGCGGTGCTCGGCTTCCACGCCGCGCGCTCGATGGACCGGCGCGGACGGCTCTATGCCGAACCGGAGGCATCGAAGGCGGTGCATCAGGCCTATCCCGAGCCGATCCGCAACTGGATCAGCCGGCGCGGCGGCCTGAGCTCGCGGATGCTGCTGCTGCGCGGGCGGGAGCTGGCGGCGATCTATCCGCGCTGCCGGTAGATGAATTCGTCGCTGGCTTCGTAGGGTGGGTTAGCCGGTCCACGAAAACCAAGGCTTCATCGAGTCAAGGTAGCAGGCGTAACCCACCATTCCGCGCAAGATGGTGGGTTACTTGCACCTTCGTGCGCGGACAGATTGGCGGGCGTGGTGCGGCTAACCCACCCTACGGTTCGCTGCCTCAATAGTCCTTCAGCAGCCGCTCGATGTAGTCGAGCTCGATCTGCGGACGGTTGGGATCGGCGAGGCGCCGGCGCAGCTCATCGAGGATGCGGCGGACGCGCTCGACGTCGATCTCGCCGGGGATCTTCACGGTGAAGTCGTCGCCGAACTCGCGGCCGTGCAGCGGCCGGCCGAGCGGATCGGTCTGGTTGCCGCCGCTCTGCTGGCGGCCGGCGCGATTGCCGGGGCCGTCCATCTGGCCGTCGCCATCGCCCGGCTGCATCGATTCGGCAAGGCTCTGCGCGCCCTTGCGCAACGCATCGAGCGCCTTGCCCTGCGCATCCACCGCGCCGTCGGCATTGCCCTCGCCGAGCCGGCCGGTGGCATCGCCCATCGCGCCGTCGGCCTGGTCGAAACCGTCCTCGCCCTGCTCGCCTTGCCCGCCCTGTTGTCCCCCTTGGCCCTGCTGACCCTGCCGGTCGCCGCGCTGGCCCTTGTCGCCGCGCTGCCCCGGGCTCATGCCGCGCTTGGCGAGCTCTTCCTGCAGCTTCTTCAGGCGGTCGCGCAGCGCCTGCTGGTCCTGCTGCAGCTCGCCCATGTCCTGGTTGCCCTGCTTGCCGCGCAAGCGGTCGCGCCGCGAATCCTGGCCCTGCTTGAAGGTCTTGTCGCGCAGCTGCTGCTGCTTGCGGATCATGTCGCCGAGCTCGTTGAGCGCCTGCTCCATCTCGTCGTCGCCGCCCTGCCCGGGCCGGGCCATCTGCAATTCGCGCATCATGTCGCTGAACTGCTTGAGCAGCTCGGCCGCCTTGGCGTGATTGCCGCGGCGCGCCTCCTGCTCGATCTGCCGCAACATGCTGTCGAGATCGCGCTGCGTCAGCATCTTGGTGTTGCGATCGAGCGGCCGCGAGAGCTGCTGCGGGTTGTTCTTGAGCTGCTCGGCGAGCTGGCGCAGGTACTTGTCCATCGCCGCGCGCAGGTTCTCGGCCAGCTTCTTGATTTCCTCCTCGCTGGCGCCGCGCTCCAGCGCCTGCCTCAGCGCTTCCTCGGCCGCGCGCAGCGCCTTCTCGACGTCGGAAATGTCGCCGTCCTCGATGGTGACGGCGAGCGCCCACAGGCTGGCGACGACGGCGCGCATCGCATCGTCGGTGCGGGCCGCCTCGAGCTCGCGCGCCACGCTGTAGAGGCCGAGATAATGGCCGGCCTGCGGGGTGAACAGTTCCGGGGCGATCATCAGCGCGTCGAGCGCGGCGTAGACCGCGCCGTTCTGGTCGGCGTCGAGCGCGAGGATGCGGCGCTGCTCGATCAGCGCGCGCGCGAGCGGCTTGGAGAACAGTCGCTCCGGCAGGCGCATGTTGAACGGCTCACTGCTGCCGGTGTTGCCGGCCTCGTCCCTGGCCGTCAGGGTCAAGGTGACGTCGGCGCCGGCATAGGGGTCTTCGCTCAGGTCCTTCAGCGTCTGGCCGACGCCGTTGCGGGTGCGCGCGTTCGGCAGCACCAGCGAGAACTGCGGCGGCTCGAACAGCGGCCGCGGCGCAGCCGCGCTCTTGCCGCCCTTGTCGGCCCCGGTGCTGCGCGCGACGAACCGGGCGCGGGCCTCGGTGACGCCGTAGTCGTCATCGATCTTGTAGGACATCTGCAGCGCGCCGCGCGGCTGGCGCTCGGGATCCTTCGCAAGGGTAATCGTCGGCGCGCGATCGGGCGTCGCGGTGAAGCGCCACTGCGGCTGGCCGGAGGGCGCCCGGACGTGGACCGTGCCGTCACCCGCCACGGTGAAGTGCCGCTCATTGGTGCCCTTGGGCGCCTGCTCGGTGGCGGCAGCTTCGCTCACGCCGCCACCTGCGACGACGTCGAGGGTACCGCCCGACGAGCGCACGATCACCGTGCTGCCGGCGGGCACGGCCAGCGGGCCGCCGACGGGAGCCGCGCCTTCCTTGTTGGCGGAAGACAGGATGATCGGCGGCTTGCCGGTATAGACCGGCGGCGTCACCCAGGCGTCGACGCGAATATTCGTCGGTGTCAGCACGCCGCTCCAGTCGAAGGCCGAAGCGACGCGCAGATTGCGCTCATCGCCCGCGGCGAAATAGGCGGCGACCATCATGACGATGACGAGGCCCCGCACCGCCCAGGGATCGTGGATCGCAAGCCGCGGCGACGGCAGGCCGGCACGGATGCGCGTCAGCGAGGCGAGCGTGCGGGCGCGGCTCTCCTGCCACAGCGCCAGCGCGATCGGGTCCTTCGTGGTGACGGTGTCGGTCAGCGCCGTGGCGGGGCGATGGCGGACGCCGGTGCCGCGGTCGAGGCGGCCGAGCGCCTCTGTGCGGGTCGGCCAGCGAAAGCGAATCAGCGGCCACAGCGCGACAGCCGCCGCTGCGGCAAACAGGATGAGCCCGGCCGTGCGCGCCAGCGAAGGCAGCGGCAGCCACAGGCCGGCCCAGGAAACCGTGAGGAACAATCCGGCAAGGGTCAAAAGCCGCGCCAGAGGCGGCCAAGCGCGCTCCCACGCAATCGCGTAGGTCGCCCGATCGAGGGCCTGCGACAATTTCAGCCGCGCCACATCGTCCGGCTCATGCGCGGGCTTTGAGGGATCGGGATTGGCGCCGTTCAACAACATCTCCGAAGTTGACCGAAGCAGACACTAACATAACGGCGGCCCTGAGGCACGCGTTCCCCGCCCTATCCCACCTCTTTCGACGCATAACACGAAGGCGTGACTGCCGCGGACAGACCCCGTAATTTCCCGGCCGAACCGCTGCAAAAAGCTCCAATAGAGGAAACGTCATGGATCAGAAGATGTGGGACAAGGGATTGGGCATCCGCAAGGCCGTGCTGGGCGAGGCTTACGTCTCGAACGCCATGAAGAGCGTCGACAACTTCAACGCACCGTTCCAGGACCTGCTCAACGAATATTGCTGGGGCGCGGTGTGGGGCCGCGAGGAACTGCCGCGCAAGACCCGCAGCATGCTCAACATCGCCATGATCTCGATCCTCAACCGCCCGCACGAGTTGCGCGCGCACCTGAAGGGCGCGCTGACCAACGGCGTCACGCGCGAGGAGATCCGCGAGATCCTGATGCAGGTTGCGATCTACGCCGGCATGCCGGCCGCGGTGGACAGTTTCCGCATCGCGCGCGAGGTGTTCGCGGAGATCGACAAGGGGTGACAGCCACCGCCGTCATTGCGAGCGAAGCGAAGCAATCCAGCTTCCTTCGCAGTCCCAACAAGAATGGATTGCTTCGTCGCTTGCGCTCCTCGCAATGACGAACGGGAGGGCCTTCCAAATGGATATCGGATTCATCGGCCTCGGAAAGATGGGTTTTCCGATGGCGCGGCGGCTGATCGAGGCCGGGCACACACTCACCGTGTTCGACACGCAGAAGGCGGCGATGGACCGGCTGGCCGCGCTCGGCGCCACAGCCGGAACATCGCCGAAGGACATTTCGGATAAAGTCGAGACCGTGATGGTGAGCCTGCCCTCGCTGCAGGCTTCGCTCGAAGTCGCCACCGGCAAGGGCGGCGTGATCGAAGGCCGACGCGTCAAGCGCTTCATCGACCTGTCCACCATCGGCTCGCAGATGGCGGTGAAGATCCATGATCTGCTGGCAAGTGCGAATATCGTGCAGATCGACAGTCCCGTGAGCGGTGGCGTCGCCGGCGCCGAGAAAGGCACGCTGGCGGTGATGGTGTCGGGCCCGCGCGCCGAGTTCGAGGCGGTGAAGGCCGCGCTCGCCGTGTTCGGCAAGGTGTTCTACATCGGCGACAAGCCCGGCGCGGGGCAGACCATGAAGCTCGCCAACAATTTCCTTTCGGCCACCGCGATGCTGGCGACCTGCGAAGCCGTGGTGATGGGCACGAAATCCGGCCTCGATCCGGCCGTGATGATCGACGTCATCAACGCGGGCTCCGGCATGAGCACGGCGAGCCGCGACAAGTTTCCGCGCTCGGTGTTGCCGCGCAGCTTCGATTACGGCTTCACCACCGCGCTGATGGTGAAGGACGTGCGGCTGGCGGTGGAGGAGATGCGCTCGCTCGGGCTGTCGATGGAAGTCGCCGAAGCGGTCGGCCGGCTGTGGGACGTCGTCATCCGCGAGCAGGGCGCGGAGTCCGATTTCACCGAGGCGATCAAGCCGATCGAGAAGGCCGCCGGCGTGGTCGTCGGCGGCGCGAAGAGAAGCCACGCGGCGAAGTAGACTCGCCGTCGTCCCTTTCGTCATTGCGAGGAGCGCAAGCGACGAAGCAATCCAGCTTTCTTGTTGGCGGCGTAGGAAGCTGGATTGCTTCGCTTCGCTCGCAATGACGGTCTGGCGACGGCCGCACTCACAACCACGGCGCGGTGCGATCCATCGCGATCAGCGCGTCGACGTCGATGCGGGGGCGGACCACCGCGTACTGATCGTCCTTGACCAGCACTTCCGGCACCAGCGGCCGCGTGTTGTAGGTGCCGGACTGCACGGCGCCATAGGCGCCCGAGGTCATGATGGCGATGAGGTCGCCGGACTTCAGCCGCGGCAGCTTGCGGTCCAGCGCCAGATAGTCGCCGGTCTCGCAGACCGGGCCGACGACGTCGGCGGTGAGCACGGCCGCTCCCGCGGCCGGCTGGCGCACCGGCAGGATGTCGTGATGCGCCTCGTAGAGCGTCGGCCGGATCAAATCGTTCATCGCGGCGTCGATGATGACGAAATTCTTGCCGTCGCCGTGTTTCATGTAGATCACGCGGGCAACGAGGATGCCGGCATTGCCGACGATCAGCCGGCCCGGCTCGAACATCAGCGTGCAGCCGAGATTATGGGTGACGCGCTTGACCATGGCGCCATAGAGATCGGGCGTCGGCGGGGCCTCGCGGTCCATATGATAGGGAATGCCTAAACCGCCGCCGAAATCGATATGCGAGATGGTGTGGCCGTCGGCGCGCAGCACATGCACGAAGTCGGACAGGATGCGGTAGGCAGTCTCGAGCCGGCTGAGATCGGTGATCTGGCTGCCGATATGCATGTCGATGCCGGTGACCTGCAGGCCCGGCAATTTGGCGGCGCGTGCGTAAACCTCTCGCGCGTGCGCGATCGGGATGCCGAACTTGTTCTCGGACTTGCCGGTGGCGATCTTGGCGTGCGTGCCGGCATCGACGTCCGGATTGACGCGCACGGAAATGCGCGCGGTCTTGCCGGCTTCCACCGCAAGGCGCGACAGCAGCTCGAGCTCCGGCTCGGATTCGACGTTGATGCAGAGGATGTCGGCGGCGAGCGCGGCGCGCAGCTCATCTTCCGTCTTGCCGACGCCGGAAAACAGGATCTTGCTCGGCGGGATGCCGGCAGCCAGCGCGCGCTTCAATTCGCCGCCGGAAACGACGTCGGCGCCGGCGCCGAGTTTCGCCAGCGTGCGCAGCACCGACTGGTTGGAGTTCGCCTTCATGGCGTAGCACACCAGCACCTTTTCGCCGGCGAAGGCTTCGGTGAAGACGCGGTAGTGCCGCTCCAGCGTCGCGCTGGAGTAGCAATAGAAGGGCGTGCCGACGCCGGCGGCGATATCCACAAGGCTGACCGCCTCGGCGTGCAGCACGCCGTGGCGATAATCGAAGTGATTCATGGCGGCGTAGCTTAATTGCCCAGCAGGGGATCGAGAACAAATGGTCGTTTGCGGCCTCTGGACGCCGCCGGTCCCGGCTCGGTCACGCTGGGCGGCGCGGCACCGCGGTCCAGCGCAGCCTCCGGCGCGGCATCGGACGCGGCGTTCATGGCGTTCGGCGGCAGGTCGAGGCCGCCCTTGCGGCCGCAGCCGCCGAGCGCGAGCGCGCTGGCGCTCAACACGAGAATGGCCCACCCCGACGGGGTCAGGCGCCGCTTGCTCTTCACTGTCGAAATCCCCAATGCGGGCCGCACCATACAAAGATTGCCTTGCTCTGGCGAGACCCGGATCAACATGAAATCCCAGCGAAATTTGGGAGACGGGCCCTACTTTCGCTCTTTTTCCAGACGCTTCGCCCATGCCCTGGCCTGGGCGGCCACGTTCTTCGGCGCAGTGCCGCCGAACGAGGTGCGGCTTTTCACCGACGAATCCACCGACAGCACCTTCAGCGCGTCGGCCGTAATCCTCGGCTCGACCTCCTGCATCGCCTTCAGCGGCAGCTCGTGCAGAGCAACGCCCTGTTTCGAGGCCAGCGCGACGATGCGGCCGGTGACGTGGTGGGCCTCGCGGAACGGCATTTTCAGGGTGCGCACCAGCCAGTCGGCAAGGTCGGTGGCGGTGGCGTAGCCGTCGCCGGCCGCAGCTCTCATTTTCGTCTGATCCGCGACGAGGTCGAGCACCATGCCGGTCATCGCGCGGATGGCGAGCGAAAGCGCGGCGAATGCTTCCATCGCGCCCTGCTTGTCCTCCTGCATGTCTTTTTGGTACGCGAGCGGCAGGCCCTTCATCACGATCAAGAGCGCATTGAGCGCGCCGATCACGCGGCCGGTCTTGGCGCGCACCAGCTCGGCCGCATCCGGATTGCGCTTCTGCGGCATGATGGAGGAGCCGGTGGTGAACTTGTCGGAGAGGCGCACGAGCCCGACCAACGGCGAGGTCCACAGCACGATCTCTTCGGCGAAGCGCGACAGATGCATGGCGCAGATCGCCGCCGCCGACAGCGTCTCCAGCGCGAAATCGCGGTCGGAGACCGCATCGAGCGAATTGGCCATCGGCCGGTCGAAGCCGAGCGCTCTTGCCGTGGCGGCGCGGTCGATCGGAAACGAGGTGCCGGCAAGCGCAGCAGCGCCGAGCGGGGATTCGTTGAGCCGCTTGCGCGCATCGGCAAAGCGGCCGCGGTCGCGCGATGCCATCTCGACATAGGCCAGCAGATGGTGGCCGAACGTCACGGGCTGCGCGGTCTGCAGGTGGGTGAAGCCGGGCATCACGGTTCCGGCATGCTCCAGCGCACGTGTGACCAGCGCGTGCTGGAAGGCGGCGAGCGCAGCGTCCGTCTCGTCGATGACGTCGCGGACGTAGAGGCGGAAGTCGGTCGCGACCTGGTCGTTGCGCGAACGCGCGGTGTGCAGGCGGCCCGCGGCGGGGCCGATCAATTCGGACAGCCGGCTCTCGACATTCATGTGGATGTCCTCGAGCGCGCGCTTGAAGTCGAAGTCGCCCTTGCCGATCTCGGCAAGGATGGTGTCGAGGCCCTTGGCAATATTTTTCGCGTCGCTCGCCGTGATGATGCCCTGGCTCGCGAGCATCGCGGCATGCGCCTTGGAGGCGGCGATGTCCTGGGCATACATATGGCGATCGACGTCGATGGAGACGTTGATTTCCTCCATGATCGCGTCGGGGCGCTCGGAGAACCGCCCGCCCCACATCTTGTTGCTCATGACCTCACTCGTCGCTTATTCGTGACTTGATAGTCCTTGCCAAAAGCGGCCCGGCGCGCGAAACGCCGGGCGGCTTTCGCGCGTAATAGCTCTGCATAGCCATATCTCGCTCTGGAAGACAAACGATATGCCGGACAACCCCTCGCCCCTCCCCGCCCCCGGGCGCCGCCTGCCGGTCGCGATCGGCGCGGTGGTGGCCGCCGGCCTGATCGGGCTCGGAGGGTATTATGCCCTGGGCCTGAAGCGCGGCGCGGGCGGCGATGCCGCCTGTATGCCTGCCGTCGAGACGGCGAAGAGGATCGCCCCGCTGGCCCATGGCGAGGTGGCGGCCGTAACCATGGCCTCCGCGCCGCTGCGCCTGCCGGATCTCGCCTTCGAGGATGCCGCGGGCAAGCCGAGAAAGCTGTCGGACTGGCGCGGCAAGACTGTGCTTTTGAACCTCTGGGCTACCTGGTGCGTGCCCTGCCGGAAAGAGATGCCGGCGCTGGACGAACTGCAGGGCAAGCTGGGCGGCAAGGATTTCGAGGTGGTGGCGGTCAATATCGACACCCGCGACCCCGAAAAGCCGAAGAATTTCCTGAAAGAGGCGAATCTCACCAAGCTCGGCTATTTTGCCGACCAGAAAGCCAAGGTTTTTCAGGATCTTAAAAGCATAGGTCGGGCGCTGGGCATGCCGACCTCGGTGCTGGTGGACGCGCAGGGCTGCGAAATCGGCACCATTGCCGGGCCCGCCGAATGGGCGAGCGAGGATGCGATCAAGCTGATCAGGGCGGCAGTGAAGCCGGCCGCGGCGGGGTCTTAAGCCAGCTTGTCGAGAGAACCGCCGACACCGGGCCCGAGATTGGCCTGCGACGGCTGGCCGAGCAGGGTCGCTACCGCGAATTTCTCCGCCTCGGCATTGTTCTTCATGATGGATGCGGCGATCTGCCCCTGAACGTTGCCGGCCTGCATCGCCAGCAGGCTCGAAACCATGGCCATCATTTCCATACGCGGTACTCCCGGTCGTGCCGGCACCGTACGGGGCGAGGGTTAACGATGTCCGAAGGATTTGTAGGGTGGCCAAAGGCGCATCGCGCCGTGCCCACCTTCAAGAGCACGGAACATAGAGGTGGGCACGCTACGCTTTTGCCCACCCTACGGCAGCGTGTTGATGGCTGAGATCAGCGCGTCGGGACCGGCTTGTCGCCGCGGTAGTCGTAGAAGCCGCGCTGCGTCTTACGGCCGAGCCAGCCGGCTTCGACGTATTTCACCAAGAGCGGGCACGGCCGGTACTTGGAGTCAGCGAGGCCTTCGTGCAGCACCTGCATGATGGACAGGCAGGTATCGAGGCCGATGAAATCGGCGAGCTCCAGCGGGCCCATCGGATGGTGGGCACCGAGCTTCATGGCGGCATCGATGGCTTCGACGTTACCGACGCCTTCATACAGCGTGTAGATCGCCTCGTTGATCATCGGCAGCAGCACGCGGTTGACGATGAAGGCCGGGAAATCCTCCGATACCGCGACCTGCTTGCCGAGCCTGCCGACGAAGGCTTTTGAAGTCTCGAAGGTATCGTCGTTGGTGGCGATGCCGCGGATCAGCTCGACCAGCTCCATCACCGGCACCGGATTCATGAAGTGAATGCCGATGAATTTTTCCGGGCGGTCGGTGGCGGCGGCAAGGCGCGTGATCGAGATCGAGGAGGTGTTGGAGGCGACGATCGCCTCCGGCTTCAGCACGGCGCAGAGGTCGTGGAAAATCTTGCGCTTGACCTCCTCCTTTTCCACCGCGGTCTCGATCACGAGATCGCAGTCGGCCAGGCCATCGAGGGACTCGGCGGACGCGATACGTCCGAGCGCCGCCTTGCGGGCGTCCTCGGTGATGTGCTGCTTGGCGACCTGGCGCGACAGATTGCCGTTGATGGTCGCCATGGCCGACTTCAGCCGGTCGGCGGAGATGTCGTTGAGCACCACGTCGAGGCCGGCCAGCGCCGCGACATGGGCAATGCCGTTGCCCATCTGGCCCGAGCCGATCACGCCGACCTTCTTGACTGTCACCGTCATCTCATCCACCGGATCTATTTGCCGGAACGGCGCGCGGAGCGCGCGGCCGGTCCTTCCCCCTAAATAGACATCGGCCGGATGTTCGTCATCCGGCCGATGCAATCATCGTTACTTTCCGAGCTTGGCAAGCTCGCCGGTGAGTTCCGGAACCGCCTGGTAGAGGTCGGCGACCAGGCCGTAATCGGCGACCTGGAAGATCGGCGCGTCCTCGTCCTTGTTGATCGCGACGATCACCTTGGAGTCCTTCATGCCGGCCAGGTGCTGGATCGCGCCGGAAATGCCGATGGCGATGTAGAGCTCCGGCGCCACCACCTTGCCGGTCTGGCCGACCTGCCAGTCGTTGGGCGCATAGCCGGCATCGACCGCGGCGCGCGAGGCGCCGACGCCGGCGCCCAGCTTGTCGGCGAGCGGCTCGATGTATTTGGCGAAGTTCTCCCGGCTCTGCATGGCCCGTCCGCCGGAGACGATGATCTTGGCCGAGGTCAGCTCGGGGCGGTCGCTCTTGGCGACTTCCTCGCCGACGAAGGTCGACAGGCCCGGATCGGCCGCCGCCGCTGCGCTCTCGACCGGCGCGCTGCCGCCCTCAGCCGTAGCGGCAAAGGTCGAGGTGCGCACGGTGATGACCTTCTTGGCGTCCTTCGACTTCACGGTCTGGATCGCGTTGCCGGCATAGATCGGCCGCTCGAACGTGTCGGGCGCGACGACCTTGATGATCTCGGAGACCTGCATGACGTCGAGCAGGGCTGCGACGCGCGGCATCACGTTCTTGAAGCGCGAGGTCGCGGGCGCGACGAAGGCGTCGTAGTTGCCCGCGAGCGAGACGATCAGCGCGGCCAGCGGCTCGGCAAGATCGTGCGCGTAGGCATCGCCCTCGGCGAGCAGCACCTTCTTGACGCCAGCGAGCTTGGCGGCGGCATCGGCCGCGCCCTTGGCGCCGGCGCCGCCGGCGACCAGCACATGCACGTCACCGCCCAGTTGGGAGGCTGCGGTCAGCGCCTTGTTGGTGGCGTCCTTGAGGTGGCCGGTTTCGTGTTCAGCAATCAACAGCGTTGTCATCAGAGAACCCCGGCTTCGGTCTTCAGCTTGGAGACGAGTTCGGCGACGTCCTTCACCTTGACGCCCGCCTTGCGGCCCGCAGGTTCAGTGGTCTTGAGAACTTCGAGATGCGGCGTGAGGTCGACGCCGTAATCGGCGGCGGACTTGTCGTCGATCGGCTTCTTCTTCGCTTTCATGATGTTGGGCAGCGAGGCATAGCGCGGCTCGTTGAGGCGGAGATCCGTGGTGACGATCGCCGGGCCCTTCAGCTTGACGGTCTGCAGGCCGCCGTCCACTTCGCGGGTGACCTTGAAGTCGCTTCCCTCGACCTCGAGCTTGGAGGCGAAGGTCGCCTGCGACCAGCAGAGCAGCGCGGCCAGCATCTGGCCGGTCTGGTTGGAATCGTCGTCGATGGCCTGCTTGCCGAGAATGACGAGGCCGGGCTTCTCGGCATCGACCACGGATTTGAGGATCTTGGCGACCGCGAGCGGCTCCACATTGCCGTCGGCCTTGACCAGGATGCCGCGGTCGGCGCCCATGGCGAGACCCGTGCGGATGGTTTCCGAGGCCTGCTGCGGCCCGATCGAGACCACCACCACCTCGGTCGCCTTGCCACCTTCCTTCAGGCGCAGCGCCTCCTCGACGGCGATTTCGTCGAACGGATTCATCGACATCTTGACGTTGGCGAGCTCGACGCCCGATCCGTCGCCCTTGACGCGGACCTTGACGTTGAAGTCGACGACCCGCTTTACCGCAACAAGAACCTTCATCGATCCTCTTTCGCTCAAATCCAAAGGGAAATGCTTGCTTGGGCGCGGAACCTAAAGCGCCGGTCCCCCCCGGTCAACGCGCGAAAGGCCAGAAATTGGCCCCGAAAGCAAGCCCAAGACAGGAGCAAAGGCAGCCCAGGAGGGTCCGCCTTTTTAACGGTTCTGGCCGGGCACCCAGAGCACGTCGCCGGCGCCGTTGTTGTTGGCGGCGCGGGCCGCCACAAACAGGAAGTCCGACAGGCGGTTCATGTAATGTATGGCAGCCTCGCTGACCGGCTCGTCCGGCTTGGCGGCAAGTTCCACCATGATCCGTTCCGCCCGGCGGCAAACGGTGCGTGCGACATGCAGGTATGCGGCTGCCGGGGTGCCTCCCGGCAGAATGAAGGAGGTAAGGGGGCTAAGCTTTTCGTTCAGGGCGTCGATGTCGCGCTCCAGCCGTTCGACCTGGCTCGACAGCACGCGCAGGCGCTCGGCCTTGCCCTCGCGCTGGGGCACCGCGAGATCGGCGCCGAGATCGAACAGGTCGTTCTGGATCAGGCCGAGCATGCGGTCGAGCTCGGGCGCTTGTGCCAGATGCAGCCGCACCACGCCGATGGCGGCATTGGTCTCGTCCACGGTGCCGTAGGCTTCGACGCGCAGATCGTATTTCGGCCGCCGCTCGCCGCTGCCGAGCGCGGTGGTGCCGTCGTCGCCGGTACGGGTGTAGATGCGGTTGAGCACGACCATCGCCGACTCCTCTAGCGCCCCATCGCCCAGACGGCGACCATGGTGATGACGATGGCGACGAATTGCAGCAGCACCCGGAGCCGCATCAGGCTTTGCGAGCGGTTGGGCGAGCCGCCCTTCAACATGTTGACGAGACCGAGCAGCAGGACCAGGGCAACGGCGCCGACCGCAATTGGAAGCAGAATCGTACTGAGAAAAGAGGCCATCGGCGCTACATAACACCGCACCAACGGCTTCGCCACACGCTGTGGAGCCCGGTAACGATCTGGCTTTTAGTTCAATAATATCAGATGGTAGCCCGGCTACCGGGTCAATCAGGCAGGGGTCCAGGTGAAGGCTGTTCGCTACGTCTACCACGTCGCGGAGGACGCGTTTTACACCTTCCTCGCCGATGACGGCTGGGCCATCGCCAGCCATATCGCGCTGTCGACGCTGATGGCGCTGTTCCCGTTCCTGATCGTGCTGACGTCGCTGGCGGGCTTCTTCGGCTCCAAGGAGCTGGCCGACCAGGCGGCGGAACTGCTGCTGCAGGTCTGGCCCAAGCGGGTGGCCGACGCGATCTCGGGCGAGATCCACGACGTGCTGACCACCACCCGAAGCGACATCCTCACGATCGGCGCTGCGCTCGCGATCTATTTCGCCTCCAACGGCGTCGAGGCGCTGCGCACCGCACTCAACCGCGCCTATGCGGTGATCGAGCCGCGGCGCTGGTACTGGCTGCGGCTGGAATCGATCGGCTACACGCTGGTCGCAGCGTTCGCCTCGCTGGCGATGGCTTTCCTGATCGTGCTCGGGCCGCTGATGCTGGAGACCGCGCGCCGCTACATTCCGTTCTTCGTCGAGAGCAACGAGCGGCTGCTGTTCTATGCGCGCTACGGCATCACCATCTCGGCGCTGGTCGTGGCGCTGTTCATCCTGCACGCCTGGCTGCCGGCCGGACGCCGCGGCTTCCTGCAGATCCTGCCCGGCATCGCCTTCACCATGGTGGCCTCGCTGATCTCGGGCATCGTTTTCGGCCAGTACCTGACGCGCTTTGCCGGCAATTACGTCTCGATGTATGCGGGGCTGGCGTCGGTGATTATCGCACTGGTGTTCCTGTATTTCATCGCGGCGATCTTCGTCTATGGCGGCGAGCTCAATGCTGCCATCATCAAGTCGCGGCTGCCGCACGGCGTGTCGCTTCAAGCAGCGCAGTCGCTAAAGCCCGCGGACTCACAGGCTTGACCAGGAAGGCGTCGGCCCCGGCGACGCGCGCCGCCGCCTCGTCCTCGGCGCGGCCGGAGACCCCGATGACGGGAATGTGCCGAAGCGGCGGCGCCAGCGCGCGGATGCGTTTGATCGCCTCGACGCCGTCGATCCCCGGCAGCACCATGTCCATCAGCACCGCGTCGAACTCGCCCTGCGCAAGGCGCTCGGCCACCGCCTCGCCGCTGCCGATGAATTCGGCCTGATGGCCGAGCTCGGTCAGGATCGCCTTCAGGATCACGCGGCCGAATGGATTGTCCTCGACGCTGAGCAGGCGCAGCGGCCGTGCGGACCCGGGCAGGACTTCGCCCGGTCCTCCCGATGCGGGCGCGGCCCTGGCGAGCGGCAGCGTCACCATCAGCGTAAAGGTGGTGCCGCCGCCCTTGCGGGGGGCGACCACGATATCGCCGCCCATGGCGCGCGCGAGCTGCTTGACCGACGACAGCCCGAGGCCGGCGCCGCCGAAGCGCGAGGCGATGGAGACATTGGCCTGTGAGAACGGACGGAACAGCCGCTCGACCTCCTTCAGCGAGACCCCGATGCCGCTGTCGGACACCGCAAAGGCAACGCCGGCCCTGCCGTTGCCGCCGCGCGCCGGCGTCACCGACAGGGCGACCGCGCCCGCTTCCGTGAATTTCACGGCGTTGTCGATCAAATTCTCCAGCGCCGCGCGCAAGCGGACGGAATCGCCGACCACCAGCGCCGGCAACTTTTCCGAAATCTCGACCGTGGCCTGCAGCCCCTTGGCGGCCGCCCGCCCGGCCAGCGAGTCGCCGGCGCTGCGGGCGAGCGCGCGCAGGTCGAACAGATCCTGCCGACTATCGCCGGCAGTGCGGCTCCGCGCCGCATCGACGAACAGGGTGGCAAGGCTCGCCAGGTGCTCGGCCCCGGCCTTGATGGTGTCGACCCAGCGCCGCTCCCGCTCGCCGAGATCGGAGGTGGCGAGCAGGTTGCTGATGGCGAGGATGCCGGTAAGCGGCGTGCGCACTTCGTGGGCGAAGGCAGCGAGCGCGGCCTCCACCATTCCCTGCTGCCTCTGCTTCGATCCGGCCGGCTTGGCGACCTTGCCGCGCTTGCGCGCCGGCTTGGCCGAGCTGGCGGCGCGCTTCTTCGTCGGCCGCTTTTTCGGCGGCCGTACCTTGCGCGTCGGGCGCGATCTTGCCGCCATGATTCTGGTCCCCGGCCGAACCCAGCATGACACGGCCAAGCGGCCGGAGTCACGGCAGGGCTGCGGCGGTTGTCCCCCGAAAAGCTACGGCAGTCCCACAAGTTGGCGGATTTTCGTCGGAGTGGCGCCGCCCGCCCGCAGCTCGCGCAAGCCGGTTGCTTGCGTCGACTTGGACAACTTCTGGCTGGCTTCGTCCCGGATCAGGCGGTGATGCCGATAGGCCGGCTGCGGGATGGCCAGCAGTTGTTGCAGCAACCGGTGCACGCTGGTTGCCCAGAACAAATCTTCACCACGCACGACGTCGCTAACGCCCTGCAGCGCGTCGTCGATCACGACCGAGAGGTGATAGCTGGTCGGCGTCTCCTTGCGCGCCAGGATGACGTCGCCCCAGGCTTCCGGCCGTGCCACGACCTCGCCCGTCTCGCCGGCGGGACCTGCGCCCTGCTCGCGCCACGCCAGCGGCCCGGCGCGGGCAATGGCCGCTTCCATGTCGAGGCGCAACGCAAAGGGCGCGCCCGAGGCGATCAGGCGATTGCGCTCCGCTAATGAAAGCGACTTCGCCGTTCCCGGATAAAGCGGCGCGCCGTCGGGATCGCGCGGCCATGGCGCATCCTTCTCGCGCGCTGCCACCAGCCGCGCGATCTCGGCGCGGCTCTCGAAGCTCGGATAGATCAGGCCCTGCGCCGACAATATGTCGACGGCCTCGCAATAGGCGGAAAAGTGTTCGGACTGCCGCCGCACCGGCGTCTCCCAGGTTAGGCCGAGCCAGGCGAGATCCTCGTAGATGGCCGACTCGAATTCCGGCCGGCAGCGCGTGGCGTCGATGTCCTCGATGCGCAGCAGGAACCTGCCGCCGCGCTCTCGCGCCAGGTCGAAGTCGAGCAGCGCCGAATAGGCATGGCCGAGATGGAGATAGCCGTTCGGACTCGGCGCAAAGCGGAAAACGGGTGGCGGCATGTGGCAATACTCGTCATGGCCGGGCAAAAGCGCGAAGCGCATCTTGCTTAAAGCGTCCCGGCCATCCATCGTCCCAAGACTCCTTTGATGAGATGGACACGCGGGTCAAGCCCGCGTGTGACATGTTGAGACAGCCAATGCTCGTCCGCTTCGAAAGCCAGTCCGACCTCGAAGATGCCATGGAGGCGCTGATGAAGCAGGACCCGCGGCTGAAGCCGATCCTGGCGCAAACGGGTATGCCGGCGCTGCGCCAGCGCGAGCCGGGCTTTGCGGGGCTTGCCCATATCGTTTGTGGTCAGCAGCTTTCGACCGCCAGCGCCGCGGCGATCTGGGCGCGGCTGTCAGCTGCGTTCGACCCGTTCGATCATGTTGCGATCCGCAAGGCGCGCGCCGACCGGCTCGGGCGGCTGGGTCTTTCCGCCGCCAAGATCAAGACGCTGAAATTCATCGCCAGGGAACTCGCGGCCGACCGGCTGAACCTCGACGTGCTCGCCAACGAGGACGTCGATGCCGCACACCATGCGCTGACCGCGCTGCACGGCATCGGCCCGTGGACCGCCGACATCTACCTGCTGTTCTGTCTCGGCCACGGCGATGCTTGGCCCGCCGGCGACCTCGCCGTGCAGGAGGCCGTGAAGCTGGGACTGGGGCTGAAGGAGCGGCCGAACCCGAAAGAGATGGCGCCGCTCGCCGAACCCTGGCGGCCCTATCGCGGCGCGGCCGCGCATCTGTGGTGGAGCTACTACCGCGTGCTGAAGAAGCGCGAAGGCGTGATCGCGAAGTAGGCCTCACGTCCCGCCATAGGGGCCCGGACTCGAAATCTGCAAAACAACCCCATGCAAAGTAGAAATGGGCCTCCTTGCGCGGCGCGCGGGCGTCCCAACCTCCCACCCCTAGCCCCGAAGCAGCGCCCGATCCTCGCGCGCGCATTCCGCGACAAATCCGACCACCGCGCGCACGGCCGGCATGTCGACGAGATCGGGATGGGCGAGCAGCCAGAGGTCGGCGACGCTGATCAGCTTTTGCGGGGCGACGCGCACGAGATCGGGATGGGCGTCGGCGACGAAGCACGACAGTGTCGCAATTCCGAGGCCCGCGCGCACGGCGGCGAGCATGTCGCCCTGCGACGAGCAGCGCATCACCACCGTGCCATGGCGGGTGATGTTGTCGCTCCAGCGCGCCAGATCGGCGTTGGAGGCCCGGTCGGCAAAGCCGATCACGCTGTGGCCCCTCCACTCGTCGCGGCGTTCCGGGAGCTTGCGGCGGACCGCATAGTCGCGCGAGCAGTAGAAGCCGGTGCCGAGCCGGCCGATGCGGCGGCCGACGAGATTCTCCTCGCCGGCATCGACGGGACGCAGCACCACGTCGGCTTCGCGGCGGCGCACGCTCGCGGGATAGGGATGGGTGATGATCTCGATCTGCAGATGATCGTGCTCGCGCAAAAATCTGCCCATGCGCGGCATCAGCCAGTGCGCGGCAAGCGTCGCGCCGATCGATATCTTCACGACGCCGCGGGCCTCACGCCCGGTCGCGGATACCGCGGATTCCGCCCGTAGCGCCGCCGCCGCCATCGCGTCGACGTGCTCGCGAAACTTGCGGCCCTGCGCGGTCAGTGACAGGCCATGGTCGGAGCGGGCGAACAGCCTTGTGCCGAGCTGCCGCTCGAGGGCGGCGACCTTGCGGCCGACGGTCGGATGGCTCGAGCGCAACTGGCGCGCCGCGGCAGCGAGGCTGCCCTTCTCGGCGACCGCGACGAAGGTCTTGCAGAGGTCCCAGTCCATCGCGGCACCATGTTCATTCGTTGATGATCGTCTGTTCAATATTGAACAAGGCGGCACCGCCGTCCAGCCTTATAATCGGGGCCGTCAATTGGCCCTTCCGGGTGGGCCGCTCGCCAACTGCGAAGCGAAGCCCGGACCGCAGCAAACAACATGGCAGGCCTCAAGGCCCGATCTTTCGAGGGAACATCGCATGCCGCTACCCGCTTCGCTCAAGGACCAACTCGAACTGCCCGTGCTCGGCTCGCCGCTGTTCATCGTTTCCGGCCCCGAGCTCGTGATCGCCCAGTGCAAGGCCGGCATCATCGGCTCCTTTCCCGCACTGAACGCGCGCCCCGTCGAGAAGCTCGACGAGTGGCTGAGCCGGATCGAGAGCGAGCTCGGCGAATACAGGGCGCAAAATCCTGCCGCTAAGGTCGCGCCCTATGCGGTCAACCAGATCTGCCATTCGTCGAACGACCGGCTGATGAAGGACATGGAGACCTGCGTGAAGCACAAGGTCCCGATCATCATCACCTCGCTGCGTCCGCCGCTGGAGATCGTCGAGGCCGCGCATTCCTATGGCGGCGTCGTGTTCCACGACGTGATCAACGTGAAGCACGCGCGAAAAGCCGCCGAACAGGGCGTCGACGGGCTCATTCTGGTGTGTGCCGGGGCCGGGGGGCATGCCGGCACGCTGTCGCCGTTCGCGCTGGTGCGCGAGGTCAAGCAGTGGTTCAAGGGCACGATCCTGCTGTCGGGCGCGATCTCAGACGGCTGGAGCATCGCCTCGGCGCTCGCGCTCGGCGCCGACCTTGCCTATATGGGCACGCGCTTCATCGCGACCGAAGAAGCCAATGCCGATCCCGCCTACAAGGCGGCGCTGATCGAGCATGCCGCGCACGACATCGTCTATTCCAATCTGTTCACCGGCGTGCACGGCAACTATCTGGGCCCGTCGATCGCCGCCGCAGGCCTCGACCCCGCCAATCTTCCGGTCGCCGACAAGTCGAAGATGAATTTCGGCTCTGGCGGCAACATGAAGTCGAAGGCATGGCGCGACATCTGGGGCAGCGGCCAGGGCATCGGCCAGATCGCCGACGCCCCGCCGGTGGCCGAGCTTGTGGCGCGGCTGAAGGCCGAGTTCACCGAGGCCCGTACGGACTTCAGCCGCCGAGCGATCGCCTGAGAAGCGCAGAAACGAGAAACAAAGCAGGAGGGACAGATGATGCGACTACGATATGCATTGGGAATCGCATTGACGCTCGGCGGTATCGGCTCCGCCATGGCAGCCGAAGAAATCCGCATTGGGCAGACGATGCCCTATAGCGGACCGGTGTCCGGCTTCGGCTTGATCGGAAAGACGCAGGAAGCCTTTTTCGAGAAGGTCAATGCCGAAGGCGGCATCAACGGCCGCAAGGTGAAGTTCATCACGCTGGACGACGCCTATTCGCCGCCCAAGACGGTGGAGCAGACCCGCAAGCTGGTCGAGCAGGAGGAGGTGCACTTCATGTTCGCCTCGCTCGGCACGGCCACCAACAATGCGG
>NZ_JBQTHN010000016.1:0-180832 GCF_052389815.1 Bradyrhizobium sp. | reverse complement strand
GTCGACAAGTTCGAGTACCGCCGCGGCTACAAGTTCTCGACCTACGCCACCTGGTGGATCCGGCAGGCGATCACCCGCTCAATCGCCGACCAGGCGAGAACCATCCGCATCCCCGTGCACATGATCGAGACCATCAACAAGATCGTGCGCACGTCCCGCCAGATGCTCAACGAGATCGGCCGCGAGCCGACTCCGGAAGAGCTCGCCGAAAAGCTCGGCATGCCGCTCGAGAAGGTGCGCAAGGTCCTCAAGATCGCCAAGGAGCCGCTGTCGTTGGAGACGCCGGTCGGCGACGAGGAGGATTCACACCTCGGCGATTTCATCGAGGACAAGAACGCGATCCTGCCGATCGACGCCGCGATCCAGTCCAATCTCCGCGAGACCACCACGCGCGTGCTGGCGAGCCTGACCCCGCGCGAAGAACGTGTGCTCCGCATGCGCTTCGGCATCGGCATGAACACCGACCACACGCTGGAAGAAGTGGGGCAGCAGTTCAGCGTGACCCGCGAGCGCATCCGCCAGATCGAGGCGAAGGCGCTGCGGAAGCTGAAGCATCCGAGCCGGTCGCGGAAGCTGCGGAGCTTCTTGGATAACTAGTTTTGGTCGTCATTGCCGGGCTTGACCCGGCAATCCATCGGAAAAAGAGCGGCGGGCGAAAGCCCGCCGTTTTTGTTTCAAAGCCCCAGAAACCCAGATTGAAAACTTCCGCACGAAACGGCGAAACGACTTGGCCCCGAGAGCCCCGGCCGGACGTTGTAATCAGAGGGAACGCCGGCCCTCGACCAGTCTCGCGGGCCATTCACTGACGGGAGACGAGCATGACACTCATTTGGCTTGGTGTGCTCCTTGTTTTCGGCGGCATGTTGCTGATGATGTATCAGCCGATCTGGCAAGGGCGGCTGAGTGGCAGAACGCGACTTCGGTCCGGACAACCGAGGGATACGTTGGAGCCGTCAAGACCGGCCGCGGGCTTCGGAATCAAATCGAACTGGCCCGGCCTTGCAATGGTCGCGCTCGGCGCCGCTTTCCTGCTGGCGGCGGCTGCCATCTGAATTTGAAGTAGCTCCGTCCGGGCCTTCTGCGTTGCGCAGTCCGGCGACAAGATCGCCGAGCGCCGGGCCGAGATTGATTTTGGTTCGCTGGAGGAGCAGCCCGGGGTTGAGGTGATCTGCTTCGGAGCCTACCATTGCAGACTGTGTCCGCCCCACACCTCACCGTCTGGTACAACACCCGCTGCCCCGTCTGCGACGCCGGCATCGACTGGCAGCGCAACAGGCTGCTTGCGGCGGTGCGTGCGGGCACGGTCGAGTTCAGGGATATCAACGAACAACGCGATGCGCTGGCGCAATACGGCGCTGCGCTCGACGATATCAGGCGCCGGCTTCATGCCACCGACGAGGCCGGCCGGCTCATTGTCGGGGTGGATGTCGCGGTCGCGCTGTGGCGGATGACGCCGGGGCAGGGGTGGCTTGCCGCGCCGAAGCCTTGGCGCAGGCGTGTCCCGAACATCCACGAACGGCGGGCGAAAGTCCGCCGTTTTTTGTTTGGCCTATTTCGCTAGGCCCTGCGAGCTAGTTGCTCGCAGTCATACCTTGGTCGCTTCGACCACTGAAGCTGCGCCCCGTATTGTTTGCTAGAAAACTTGAGCCACGATTCCAGTCAGGAATGCCGAACGGCCCCCCGGGCTATTTTCTGAAGAGGTCACGAATAAGCGTTGGGGCAGATTCTTGACTGCGCTGAAGCAGTTCGCCCAGTCTCCTTTCGGCAACCGGCAGGCTCACGCGACATCTTTTTGCGAGATCGCCAGCCTTGCTGTAGCCCCGCGCCACGGAGGACGGAATGAGAAGTGCTCCGGCAAATCGGTTCGCTTCGGCCTCAATCCTGGCGTTAACGGGTGATCGCCCAACACCTTGTTTCTCCGGCGCCAGTCGAGGACGTGGATAGTCCCAGTGAAGGCACAAATGCCCCAGTTCATGAGCGATAGTGAATCGGCTGCGTGGATCGTCTCGATGGGCACCTTCGTAAATGTCTTCGCGCACCAGTATCCGAACTGGATTGAATTCAGTTGCTGCTTCGGCAGGTGCCAGTTTGTCGCTTGGCATCACCTCAAGAACGAAATCAGCAAGAGCTTGGCTCAAATCATTCTCGACAGCCTGAAGAATGTCGAAGTAGGGTTCATTGCCAAGACTGAAAAGTTCGCGCAAGAGTGTAGCATAGCGCTCGATCTCCGCTGGAGAGCGGACTCTTGGTACTTTCTCTCGCCGATTTGATGCGCTCACGTGATGTTCTCTTTTCGACTAGTCAAGCTGTTCAGGATATTGATCAACTCGCCATCTCGTTCAGGATGACCCCTTTTCTTCGGCTTTCTCAACGATGCTTGGTTTGCGACAGAATGGCGTCGCAGTTCGGCTTCCTCCGCTTCAGTCAACTGCATCCATTCTACAAGTTGATCAAGATACCCCTCCGGTAGTCCAATTAGCCCACGCTCGATGGCCGAAATGCTCGAGCAAGGAACACCAGTAGCCTTGGATTGGTCAGCCATTACGACCTTCATATTGGCGCGGAGCTGACGGCAGGCCAGCCCAAAAGCAGTCATTGGCATCAAAAAGCCCATCGATCACAGGCCAAACCATTCGAGATATAGTACATTGCGTCACGAAGCTCATAACCAGCCCCTATATGTAGAGAGTCGTCAACGAGATTTTCGGCCAGAGGTTCCCATCCACAACTCCTGAGGTTCCCATCCACAGCTTAAGCGTGTGATTTAGGGCCGGCTAGCGAATCTGTCTTGCTATGACTCATATTTAGTGGCAAAAGGCTGCGTTTTTCCGCATCTAGGCGCCCGCCCATATGGCCTCCCACGCTTTGCCAACGCGTCTGCCCCCGGAAAGGATCGCATCGATCGCCGAGCAGGCTGCGGAGGCCTTTTCTTACATGAGTGATCTTCATATTGAACGTGTCGTGGACGAGTTAGGCGGCCGAATTCGCTTGAAGGATTTTTGGGACAAGTCCACCAAGAGCGGGTCTCTCGAAGTTTCTTCTCTTAAGGACTTTGATATTTTTATTCCCAGTCACACGACCTATGAACGCGATCGATTTACGATCGCTCATGAGTTAGGCCACTACATCCTGCACTATCTAACTAACAGTGACCCTCGGAGCGAGCAGAAGTTTACGATTGATCGATACGGCGATAACGCGATTGAAACTGAGGCTAATTTATTTGCGTTTTCATTCCTAATGCCGGAGCGAAAGTTTCGCGAACAGTTCGATGCATCTAACGGCGAGATTAGCTCCGTAGCTAGATTTTTTGGCGTCTCAGATACGGCGGCTCGCGTTCGGGCTAATATGTTAAAGCTTCATGGAAAACCGAAAACGGCTGGAAGCGCTGCCAGCTTTTCTGCAGCCTAAGTTTAGGCTGTTTCTCAGCGTCGATCTTGTCGGCTCTACCGCCTCAAAACAGCGGCCGCGATTTCCAATTCAAACACCGGAGCGCCTCTGGGTCGATGGCGGAATGGCGCCGCCATGGCTATCGCCAATCGCAAATTTCTTTGGAGGATTCCAAGAAGAGTTTGTTCGCGAATGGAAGAATTTCAAGGCTGAGCTTGCCAAGAAACTTGGATTGAAGGTGGCGATTGATCCGTCGTTCTGGAAGGCGAACGGTGATGAACTGATCTTTGTCAAAGAGCTGGATGATCGGAAGGAAATCCTCGGCTGCATTGATGCTTGGATGAAGGCATTGAAGTCGTTGAGGCCCAAGCTCATGGAAAAGGGCTTGGATTTGAAAGCGACAGCATGGACGGCTGGATTTCCTGTTACGAATTCCGAACTTATTTTTTACACAAATCCAGGGGCGCCTGATGCATTGTTTGAGGACGATCATCGGTTGCGGCAGTTTGCGCTTCTAGAAAAGTTTCACGAGAATAAGGATCTGAGTTCAGCCAACTCAGTTATCATCGACTTTATTGGCCCTTCGATTGACATCGGCTTCCGACTGGCAACGCAATCAACGCCGCGTCGTTTCGTGGTATCAATTGACATCGCCTACTTTCTCGTCACGGCACATCTCCCGCCAGGTGTACCTTTGCCTCGCATTTTTTACAGCGGGAGAGTCGAGTTGAAGGGTGTGCTCGGCGGCAAGCCTTATCCGGTCTTTTGGATCGATACGTTGGCTGGCGATACCTTCTCCGAGAAGGAAGACTCCCTGTTAGGAATCCGCCAAGCCAGTAAGGAGGATATTCAGAACTTCTGCGAAGGGTTTTATAAGGAGCATTCCGGGTTAATGTTTCGGCCATTTATCTTCCGTGAATCCGAAAGCCAATATGGCGAGTTTCCTGAAAATTACATTCTGGCGCTCGAACATCTCCGGGATAGATGGAGTGATGAAAAGCTGATTGCCTTGAAGGTCACTGAAGTTGAAAGCGCGATGAACGGTTCAGAGACTTTAAGCGAAGCAGAGTCGGCACAAAAGGAGGACGACATTCTTTCTGCGCTGACAGAAGGGAGGTCTCGCGTACGTTCTGAAAAGGATGAGACCCAAGGTAACGTCGACTGACTTGGAGCGTCCTTCAAGGATTGCTAGATGACCGAATGCAGATTGATTTCGGAATTCTTGAAGAGCTGAAGCGACGACCCGCCCCCTCGACAGCGCCAAAGGGGCTCCGCCATCATGACCATTCCCCACCACCTCACCGTCTGGTACAACACCCGCTGCCCTGTCTGCGACGCCGGCATCGACTGGCAGCGCAACAAGCTGCTTGCGGCGGTGCGTGCGGGCACGGTCGAGTTCAGGGATATCAACGAACAACCCGATGCGCTGGCGCAATACGGCGCTGCGCTCGACGATATCAGGCGCCGGCTTCATGCCACCGACGAGGCCGGCCGGCTCATTGTCGGGGTGGATGTCGCGGTCGCACTGTGGCGGATAGCGCCGGGGCAAGGGTGGCTTGCCGCGCTGTTTGGCAATCGCGTGACGCTGCCGTACACGCGCTTCTTCTACGACCGCTTTGCCGATTTGCTGTTCGCCTGGAACAAGCGCAAGGGGCGGTGGTGAGGGCGATAACGCCTTCCTGCGCGCACCGCTATTTCTTCTTCGCCCCGACCCGGCTGATTTCCTTGATCGCGAGCGGGGCGCGGCCGGCTTTCTCGGCGATTTCGCGGTCCTGCTCGATGATGAAGCCGCGCGCCGGCTCGTCGCCGTCGAGGCCGCCGAGCAGCTCGGAAGGCACGCGCCGGTTGGAGCGCTGCGAGCCGTCTTCATAAACGACGTTGAAAAAGGCAAACTCGCCTTTGGGATTGGTCCCGGGTTTCTTGGCCATGGCGGCTTGTCTCCGATGAGGGCGCCAATGTCAAATGTCGGCGATCCCGTCCTCACGCCTCCACCACCATCCTCTCATCCTTCTCCAGCGCGCCGTCGACGATGTGCAGCCGCCGATGCATCTGTTTGGCCAGCTCGACGTCGTGCGTCACCGCCACCACGGTCTTGCCGTAGACCGTGACGAGGTCGCGCAGCAGCTCGAACACCTGGCGGGTGGAGATGGAATCGAGGCTTCCCGTGGGTTCGTCGGCGAGGATCACCGGCGGGTCGTTGGCGAGCGCGCGGGCCACCGCGACGCGCTGGCGCTGGCCGCCGGAGAGCTGGTCGGGGGTCTTTTGGCGGTGCTCGCCGAGGCCGAAGGAAGCGAGCAGGTGCTCGGCGCGGGCGAGGATCTCGCGCGGCGGCAGTTTGCCCAGCGCGCGCATCGGCAGCGCCACGTTCTCCATCAAGGAGAATTCCGGCAGCAGGAAGTGGAACTGGAACACGAAGCCGAGCAAGGTCAGCCGCGCGCGCGTGCGCTCCGCCTCGCTCATCGCCGTGGTGGAGCGGCCCTTGATCAGGACATCGCCGCCGGTCGGCAGGTCCAGGAGGCCGAGCAGATAGAGCAGCGAGGATTTGCCCGAGCCCGAGGGCCCGGTGATGGCGATGAATTCGCCCCCGCCAATGCTGACACTGACGTCGCGAACCAAGGTCACCGGCACGGTGCCGGGCAGGATGCGCGTGACATGCCGCGCCTCGATCAGGGCTGCGCTCATGTCGCGCCCCGGATGATGTCGACGGGATGGACCTTCGCTGCCGCGCGCGCCGGGAAATAGCCTGCGACGAGGCTGGAGACGAGCGCGACCGCGGTCGCCAGCGCATAATGCTTCACCGAATAGAGCACCGGCAGATGGTTCTGGTCGGAGAACGGCGTCTTGAATTCCAGCGAGGCGAGCCCTCGCGTCATCAGGTAGCCGAGCCCCCAGCCGAGAATGGCGCCGACCAGGCCGATGATCAGCGCCTCCACCATGAAGATGGCGCGGATGGTGCGATCGCGGAAGCCGAGCGATTTCAGGATCGCGATGTCGCGCGTCTTCTCATGGGTGATGGTGGCGACGATGTTGAAGGTGCCGAAGCTCGCCACCAGAAGGATTGCGCCGACGATCGTATACATCAGCACGTTTCGCAGCGTGATGGCGGAGAGCAGGTCCTCCTGCGCCTCCTGCCAGGAGATCGACTTGTAGCCGGTCTGCTCGCCGATGCGCTCCGAGATCAGCCGCGCTTCAAGCGGTTCGGCGGTGCGCACGCGGATCTCGTTGATGACCCCGATCTGCTTCTCCAGCGTCTGCGCGGTGCGCAGCAGCACATAGCCCGATGTCTCGTCGGTCATGCGGAAGCCGGAGTGAAACGTTCCGACCACGGTCGCGGTCAGCGTGACGCCGCGCGCCGACACCAGCGTCAGGTTGGAATTGACGCGGGCGCCGATCTTCCTGGCCAGGCGATCGCCGAGCAGGATGGCGTTCGAGGCGCGATACAGCGAGTTCAGCGTGCCCTCGCGCATGTGCTTGGTGAGGTTGGAGACGTTGCCTTCGGTATGCGGATCGATGCCGACGACCGATATGGTGAGGTCGCGCCCGGCAAAGCGCAGCACCGCCTTGGACTGCACCGACGCGGTCAGCGCGCCCGGCACCCAGGTCTGCAAGGAGGCGATGGTCGCCATCGGGTTCTTGATGCCGGGCCGGCGTACTTCCGGCGTCAGGCCGTGGATCTCGGCGGCGGAGAACGCGACGTTGGCCGGCTGCGGCGTCGGCGCCCGCAATTCGTCGGTGATCGAGATGTGCGGCAGCGCGTCGACCAGCGTGGCGATGAAATCGTCCTGCGAGCCCTCCATCATCGCCGCCATCATGATGGAGAAGCCGACGCCGGTGACGACGCCCAGCACCGCCACCAGCGTCTGCCGCGCGCGGCGCGTGATGTGAGTCCAGGCAATGGTCAGGATCAGCTTCATGGCGCGATTTAAGGCCCGGCGACCGGCGTGCCGCGCACCCGGGTGCGGTTGCGGATGTTGGTGGTGGCGGGCGAGACGATCTCTTCGCTCTGCTCGACGCCCTTCACGATCTCGACGCGGTTGGTGCCGCGGATGCCGGTCTCCACCTTGCGGAACGTGAGCTGCCCGTCCTTGTAGACCAGCAGCCCCTGATCTATCACCGCATTGGAGGGCACCAGCAGCACGTCCGCCTTCTCGCGGGTGACGATGTTGGCTTCCACGCTCATGCCGATGTGCAGCGGCGTGTCGTCGGGCAGGCCGATGCGGACGCGGAAGGTCTTTGCCACGGGATCGCCGGCCGGCGTGATCTGCTTGACCGTGCCGGTCAGCGCCCGCCCGGCAAAGGCGTCGGTGCGTAGCAGCGCCTTCTGGCCGACTTTGATGCGCGGCAGGTCTTCCTCGTTCACCTCGGCGACCACCCAGAGCGGCCGTGCCAGGCCAATGCGGTAGAGGATGGTGCCGGACTCCACCATGTCGCCGACCTCGCCGTCCTCGCGCAGCACCGTGCCGTCCATCGGCGCCAGCAATTCGTAGTAGCGCAGCCGTTCGACCTGCGCCGAAATCTGCGCCTGGATGCGCGCAAGATCGCTGCCGGCCTTCTGGTGCGCCTGCGCCGTGGTGGCGCCGCGCGCCAATAGTGTCGTCTGCCGGTCGGATTCCTGCAGCGAGAACGATTCCAGCGCGCGAAGATCCTTCAGCGTCGCCTGCGCCTCGCGGTCGTCGAGCCGCGCCAGCCGCTCGCCGGTCTTCACCTCCTTGCCCTCGCAGCGGCAGCGCTCGACGAGGCGCCCGCGCACCAGCGGGGTCAGGCGCGACCACGTCTCGGGCTCGACCGATCCGGTGGCATAGACGATCTCGGCCGCGGCGCCGCGCGTCACCTTTGCGATCGTCACCGCGGGACCGCGCATGTACCACCATGCCGCGGCGCCGATCGCTGCGATCAGCCCAAGCGCGGCAACCAGCTTCCATCGCGGAAAGCCGGACTCGTCCTCCTGCAATTCGTCGATCGGGGTGACCGGTTGGGCCGGCCTGGATTCCATTTTCATCTCGATCCGAAGCCTCTCCGGTTGCAATGCCGCGCGTCCAGCAGTCGGCCCGCGCTAGCCGGCGTCTTCCAGCGCCGCCGACGTCGTGTCCTGCCAGACCGCCGCAACGCTCGCCTGCGTCTGCGGCACGATCAGGCAATGGCCCTCATGGTCGAAGCCGCAGAACCGCAGCGTGGGATCGCCGCGCACCTCGGCCAGCGCGCGGTTGATGGCATCGAGGCATTCGATCACCCGGCCGATGTTCTGCAGCCGGGTGTGATGCAGGATGTCCATCAGGCGAAACTGCATCAGCGGCGGCTGTCCCATCGAAATCCCGGGACGGCTGAACTCGAACAGCACGTTCACCGCCGGCAGGTACCGCTGGATGCGCGCCAGCACTGCGGCGACGTCGTCCTGCGTACAGGCCACCAGATGGCTGGCGGATGCTTGCGGCGCGGCGGCCGGCGCAGCGGCGGCAATGCCCAGCGCGGCGATCACCTCATGCTCGATCCAGCGGCGCACCTCCGGCGGTGCGGCCCGGATCTGTTCGATGGACAGCGTGATCCCGATCATGAACGGCTCTCCTTGCGTCCAGATTAGGAGAAGCGCGGATTGAAAGTGTTGATGGGGATCAAGTCCTTGCGCCCGGCATGCCGCCCGGGGGCAGCGCTTTGACGGACTTCATTTCGCCATGCGATGATGGAACAGGGTTCTGGGATACCGGGGAAATGGATTGCACGGATTGATTGGGGGCCGCA
Source organism: Bradyrhizobium sp. (assembly GCF_052389815.1). GTDB lineage: Bacteria > Pseudomonadota > Alphaproteobacteria > Rhizobiales > Xanthobacteraceae > Bradyrhizobium. The sequence goes on along the minus strand of NZ_JBQTHN010000016.1, from coordinate 171,706 downwards.
GAGCCCAAGGGAAATAGGAATGACCAGGATTGTTTCGACCGTTGCCCTCGCGCTCGCGATACTCGCATGGCTCGGCCCCCGGGCTCATGCCGCGCAATGCGGCAGCTCGGCCGCCGGCTACGAAGGCTGGAAGCAGCAGTTCGCCGGCGAAGCGCGGGCCAAGGGCATCAGCGCCGGCACCATCTCGGCGCTGATGGCGACCAACTACGCGCAGGCGACCATCAATGCCGACCGCGGCCAGCGCAGCTTTCAGCTCACGCTCGATCAGTTCCTCGCCAAGCGCGGCGCGGCCGCCATCGTCGCCAAGGGGCGGAAATTGAAGGCCTCGCAAGGCGCGCTGTTCGCCTCGATCCAGCAGCGCTACGGCGTGCCGCCGGGGCCGCTGCTGGCGATCTGGGGCATGGAGACGGGCTTCGGCACCCAGCGCGGCAACCAAAACATGCTCGCCTCGATCGCAACGCTCGCCTATGACTGCCGGCGCTCGGCATACTTCACCGAACACCTCTACGCCGCCCTGCAACTGATCGACCGCGGCGCGCTGTCGCCGGGCCAGCGCGGCTCCATGCATGGGGAAGTCGGCCAGACCCAGTTCATGCCCAAGGCCATCCTGGCCTACGGCACCGGCAATCTCGAGAACGCGGCGAATGCGCTGACCTCGACCGCCAACTTCCTGCGCGCCCATGGCTGGCGCGCGGGCGCCGGCTACCAGCCCGGCGAGCCAAACTTCGCTGCCATCCAGGCCTGGAATGCGGCCGGCGTCTACCAGAAGGCCATCGCGCTGATGGGCCGCCAGATCGACGGGGGAGAGTAGGGAGGCATCGCTCTCTCCATCGTCAAGCCCGGCCATGACGAAGGTCGGAATGCGTGGCTCTTAGCGACCGGCAACTCTCCGCGTCGCTTCCTGCTTCACCGCGCGCAATCCGCCGCGCGGCTCGTCATCGTCATCCGCGCTCATCGCCATGATGGCCGTGCCCATCGCGGTCGAGCCGAGCGTGACGATGAAGCCGCCGAGCAACAGCCCGATCGGAACGAGCGGGGAGCTGTCGGCGAGGATCAGGTCGCGCAAGCCCCCGGGGTTGAGCACCAGCAGACCGCCGACCAGCAGCACCGCCAGCGTCACGCCGATGCCGAGGTTGACTGCAAGCAGCCGCGTCAACGGCATGTCCAGTTCTCCGAACCGTTCGTGCCTTCCGTACCGCATCTCTAGCATATCCGCGCATCGCCGCCCACGGCGTCAACGCCTTGTGGTGCGAGAGCGTTCCTAAGTTTGCGGCTGCGGCTTGCTCGGTGCGTTACCTCCCTCGCGGGGGAGGGTTGGGGAGAGGGGGCAGCCCGGGCCTCGGGCGGAGGTGGTCAGCTGTCGACACTTCCCGGGAGCGAGTTTCCTGGTCCTTCTATTTCGCCTGCGCCGCCGCCGCGCGCTCCTTCTCGATCCGCCGCTGCAGCATCGTGAAATACTTTCCCGGCCGGAACCGCTGCAAGAGGTCCAGGAATCTCGCATCGCCGCCGATCAGCACCCGCGGCGCGTCGGTCTCGATGCCCTTGATGATGGTCTGCGCCGCCACGTCAGGCGTCGTCTTGGCGAATTCATTGTCGAACCGCTCGATCGATTCGACGCGGCGGGCGTTGTCGGTGATCCCGGCACCGGTGCGCATGTTGCGCACGATGTTGGTCTTGATGCCGCCGGGATGCACGACCGTGAGCCGGATCGGGCTCTTGTTCAGCCAGAACTCGTGCCGCAGCGCCTCGGAAAAGCCGCGCACGGCGAATTTCGAGGCGCAATAGGCGGTCTGCCCTGCCGGGGCAATGATGCCGAAGATCGAGGAGATGTTGACGATATGCGCCGCCTTCTGCCGCTCGAGATGGGGCAGGAAAGCGCGGCTGCCGTGCACCACGCCCCAGAAATTGATGTTCATCAGCCATTCGAACTGCGACTGGTCGATTTCGTTGAACTGGCCGAGCAGGGCGACGCCGGCATTGTTGATGACGATGTTGAGCCCGGGATGCGCGCTTGTGGCGGCGTCCGCGAAGGCCCGGATCTGGGCGGGATCGGAAACGTCGAGGCGGTGCGTCGTCACCTTGCGTCCGCGGGCGGCAAGCTCGGCGGCGACCGCCGCAAGGCCGGCCTCGTCGCGGTCGGCAATCGCAAGGTCGCAGCCGCGCGCGGCGAGCTCGATTGCCAGCGCCCGGCCGATGCCGCTCGCCGCCCCCGTCACCGCGGCGGCGCTTCCGTTGATCGCAGTCATTTGATGTCGGCTCCGTCGGATCGTGATGTCGGGCCGAAACCTATACGGCCCGCCGGCTTTGGCAACCGGATTGGCGCGAGGCGGCGCTTCCACGATTTCCCGCGGCGTGATATTTGCCGGGCATGACGCTGTCCTTCCTGCTGACCTCGCTGATCGTGGTCGCTTCCCCCGGCACCGGCGTGCTCTATACGCTGGCGGTGGCGCTGGCCCAGGGCTCGCGCGCGTCGGTCGCCGCCGCGTTCGGCTGCACGCTCGGCATCGTGCCGCAGATGATCGGGGCGATGCTGGGGCTTGCCGCCATCCTGCACACCAGCGCGCTGGCCTTTGCGGCGCTGAAATGGTGCGGCGTCGCCTATCTGCTCTACATGGCCTGGCAGGCGCTGCGCGAGACGGGGGCGCTGGCGATCAAGGCCGGGCCGTCGGCGAGATCGGACCGCAAGGTGATCGTCACCGCGGTCCTGATCAACGTCCTCAATCCGAAGCTGTCGATCTTCTTCTACGCCTTCCTGCCGCAATTCATCGCCATCGACGAGCCGCATCCGCTGGCGCGCCTTCTGGAACTGTCGGCCGTGTTCATGCTGATGACCTTCGTGGTGTTCGCAGCCTACGGCCTGTTCGCCGCCGCCGTCCGCGACCGCGTCATCTCGCGCCCGAAGGTGCTGGCCTGGCTGCGCCGCAGTTTTGCGGCGGGCTTCGCTGCGCTGGGTGCGAAGCTGGCGCTGTCGGAGCGTTAGCTCCTTGTGGCCCGCCTCTCGCTTCATCTTCGAGGCGCGACGCAGGAAAATTTCAAGAAAAGCACCTCAAAACGCATAACAGCTGTGGATAACGCCATCATGGCGTCGTGACAGCACGCGGCAGCAGCCCGCGAATCTGTTGGAAATGTACGCGAGGATGTTGCGAGGTTGGCCCTCCGCCACAATGCATGCCTCGGAGTCGCGTTCAATCCATTAACCCCTGAGAGGATACTATGGCTAAGAAAGCGAAGAAGGCCAAGAAGGCGAAGAAGGCGAAGAAGGCCAAGAAGTCCAAGAAGTAACTATTCAGCCCGGGTGGAGCGCCGCGCGCTCTGCCCGGGCGCCCAATCAGGGTACCGGGTTTCGTTGAGTTGATTTTAAAGACGGCGGGCGGCGGCCCGCCTTTTTGATTCATGGCTGACCCTCGTCCCGAGCGGCGTCGCGCCGCCGACAGGGTTAACGCAACACCAATGCGGGCGCCTTCTGTCCCCATTCGACGCACCGGTCAAAGGCCGTCCTGCGCATTCATCAAAATAAAACCACGGCTCGGATTCTGCGGCCGCGGTCAGACTCCGTTAAGCGCCGCAGCTGCAGTTTGGCCCGTAAGAAAACGGGGATTGTCTCGAACCGAATCCCGACAATGGGCCGTTCGATAATCTAGGGGAGACGGGACAATGCGGTCCCGCATTTGGCGATGCTGAGCGTTCCGACGCTGTGGACCGTATTGGTCATCAATTTCCTGGCGCTCGGCCTGATCTGGGGCTATGTGCAGCGGACCTATCCCTCGTTCGAAGCCGCCGATTTCTGGACCGGTTCGGCCTTCTGCTGCGCTCTCGGCGCGGCGCTGACCATGCTGCGCATGGTGTTCACCGATTCCCTGCTGCCGCTGCTGGCCGCCGGCACCATGCTGATCTTCGCGACCTGCCTTGCCACCATGGGCATCCAGCGCTTCTACGCGCAGCCGGTCGACTGGCGCCGGGCCATCCTGATCACAGGCGGCACCTTCGCCTGGCTCTCCTTCTTCATCTTCGTCTACGACAGCGTGCCGATCCGGATCTCGATCTTCACCGTCGCGCAGGCGCTGCCGCTGGTGCCGGCCATAAGACTCCTGCTGTGGCCGCCGGACGGCCGCCGCAGCGCCGGCGCGCGCCTTGCCGGAATCATCGCCAGCTTGATCGTCGCGATGTATGCGGTCCGCCTGGTGGCAGCCTTCGCCCGGATCGGTGGCGAGTTCTCCTTCGTCCAGCACGACAACCAGTTCCAGTCCTTCCTGGTCCTCGTGCTGGTGTTCCTCTCCATGGCGCTGAACTTCGGCTTCGTGCTGATGGCAATGGACCGCCTGCGCAACGAGGTCGCCGATCTCGCGCTGATGGACGATCTCACGGGCGTTGCCAACCGCCGGCATCTGCTGCAGCGGCTGACCGAGGAATGCGCGCGCTCGGAGCGCTCCGGCGAGGCGTTCGCGCTGCTGGTGATCGACCTCGACGGCTTCAAGGGCATCAACGACACCCACGGCCACGCCGCGGGCGACGCCTGCCTGCAGCATTTCACCCTGACGGCGCAGACCCGGCTGCGGCACGGCGACCTGCTGGCGCGCACCGGCGGCGACGAATTCTGCATCGTGCTGCCGTCCTCCACCTTGCGCGAGGGCGCGATGATCGCCCGTCGCGTGCTCGAGGTCTGCCGGGCGGACGCCGCCGATTGTGCCGGCACCGATATTCCCATTTCCGTCTCGATCGGCGTTGCGCAATGGACGCGCAGCATGGGCGTTTTCCCGGACCGGCTGATCGCGGCCGCCGATCACGCGCTCTACGAGGCCAAGCGCGACGGCCGCAACCGCTTTGCCGCCTACGACCCGTCGCCGCCGCTGGTGCCCGGCCTCGAAGGCTATCCGGTCGCGGAGGCCATCCGCAAGCGCGCCTGAGCATCCAGAAACGTGCTAAGGCGTCAGCGCCACCGGATATCGAGCCTCATGAAATTTCGCCTGTCGATGATGGCGCTTCTCACCATCGTATTCTCTCTTCCCGCCACCGCGCAGTCATCCGACCTCGCGACGCTGGCGCGCGCTTCGGGCACACCGGAGATTCCCGGGCTGAAAATGGTCTGGCTTGCCCCCTGGGGCGACGTTTCGAAAGCGCACCCCTGGAAGAACATCATCGTGCACCAGACCGAGGGCCCGGCCGGATCGGCGAGGGGCGGCGCGCAACTGCAGAACAGGAATCCGACGAGGCGCGGGGTCACGGTGTGGGTCGAGATCGACGGCACGGTTTACTGGGCGGTGGCGGAGCATCTGGTGCCGACCCATGGCGACGGCGCCAACCGCAACGACAACAAGTACATCGACAACCGGCCGACCTTCCGGCAGGTGCTCGGCAGCAATTCGATCGGCGTCGAGTTCGCCGGCAATTTTCCGGATGTCACCCGCGGGCCCACTGAGGCGCAGGTCGCGGCATGGCGGGTGCTCGTGAAGGTGCTGCGCGCGCGGTACGACATTCCGCTCGATCGCGTCTATGCGCACAACTGGATCGACTACAAGGACGCGCGCTATTGCGAAGGCTGCCAGCTCGCGAAGCTGGCGCGGGAGTGGGGCGAGTAGGGCGTTGAGCCGGTCATTGGCCCAATCTGGATAAGCCTGCGATTTTGGGGTATCGTGGCCGCATGAAGACCCATACCATCGAAGTTGATGACGATACGGCCGTGGCCCTCAAGCAGCGCGCCGAAGAGCGTGGCGTCAGCGTGCCGGAATTGTTGGCCGAACTGGTTGCGCTTGCAGCCGGTCCTGCCGAGGCAAGTGGCGATAATATCGCCGAGCTTGATCGCCGCTCAAAGGCATTCGAAGCTCAGGACTCGGTTGCGTCGAATGACGAGGTTGTGCGGTGGCTTCAGACGTGGGGCACGCCGACGTTCCGGGCCTGGCGCGATCGATGAAGCTTGAATGGTCGAACGCGGCGCTCGCCGATCTCGACCGCTTCGTGGAATTTCTCAACCGGGAGCACCCCTCGCTTGCTGCGATTGTGGCGAGGGAAATTATTGCAAAGACGCAAGTGTTGTCGCAGCACCCCAAGCTGGGACGGCCGATTGCGGGCCGCCCTGAATATCGGCAGATCGTGCTCCAGGTTCTGGGCACGGCCTATGTCTTTCAGTATCGCTTCGACGGCACGCGGCTCGTGATGCTGCGGGTGTTTCATAGTCGTGAAGCACGTGAATAATGCCGTTGTGGCGGCGTGCGTCCAAAAACAGAAAGCCGGCGTTGCCGCCGGCCTTCGTTTCGATCCGCCTGTGACTGTTGGCTAGTGCGCGGCTTCCAGCGCCGCTTCCTGCCTTGCAATCGCGCCCTTGACCGCGGACTGCACCTTCTCGAAGGCGCGGACCTCGATCTGCCGGACGCGCTCGCGCGAGACGCCGAATTCGGCGGCGAGGTCTTCCAGCGTCATCGGCTCCTCCGCAAGGCGCCGCGCCTCGAAGATGCGGCGTTCGCGCGGGTTGAGCACACCGATCGCGCCGCTCAAGGCCTGGCGGCGGTGATCGAATTCCTCGCTCTCCGCCATCAAGGCTTCGGCGTTGGGCGAATTGTCGACCAGCCAGTCCTGCCATTCGCCGGCTTCGCCGTCGTCGCGGATCGGTGCGTTGAGCGAGGCATCGCCGCCGAGACGGCGGTTCATGTCGACAACGTCCTGATCGGTCACGCCGAGGCGCTTGGCGATGATCTTGACCTGGTCGGGACGCAGATCGCCCTCGTCCAGCGCGTTGATCTTGCTCTTCGCCTTGCGCAGGTTGAAGAACAGCTTCTTCTGGTTCGCGGTAGTGCCCATTTTCACGAGCGACCAGGAACGCAGGATGTACTCTTGAATCGACGCCTTGATCCACCACCTGGCGTAGGTGGCGAGACGGAACCCCTTCTCGGGTTCGAACCGCTTCACCGCCTGCATCAGGCCGACATTGCCCTCCGAGACGACCTCGGAAATCGGCAAGCCGTAGCCGCGATAGCCCATGGCGATCTTGGCCACGAGCCTGAGGTGGCTGGTGACGAGTTGATGTGCCGCGTCGCGATCGTCATGCTCGCGCCAACGCTTGGCGAGCATGTATTCCTGCTGGGGTTCCAGCATCGGAAACTTGCGGATCTCGGCGAGGTACCGGGAAAGGCCGGATTCTCCATTGAGAATCGGCAACGTAGCTGTGCGGGCCATTAAGCGCCCTCCAGATGTTCAGGCCCCCGATAGCGGCGGGCCTGGCAGGTGGCCGCTTTGTCAAAGCCGGCCAACTTGCGATGTTCCGCGCTGGATATTCAGCGCAGGTGCAATATACCCCAAAACGCCCCCGATAGGGAAGGAATACTGACGTCACGTCCCCGTGTGGCAGATATAACTTTTTGTAATAATTGGCGTTTTCCGAGCAGCCTGCGTCATAGCGCCGCCTGCAGGGTTTTCTCCAATAGGAGCAAATCCTCCGGCAAAGCCGCCTCCCAGTGAAGAACTTCTCCGCTTCGGGGGTGCTCCAGGGCCAGGAGGTAAGCGTGGAGGGCCTGCCGCCCGAGCGCGGTCAGGGCCGCCTGCGCCTCCGGTCCGAGGTGGCCGGCCTTGGTCTTGAAGTGGGGGCCGTAGACCGAGTCACCTAATAGAGGGTGGCCGATATGGGCCAGGTGCACCCTGATCTGATGGGTCCGCCCGGTCTCGAGCTGGCAGGCCAGCAGCGAGGCTACCGGCTTGCCGTCGCGGCCGCCAAAGACCTCGCGGATTTCCCAATGCGTCACGGCTTCGCGGCCGCCCTCGCGCACTGCCATCTTTTCCCGCGCATACGGATGGCGGTCGATCGGCGCATCGATGGTGCCGCGCTGCCGGTTCGGCACGCCCCAGACGAAGGCGAGATAGCCACGGCGCATCTCGCCGGTGCGGCCGTGGTCGGCGAACTGCGCCGTCAGCGAAGCGTGGGCGGCATCGTTCTTGGCCACCACCATCAGACCCGTGGTGTCCTTGTCGAGCCGGTGCACGATGCCCGGCCGCTTGACCCCACCGATGCCGGAGAGACTCTCGCCGCAATGGGCGATCAGCGCGTTCACCAGTGTGCCGGTCTCGTGCCCGGCGGCGGGATGCACGACCAGGCCCTTCGGCTTGTCGATGACGATGATGTCGCCGTCCTCGAACACGATATCGAGCGCAATATCTTCGCCCTTCGGCTCTGGCGGTGCGGCTTCCGGCACGTCGATTGTGATCGTATCGCCCGCGGTGACGTGATAAGCGGGGTCGCGGATTGGCGCCCCCTTCACGGTCACGGAGCCGGCCAGGATCAGCGCCTTCAGCCGCGAGCGCGACAGGCTGGCGCAGCGAGCGGCCAGCACGCGGTCGAGCCGGGGCGAGCCTTCGTCGCCCCCGACCGTGACATGAAGCGTCTCACCGCCGTTTGAAGAAGAGCCTTGCAAAGAACAACCTTATGACCGAAGCCGCCATTCCCGAACCGACCCCCGAACAGGCCGCCTTGTTTGCCCGGGTGCGGCGGATGATGCTGATCGCGGGCGCCACCACGGGCGTTGCGATCGCGGCCGTGCTGTTCGCCGTCGGTTACCGCCTTTACCGCAGCGAGCCAAGCGTGACTACCGCCGCGTCAGACGTCACCGCCGCCCTGCCGAAGGGCGCCCGGATCGTCTCCACCGCGGTCGCCGGCGAGCGGCTGGTGGTGACGCTGGATGTCGGCGGGGCGACGGAAATCCGCACTTTCGATGTGAAGACGCTGAAACCGGCCGGAAAGCTGAAATTCGTCAGCGAGCCCTGAGTTTGCGTGGGCGGGCCGCGCTGGCCGCGTAGCCACACTAACTAAATCAGGCCAAGGCGCCTTGCGGCAGGCCGATTTCAAGGCTATTGCCTGAGGCGCACGCTCCCTTCGTCTAGCGGTTAGGACGCGGCCCTCTCAAGGCTGAAACAGGGGTTCGATTCCCCTAGGGAGCGCCATAAATTTCAATAACTTAGATTCGCTCTCGAGAAGTCGTCGAATATCCGTTGAATAAGCGTCGGCGAACCATGGCGGACTTTGCCGGCCTAATTGGTAGACTCAGCCGCGGCGTATTCTCGCTTCCATTGCAGGCTAGAGTTCGCTTTGCCTCTCGAAAAGGTGGCGGACGTAAATGCAACATTTGGCTTAATCTAGAATCCGAGTAGGCCGGCTTCATCTGACGCGAAACTTCGAAGATTGAACTGATTTGTTTGGGCTCGTGAGATTCGCCTCAGCGCGACTTCCGCTTCACTCGGCAATCCTCATGTCAACGACATTAACGTGTTGGAGGCGATCGCCCTCTAGGCACTCGGCAATCGATGACAGGAAAGTCTCGTGATGCTCCTCCACGAGGCCGGGCTTCCTGTCACCAGCAGTGCTTAGCTTGTCTTCGAGCTTTCGATCCACAATTACGTATCTGACACAAAGATCCGGCGGGACCATCGAGGCGTTGCGTACTCGATCGTCCTTGCGGAGATGACTGGCATCAAGGATTGCATGAGATCCAGCGCGCATAAGAGACGCAACCTGCGCTCTCGCTGTTCTGAAGACAGGCCCTTGACTGCCCGCAACGGACAAGCTGCCATACATCTGAATTCTAAGGCTGTCCGTTGATACGACAGGAATATCTTGGGTCATTGCCCAAGTCGACTTTCCGCCGGCGGCGGGGCCAACCATCATGGAAAGGCACTGTCCAGACCGCGGCCAGTCCCATCCTGGTACCAGCGCAGTCAGATTATCCGCAACTCTGTCCCAGCGTTCGGATAGCTGATGGAGGTTGGCCGCGTTGATCACCCGTGCGTGCGCCAAGTAGTCTCGCGAGCGCTTGAAATCCTCGATCAACCCCTTTTCTTCGCTGGTCATTATATTGCTCAACAGCTTGTTGAGCTCGTACCACTCAAATCTCCAAGGAGTGGTGTACGAGAATATGCGGTCGTGAACTTGCTTCTGGTACGGCTTCGAGGGGTTGGCGTGTCGCTCCAACTCGTCCAGGTATTTGGCAATGAGGCCCCTTCGAGCAGCATCGAAAATTGGAAGGAGGACTCGCGATTGAGCGGCCCAAATGCGACGTTCAATTTCGGCATCGAATCCGTGAGCGAGCGCGGCTGCGGCGTGTGGAACGGGAATGTCATCCCAGATATCGACGAGACCGTTCTCCCAACATGGAAACGGCCAGGGGCGGCTACCGGCCAAGACATGAAGATTGGCTAATGGCGATAGCTGGGTCTCTGTATCCCAGCGAACAGCCTGTTCGAGAATGTCACGTGACCAGGCGGCGGTCTCGATGACCGTTGTTATTGCCAGCCTTTCCGCGATGCCCGAGCCGATCCGGATTCCGGCAGCCGCTATCCAGGCGTTGCTATCGATGGACGAAACCATTCCAATGCTTTTGCGGGTTCGCAGCCTGCCTGACAGCTGCGCCGCGCTCGCTTGGGCCAGTCCTGTAGGCTTGATGACGACAAGGAACGGGCCGGCCGAACCACCTTGCCGGCGTCTCTCCTCAGTTACTGCTCGCAAGAGATAGCCCCACTGGGAAACCACTTCGCGATTGATCCCATCCACGCAAAAGGCCTTATCGACCAACGCGGGATCGTTCAGAAAATCACTGACCGTCCCAATCGATGCTCCGCTGATCCCGGTAGACAGGGCCAGTTCGTGCACAATTGATTGGTTCGCACCAATGTGAGATCCGTCGAACCGCACCATATCAAGCGCCAAATCATCAGCGACCCGGCGGCTTATCGCATCCATCAAGCCATCTGGCAGAGGTCTTGGGCATTCGACGATCGAGACCCCCGAGCTTATCAAATCTGAGAGGACTCGCCCGACGAAGGCGGAAGGGCCGGGGAGACTCCACCACTGCGCGCCGTCCTTCATTGCTGAAGATCCGCGCTTAGAATTTCACGCGCCAAGACATTCATGTCGACGAGCTCTCGTTTCGGATCGGCAGGGTCTGGTTTAATCGAAAGAATGCCGACCAGAGCTCCAAATCGGAGGATCGCCTTCACTTCGGCTTCTTCGATATCCCGGAGAACATCTGCAATATCGAGCGTCGAACTGTCGTCAGGGCACCAGTTTGCCAACGTATTGAATGCAGCGAGCATTTCAGTTGGAATTCCAAAACGTTCGGCACCCGCGGTTCCCCTGAGGCCGTCGAAGATGCCGGCTCCCACATGTTCAATTTGGCTAGAAGATCCAGACGCAGCAAAAAGGTTCTGACACGGATCGTTCCAACCACCGGTCAAGCGGAGAACGCTATCGACCAGCGGAGATTTCAGGGCGTTGATGGCATCCAGGCGGGAAGCGACGTAGGAACGTGCCCAAGGTCGCAATGGTCGAATTGCCGTTCGGGGAAGTCCCTTCGTACCCAATGGGTAGCCACGCGACCACGCAAGCGCATGCTTCGAAGCTCCTATGAAGACCGGTCGAACCAGTCCCTTCGCGACGTTTGGTTGCTTCGAAGCTTCTGCGACCCATTCGGGAGTCCATTCGGTCTGGCTCGTAACTACCAGTACCTTCATGACCCCAGCTTTTTTGGTCGAACGGACCTCCGAAATGAAATCCGCTCGATCGCGCCACCCGCGGACTTCCAGCTGAACCTTGCGTTGGTTCATCCCGAGCGCTGTGTGCGAAGTCTCCAGAGCGTCGTGGACGTGATCAATGTTTGAGATCGGCGCGCCGAATATCACGAACGATTGCCCCACGCTGGGATCGGGAGACATTATCTCCGCTTCTTGCCCGTCCGTGAGAGGTGAAACCTTCTCAATCGGCGTCCTCTTTCCGACATTTATTTTTCGCCGTGTGTTCTTGGGGTCGAACTGGGTTTCGGGCTGCTTGCCCTTGAAGCGGTAGATGCGGGCGAGCAGCTCCTCCTCGTCAGTCACCATCAGGTCAAGCAACATCCTCGACCTCAGCGTCCAACGACCCGAAGGAAAACGACGAAGAATGCCAAAACCTTCCATTTCGTCGAGAAGATATTCGACTTCAGCGGGATCACTTCCTTTTGGAAATGCCTCGGGCCAATACCGCCCGGCTCGTTCCGTGACCTCGCTGGCGGTCAACCCGTCTCCGTCCATACCCTCTACAGCGTCGATGAGAGCGCGCTCGGCGATGATGTACGTGAGAAGCTCATACCTCTGTTCGATGTGGGTAATGGTCTTGTCGAAACTCTCGTAAAGAGCCTTCCTGATTTGGCTGTTGGCGACGGCGCTATCGACCATCTTGCCATCGATGACCTTTATGATCTTGGAGTTTCGTACCGTCTGTTCTTCGATGATCTGGAGCAGTCCCTGGCAAAAAACCTGAATAAGGACGGGATAATAGTTCGTGTAGCTCAAAATGCGCCACACGTCCTCTCTATTGGCAAATTCGTAGCCGAGTGCGGCCATCGGTCCGCGGACAAGAATCTCCGCGTCCCCGACATCGCCCTCGACGAGGGGGCCAATTCGCACGGGGTCATTGGAAATTTGTGCCAGAGGCGAATTTTCCGACCGCGTAATCCTCGACACGTTGTGGAGGCCGGCAAGAACAAACTTAAATCTCTGGTTCGTCTCGGCCATCAAAGCGAGTAGCCGAAGCACGTGGTGGTGATTTATTCTCGCTTGTTCCTTGATGAAGTTGTCAGCCTCGTCGAGAAGTAGGAGGATGCGGCGCCGCTCATCTCCCTTAAGGTAAGCTTTGACGCCCTGATCGAACTCCTCGGAAGTAGCTGCAGGTTGAGCAAATGCCTCCTTGAGCGCACCGGAGGCACGTTCCCAAAGAGCCGCCGAAGAAGAATCGACCAGATCGACATACGCGAACAAACCATGTTCCGGTCTATTGCGAGAGATATGGCGAAGCAATGCGGTCTTGCCCAGCCGCCGTCCCCCGTACACGATGTACGATCCGTGCGGATTGACAATGTTTGCCGTTTCCCGGGCGCGACCCTTAAACATTTCGCGCGGAACATGGGAACGCCCGTAATCCTGGTAGGGTGTGGCGGTCGTAAATGCCTGCGCGATCTCAAACATGGCCAAGGGCCGTCGCTCCCGAGCGGACAGCATCGTGAGCAACAGAAGTTCGTCCACGACCAGCACTTTCCTGCGCCGCTTGATACATTCGAGTTTCAGCTGATTACGGCGGTCGAGGGAGAGTGATCCGAACACGAGCACCAGCACCCCGCGCGGTTCGGCCCCCTCAGTCCGCGCCAAAATCTCGGCATTCGTGATGGTTCCGGGAGCTGCGACGATACGCCAGCCAGCGTTAGTAGAGCTTCCAAAATCTGGCAGCATCAGCGAATTCGCATCAAACGGTAGTTCCATTTTCGCGTCGATCGCAAAGATTCCGCGCCGCTCCTGACTTTCTCCGGAATTCAGCTCAACGACATTCGTGTCGTATGCCACTTGCGTTAGAAGATGAGCCAGCCGAGGACCGATATGCGTAAGACCGCCCGCATTGGCCTTCATCGAGCGCTTGAAATCGAACCATTGACGGAAGACGGATTCGATCTCCTCACGCCGCTCTTCGTCGAGCACGGAAAAGTCGAATGCACCGATTTTCTCGCCTTGCGCCACGGCGTGGCTGGCGCTCACCAAATCGATATTTGGTGTTTCCCCGAGGATCTTCAAAAACCGATGTAATCCTTCGTTCACAACCGCGCCGGCCAGTCCCGGGCGGCGCTGATCTTCGGCCCCGAACATCGGAATCCAGTCGGCCAACGTCGTAAGGTCGTCCGCCGCAAGGAGACGCTCCAGCTCGCGTCGCTCCTCAACCGAGATCTTGTTGCCGTCGGCTAGTGCCGCTATGTCGCGCGCGAAAGCCTGTTTTGCTTCGTCAAGCAGCCGACGCGCCTTGTTTTCGATGGCCGTTAGGCGATTGCCAGCGGCGTTGACGTCCACGATCCGGGTGCCCTCGATTTCTTCTGGCAAAAAGTCGACCGTTATGCTCGGACGCTCGCTATCGATAGTCACCGTATCGAGGCTTAGGGATAGCTGCGACGATCCTTCCAAGCCACCGAGCGCCATTCGGCGTACCTTCGTGACAAGGCTGGAGACATGGTCACGTCTCGATCGTAGCTGTCCCTTGCGGGTCGCTTCGGCCGACTCCAGCCGAGCTTCCTCATCTGCAATGCGTCCTTTGTCCCAGCCGAATTTCGGAGCGAACTCCAACAGCATTCTGGCTGGCACGAATGCGTCTTCGGCCCGACGTGCCTCAATCGCGGCTCGTAGAGCTTCTGCCGAATCGCCAGCGAAGCGGGGTACCGGCATCGTCATAATCGCTTCGAGGAGCCGTGATGCCTCATTTGGCGACGGAGTCCAGGCGCTCGCCCAGGTCATTCCGGGTAGCCATAGAAGCGGAACGTGCAAAGCGAGGCCGATTGATCCCCGATCTGTTTCGAAATGTGACTTTCCTTCGGCCAAGTCGGAAATCTGCCGCAGTACTTTCCTCGCGTAGCGATTGGCTGCGTCGATTAAGTCGCTTCCGGAAGAGGCAGATGTATCGGCCTCAAATTTTTTAATGCCGGCGATAAGGGCGTCTGCAAGCTTCCTAACCAATCCAATACGGCTACTGTTGGTCCGGGCTTCCTCGGCCGCCTCGGCTGCAGCCGAGTAATCCGCACAAAGGGAGGCGAGATCCGACACGAGGGCAATCAAGCGCTCACGTGCGGCGCCGTCGATCAGCTGATTATGGTTGGCCAGGTCGGGCGCGTTCTTGAGCATCTCGTGGATCGCGTCGCGGCTCGCGTACTCAGCGGCAAATTCACGGGCTGCGTGAGCGCCTCGCGGCCCGGATATTTTTGCGGCCAGCGCGCCGACTGGTCCTTCCAGCGATACGAGCCAGTGCTTAACCCGTTGGCCGAGCACAAATCGAAATTTTGCCGCTTGTACGGCCGCGATTTGGCGCTTGATGTCGAGCAAGACATCATTGAGGTACGAGAGGCCGGCGTTGGCGACGACTGCCATGCGCAGGTTCGACGGATGCAGCGGGAATCCCTGCTTACGGTTCTCGCGAAGTGTGTCCACGATGAAGAAAAATGGCGAACAGCTTCCCGTTACCTTGATGCTGTCAATGATTGCGAAGGCGGAACCTCCATCCGACGCGTGAAGCAGAGCGATGGGAATTGCAGCCGAGAGGAGTGCGATGCGGCGTGCGCTATTGCGTTCGCTGCTATCGTCCTCCCGCAAGACCTGCGCCAAGGTCGCACACGCGTGCAGGGATTCGCGATAGACCTCTGTTTCGTAACGTGACGGATTCGCGAGGCGCTCGCCCATCGCAATCAGCCGAAGTTCGTCGACGGTGTAAGGAAGGAGGGGCGCGTCACCAAGCACCTTGGCGCCAGCTCTCGCAAGATGGTAGGCAAGCCCGAATTCGTGGCACGTGAACAGTTCGTCAGCCTTCCGCTCGATTTGAGTTTGCAGCGGATCGATCTCAGGTTCAGGGGCCTTTTCGATCAGAGCTTCTGCTGACGGAAGAGGCGATAAAACAAGGTCACCCTCCGCGGGTTCAAACTCGGTTGCGTAGACTTCGTCACCAATGTCGATGGGTGATCGGATCTCAGAAGTATGAGTTGTTTGTTGATCGGCGGCCGCGGGGACTATTGGCGATGACGGCGAAGGCAGTGGCCGGTTCGGCAAGGTGGTGACGTCGCGCTCAGATAGACCGCGCAACGCCATTTCGATGTCGTTCAGAGCCGTTCTGCCTGTTTCGACCACGCGGCCAAGAAGGTCCGGGGCGACCTTCAGGAACTCCGCATAAGAGAGATCCTTGTTTGCTGCATCGAGGCGCTCCTGGGCCCGCGTTGTATCGAGGGCCGATGCTTCGGCCCGCGTCACACCCTCCTCCGAGGCCAGGAGGCGATCCTTCGACATAAGGGGAGGTGCCGCGTCAGCGGCGGCTTCGAGCGTGGTGACGTTATCTAGTATTTCACCTTCCATGCTACCGGCGCGCGCGAGCACCGATTTTACCTCATTTAGGGCAGTTCTTAGGCGCTCGATCAGTTCGGCAGTCGGTAATGAAATCGGCTTGGCGGCCTCGAAGGCGTCTATGTCGTTCTTTAGCTCGGCAACAAGCTGTTCGAGCTCGACTCTAACGCTGTCATTCGGGTCCAGATCGCAATTCTGCTTCGCGAGACTTTCGATCGACCCCAGCCGAGCTTTCCAGCGTGCGGTGGCGACGGATAAGGCGACCTCAGTTGCCAAGAGTGCAGGTTCTTGGGAGCGAACAGGATCGATAGCCTGTTCTCCTGACGAGATTGTTGGTGGAGGGCTGCCCGCATCTTCGCTGGGGCGTTGTTCAACGCCATCGCCGATGACTTGAGCATCCTTCAGTTCATCGTTCGGAGCCGCTGCGATGTCAGGCTCGTCCGTATTGTTAGCGTAGCGCTTCCATAGCTCCCCGAAAAGGGAGTGATCGCAGGCAAGAAACTTCTCAATGTAGTCGGCAATTTCGGGATCATGGGTTGCGAGCTTCGCCATGGCTGGCGTCTTTTGATTGTACAAGCCCCAGTGCAAAATCGCGATAGCGCGAGTGACATCGTGCTTTCCGGCTTCGGCAAGCTGGACGACCTGCGCATGGCGTCGTTCGAGGTCGTCTGCCATCGTCGTTGTCAGGCCAGCCTCGCGTCGTGCGGCGATGTAAAGTTGATGGAGCCGGCGTTGCCATGTGGGCATCTTTTCGAAAAGGCCGCTGAGAACGAAGCGAAGTCCGAAGGGATATTTAGCAATCTCCGGCAATAGCCGATAGAATTCTTCTACGTCCGGCTTTTCCTGCGGCCAAGGGAAGCCAACTACAGGGCGTACGTTGCGAGCGTATTTAGAATGGAAGATGCGAAGATGACTTCGGGAAACGATGATGTATTTCTTGAACCACTCCGTTGTTGCAAAATTTGGTAACGCAAGAATGGGGCGCCTGAGCTGGTCGTGATCCTTGATCTGGCCGATTTCGATCGGCTTGCCGGATTTGCCCTTGTCCAGGCTCGATTGCGGAGTGGCGGATGATAGGAGCGAATTCAATGGGAGAGTCTCCCTGGCAGAAGGTTGAAATTTTACGAGTGAAGTGCCGCTGAGCAGGGCGTTCCGGAGCTGACCAAAAGTTGCGCCTAATGCGTCCGTCTGCTCATCCGGCGTATCGCTATCGTCTGAAATGGGGTCTTCTGCGCTGGAAGGCGTAGGCTCATCGAGCTCTTCCTCCATGCTGTGCCGCGCAATGTAGTCGGCAATCTTGGACCTAAATGACAGCGGGGCCGGCAATGAGGTAGCCATCGCGCTGTGCGCGTACCCGTGTCGCATGCAGGCGATCAAACTCGCGACCTTGTCTGGGTCGGAGCCTGGCGAGACATTAGCGACAGTGATGTTGATGGACTCGGGCAAGGATGATTCCTCGTCCGATGGGGCATGACGTATCTGCCGATACAGCATACGGCCCTTGCGTTCAGGTTCCTTCTTGACTCGACGATATCCCGGAAGCTCGCGATAGACGCTGGTGCCTCTGACAACTTTCCGGGTGCGCTCCCAGGCGTGTGTTGCCACGTAGTCTCCTCCGACGTCGGAGCTAGCAACTTTGATAACGCACGCCGACATACTTGCATGGGAATCAACTAGGACTGCGCCAGATCCGTCTGCCGGCTTGTTCTCATGCGTCATGATGGTCAGAAGACGAGGCGAGCTTTGGGTCCTGATCCGAACAGTAGTAAGCTCCTTCCACGTCTTCTGATCCAGAATCTGCTCTTTGCCGAACTCGGGCAGGCCGGAGATCTTTGGATTGTTCAGCCACGGCCACAGTCCCATCGAGGCCGATCCGTCGAACAGGACCATCGGCCGCTCGCCGGCCGCTACCTGCTCCTTCACGGTATCGGAAACGAAGCGTTGGAATGTTTCAATTGCGGCCGTCCGATCAATTCCGAGGTCCGCGGCTCCCAGTTTGGCAACCTCGACGAGCGCGTCCCCGAACGGAAGCCACGACGTAGTGCCCTGGCTCGAGGCCAATCTCGCCACCGTCTTTCCGTCGCTCAGGTTGACCTTGGCCGCGAAGATCAGCGCGCCGCCATTCCCTCCGCGCCGTCGTCGAGCGGTCCGGACGATGGACACGCCAAGCAAAAAGTCGGGGCGACGGGCGGGATCTGGAAATGCCTCCTTGAGAGCATCTGAGGGAATTGGTGCAATTCCTGAGTGAGCGAACAGCAAGTCGTAAGTCGCCGCCTGGAGGCGCAGAAGATAGCCGTAGGCATCTCCCGGAGCGCGGGGTACGAGGTATTGGACATTGGCGCCGGCAAAACGTGCGAGCGCGTAGCGACCCGCTTCCTTGTTGACCACGTCTTCGTCGCGCGCCCAACCGGACGGGTCTGCATATTCCTTCGCGGCCTGCACGATCACCCTGGCGCGCGAATGCGCGGCGGCAATTGCCAAGCTCAATTCCCGCCAAGCCTCAACACGTTGTTCGAACTTGTCCGCGTATCGCTTTGGCCCGCCTGAGAAAAGGCCGTGCGTACCCGATGGGAGGCGATACTCGGCAACGACAATTTGGGGAAACAAGGTGGTCACCGCCGATTTGAAGAGGCGTCCCTCCTCCTCCGTCCGCGAGACGAACACGATGGTAGGCTGCTCCTCGCCGAACGTTCGCGAAAGCCGAGCGGCATTCGCGGCTCGGACTTTCGCCAGCAGTTCCCCCGCTTCGACGACCTTCTCAGCTGAGAGATCCTTGCCTCCGGGATCTCCGGTCAGTTGGCCAAAGAGACGCTCGATCTGTTCGTCATCGAGCGCGTTGAGGCGTACTTCTGACGCAACGTGATTGAGAAGCATCTCCGTTGTGAGTGCCGAGTGATATTCCTCCGGCCTTTTGAGCTTCTTCACTTCGGTGAAAGGTAGGGGCTCAAAACCGCAATCCGCGGTGATCTGGGCAACTTTCTCGAACAAGTCGAGTTGGTCGCCAGCGGTCACACCGCGCGGAATCTTAGTGCGCCCATATGCAGTTCGATAAGGGACGGACAGAAACTCA
The DNA here is from genome assembly GCF_052389815.1 of Bradyrhizobium sp. GTDB lineage: Bacteria > Pseudomonadota > Alphaproteobacteria > Rhizobiales > Xanthobacteraceae > Bradyrhizobium. The sequence goes on along the minus strand of NZ_JBQTHN010000016.1, from coordinate 152,772 downwards.
CGTCGACCGGGGTCCGCCTGTGACACCGCTTGGGCAAGATCGGCCCCGAAATCGGTGCTGGACTTGAGCATAGCCGCAAGGAAAGCGGGCTCCTCAATGTCTTCGGTGGCCGGAAGACCCTTACTCAGGCGCATCTCATAGCCGACTGAAACAAGTGCTTCGCGAGACATCAATCGAAGCGTGATTCGGCTACTTCCGAAAAGCTGGTTTGGTGTTGGAAACTTGTTTGACCAGACTCGCTTCGAGGCACGGATGCGCACGACTGGCTTCCGGCTGTAGGGTGCCGTATCGATGAGGGCTGTGCACACCATCGAGAAGCATCCGCCCTCACGGGCGACAGGCCAAGTCTCGAATTCGACGCTATTGGAGCCTAGTGCCGATGATACAACACGATAGACCGGACCCAGGCCGTCGAACAGTTCACGGCCCGTGAGTGTTTCAACGAGAAGAGCGCGTGCCGCATTTTTTACCAGGGGAAATGAGCTCAACGCATCGAGATTCTTGGGATCTATAGACGTGCTCGAGCTGTCGCGAATTTCCAGCACGCGCTTATCGGCTGCAAGCTCTCGAATCCGGTCCACCTCACCAAGCGGAATGTCGATACGCTCCGCCCAGCGGTACAGTACATCGGTACTCCATTGGCCGACGGCACGGCCGGCCTGCAAAAGTACGTCGGATGGATCCTGCGCGCTCGTAATAAGGAACGATCGTGGCTCCTTACCGCTCCACGGTTCTCCGAGATCGGGACTGACGACAACCGCGCCAGATACGCGCGCTTCGAGCAGGGAGCGAAGGGTCGCGTAGGGCAGCGACCTTCCGGTTCGATCCTCTGACTGCGAGGCTCTTCGCTTGATCGCGGAGAGAAGTGAGATTGCGGCCTGCGTCCACTGAAGCGAGACAGTCGCGCCGTGTTGATCGGCATAGCCGTTCCATCGAAGGGCGCTTAACGACCGGGTTTGTCGGACTCTCCGTCGAATCCAAAATGGTGCTTCAATATTAGCGTCGCTCATATTGCAAGCTCATCGGGGAATATAATGCCCTTGCACCGCGTCAGCGGATCAAGGAATGGCCGGTAAAGAAGAGAATAGGTCTCGCGAGCAATTCGGTCAGGGTCTTCGAGACGACCGCGCAAGATGTCCCGCATGCAGACAAGCATGCTCGTATTCGGGGTGTCTGGCCTGCCGCGTACGGACGATGGGGCCCATGCTTCGTCGACGAAGATCGCTCGGGTCTTGCAACCGTTACGCATGGCGCGCCCGATCGTCTGTAGCACGTCGACCATGATGTCGGCAGTGAAGGGGACGATCAGATCACCCAGGCGACCCGCTTGAATAGGATATCGAAGCAAGCGTCGCATTAAGTCCAGCGACTGGCTTCTGTTTTCTCGCCATGAGGCGACCAGCTCCGTCAGTTGTGCAGAGGCCGGCAGAGATCGGCGATCAAAATCGAGCGCGTGTCGCCCGGCCAAGCCAGCCGTGAAGTCGAGACTGTCGACTGAGGGATGCGGTCGCATGAAGAATACGACGGTTCCAATCGCCGCATCACGCTTCCGCGGTCCATCGGGATAGACGATATTCACGCCTCGACCGATGGCGCGCATAGGAAATACGACCGCATCCCAGTCGTCGCGGGCGCCAAGCCGCTCGACCTGCGACGCGGTCACCCACTCTCCCGCTTCTGAGAAAGGAATATCTTCGATCTGGTCGACGACGCCGACAATTCGTCTTCCAACCGATCCGTGGTTTCGTCTTGCGTGATCCTTGATCAGCCGGACCTGTTCATATGAGTTCACGACAAGCGCGGTCCGGCGGCCAGCATCAAAATCGTGACGCATACGAGAGATCAGCGGATCGTCACCGCCCAGGTAGTGATCAACTATTGCGCGCATTCCGCGTTCACGATCTTCAAAGGCGCCGCTGAGCCGGATATTGCGTCGCGGATCGGCTGGATCGGGGACCGGCGCGAAGAGGTACTCGCTCCGGCGCCACGCGTCCGCCTCGTTTTCCCGTTTGAGGACGAAGTGCGGCCCTACTGGTATATGGTAGCTTGGACTCTCTTCGAGAAAGCTAGTTGCTGAAGCGAGAAGAACGGCGGGCCCTGCGATACCTTCGGGTTCGAGCAGCTTCGTGAGGTGATAGAGTAGCAGTCGTGGAACTGAAGCAAAGGAGACGTATTTCAACTTCAGCGTCCGGCCTTTGCGACCGTCCTGGAAATAAATCTTGATACCGGATAAGCGCCCAACCAAAGCTTCCGGCATGAAGCGGGCCATGTCCACGGAGACCCCGGAGCCGAAAATTCGACGGGAGTGGACGCCCTCGGCAATCATGGCCTGCTGCATCGGGATGAGCGTCAGGAACTGAAAGACGAGGGCCGTGACTTCCAGAAGGAACGAAAAGTATTCGCGGGCCGCTTCGTCGGGCACAGTTACGTCCGGTGGAAAGATTTTGAAGAATCCTTCCCTGACGCGTTGGCCAGCCTCTTCCCGAATCAGGACATTGGTCGCACCGAACCATCGCGTCATCGCGGAGAGAGTTTCTCGGATCGCTTCTTCCACCTCGGCTTGAGACAGGCCGGCGGCAACGGCAACTGTGTTGATGTCTATGCCGTCAAGTTCGACAATTTCGGGCCGCTCATCGTCGTCACGAATTGACACTTGCCCGCTTCGCTCGGCCATAACGCGCCGGACGGAGCCGTCCCAAAGGCCTCGAATGACATTGTAAATCTCGGTCGAGCGATTTCCGTCGGCAAGATACAATGCTGCGAGCACGGTGTTGCCCGTAACAAAGGTGTCTTGGAACCTATTGAGATGCGCGGTCCCCCTCCGGTCATCCAGCAAGTGAGTGACCAACGCGCGGTTCAGCTTGGAAAATTCCTGAGACGCATAAGTGTAGTTCTGCACAAGAGAATTGGCCGATTGGTTTTGACCCGATGCCACTGGCACCATCAGGTCCTTCAGCAGAGTTGCCTCGTAGGAATCCACGCTTCCTGTAAGGTCCAGTTCGGCCAGGGCGTGGCCATCCAACGCAGCTTGCGCTCCATCTGCCTCGTCGACGATCACGAGGTCACTAATTCGCGCGATCGTTTCAAAGAAGCGTATTTGCTCTGATGCAAAGTGCGGCGACATGCGGACGTCGGTAGAGATTACGTGGCCAATCCAGACGTTCCGACTCGGATTGGCCAATTCACGTGCCGATTTCTGCCGACCACAGACCGCTGACAGAGGGCAGAGCCGGTCGCCCTCTGCTTCGGTCTCGCTTCCATCTCGCTTCTGGCGCCGCTGTTGAATATCCGAGCACGGAGGGCTTAGGTGAGGAAAGCCCAGGCTTGGTTCGGGATTGGAAAGAAAGCCAGCCAACGCGCAGTTGACAGAGAGCAATTCGCTACCTGGAGCCGTTCTGCCCATCCCGCCCGTGTCATCGGAGGCTGCAATGCGTTCGGCTAGCTTGCGTGAGTGACGCCTCCTCGCGTCCGGCGACTGGCCAACAAGAAGCGCTGGGTTAACGCCATAGCGTTCGAGTTCGGCGACGTAGTTGAGGGAAGCCTCAATGGAGGGAAGAAGAAGTACGATATGTAGCCCGCTTCGGGACAGGGCCACGACGATCAAAAGGATTAGCGTTGACTTACCCGATCCCGGCAGGCCGATGAGATGCTTGACCTTGGAGATCTCGATGGTGTCGGTGGATGCGAGCGCTTCTTTCGAAGGCGAGAGAACCGAAAACAGCGGATTTCCAACGTCGTCGCGCAATCTCGCCTTGAAGTTACCCGGAATTCGTTCGGGCGCGCTCGCATCAATCGCGTCGAGCTCGTCTGCAATTCGCTCTAGCTCGGCGAGCGTGATTTTGATCGGACTCCGGTTCCGAGGCGTCAAGTCGAGGCGGGGAGCGCTTGCCAGCTTTCCCGCAAGAGCCGAAGTGTCTGCGACCAAGGATTCGTTCCCGCCCAGGAACTCACCGGGAATTTTGAACGGCCGATCAACGTCAGCGGTCGATTTTTGCCAGGTTCGATCGGGCAGCGGCACCGAAAGCGCGTTGATCATCGACACATACGCGGGATCGTTCTCCCGAACACGTAGACTGAAACTAAGACGGTCATCCAGCGTGATCGCAAACGGAGGCTCGACATAGTCGGGGCTCAGCCGGTTCTCTGCCTCCCATGTCGCCCAATCAGATATCGCTTCCCGCAACGTTGCGTCGGAGACGATCGAAATTCCCATCTGCCTGAGATTGAAGGCCGGCAATGAGAAACTTGTCAACGCCGGGTGATCGACTATCGATCGATATCCTGACAGAAGCGCCGGTGCACCGCGTAGCTCTCTTCTTCCGAGAAAATGGTGGAACGCGGCGCACACCCACTGGACGCGCAAGGCACGGTCGAAGGTTGCGGGGGATGATCTCATCTCGTCAGTGCCTCGATCGCGCCCGAAGCCGTCATGAATTCGACCGGCGTCTTTCCGCGGTAATTTGCTGTGAGATCGCGCAGATACCCACGATGGCTTCGGGTTCTGACATCAGGAATGGCGATAATACGTCTGTCGAATTGAGCGAGCCCCCCGATCGATCGCGAAAGACGCTCGGCGAGTGTCATTGGACAGAAGTAAGACTTTACGTCCACGCCCAACTCGTAGGTGATGCCGACGTCGACAGCGTCTTGCCCCGGATATAGCTTTACTTGCAATCCGCGGCGCTGCAACTCGTCGAATAGTCTAATCTCGGGCAGGCCTGGTCCAACCCAGCTAGTGAGCACGTCATTAGAAACGGTCCGCCATTCGGTGGGATCATCGATGACACGGCCAGCGCGAGGCGTGGGAGTCTCCTCGATGCAACCACGGACCCGGCACCGTCCAGACGGAAATCGGGCGATGTCTCTTGAAGGATACAAAAGCGATCCGCAGCCTTCGCAGGTGCGAGATTTTCCATCCGGAAAGATTGCCGACACGGGAACGGGCCGAAGCCAGGTACGATAGACGTCCCCGAACTTCGTCAGACCGCTTTCGAGAAAGAATTCGGCCAGCGATCGGTGATTATCAACGGGATTGCGGACGATGCGTTCGCGGACGAGCGTGTAAGCCTCGTCGGCTCTTCGTCCTTGTGCTCTGACGGCTTCTCTAAGTTTCCGATGATGGATTTCCTCGTAAGCGTCGCCTTCGCTCGAGATGGAGCCGATCTCAATGCAATCATCCGTTGGCAGGCCTGTCCCGACGTCGATCAGGATCGCTCGGCCGTAAACGAAGTTCTCACCAAGCCCGGGTATGCCCCAGTCCATCAGCGGCCGACAGGCAAGATCCATCAGGACGTGGACGTTTGCGCCAAAATCCTCGACCTGTTCGATGAGGCACTGACGGGAAAGTCGCTCCATGCCTGACCGAAGACTTTGCGGCATTTCATCCTGTCTGACGATCGCGCCTTCGGCCACGAGCCTCGCCATATCGACGAATCCTTTGGCGAGTAGCCTGGTCAACACGATGAGCTCATCATCTCGCACGGGCATTTCGTTCTTCTCCTGGAGATGGGCCATCCGCCTCGAAGCCAACGCGTTTCAGAGCTTCTCGAGCCTCCTTCCAGTTCAAAACGATGATGTGCTGATGTCGTGAGTCCTTCAACTTGGCGTCCTCTAGAAGGCCAAGCCGTTTGAGGACATAAAAAAGCATCGCATAACGGATCTTTAGTCTGAGGCGTCCATCTCGCATGCCATAGTCTTTGGAGACGATTTCTTGCTGACCAGGGGTCAAGGATGGATGCGGCCCGATTGCGACCTCGAAGGTGGTCTGCCAGAGAACGTCGTCCGTGGCGACCGCGCCGGATGGTCCGGGGAGCCGCGCATCAATGATGCGCGGGAGCAGAAAATCCTGAAACCCATTGTCGAGATGACAATAAGCTCGGGCGTGCCAACGAAAGCCGTCATATCCGAGTGCATGCGGCGTTATGCGACGCCAGATTGGCCCCGGACGAGACTTGTTCATGGACTGGTAGCGAACCTCGATCGATCCGCTATCCCGTATTGCGTCGAGCACTGAACGAAGTGCTACCGGAGAGACCTCGCGGCGAGGGGTTAGAGCAACGTCGATCGCAGGAGGCGTTCGGATCCAAGATTCGGATTGCTCGACAAAGCCATCGGCCAATAATCGCAAGCGAGACAAATACGTGTCGGAATCCGGCTTCAGGAAACGCGGCTTGAAAGCATTGCTTGCGACATATCGCTTCGCGCTCTTGTCGTAGAGTGCATTGCCCGGCGCGATCTCTTGATAAAGCGACAAATCTTTGGAGGCTTGCGGCATCGAAACCGCAAACATCTCCATGATGTCTGCCCGATTAGCCCCGCCCTCCCAGAACAGGCGAAATTCAATGAACTCGAGGCGTTTCTCGACGCCCCAATTCAAGTTCAGGCCTTCCCTAACTTCGGTCACGTTTCGAGCCTATATGGATACGAAGTAGACCCATCTACTTTATATGCTGATGACTTGTCAAGGATGCAACTAAAGGTTATACTCAGTTTTATTCGGACGAGCTGCCATCGAATGGTCCGCGGCACAATGCTATGGCGCGGACCCTCGCCCTCCTGCGCGAGGCGGCCTCGAGGCGGCTCAGACACAAAATTCGTAGTTCGGGCTGGACGGCGAGCTTCTCGAACGATCGAGAGGGCTGGCTGACCCGGGTTTTTGGCGGCAGGGGAGAGCGACAAATTTGTCAGTGACGGAAGCAGAATGGAAGGCGGCGGCGCTTGCTCTGCCTGGCGAACTCGCCAAAGTGGACCGCAATGACGGTGCGGTGGCCTTGCCGAGGCAATTTTTCTTGTTTGGAGATCCCTGGCCGGTGCCCCGTCGCCGATCAAGCAACTGTACTCGCTGATTCCTGAGTCGGACATGATGACGCTCGCCGAATCGGTCGACGTGCGTCTCCCGAATTTCGACCTCACTGTCAGCGGGACGCTCTCGGACACTGAACTGGTTGGGCAGCTAGGCGCATGTCTCCGCGCCTTGGAGCAGGAGTTTGCTGCGCTGCACCTTGGCAACTGGCGCAGTAATCCGAACGACTGGAAAGTCGGTAACGATGCGGCCCATTTCATTCCGATGGGCCGGATTGGCTGGCGCCAGCCGAAAAGTCCGGAAGACGACCGGCGGCCTTTTGACCAACGGGGGTTGCTTCAAGTTCGCCTGATACCGACCGTTGTCGATGGTGCCACGGTTCGGCTCGAGCGACCTGACCGTCTCGCCTCGCCAACCTTCAAGAACTTCGGCGCCGTGCTTTTCCCGGGCGCCCAGTTCAAGTTCGATGATAAGCCGACGACATTCGTTGTAGACGCGGTCAAACTTCCCAACGGGTCCGAAATCATCGCGAAGGCATGTGAGGCGGCTCATAAGGAGGGCTAACATGTGTCCGCGCGAGAACCTCATTCGCGTCGAAATGGCCAACAGCACCAACGTCCGTCTGCTGGTAAAATTGAACGAATGCGGACTTTTGCCTGAGGAACTCCGATCCGATCTCGTGGCTATCTAAGTCAGGTAGAAAAAGCTCAGTACAAGCTTACTCTCATCGAGAAATAGCCAGATGACTTCCGAAATCAGCGATCGGTCCGGCGATCAGACGTCGGCCGGGGCCAACGACGGTTTCGTCCGCGAGCATTTCGCGAAAAACGGCTTGGACTGGGGTGTCGGCGATCTTCTTCTGGCGGCTGGATCGCTCGACGTTCTGGGCGAACTTCTTGCCTGCGTCCTCAACACTTTCGAAGGGGAAACCCAAAAGCGGGCCGTCCATCGGATCGTGTTGGTTCAGCCTGCCGACTTGGGCGACGAGCGGCCCGTATTGGCCGCGATCGCCGAGGCCATACAGCGCTGGCGCGGCGCGAAGCTTTCGCCCGAAGAGGAGGGAATCGTATCGAGGGCGTTACGCGTCGTCCCGATCCCGACGCTGGCAGCAGAAAGCGTGATTTCCGCCGTCGGGGAGGTTGAATCGCGGTCAGCCGTGGTGATTCGATCCGCAGCGACCTTCCGGGTCGCCGACCTGCCGCCCCGGACTTCAGCCGGACAACTGGGCCTGCCCGAGGACGCATGGGCTCCTCACCTGCACGCTCTCTGCGTCCGGGCCCTTGAAGCGATCAGCGATCGGCAGGCTTACCTAGTCATCGACGCCGGCGAGGAATGGCCGATTCGCGGCGAGAACCAGGACCTGCTCAAATCTGTTGAAGGGCTCGGAGTTCTTGGCGGCGGCATTCCAGGCTCGGCTGCTGAGCTCCTGTCGTCCCATCTCGATAGCTGGACGGAGGCCATCCGGACGGGCGCTATCGGGCCGATCCAGCGTGAGATCGACGCGCTTCCGTCCCGCTTCGACGGCATGAAGCCGCTCTTGCACCTCCAATTGCTGAGGAAGGCCGGACTCGATGGTTTCGCTAGGCAGGCGATCGCGAAGATGCCTGCGGATTTCCCGCGACTTCGGCCGGCGGACGCGGTCGTCGTCGCCGAGATCGCGCTCGAATTGGGTCAGCCCGACGCTGCCCGGCGAATACTGAGCGACGTCGATCCCGAGGTCTTGGCCTCGGAGTTTCTGGAGACTTTTCTCAGGCTTGCCGTTGTCTTGGGACTTCAGGAGCCCGGCAAACGCGCCGAGCGTCTGCTCGAGACGAAGTATCCTACTTCGCTCGGGCTGGCGTGGCATCGAATAGAACGGGCGATCACATCCTTCGATTATCGGTCCGCGGCGGAGATCGCGTCGAAGCAAGCCGCACCACATGCGGCGGAGCACGCCGCGGTCTATGCCTTGGTCGCGGACCGCTTCGATGGCAACGCTCCGGACTATTCGGGAGCCATTGAAGCAAGTCGGAATTTCCCGCCGCAGTATCGACGTCTCGCTGCCAGACTGATCTGCGAGAACGCGCTTCACCGCGGCCGACCAGTCACGGTGTTGGACCTCGTTCTTGCCGTGGCGACGGAAGATTTCGATGAAGGGCTGGCCCGGCTGAGCCTTCGCGCGGTCCGTGACTGTCTTGTCGTGCGCCCAGAGTCCGGCGAGAAGTTGACGAAGGCGATCTCGGCAGTCCTTGCCGTCGTGGCGCGGACGCCTTACGACGGCGACCTCCGGAACCAACTCACGCGCACCCTGTCGGTCGAATCCATGGGTCTTCACGGATTGGCGATTCTCATGTCGATCGCGCTCGACCTCGCGAAGCGTCCGCAGAAGCCCGAACCGCTCGCGGATTTGAGTGCCTGGCCGAAGCCGGCTTCGCCCGACGCCATCCTCGACGCTATCGGTCCGACGCTTCAATGGATGTCCAAGGCGAGCCCGGTGATGATCGGCCGCGCCGTGCTCCCCGACGCGCTCATCCCGGCGAACGTGGATTCCATCGTTGCGGGATTGCTTCGCTTTCTGGAATTCCAGCCGATCGATACCGAACAAGGTTCCGGATTGTTTGAGCAGATCCTCGTTTGCGCAGTGGCCCTTGTCCCCCGCGCGAGCATAAAGGACATGGACCTCTCGATGATCCGGCTGGCTGCCGTTCGGTTTGCGCTCGCCAACCGGCACCAGCTGGCACGCAACTATGCCGAAACCGCGCTTATGCTCGCGGGAGACGTGCCTCGGCGGGCGCGGATCGCGTGGCTGTGTCACGGCGACGTCTATGCCCGCAACAATAACCTCCACGAAGCGCTGATCGCCGCATGTTGTGGCTTCATGGCGGACGGAAGCGCGACGCCGGATCAGATCTGGTACGAAAGCATGCTGCTGTTCCGTATCGCGCGAGATCTCGGCATGACTGACCACGCGCTCGGCTTTCTCGATGCCGGTAGTCAAGCCTTGTCGCAGTTCGGCGCGCTCGGGAAGTTCAAGGTGCAGCTCGACACCTCCGCGCTGCAGCTCCGGATGCTCAACCTGATGAAAGGGGACGACGTTGACGCCGCCGCGCTTCCCGATTTGATGGCCGATCTCGTCGAGAATGCGAGGAACGTGCTTAACGGAGAACATCAGATCGGTCCCGTGGCGGCCACACTCGGGCAGATCGTGCGTGAGGCACGCATGGCCGGCCTCGATGTCTCACCGGAGACGTTGGCTGTGCTTGCCGAACTGTCGAAGAGAAGTGATGCTTCGCAGACGCCCGTGCTCGAGGCGGCATCGAAGGAAGCGCCTTCCGCGGCGGAGCTTCATGCTCTCGTTCGCAATCTCGAGTCGGCCCAGCATGCGGAAGATTTCGCATTTGATCTGAGGCATCTCATCGTCATGGCGCAGCGGCTTTTGTCGAGCGAAGAAGCCACGGCCAGCCCGGAGGTGGCGGCGTTCGGTGTCGAGCTCGTCAGCGATCTCGCCATCGTTGCTCCCGGATCGAAGGATCCGGTCCTCCCGCACGAAGTCGGTCGGCCCTTGGCACAGGCCGCCGCACTGGCGGCGGCCACTTCGCTGGCCGTGGTATTCGTCGGGATGGGCTCGGAAGGCGCTTTGCTACGCGTGACCGTCGGTCCAGAAGGCGCGATGCCTCCCGTGCGGGAGGACAAGACGGTGTTCGATCGCGAGCGCTTCCGCAAGTGGGCCGCAGAATTTCCGTTCAAATACGGCGTGGACGAGAAGACCTTCAACCTGTTTCACACGAGTACGGAGGGGCTCGGGGTGACCGAATTTCCGCAGCGTGCGGCGATCGTGGCAAGCACCGCTTTGCAGCGGATCCCGCCGAATATTCTCCGAATCGGGGATGCACTTGCGGGCGACGATCATCAGCTATTTCTAGTCCCCTCTATGGCTTGGTTCGAAGTGGTCCGCGCAGCGCCGGCGAAACCGGGGCGGTATGCGGCGTGGATTTCCACCGAGACCACTCCCGAGGGGAGCCTGACGCTTCAGATCATGGCGGACCGATTGCGCGATACGTTGCACGAACATGGGATCGATCTGGACGAGGAGCCTGAAATTCCGAAAAGGCTGGCGGGTGCCGAACTCGCCGTCGTCGCGGCTCACGGAGGCCTTCTGCCGGGAGGTCATTACTTCCATGTCATAGCGAACGACGCCGAATTGAGGTCAGCTGCGCGGCGCTTCGCGGAGGCCATCCGAGGCGCGGAAGTCGCGGTGCTCTTCGTTTGCAGCGGCGGGCGGGTGGACAGCCACTCTATGTCGAACACGACGGTGGGCCTGGTGAAGTATGCGCTCGAAGCCGGCTGCAAGTGCGTAGTCGCCTCGCCCTGGCCGTTGGATTCCAGGGTCCCATCCTATTGGTTGCCAGCCTTTCTTTCCGCCTGGGAGAAAGGACAGGCGGTCGTCGATGCGGCGTTCGAGGCCAATCAGGCAGTCAAGTCCCGCTTCAGCGCCGAGCAACGCGATTACCTGGCCATGAGCGTCTACGGAGACGGGGTACGCACGCGCGCGCCGCGGCCGGGTGATTGATCCTGTAGCTTGACCTACCCGAGATTGCCGACGTATCGGTTTACGATGCGAAACAGCGCACTAATGGAAGCTTGGTTTGTCGTGATCGAATAAAGATTGCACATCGATCAGGATTCGGTTCGAGTGTGGCGCGGCTGCCACGTCAACTGTAGCAAAGTCGCGGATGGACGGCGGCCCGCCTTGGCGCATTTGCGGCAGCGCAGCCGGCTGGCGAGATCATGCACGAAGGTGGTGGGCGGGTGCTTCATCGCAGCGAGGTCCACGTCGCTCGGCGTCTTGCAGCGCGCGCACCTGATCTCCAGCCAGGGGAAGCCTCCATTCACAGCCTGGTCGATGGTCGGCGACGGATCTATCGGTTCGCCGTCGCTCCACATCCGCTCGTTCCAGCTTTCGCACAGAAGTCTGTCGGCCTGCTGGATCATCGCCTCACCTTTGGCCCGCATCTCAGCCGATTGGGCGGCCAGGATGTTGGCCATCGCGCGTGCCTTGCCAAGCTCTTTCGCCAGAGCCTTGCGATCGCCGCTCGATAGGGGCGTAGGGTGATACTTCGGGGCCATCCGGACACTCAGGCGCCAAGAAATCGGATCGGCGATCCGGAGCGGGCTACGGCGTCTCGAACGCCGGCCAGCACCCGTCTTCTTCATGCCTGCCGGTACGCTGTTGGCAGGTTTTGTCGAGCAGCCGCTGCGCGACGTCCTTCCAGACCGCGTTGCCGCCGTACAATCGGACTGCATCGGCAGTCTGGATTTCCACGATCCGCTCGCAGCGGCGGCAGGAGACGCGCAGGACGTGGCGCTGGATTTCCGACAGACGTCGCTGCCGCATCTGGGCCCCGGTGGCGCCGGCGCGAGGGTCTTTGAGGACCGATTCCCAGTATTCGGCCGGGAGGGGTGCGTCTGGAGCCGCAGCGGATGGGCCCGGCCTACGAGCGGCTTCAGCGGCCAGTTTTTCCATCTGTTTCGGGGTCGGCATGCGCCAGCTCGCGGGTCGGTCGGTCATTCCGAATTAGAACATAAGAAGAACAAAAGTCGAGTCCACTCAAGCCCCACCCGAGAAAAATCATCCAGTTGGAAGGGGGCACGATGTCGGAACCAAGCTGGGCCGTTCGTCTTGAATCCGGCATCAGTAATGGAGTTCCCCCGCCATGGCCCCTCGCGCGAACTGGAAAGGCTTCCTGCGTCTTTCCCTCGTCACCTGTCCGATCGCGCTCTATCCGGCCACGTCGGAATCCGAAAAAGTGTCTTTCAACCAGCTCAACCGGAAGACCGGCCATCGCATCAAGTACGCCAAGGTGGATGCTGACACCGGCGAGGAGGTCGCCAACGAGGACATCGTCAAGGGCTACAAGGTCGACACCGATACCTTCATCGAGGTGACGAAGGAGGAGCTCGAGAACGTCGCGCTGGAATCGACGCGAACCATCGAGATCGACGAGTTCGTCGACCGCAGCGAGATCGATCCGAGATATCTCATCCGGCCTTACTATTTGCGCCCCGACGGCAAGGTCGGGCACGACGCTTTCGCCGTCATTCGCGAAACCATCCGGGAGATGAACAAGGTCGCAATCGGCCGTGTGGTGCTGACCAATCGCGAGCACATCATTGCACTCGAGCCGCTCGACAAGGGGCTGATGGGGACGCTGTTGCGCTATCCCTACGAAGTCCGTTCCGCGGACGAGTATTTCGACGATATCCAGGATGTGAAAGTCACGAAGGACATGCTCGACCTCGCGAAGCACATCGTTAATCAAAAGGCGGGCCATTTCGAGCCGGACAAGTTCGAGGACCAGTACGAAACCGCCCTCATCGATCTCATCAACCAGAAGCGCGCCGGCAAACCCATCACCGCGAAAGCGCGTCCCCGCGGCGAGAACGTGGTGGATCTGATGGACGCTCTGCGCAAGAGCATCGGAGGAGGTTCGGCGCCAGCGACAGAGGCGCCAAAGAAGCCCGTCAAGAAAGTGCGCAAGGCAGCGGCCGGGCAGAAGGAAATGCTGATGCCGATTGCCGGCAAGAAACCGGCCAAGGAGGCCGCGAAGAAGCCAGCGACCAGGCCGCAGCGGAAGTCAGCCTAGCGTGTCGTTAAGCATTCAGTGACGCCAGACGGCCGTTACTTCGTGTCCGCAGCAGGGAGCGATATGGCTGCGCTGAAAAAGACTTCCAGGAGATCGATGTTGAGTGCGGGCATTCTCCCCTACCGCAATGGCGCTCGCGGGCTTGAGGTTCTGCTCGTTCATCCCGGCGGTCCGTTCTGGCGCAAGAAGGATAATGGCGCCTGGTCCATCCCGAAGGGCGAAATCGATTCCGCGGATGCTCCAGAGCAGGTCGCGCGGCGCGAGTTTGCCGAGGAGCTCGGCCCGAGCGCTTCGATTGGTCCACTCCTGCCGCTGGGGGAGATCCGGCAGCAAGGAGGGAAGCGCGTCATCGCATTCGCCGGAGAAGGCCATTTTGACCCGGCGGCGCTGACCAGCAATACCTTCGATATCGAATGGCCGCCCCGAAGCGGTCGACGACAGAGCTTTCCCGAAGTCGACCGCGCGGACTGGTTCGATATCGAGTTTGCGCGGACGAAGATGCTGTCCGCTCAGGTAGAGCTTCTCGATCGTCTTTTGGCGATCGCGGTTGAGAGCGCCGGGAAATGACGTTCAGGATTGGAATCATTTCAGACACGCACGGCCTGTTGAGGCACGAGGCGGAACGAGGCCTGACGGGCGTCGATCACATCATCCATGCCGGCGACATCGGGCGCCCCGAGATCGTCGACGCGCTTCGCCGGATCGCGCCCGTCACGGCCATCCGTGGAAACGTGGACATCGGCGAGTGGGCCCACCAATATCCCGACACGAAACTCGTGCGCCTGGCGGCAAAGTCGATCTACGTTCTGCACGACCTGAAGACGCTGCAGGCCGATCTTGGCGCCGGCATCGACGTCATTGTCTCCGGGCATTCCCACGTGCCGAAGATCGACACGGTAGGTGGCGTTCTCTACCTGAATCCCGGCAGCGCGGGACCGCGACGCTTCAAGCTGCCGATCACGCTTGCGACGCTCGTAGTCACGCCTGAGGGCATGCGACCGGAAATCGACGACCTTGGAGGGGACTGAGCGCACCACTGCGAACGGAATTCACAGCGAGGCGAATGCGTTAGTTCGGTCCGGTTGCCGGTACGCCAGAAGGGAAGGGCTATGTGCGGGGACGTTCTCGCTCGTGCACGACATCCTTCGCCCGCTTGTCGGACCTGAGCCCGAGGTAGACGGGCTGGCGCAGCTCGCCCTTGCTCGTCCACTCCGCGAATTTGACTTCGGCAACCAACGAGGGCCTGACCCAGGTTGTGGCGGCCTCGTCCTTCACTTTGGCAGGGAAGGGTGATCTAGGGGTCATCAGCTTCACGAGCCTGGCATGGAGGTCTTCCAGGACCTTGTGGCTGAAGCCAGTGCCGACATGTCCGATGTAGCGCCATGCGTCGTCTTCACGCACGGCGAGGACCAGGGCGCCGAAGAATGGCCTAGTGCGCCTGGGCGCCGTGAAGCCGGCGATCACCACTTCCTGTCGCTTTGCCGTCTTGATCTTCAGCCAATCCGGGGTCCGGCTTCCGGATGCATACGCGCTGTCGGCGCGCTTCGCCATGACACCTTCCAGACCCTTCCGCTCGGCTTCGGCGAAAAATTTCGTGCCGTTCGCTTTGCGGTGGCGGCTGAAGGCGATCAGACGGTGGCGCGGCAGGATCGCTTTCAGCCGCTCCTTGCGCTCGAGAAGAGGCCGTTTGCGCAAGTCCGCTGTGTTCTGAAACATGAGATCGAAGGCGCAATACAGCAGCTTCGCTTCATGGCGCAGCGCGTTTTGAAGCAGCTGGAAATGCGAGACGCCGTCCTTTCCGATCGCGACGAGCTCGCCATCGATGACGGCGTCACCCTTCACGCCCTCCAGCGCTTTGGCGACCTCGATATAGCTGCGGCTGATGATCTTGCCATTGCGGCTGTAGAGCGAAACCTTGCCCCGCCGGATTTCCGCGATCATCCGGAAGCCATCGTACTTGTCCTCAAAAACCCAGCCGGGGTCGTCGAACGGCGCGTCGGTGAGCGTAGCGAGCATCGGCTGTAAGCGCTTGGGCAGGGTCGACGTCCGGCTCATTCAAGGGCCAATCCTTCAGAGCGCGTTGCGTAATGCATGGACGTCCTTCAAGAATGAGGGAACGCTCAAGGGCATGGCATGTTCCGTCAGACGCCGCGACAAATCCCAGAGTGTGCGATGTTGACTATCGATCCGGAAGGGCTGATCAGACCGATGGCCAGAAAACTCAAGACCTACCAGACTTCGCTGGGTTTCTTCGATCTGGCGATCGCCGCGCCCTCCATGAAAGCGGCTCTGGAAGCGTGGGGCGCCGACAGCAATCTCTTCCACCAGGGCGCAGCGAAGGAGAGTGACGATCCGGACGTCATCGCTGCGGCCATGAAGAAGCCTGGCGTCGTTCTCAGGCGCCCGGTTGGATCCGACGGATCGTTCAGCGAGCATGCGGAATTGCCCACCAATCTGGGCGACGGCAAAAGACCGACGAAAGCCGCCCGCAAGTCGAAGGGCCCAAAGGCGAAGAGGCCTTCCTCTCGCCCTGTCGACGAGGCTGCGGAGCGAAAGGCCGCTCTCGCCTACGAACGGGAACAGAAGCGCCGCGATGTTGAACGGGCGAGGGAGGAGGCCGCGAGGCAGAAGGAGCGTGAACGCCGTCAGCAGGCGGTCGACAAGGCACAGGCTGCTTTGGACAAGGCCGAGCAGAATCACGCGAAGCGGTCGGCCGCCATCCAGGCTGAGGTCGAGGCTCTTCAGAAGAGATCGCAAACCGAAGAAGCCCGCTGGGATAAGGAGAAAGAGCGATTGCAAGGCGCCTTGCGGCGCGCGCGGGGTTAGTTTCTGTGCCGGCGCCCACGCGTGAAGGCCAGCGGTCCCCTTCAAGCGTTCATCGTTCGGGATGCAGCACGCGTGCTGCGGCTTGGTTGACCGCGGCGCGGTCCCGTCGGTCCTCAGGAGCGAGCTCCATGACGGCCCGATGTACTTCGGCCGGAATCGTCAGCTGACTTTCCAAGGGTTTGTTGGCCCACTGCCAGAAGCGGTCGAATGCATCCATCACAGGTCCTCCCGCAGGCCTCGGAAAAACGGGTGGCGGACCTTTCCCTCGGCCGACTTCGCGCGATACTCACCTTCTTTCGAATCGCGCTCCGGTTCGCCTGTTCTCGCGAAACCGTTTTCAGAATGCCTGCACGGGCATCTGCGCGTTATGCGAGCGCAACCAATGACCGAGCGTCAAAGCCTCGTGGCGATTGAAGAACGTCTCGAAATCGAAAACGTGTCGGTCTCCGTTGAGGTCCGCCAGGAGCACCTCGCTCCGACCGAGGCTACCGCCTCGTTGCGCGCCACAATAGCCGACGATCGTCGCGAACAGATCGGTCTCGCGCAGCGAGCCAAAACGTTGGCGGAATGGGGGAGATTCCACGCAATAGCGGCATGGGTTCGCAGGATCGAAATCGGTCTTGCGCCGTGCCGGATGCGGATGGCCTGTGACCAGGGCGACGATCGGCCGGCCACCATGGCCCTGTTCGACGAAGCGCCAGAGCGTGGACGTCATGGTGTTGCCGAACCCCTTGCTCAAGCTTTTGACGAACGCAAGGCTCGGGCTCGACGAGATCGCTTCGGAGACGAAGCGACCAGCGAGAAAAAGCATCTGGCCGGCAGCGTAGTTCGCCTCGGCTTCCATGATTTGGTGGCAGGCGGGCGTGAGCGTCTGTTCCGTATCGCCCAACATCATCCCGGTGTGCCAAGGGATGATGTCGTGGCCGATCTCGTGGGCCTCGTTCCAGCGGTGCTTGAGGACAGGCAGATCCTGGTCGAGCAGGATCCGCTTCTGGTCGGGCAAATACAGGGCCTTCAGGCTGAGGTTTTGGACCGCGTCGCGCAGGAGCGTCGGGCGGAGGAGAACCTGAAGACCTGCGACCTTCATGCGCGAGAAAGTCTCCCGCAAAAGGCTGTCGTCGGTCGTCGAATAGTAGCCGCGGTCGAGCTTCAGCAGGTCCCGGACAACACGCAGATCGATGGGCGGCTCCGGGTTGCCAAGACCCCGTAGGACCTTGTCGACCTGTCCGTCGATATCGGCGATCGTTCGATGTCCGAGGCTGACGTTCTTCACTTGGCTCGCTTGGGGTCCTGTTCGCTCAAGACGGCGACGAACGCCTCGAGAGCCGAGTTTTCTTCCGGCGTCAGCTTCTGCATAGCCTCGGAGCGGGCGGCGAATCGGACGGCCTCCTGCCGCAACCCGGCGTCGTTCGCCGCGGTCAGTCCGGCAAGCTGCATCAAGCGCCGCTGGGATACCTCAAAGGTCTGCGCCAGTTTGAAGATCGTTCGCGGCTCCGGAACATAATGGACTTCGTTCTCGATCACGAGCAACTCGCTCGCGTCGAGCTCGGCGACCTCGGCCAGTTTCTCCATGGAAAGACCGCGACGGCGTCGCATCAGGTTCACGAACTTGCCGAAAGCAATTCGGGTTTCCTCGGCCGCAGCGGTCTGCGTAATCGTGGTCGGACGCTCGTCCGGTACCGGATCGAACGCCAGCAAGCCGGCGCCGACGGCGGCGTCGCCTTCACGACGAGCTCGAGCCATCCACCACTCCTTACTCCGTTCAATTTTCATCGTTCTCCCTCCTGTTCGAAGAACGCGCGGGCCTGCTCGCTGGTCATCTCAAAGTATCTTAAATTTTGGTACGCCACGTCCTGGCCCAGATCGGTCATTCCGATCTTGCGGTAGTAATCATCGGCTTGGGGCAGGGAATGGAGCCCCAAGCGCCCCTTGAAACCCTCGTCTTCGCTGAGCGCGATGGCCGCCGTGATGAGGGCCGAGCCCACGCCGCGGAGGCGCGGGGCGGCACCGAGCTCCGGTCGGTTCCATGGCGCAACCTCGAGGTAATCGACATACACGAGCGGCTTGCCGCGCTGGTTTGCTTCCCGGCCCGTCTTGGTCAGATCGACCTGAGCCAGGCCTTGCGTTTCGCCGAGAGCGACGACGCTGAACCCGCGGAAGGCCAAGAGCCCTTGCACGCGGGTCGTCTTCTGCGTCCAATCCCAGTGCCAGCTTTGCGGCCACTGGTCTATCGGCACGCCCCTGCGCGCGAGCTCCTGAAGTACGGTCAGCAGGGCAGGGCGCCACTTCGTCTGCCAGTCATCGAGCTGCGCTTGCTCGATCGCATCGCGCAGCTCGGCTTCGACGCTTGCACCGGTCGCGACATCGAGAAGATAGATTTTCGAGACGTCGACCGTCATAGAAGCATCAACTCCGCCTTCTCCTTCGTCGCGTCGTTCTCGAACAAGAGCTTTTCGCCCTTTTCGACCCGAGCATCGATCGTCTGATAGAGGCGCAAGGCCTGCCGGAGCACGGCAGTCTTGGTGATGTCCTTCCGGGCCGACAATTCGTCCAGAACCCGCATCTCGGCGTCGGTGAGGTTCAGCGTCATGGTTCGCTTCGCCGTCATCTCATCCTCCGTCGTTGTCCGCAGCATATAGAGAATCAATGGATTTTGTCAACGACAATTAGCCAGATTTAGCCCCTTGAATAGCTAAAATTTAGCTATTATGTCCTAGTCTCAACGCCGCCGCCCCTCGGGCCAGCCGGCCAAACAGGAGCGGAATATGGGACGGCAACATATCGGCCATGATGAAATCGCCACCTTTGCGCAGGATAAAGTGAACCTGCCCAAGGACGCGGCGGATGAGTATCGGGCGCAGGCCCGGCGGCTTCGCGAGAAGCTGGAAGGCTATCTGTCCGAGCATCCGGACTTCACGCTGAAGAAGATGCTGCTCTCGGGCAGCTTGGCGAAGGGCACGGCGCTTCGTTCTCTCAATGACATCGACATCGCCTGCTACATCAGCGGCGCCGACGCGCCGAAGGACGTGCAGGCTTTGCTCGACTATTTGGCCGAGCGGCTACGCAAGGCCTTCCCCAATTTCAGTCCCGACCAGGTCAAGCCGCAGACCTATTCCGTCACCGTCTCCTTCCGGGGGACCGGGCTCGATGTAGACGTAGTGCCGATCCTCTATGATGGCGACCCGAAGTGGTATGGCAACCTCGTCAGCCAGGATGACGGCTCGTTCCTGAAGACGAGCATTCCGCTGCATCTGGAATTCGCGGCCAAGCGCAAACGCGCGCAGGAGAAGCATTTCGCGCAGGTGGTCCGGCTCGTGAAGTTCTGGGCCCGGCGCATGAAGCAGGAGCGGGACGGCTTCCGTTTCAAATCCTTCATGATCGAGATGATCCTCGCCAAGCTCTGCGACGACGGGCTGGATTTCTCGGACTATCCGGAGGCGCTTCAGCACTTCTTCACCTATGTCGCCCGCACGGACTTCCGGCAGCAGATCGTGTTCAGCGACTACTATCCCGCCTCGTCGGTCGGCACGTTTCCCGACACTGTGCAGATCATTGATCCGGTGAACGCCACGAACAACGTCGCTCGCCTCTACACGACAACGAACGCGGACGCGATCGTCGATGCCGCACTCGACGCCGGCGACGCGATCGATGCGGCGCTTGCCGCTCCCAACAAGCAACTGACCGTCGCCTATTGGCAGAAGGTCTTCGGCTCCTCCTTCCAGGCGTGAGGTTACACCATGTCCGACAGCTACAGCTACACCGAAAGCAGAACCTTCACGGTCACCCACGCCCGCCACATGGCTGCCAAGGTCGCAACTGACCTGAAGCGCATGCAGCGGTTCTACGGCAAGCCGTCCGACGAAAATATCGCAGACTACGAAAGCGAGGCGACCGAGATGCTGCGGGCCGGCTATCTCGACACCGTCACTTACGGTTTCAAGAGGGACGGCAAGTGGATCGAGCCGACTCTTCGTTATACGGCCCGTGACCTCGCCGGCGCGTCGGCCAACGACGACGACCCCGGCCGCATCCGCCCAGGCGCCGACATCAGCGGTGCCTCATTTTACAGCTATATGACCTACACGGCGGCGTGGGACCGGCTCAGCCAGGCCGAGCGCGACGTCTTCAAGGCGACCTTGCCGTTCGCGCGCAACGGTGCCGCCGAGCCCGGGGTCTCGGGCTACCTATCCAACGACCGCACCTATTCGTCCGGGGGCAGGGCCCTCGACCGCGCTACCGTGAGGAGCTTCTGATGAACACCAAGCCGACCCTCGATGAGCTCTTCGAGCGCCGCATCACCTATCCCGACATCGACCCACAGGCGCGCCTCGCCCGGCTCGTCGGGCTCGATGAGCAGAAGAACCGCCTCGCGAAGATCCTCGGCCTGCTCGTCAATCCCGGCGGCCTCGCCGATTGGGCGAAGAAGCACCATCCGGGTGCGCAGGCTTTGCTCGACACGGTGCTGCGGCGGCCTTCACTGGTGGTGCTCGCCGGCGACGTAGGCTCCGGAAAGACCGAGCTCGCCGAGACGATCGGCGATGCGGTCGCGCGACAGGAGAAGATCGACATCTCGCTTTTTCCGCTCAGCCTGTCGACGCGCGGGCAGGGCCGGGTCGGTGAGATGACGCAGCTGCTCTCGGCCGCGTTCGACTATACCGTGGCGGAGGCGACCAGGCTCAAATCAGCCTCGGGCCGGGCGCGCGGGGCTGTGATCCTGCTGGTCGACGAGGCCGACGCGCTCGCGCAGTCGCGCGAGGCGGCACAGATGCATCACGAGGACCGGGCCGGCGTGAACGCCTTCATCCGCGGCATCGACCGGATCGCCAATGCGAAGCTGCCGGCGGCCGTCCTGATGTGCACCAACCGCCTCAATGCGCTCGATCCGGCCGTACGGCGCCGTGCGGCCGACGTATTGAGTTTTGCGCGACCCGGGGACGAGCAGCGCCGCTTCGTGCTGTCCATCCGGCTGGAGACCATCGGCCTCGGCCGCCATCATATCGAAGCCCTGGTTTCGGCCACCGGGCCGCAGCGGGGTGGCCGCGACTACGGCTTCACCTTCTCGGACCTGACGCAACGGCTGCTGCCGACCATTGTCCTGGATGCCTATCCGACCAGGGCGGTCGACGGCGCGCGCGCGGTCGAGATCGCCCGGTCCATGGTTCCGACGCCTCCCTTCCGGGACGGCGAGATGCCGAGGTGATGGTGCTATGTCCCAGGCCGTAACCGTCCGGCGCGACGGCGACACCTTCCAGGCGCGCCTGTTCTGGTATCACGCGGCGCGTCTGCTCGATCCCGAAAGCCCGGTCGTCCGCGTGGGTTTCGAGACGGGGCCGAAGAGTTTCGACGACATCTGGGTCGAATACGACCCGGCGCGTAGCGCGGTCGATCAGTATGGTGACCCACTGCGCCGCGAGCACATGCAGTGCAAATGGCATGTCACGCCCGACAGCTATGGTTACTCACATCTGGTCGATCCGGAGTTTATCAACGCAAATGCCCGCTCGTTGCTGGAGCGGGCGCGCGATGCGCAACTTGCCCATGCACCGCAGGGTAGCGGCGTGCGGTTCAAGCTGGTGACCAATTGGCGGCTCGATCGCAACGACCCACTGCGTGACATGGTCGGCACGCGCTCCGGCGCGATGCGGCTCGAGCGGCTGTATGGTTCCCTGACGGACAACAGCAGAGCCGGTGCGGTGCGCAAGGCATGGCGCGAGCATCTCGGCATTGACGAGGCCGAACTTCGGCTGCTTGCGCGCACGCTCGCCTTCGGCGAGGCGACCGACACGCTCGATGGGCTTCGTGATCAGCTGGACCTGCTGTTTGCCTATGTCGGTTTGCGCCGCATTCCGGCCAACCAGAGTGCGTTCCCCTATGACGATGCCATCTTCCAATGGATGGCGCAGGGACGCCTCGAGTTCGACCGCGTGGGCTTCCGCGCCGTCTGCGCTCGGGAAGATCTTCTCGGCGCGGCGCAAGGTGGCCCGCGGGTTTTCGGGGTAAAATCCTTCGAGCACGCGTTCGATCGGCTTGAGGAGCGGTGTCACGCGGTCTTGGATCTGATTCCATCCTTCGACGAACGCTACATCCGCAGCGACGCGGACTGGGACGCCAAACTTTATCCCGCATTGCGGACCTTTCTCCTCGCTGCCGCTAAAGACCAGCCGCGGTTGCGGCTTGCGCTTGACGCCCACGTTACGCTCGCCTTCGCCGCGGGCTCCGTCATCAACATCAAGTCTGGTCGCCAAGTGGAGCTCGAACAGCGAAGCACGGGCCGGCGGCTCTGGTCCGCCGATGACATGATCCCCGATACGACCTGGCCTGCCCTCGTCCTCGAAACCGCGGTGCTTCGGCCCGATCAACCGGAACTCGCAGTCGCGGTCGGCCTGACGCATGATGTATCGGCCGATGTGCGCCGATATTGCGAATCCGCTCTTCCGAATGTCGGACAGATTCTGATTCTAAAGCCAAATTGCGGTTCGGGTGCGCAATCGGTCACTTGCGGCCGCCACGCATTCGAGCTCGCCGACACGGCGACCGGCGCGATCCGCACCGCCAAGGCCGACGGACCCGGCTTGACGCATCTATTCGTCGCTGCGCCCAATGCCTTCACCTTTTTTCTCGGCCAGCGTCAGACGGCGCTTGGCACTGTCCGGCTATACGAGTTCGATTTCGACGGCGGACGTGGCCGCTCCTATGCAGCCGCCTTGACGTTGCCGCTCGACAAAGCGAAATCGTGAAGCGTGCCTGTGAAGGCGGTGGAATAGAGCAGCTCCCCCGCAGTGTGCAAAAGCGGGACCTGACCAGCCGCAATGCAATGCATTGGATCGGAGATTGTTGGCGCGGTGTCGGCGATGACCGTCGGGCGGAGTTCCAACCGTGCCGGACGAACCGGCGCGGGGTAGAGCAGGGACAGAATGTGGGCCGACAATCGCCAGCCTGGCGGGATAAGGTTTGCTGTTGGTTGCATGGCGTGCGAAACTCACCCTACGTAGATAGTTTTTGAGTTCTTATTGAAGGACGTACGCGGTATTTTCGAGCATGGGGCGTCGGCGTACATCTTCCGCAGGCGGAACAGTTTTCCTGGTCGTTTTCGGCCTGCTGGCAGCGGCGGTTTCGGCCGTTTATCGATTCGTGGTCGAAAACGCCACGGCGATCAGCGCATTTGCGCTCGTATGCGGTGGCATCATCCTTTTGGCGTATCTGCTGTCCCGCAGGAAATCTCCATCCATATCTTCGGTTGAGGATCGCGGATTGTCGCCCCCGGTTGGACGACAAGTCCGAACCGGCGGGACGGGTCGGCAGCAGGCGCCGCCGGCGAAATGGATTCCTCCCGGTGACCGGGCCCGCATAGGTAACACTGAGATTGCGATCGGCCTCTTCTACCTAGGTAGCTACCTTCCGGGGCCGGGACAGGCGATCGTGCAGTATGCGATCAATCCTGCACTGCCGGTCGCAAGCAGTGGGGCGGACATCGAAGGCCATTCGATGCCTTACTGGTCTTCGTATGCAGACATGTCGCCTGCCGCACGGCGCGCCTTCCTGGATTGGATGCGTGACGGCCGGCGCAATCCTGCCTACGGCATCGGCTATGTTTTCATGTTCTTCTACGGGCTTGAGCATCGCCTGTTCGTTGACCGAGGCGACGATGCGGCCCTGCTCGTGCGTGAAGTCGAGCGACTGCTCACGATCTATGGCACCAACAATTCCTTTCGCGGCTACGCGACCACGTTCGTCGCGATGGCCTGCGTCTGGTACGGCGCGCGGCTGCCCTTGCCGCCACTGTCACCTGAGCGCCTGGGTGGCCCAGAGCTCGATCTTGCGACCCGCCTCTATCTCGGCGAGCGCCTCGCGGATTCGCCGTCACTTTCCGCCGCGGATGCGTTGCGATGGGTACTGGCCTCGCCGGATACCTATCTCAGGACCCCCGCGCTCCGCTGCTTCGATGAATTCGTCCGGCTCTGGAACATCCGCTTTGCAAAGCGCTTTCCGGCGGGGCTTGCGGTCAACGCAAAGTGCAAGATCTCCCTGCGCTATCGCGCGGCAAGCGCAGCATTTGAAGTCGAGGTCGATGGCACGCACCAAAAATGGCCCGATGTGTCCGGGCTTTCCAAGCCTCTCGATAAGCTGCAGGCATTGGTCGCCGAATGTACGGATGAACTCGATGCCTTCAGCCGTTTCGTAGGTCGCAAGCCGGCTCTTCGCAATTCAATGGTGGCGGCGGCGATGCTGCCGGATGATCTTCAGCGGACACCCGGGCTCGCCGCTTTCGGCGAATTCCGACGTCAGCTGGCGTCTGTGATGGGTGAGCAAGGGCGCGGCAGTACCACGGCCCAAATTCTCTTCCAGATGGCGGGGATCGAGGTTCCACCCGATGGCAAGATTCCCGCGGCGGTCGCCGATGACCTTGGCCGTGCGCTTGATTCCATCGATGTCGCGATCGAGCCAGACCGGCGGTACGGCAGCAGCGTGCCTCGCGCTGACGAGCAGGTTTTCGTGTTCAAGGCCCAAGGGGGCGGAGCGGTCGACGCTGCGCGCGCGCCGTTCAAGGCGATGCGGGCGCAGGTCGAGGTCGCCGTGCTGGCCGCCGGCGCGGACGGCGACGCATCCTTCGAAGAGTTGCAGCGGACGATCGCCCGTATCCGTGCCGCTACAGATTTATCTGGCGTGGAGCAGGCGCGCCTGATTGCCTTCGCCGTCACCACCTTCAATAGCCCTCCCAAGCGTGCCCGCGTGATGCGCAAGCTGGCCGAAATGGGCGAACCTGAACGACGAGCGATTGCCGGCGCGGCTTTGGCTGTGGTCGGTGACAATCCCACGCCGGACGTTTCGGAAGTCAAATTCCTGGAACGCCTGCATAAGTCGCTTGGATTGCCGAAAGAGGCCGTCTATGAGGGCCTTCACCAGGCGGCTGCCGCCCGTCCGGATGAGCCCGTCGCAATCAGTGAAGAAAAACGCGTCGCAGGCGTTCCCATCCCGAAGGAGCCGGCGCCCGCGCGAGCTCTCTCGCCTGCTCCCGGCGGAATTCGGTTCGACGCGGCGCGCCTCGCGCGCACGCGTCAGGAGACAAGCGAAGTCTCCGCGCTCTTATCCGGGATATTCGAGGAGGAAGCGCCGCCACCACTCCCTGTGATCGAGCAGCCCGCCGCTCTGAAGGGGCTAGACGGACCCCATACCGAACTGCTCGAATTGCTTGAACTGCGCGGGGCGATGAGCCGGTCGGAATTTGATCGCCACGCGCGCGAGATGCGCTTGCTGCCCGATGGGGCTATTGAACGCATCAACGACTGGTCTTTCGATCGCTTTGATGAAGCATTGATCGAGGACGGAGATGAAGTCACGGTCGCCCCACATATGCGCGACCGCATCGCTGAGATTAGAGAGAGTACGGCATGACGAAAGCGACCAGGACCATCCGTCCGAAGGAGAGGGATACGATCATCCAGGCTCTGTCAGCGGGCGTAGTGCCGCGCCTTGGCTTGCCGCATATCGTGGTGGGCCGCGTGGGGGAAACAGCCGCGTTGGTTCGCGACGTCGATCGCGTTGCTGACGGTGGGTCGGCGATCCGCTTCGTCATCGGAGCTTATGGTGCCGGCAAGACCTTCTTCGCAGGCATGGTCCGCTTGATCGCGCACGAAAGGAAGTGCGTGACCATGCACGCTGACTTGTCACCGAACCGGCGCATTCACGCCAGCGGAGGCCAGGGTCGCGCGCTCTATGCCGAGGCCGTCAACAACATGGCGACCCGAAACAAGCCCGAGGGCGGCGCCCTGCAAAGTGTCATCGAGAGGCTGGTCACCGACGCCGTGAAGGAAGCGAGCGAGAAAAGCGTGGCCGTCGAAACCGTCATCGATCAGAAGCTGGAGCCGATCTCCGGTGTTCAGGGCGGCTACGACTTTGCCACGGTGCTCAAGGCCTATTGGCGGGGCAGCGAGGAATCAAACGGCTCGCTGAAGGAAAATGCGATCCGCTGGCTTCGCGGCGAGTATTCCACCAAGACCGACGCGAGAAAGGATCTCGGCGTTCGGACCATCATTGACGACGAGACGGTCTATGAGTCGTTGAAATCGCTCGCATGCCTCGTTCGGGTTGCTGGCTATGCGGGTCTCTTGGTCATGTTCGATGAGATGGCCAACATCTACAAGCTACAGAACGCGCAAGCGCGCAAACAAAACTACGAGCAGATCCTCAATATCGTGAATGATGCGCTGCAGGGTACGACGTCGGGGATCGGTTTCGTGATGTGTGGCACTCCGGAGTTCCTGCTCGATACCCGCCGCGGCGTCTTCAGCTATGAGGCACTGCAGTCCCGTCTGGCGGAAAACGTGTTCGCCGGCCAGGGCCGCGTCGACTTCTCAGGGCCAGTCATCCAACTGCAAAATCTCACACCCGAGGATCTTCTGGTTCTGCTCGGCAATATCCGCACGGTCTTCGCTAGTGGCGATGCTGCGAAGCACCTGGTTCCCGACGAGGCGCTGACGGCCTTCATGATGTATTGCAACCGTAAGATCGGTGAATCCTACTTCCGTACGCCACGCTCAACGGTCAAGGCGTTCGTCAACATGCTCTCCATACTTGAGCAAAACCCAGGCACGACGTGGCAAAGCCTTCTTGAGACGGTTTCGATCGCCCCCGATACACCGGACGATGCCGCAGAGGCGGGCGCCAACGGGGAGGGCGATGAGCTCACCAGTATCCGACTCTCTTGAAGGGGCTTATCACAAGCTCCATCCAACCATCCGTCGCTGGATCCGCGACCAGGGCTGGGATGAGCTTCGTGAGATCCAGGCGCGTACCATCCTCTCCGTCATCGAGGTTGATCGCGATATCCTGATCGCGGCGACCACCGCCGCCGGTAAGACGGAAGCGGCGTTTCTGCCGATCCTCACTCAGGTTGCCGACCGCAGCGATGCCGGGTTCTCCGTCTTGTATATCAGCCCGCTGAAAGCGCTCATCAACGATCAGTTCAAGCGTCTCGACGAGCTTTGCGACAAGATGGACATCCCCGTCGTCAAGTGGCATGGCGACGCGCCACAGTCGGCCAAGAAGCGAGCGATTTCGAACCCTCAGGGCGTTGCACTCATTACGCCGGAATCAATCGAAGCCATGCTGACGAGGCGCGCCGGCGATGCGCGGCGGCTGCTTTCAACGGCCGGCTTCATCGTCATCGACGAATTGCATTCGTTTCTGCAAGGTCCCCGCGGCCTTCATCTGGCCAGCCTCTTGCGTCGGATCGATGCAATGGCGCCCAAACCAGCCCGGCGCGTGGGCCTGTCGGCCACCATCGGTGACCTGCCACAGGCCGCCAAATGGCTTCGGCCGGGCAATCACGACGAAGTTGAAATCCTCGAAGCCAAAACCGACGCCCCCGAATTACGCCTGCAGATACGCGGTTATGTCGAGCCGCCGGAATTGGACGACCCCGATCATGCCGAGGGTGGATCGGGTGCGGAAGAAGTGCCGCGAAGGATCGCGCTGGATGCCATCGCGGACCACCTTTTTGGAACCCTGCGCGGCTCGAACAACCTGGTTTTCGGTAGCTCGCGCCGTACGGTCGAGTCGACGGCCGACCGGCTTCGGCGGCGATCGGAAAAAGCCAAGGTGCCCGATGAATTTTTCCCGCACCATGGCAGCCTCTCGAAGACGCTGCGGGAAGAACTGGAAGACCGCCTCAAGGACGGCAATCTCCCGACAACCGCGATATGCACATCCACCCTTGAGCTCGGTATCGACATTGGCTCGGTGAAGTCCGTAGCTCAGATTGGATCGCCGCGCTCACTGTCGTCGCTGAAGCAAAGGCTAGGCCGGACCGGACGCCGCCGCGACACGCCATCGACCCTGCGGATCTATGTGCGCGAGCCTCATATCGACAGCGAGTCCGGCACCCTCGACCGGCTGCGGCCGAACACAATCCGCTCCGTCGCGGTCATCCGGCTCTTGCTGGAAAAGTTCGTCGAGCCGGCAGGCCAGGTACCGGAGGTCGCCTCGACGCTCATTCATCAGATACTTTCCGTCATTGCCGAGCGCGGTGGGATAAGAGCGCGTCCGCTTTATGATCTGTTGTGCGGTCCTGGCCCCTTTGCGGAAGTTTCTGTGTCTGAATTCGCCGGGCTTCTGCGCCATCTAGCATCCGATGCGATCAAGTTCATCGAGCAATCCCAAGACGGATTGATCATGCTGGCCGAAAAAGGCGAGCAGACCGTGCAGTCGCGAAGCTTCTTCGCCGTGTTTGAATCGGCCGAGGAATGGCGTCTCACCGTGGGCGGCAAGACGCTGGGGACCCTTCCCATCTCGTACCCGGTCCACAAGGACGGCCTCGTGGTTTTCGCCGGCCGTCGTTGGATCGTCCAGGACATCGATGAGAAGACCAACACGCTGTTCGTGGCGCCACATCCTGGCGGTGTGGTGCCGCGGTTCGAACGCGCCGACGGTGAACGCCTCCACAATCGTCTCGCCGAGGAAATGCGTCGGGTCTACCTGTCGTCCGACGTGCCGCCCTATCTCGACGACAGGGGGCAAGAGTTGCTGGCCGAGGGGCGTGAGATGTTTCGCGAGCTGAAGCTTGAAACCACGACCTTTGTGCAGGAAGAGCGGGACCTTCACGTGTTTCTTTGGCGTGGGTCGCAGACCACGGCCGTATTCGGCGCCGCCGCCGCGATGGCCGGCCTTCCGGGCCAAGTACATGATCTGGGGCTCACGCTTGCCCAGACGAACGCCGCTGATGCCCAGCCCAAATTGAAGGCTCTCGCAACCGAAGGCGCGGTCGATCCGGCTCGGCTCTCGGGTTTCGTGAAGGACATAGCAGCTGGCAAATTCAAGGATCAGGTTCCCGGACCGCTCGCGCGCTCCTTGTGGGTTCGGCAAAACACCGCCGAAATCAATGCCATTAGCGAAATCGCACGCAGCTTGTAACCCAACGGGTTCGTTCCATCGTCGCGGTGAAAACAGATGCAAAAGATAGGCGAAACACTTCAACTCAGCGCGGGCGACTTGGTCGGCCATCTGAATTGCCGCTACCTGACCGAGCTTGATCTCAAGGTCGCGCATGGCGAGCTGGCGAAACCAAAGATCTGGGATCCTGTCCTTGAAACGCTTGCAGAGCGCGGCGCGCTTCATGAGCAAGGCTTCATCGAACATCTAAAGGGTGGCGGGGCGGCCATAACCGTGATCGATGGTGTTGGCATTGATGCAGCCGCCGTCGCGGCAACCACGGAGGCCATGCGGCGTGGCGATACCGTCATCGTTCAGGGCGCGCTCCAATCCGGCCAATGGAGTGGACGCGCCGACGTTCTGCGTCGCGTCGAAACGCCGAGTAATTTTGGCGCTTGGTCCTATGAAGTCACCGACACCAAGCTCGCGCGGGAAACGAAGGGCAATACCGTCCTTCAGGTCTCACTTTATTCCGACCTTGTGTCGTCCATGCAGGGCAGCCCTCCTGCATCCGCCTTTGTCGTGACGCCAGGCACGCAATACGAGCCCGAACTATACCGCGTAGCCGACTACGCGGCCTATTACCGGCATGTCAGAAGCAGCCTTGAGCGCGCGATCGCGTCACGCATGGATGGTGCCTATCCCGAGCCGATCGAGCACTGTGACATTTGCCGCTGGAGAAACCACTGCGACGAGCGTCGCAGGGCTGACGATTACCTGTCCCTCGTCGCCGGCATCAGCAAGTCGCAAGCGGGCGAGCTTGAAAGGCGCGGCGTAAGTACCATGGCTGCACTGGCCGCCGTTCCGCTGCCATTGCCGTGGCGGCCAGAACGCGGCGCGGTGCAAAGCTTTGAAAAAATACGCGAGCAGGCGCGAATCCAGGTCGATGGCCGGACCCAAGGCGCGGTCATTTTTGAAGCCCTGCCCCAGATTGCCGGGTTTGGATTATCACGGCTGCCGGAGCCTTCGCCGGGCGACATCTTCTTTGATTTTGAAGGTGATCCGTTCGTCGGTGAGGGCGGCTTGGAGTTCCTGTTTGGGTATCTCTATGCGGATGACGAGGGCAAGTTACGTTACACCGGCGATTGGGCATCCACCCGCCAGGAGGAAAGAGCGGCCTTCGAGCGCTTCATGGACTTCGTGATCGAACGGCTCAAGGCGCATCCCGGCCTTCACATCTACCACTTCGCTCCCTATGAGCCCGCCGCCATCAAGCGCTTGATGGGCCGTTACGCCACGCGTGAAAATGACGTCGACAACCTCCTGCGTGCCGAGCGCTTCGTCGATCTTTATGCCGTCGTGAGGCATGCGATCCGCGCGAGCGTAGAAAGCTACTCGATCAAGAAACTTGAGCCTCTGTATGGGTTCGAGCGCGCTGTACCCTTGGAGGATGTGCGTGTCGTCATGGCACGAACGCAGGCACGGCTTGAACTTGCCGATGCCAACAACATTCCGGAAACGGATAAGGCTGCCATTTGCGGATACAACCGCGACGATTGCGCTTCAACAAAAGGCTTGCGTGACTGGCTGGAGAGCCTTCGCGCCGAGCTCATCCAGAACGGCGCTTCGATCGACCGGCCCGCGATCCCAGAGCCGGAAATCAGCCCGGAGCTCGATGCTTGGCAGAAGAAGGTTGCCGCGCTTGCTGCGCGGCTGACCGACGGCGTGCCCGATGACGCTGGCGAGCGGACCTCTGAACAGCAGGCGCGCTGGCTCCTTGCTTCAATGCTGGATTTTCATGGTCGCGAAAACAAGGCGGTCTGGTGGGAGTATTTCCGGCTTCGGGACCTGTCCGCTGAAGATCTCTTGTTCGAGCGTGACGGCTTGGCCGGCCTTGAATTCGTCGCGCAAGTCGACGGCACCGCCAAGACGCCCGTGCACCGCTACAGGTTCGTCTTGCAGGATACCGATATTCGTCCGGGGGATGAGCTTCACAGCCTTGGCGGTGAGAAGTTCGGACGCGTTGCGGATATTGCGCTCGACCAGCGCACCATCGACATCAAAAAGCGCGGCGACACAGCCAACCTGCATCCCGAGGCCGTCTTCGCGCACAGCTTTGTCGGAACCCAGGTGCTTGCCGAATCACTCATGCGCATCGGCGAATACGTCGCTGACCATGGCGTGGAGCGCGAGGGCGATTATCGTGCAGCCAGGGATATTCTAATGGCCGTCGCGCCGCGTCTTCGCGGGCAGGCATTCCAGCAGGCGGGCGAAGCTGCGAAGGACACTGCGCTCCGCGTCGCGCTTCATCTCGACGAAAGCGTCTTTCCCGTCCAGGGGCCGCCGGGCGCAGGCAAGACCCACACCGGCGCGCGCATGGTCAGCACGTTGGCAAAGCGAGGTCAGACCGTTGGAGTGACGGCAAACAGCCACACGGTCATCGGCAAGCTTCTCGACGAAGCCGTCGCCGCAGCGACGAAAGATGGGCATGTTGTCCGTTGCATGCAGAAGGTCTCGGACAAAGAGAAAGACCGACCCGGCATTAAACTCATCACGAGCAATTCGGAATTTCTCGAAGCGCTGCAGGATGACGTCAGCCTTGGCGGTGCAACCGCCTGGTTCTGGGCGCGACCCGACGCAAAATGTAGTATCGACGTTTTGTTCATCGACGAAGCGGCGCAGATGTCCTTGGCCAATGTGCTTGCCGTCTCTCAGGCCGCCAATAGCCTGGTCCTGCTCGGCGATCCGCGCCAGCTTGAGCAGCCGATTCAAGGGAGTCATCCCGACGGCGTTGCCGTTTCCGCGCTCGATCACCTGCTTGGCGCCCATGCGACCGTCCCACCGGAGCGCGGGCTCTTTCTGCCCGAGACATGGCGGCTACATCCTTCGATTTGCGCGTTCAATTCGGAGCTATTCTACGAAGGGCGCTTGCACTCCCTGCCCGGACTGGAAAAGCAAGGGATCAAGTCGAAAGGCAGGATCACAGGAGCCGGTTTGCGCTACTCGCCTGTTGAACACGCAGGTAATCAAAGTTCATCACCCGAGGAAGTCGAACGCGTCTGCGCGCTCGTCGATGAAATCATGCAATCCGACACCAGCTGGATTGATCGAGACAGAGTCGAGGCGCCTCTCACGCTCAAGGACATTTTGATCATCGCTCCCTACAATGCCCAGGTCTTTGCTTTGCAGGAGCGCCTGCCGACCGCCTGCATCGGTACAGTCGACAAGTTTCAGGGACAGGAAGCTCCTATTGTCATTTACTCAATGACGACCTCGAGCCATGCTGATGCGCCGCGCGGTATGGAGTTCTTGTACAGCGCCAACAGATTGAACGTGGCGACGTCCCGTGCTAAATGCATGTGCATCGTCGTCGCCTCGCCAACCTTGTTTGAGGCTGAGTGCCGGACGCCCCGGCAGATGCAACTCGCCAATGCCTTCTGTCGATACTTGGAGATGGCAACGACGCTTTGAGATGCCGAGCACTTTCAGAGCGAGTTTCGTCGCTCAACTATCATGTTTAGGAAGCAATAGATTTCGGCAATGCTTACGCGAGCTCTCGGTGGCGTCTCCGCCCGGGCCGACCATCTAGGGTGATCGCCTGAGGGATTCGAAATCGCATGGCTTCCGCAAAGCTTCAGCGCCACATCCCTCGCACGCGAGCTCCGATGTCGACGCGGGGTCCCTCGGATGGGCCGCGTGCGGAGGCCTCTGCAGACGCTGTCGGCCAGTTCGTGCGCTCGAACAGACCGAGCAGCTTCTCGGGAATGAAACGGGTTCGCGAAGCGTAAACGTGCCGGTCACCCTGTGAGTGCTGACCGTGGGCGAAGAAGCGCTGTGGTACCACCAGATGGAGATCGTCCTTCGCCCGCGTCATCGCGACGTAGAGAAGGCGGCGCTCCTCCTCGAGCTCGGCCGAGGTGCCGGCCCCCAGGTCCGACGGCATGCAGCCGTCGACTACGTTGAGGACGTACACTGACTTCCACTCTTGGCCCTTGGCCGAGTGGATGGTCGATAGGATCAGATAGTCCTCGTCCAGCAAGGGCACACCAGCCTGGTCGCTGGTCGCGTCCGGCGGATCCAGGGTCAGCTCCGTTAGGAAGCGTTCGCGCGAGGGATATCCGCCGGCTATCTGTTCAAGTTGAACAAGATCGGCGCGCCGGACCTCGGCGTCTTCGTGGATGCGCTCGAGATGCGGTTCGTACCAGAGGCGGGCACGCTCAAGGTCGGCGGGCCACTCCGAATACCGGAGATTTCCGACAGCTTCGACGAAGGCTGTCCAGTCATCGCCGGTGCGGGGCGGGCAGGGAAGGCTGCAAAGCGCGCCGAGTGGGTCGGTGGCTTCAGCCATGTGATCGAGGATGCGCTGCGCGGAAGCGGGACCGATACCCGGCAACAGATGCAGCACACGGAAGCCGGCGACACGATCGCGCGGGTTCTCGACGTACCGCAGCAGGGCGAGCATGTCCTTGACATGCGCGGCGTCAAGAAACTTCAGACCGCCGAACTTCACGAACGGGATGTTACGACGGGTGAGTTCGACCTCCAGCGGCCCGCTGTGCGAGGAGGTGCGGAAGAGCACCGCCTGTTGTTTGAGAAGCGCCCCTTCCTCGCGGTTTTCGAGAATGCGTTCAACGATGTAGCGCGCCTGGTCCGCCTCGTCGCGCACGGCGACCAGGCGAGGTTTTGCGGATGACGCGCGCTCCGTCCATAGGTTCTTCGTGAAGCGCTCCTTGGCGAGATCAATGACGCCGTTTGCCGCCGAAAGGATCGGCTGCGTCGAACGATAGTTGCGGTCGAGGGTGACGAGCTCCGCTCTCGGACTGAATTGTTCGGGAAAATCCAGAATATTGCGGATCGTGGCGGCCCGGAAGGAATAGATCGATTGCGCATCGTCGCCCACCACCGTGAGGCCGCGCCCTCCGGGCTTCAACGCAAGCAGAACTGACGACTGCAGGCGATTGGTGTCCTGGTATTCGTCGACGAGCACGTGATCGAAGCGGTCAGCGACATCGTCGGCGATGGCGGCGTCGTTCATCATCTGCGCCCAGTACAGAAGAAGGTCATCGTAATCGAGGACGTTCTGCTTCTGCTTGGCCTCGACGTAGGCCGCAAAGAGATCTTTGAGCTCGGCAGCCCAGCCCGAGCACCACGGGTATGACGCTCCGAGCACCTCTTCAAGCTGGGTCTCGGCGTTGACGCATCGGGAGTAGATCGAAAGGCAGGTGCCCTTGGCGGGAAAACGGCTTTCGGTCTTGGAGAACCCGCGCTCGTGCCGGACCAGATTCATCAGGTCTGCCGAGTCCTCGCGGTCGTGAATGGTGAAGGCGGGATTGAGGCCGATCTGGTCGGCATACTCACGAAGCAGTCTTGCACCAATACCATGGAAGGTGCCAGCCCAAC
Source organism: Bradyrhizobium sp. (assembly GCF_052389815.1). Taxonomy (GTDB): domain Bacteria; phylum Pseudomonadota; class Alphaproteobacteria; order Rhizobiales; family Xanthobacteraceae; genus Bradyrhizobium. Next base: position 118,251 of record NZ_JBQTHN010000016.1, on the reverse strand, counting down.
TGAGCGCGTCGGTCATGATCCCAGCATCAGTGCCAAGGACCTTACGAGCGATCCGCTCGACGCGCTTCGACATCTCGGACGCAGCGCGCCGCGAGAAGGTCATCAGCAAGATCCGGCGCGGGTCAGCGCCGCTGACGATGAGGTGGGCAACACGATGGGCAAGGGTATTCGTCTTGCCGGACCCGGCGCCGGCGATGACCAGAAGGGGAGCTCCGACATGACCGTCGGCGGTGACCCCGTGCTCGACGGCTCGACGCTGTTCCGCGTTGAGCGTCTCAAGATATGATGCGGCCGCGGGCGCGAGCACGATTGTCCCCCTGTTAGTTCTGCACGCTCGATGATTCTCACTCAAATCGCAATGAGATGATCTGCGCTTCGGCCTCAGGACGTCCTTCAGTCCCTTCGTGGTTCCGGCGCTCCAGGCAGACGGGCCTATGCCGCCGCCTTGTCTTCCTTGTCGGCTCCGCGCATGACGATCTGCAGCTCGTTATCGGGCAGTGGACGCTGCAGCGCCTTCGCCTCGTCCCACGGACCGCGTAGCCAGACGTCGCGTTCTTCCTCGGTCGTCAGGATCACTGGCATTGCCTTCGGATGGATCGGCGCGACGATGGCGTTCGGTGACGTCGTCAGGAAACCATAAACGAGATGAGGTCCAGGAATCGGCTTCGACTTCGTGCCGCGCTCTCCCTTGAACTCGGTCCAAATGCCGGCAAAGCAGAACAGCGGACGACTGTCGTCGAGCGCAAACCAGACGACGTCCTTCTTCCTGGTCTCAGGATTCGCCTCCGGAGCATATTCAGCAAAGCTGTTCGCGGGCACCAGACAGCGGTTCTCCGGCTTCAGCCAACCGCGCCAGTGCGGAGAGGACGTGTTGCGAATATTGGTTACTGGCGGACCACTGTTCCTCGGCGGCGGCGGCATGCCCCAGCGCATCAGGATCATCTCTTCAGCATCACCGATGTTGCGGATCACCGGTGCCGGATAATCCGGAAAGACACCGGGCATGGGCGGCAGGTTGCCGACGTACCGGTTCATGCGTCTGAACAAGCCAGCAATCGCCGCCTGGTTCGTCGTGATCGAATACAGATTGCACATTTCAGCGTTCGCTCTCGACGATCATGGGCAACGACCTCGACCGGACGGGGCACGCCACGCATCTGAAAACCGTTGGTCTGTATTCCCGGCCGTCACGATGCCTTCCTCACCCCGTCTTGTTCAAATGAGCGCATCATGATGCCGCCGAGAATTTTGCCAGCGGCGGCTCGAACCTTTCGCTCAGCATCCTCTGGCATTGGTGGCAGCTTATAGGCTGCCATGAGGTCGGTAAGTTCCCTATGAACATCCGTACGAAAGCCGCGCGGCTCATCAGCCATCTCCGACACGATCTGAAATAGCGTCGCGAGCATGAACTGGATCGCCATGTCGGCTCCCATCTGCTCGGCCTGGTCATCCGTGATGAAGGAAAGCTTGTCCTGGTGCTTCATCGATACCTCACCACCTCCAGCGTCTATCCCGTGTAGGTCCGAAAGCGCCCGCGCGTGTAGGCGTGCGATACCGCCTTCTTCAACTCCGCTATCTCTGACTCCAAAAGGTTGTTAGCGACGATCAGCGCGCGAACAGTCGCACGCTGATCGCCGTCGCAAACGGCGATCGCCTGGCCGACGGCCGCTTCGAGTCCATCGTCCTGTTCGTTCGGCTGAAAGACCGAGGACATGGCCCGTTCCAGGTTGACCGTCGACGGGTCATGTTCTTATTTTGTTCTCATGGAGTCAAGCCGTCGTTTCAGGCCTCCCTGGACCTTGGTCCGGGAAAATTCCGAGTGCTACGTCGTTAAGGACGCCAATGGCGTGACCCTCGCGTGGCTTTATTGCCGCGATGACGCACAGCGCTACAGTTTTGGCGCCAGCAAGCTCTCCTCGGATGAGGCGCGCCGGATCGGCAAGGCGATCGCGCGCATTCCCGAATTTCTGATGCCCCGCCAAGGCTTTTATCCGCGCGGAGGCGGGCTGCGCTGGCGGGCCGACCGGCCCTATCACGTAGCGCTCGAGGACCGCTATATCCGCGAGCACTGGGATGAGATCTACGCTCTCTGCAAGCTCAACAGCCTGCCCTTCAACGCGACGGGTGAAGTCATAGAGAGCGACGGTGTTTGGAGAGTTTATGAGTTCACCTGGCAGATGGATGCGATCCTGTTCTGGGATAGCTTTCAGGGCCGCTGGTTGCGCGGCACCGAGTTTCATTATCCCGAGCGGCCAGCGAATCTGCCGGCACTGAAGCCGCTTGAGAGCTGGCCGAAATCCAATCCCCGCGATCTGCGGTAATCAATGGTAGTCAACGTTGTGAGCAAACTCCGAGCCCTTGTATCGATGCTCCTGCTGTTATCGAGCGGAGCTCTGGCCGATAATGTTGTCGGCCAGGCCAGCGTTATTGATGGCGACACGCTGGAAATTCATGGGATACACATCCGGCTATGGGGCATCGACGCGCCGGAGAGCAGCCAACTGTGCCGCGGCGAGGACAGCCTTCAATATCGCTGTGGTGGCCAGGCGGCAAACGATCTGAGTGCTTACATTGCGCGGCGCCCCGTCGACTGCATCCCGCTCAGCGTCGACTCCTATGGCCGCACCGTTGCGACTTGTTCTGTCGAGGGCGTCGATCTCGGCGAATGGCTCGTGCGCAATGGGCTTGCTCTGGACTGGCGACAATACTCGAGAGGCAGATACACCGGGGCTCAGCGCGATGCCGAGCGCGCCGGTCGAGGTATCTGGAAGGGCAGCTATGTCGAACCGTGGCTCTATCGTGCCTGCATCCGCGCGAACGGAAATCCGTCCGCCTGTTCGGACGACGCAAGTGCTCATCCATGACGAACTCCAATGCGAGGCGCCAATCCACAACGTGCGGTGGCCTGTCGCACACAGTCGCGCAGGTGGCTCTAGCGTGGTTTGGGCGACTCACGTTAATCCATCGGTCCCAACCGCCTCACTGCACAATGGGAATGAAATGGTTGCAACCAATCGTGAACTGCCGGCCTCTGGTTACGCGCTCGAAGTGGATGGCCGACTGAAAGCCGAATTTGCAACCAAGGATGGCGCAAGGGCAGGTGGAGAAGAACTCAAGAAGCGTTTTCCCATGCTTCAGATCAGGATCTATGACGCGCAGACCAATGCGCGCGAGGAAATCCAGATCCTCTGACTCAAGTGTAAGCGGATTCTTCTGCTTGTGCGCATCCGCTAGCCGCGGACCGGGCTCTCGTGAACCGAGCCGCTGACGCGTCTCGGCCGTCCGGCTTCGATCCCTTGCGCGATACGGTGTCGCTCGCCGGAGGCTCTCGCGTTAGGGGCTGCCGGCATTGCATGCCGGCACCGCTATCACTGCCCCGAACGCGGGTGCCTTTTTAACCGGTCTCGCGACTGCAGTCGCCTCGGTGCCCGCGGGCATTTCATGCCCGCGTCGCTATCACTGCCCCTTCGTCGGCTGCGTTCTCTCTTGCCTTCGCTGCGCTTCGGCCGAAGAGACTCTCCGGGGGCTAGAACGTAATGCGTGGTAGACTGTCTGCGGAGCCGTCAAGAGCAAGAAAAACCCCTGATTGGGTGATTGGTGTTGGCCCGGCCGAACATGAACCTGCAACCAGACCATTATGAGCGGCAGCCCAGTGGTTTGCCGTCTCCCTGCGGGACCGGGCTGTCGGCTGGCGCTGAAACCCCGGCTTGAGCCGGGTTTTCACCCTTCGGGCTTCCATCCCTGACGGAAGATGCGGCGGGAGCGGAATTTTCGTCGGCGTCGGCGATAGACGATGCAGGAGAGGAAGAGTGGGGTGGCGCTGACCGTGACGGGTTCAGGGCCGGAGGAGAGTCTTCCGGCGCCCGTCATGGAGATTGCTCCCATGAATACGCAGGTTCTTGATGCCCGCCGCGACGCCAGCGGCGGTTACAGAGTGGACGTAAGTCGCGGCGAGCGCGTCGGTCGGGTGTCCTCTGAGTGGTTTTCCCGTCCGGCGGATCAGCGTTATCTGTCTCTCAACGAACTGGCCCGGACGGTGCGTGATCGCACGGACCGCAGCCGGACGCGCGTGGTGGAAAGCGCGCTCATCCATGTGGAAGCAAGCCGCGAGGACCCCGAGCGCTTGGCCCTGATGCTGCCGGGCTCGGACAGGCCAGTCGCGCCGACCCACTGGAGCTTCGGCCAGCTTGCAAGCCAGGTTGGCGCGCCGGCCGCTTACCTGCGGCATCTTCCTGCGGCACTCGCAGGCATCAACCTGCAATTTGGCCTGACCGCCAATCGCGTCGAACAGATCAAAACGCTCGAGACCGAAGATAGCCGCGTTGAGCTTCGCGCCGTCACGAGCCCAGACTACGGCAGAATTTTCGACCACGAGTTAGTTGAGGCCGTGCAGCGCATCGCCGGCAATGGCACGGGCGATACGCGGTGGAAAGTGCCGGGTGTGCTCGACTGGTCGACCGGGACCTACAATCCCCGTGTCGACATTTCCAAGGACACGACGACGCTGTATGCTTCCGACAGGGACGTCTTCCTGTTTCTGGTCGATGACCTCAATCCGATCGAAGCTGGCCGTCTCAGGGACTGCTCGCCCGACCTCTACTTCCGAGGCTTCTATTGCTGGAACTCGGAGGTTGGGGCGAAGACACTCGGCATGGCGAGCTTCTATCTCCGTGCAGTCTGCCAAAACCGCAATCTGTGGGGCGTGGAAGACTTCGAGGAGATCACTATTCGTCACTCCAAATACGCCGCAAATCGTTTCGCCCATGAAGCGGCCCCAGCGCTGCTGAACTTCGCCAACTCCTCGCCAATGCCCTTCATCAACGGCGTCAAGGCCGCCCGCGAGCGGATCGTGGCGCGTAACGACGACGATCGCACCGAGTTCCTGCGTCGCCGCGGCTTCTCGAAGGCCGAGACAGGCAAGGTGATCGATGCAGTGTTGGCGGAGGAAGGCCGCCCGCCTGAAAGCATCTTCGATTTTGTGCAGGGCATCACCGCCGTCGCCCGCAACAAGTCTCACCAGGACGCTCGCCTCGACATGGAGGCGAAGGCGAAGAAGCTCTTGGATCGCGTCGCCTGACTACCACGAAGCCGGGCATGCCAACTTCCCACGTCCTCGGGTTTGCTTCTTCCGCGTTTTTCCGTTTCGTCTTCTTCGTGGCGCCGCCCTCTGAGAGCAAGAGGGCGGCGCTTCGCTCCTTGAACGGGTTGGAGGCCGAGAGAGAGGCTCCCGGCCGCCCGTTCCGGAGAAACCGACATGGCAAAGGCCGTTCAGAAGATCAATCTGTCGCCGTCGCGCGACATTCCCTTCAATAAGCTCGTGCTGTCCCAATCGAATGTCCGGCGGATCAAGGCCGGCATCTCGATCGAGGATCTCGCCGAGGACATCGCCCATCGCGAAAAATTGCTGCAGAGTCTCTACGTGCTGCCCATCCTCGAAGCCGACGGACAGGAAACCGGCATGTTCGAGGTGCCAGCCGGCGGTCGCCGCTATCGCGCGCTTGAGCTCCTGATCAAACAGAAGCGTCTCGCGAAGACCGCGCCGATCCCCTGCATCGTCGCTGATGCCGGCGGTGAGATTTCGGCGGAAGAGGACTCGCTTGCCGAAAACGTGCATCGTGTCGCGCTTCATCCTCTCGACCAGTTTCGAGCATTCCAGACCCTGCGGGAGCAACGGAAATCCGAGGAGGAAATCGCGGCCATCTTCTTCGTATCCGTCGGTGTCGTGAAGCAGCGGCTCCGGCTTGCGGCGGTTTCCCCAAAACTCCTCGACGTGTATGCCGACGACGGCATGTCGCTCGAGCAGTTGATGGCGTTCTCCGTCACGGCTGATCACGCTCGGCAGGAGCAGGTTTGGGAGAACATCAACAAGTCGGGCTATGACGAGCCGTATCAGATCAGGCGCCTTCTGACCGAGCGCGCGGTTCGGGCCTCCGACAAGCGCGCGCGGTTTGTCGGTCTCGCGGCCTACGAGGCGGCCGGCGGCAACATCCTGCGCGATCTCTTCGAAGAAGACGGCGGCGGCTGGCTCGAGGACGTCGCTTTGCTCGAGCGTCTCGTGGCCGAAAAGCTGCGGACGGAAGCCGAGACGATCGCAGCCGAAGGTTGGAAGTGGATCGAGGTCGCCCCGAGCTTCCCTTACGCTCACGATCATGGGCTCCGCCGGCTCGAAGGCGAACCGGCCGATCTCACCGCCGAGGCGCAGACAAGCGCCGAGGCGCTCCAGGCCGAATACAATGCGCTTCAGGAGAAATATGAGGACGCCGACGAACTGCCCGACGAGGTGGATGCGCGGCTCGGCGAGCTCGAGGAGGCGCTCGAAGCTTTCGAGAACCGGCCGGATATCTTTAAGCCGGCCGAGATCGTCCACGCCGGCTCCTTTGTCAGCATCGATGCCGAGGGCGCGCTGCATGTCGAGCGCGGCTACGTCCGCCGCGAGGACGAGACCGCATTCGTCGCGGCGACCGCGGAGCCCGATCCCGACGCCGGCACGGCAGCGCCTGACGCTGATGGTGGTGACCAGGACGCACCACTGGCCCAGCGCGCCACGATCACGGTCAGCGGGCAGGCGAATCCGGATGAGGAGGAGGACGACGATGCAGTTCGGCCGTTACCCGACCGCCTCGTCATGGAGCTTACCGCGCACCGCACGCTGGCGCTGCGCGATGCGGTCGCTTCCCATCCGCAGGTCGCGATGACCATGCTTCTCCACAAGTTCTGTGTAGATGCCTTCTACCAGACGTATACTCCTGGGTGTCTCGAAGCCGGTGTTCGCCACATTCAGCTGCCCGCACAGGCACCCGATCTGAAGGAGAGCGCCTCAGCACGATCGATCGCGGACCGGCACGAGGCCTGGAAGGCCGACATGCCGACCGATGAGCAGGCGTTGTGGGATTGGCTCATCGCGCTTGACGACGCCAGCCGGCTGGCCCTGCTCGCCCACTGCGCTTCCGGCGGCGTCAATGCGCTGTCCGAGAAGGTCGATCGCTTTGGCGGTTCTGGCGTGACCGCCCATGGCCTGCGGCGCCGTCTCGATCAGGCGGACCGCCTGGCACGGGCTGTCAATCTCGACATGGCGGAGGCCGGATGGCGGCCGACGGTCGACAACTACCTCGGCAGGGTGACCAAGATCCGGATTCTCGAAGCCGTCCGTGAGGCAAGGGGCGAATCCTCGGCACAGCTCATCGATCATCTCAAGAAGTCGGAGATGGCGAAGGAAGCCGAGCGCTTGCTCGAGGGGGCCGGTTGGCTCCCCGAGCCGCTGCGCCTGGCCGCTGTGTCTTCGCCTTCGGACAATTCCGACTCTGCAGCCGGGCCGCTCCCCGAATTCCTCTCCGCCGACGAGGAGCAATCGAGCGATGGCGACGAGAGCGAGCAGCCACAGCCCGTCGCAGCCGAATAAGCCAATCGCTGCTGGGCGGCATGCCGCTGCCCCGCAGCTCTTCATCACACGCACCTCATCGTTCAGCTCGGCGCTTGCGCCGGGCTTCATCGTCTTGGGAGAATCATCATGGCCGACGATACCTCAACACCCGGATCGGGTTTCGATTCCGCTTCCTGGCTCGCGCGAGACCAGGAATTTGTCAGACTTTGCAAGTCCACTCTCTCGGACAACAAGGCAGCGTTTTTCGACGTACTCGCCGGTGCGCGCATCGACACCGTGGAGGTTGCATTCAACGGCTATGCCGACGAGGGACAGATCGACGGCGCTGTCGCCGACGGAGAAGGCGGTGATACGGATCTCCGGAGCATCAACGTCGAGATTGCGCGGGTCGAATGGGGCAGGCAGATAGTCACTCGCCAAATCCTATCGGTGAAGGACGCGATCGAGAAGCTCGTCTACGATCTCCTCCAGCAGACCTACTCCGGATGGCAGGATAACCAGGGCGCCTACGGCGACTTCCTCTTCGACGTCGCCGAGCGAACGATCACGCTCAAGTTCAATGAGCGGATCGAAACCTCCAAATACACCCAGCATCTGTTCTGAAGGAGGCAGCGATGGCACATCCCTATCATCATTCGCTCTCTTCGGTGAAGAAGTGGGGCGGGGCAGTCAACGACTATCTGGCGATCCATAGCTGGTTCGACGCCAGCAAGCAGATCACAGCGGATTTCCGGCACCGCGCGCTCCGCCATCACGCCGAGGGCATCTTCATGGCCGAGACCATCTTTGGTCCGACCATCACGTTGTCGTCCGGCCGCGTTATTCCGACACGCTGGGTCGGTGAGCAGCACGTTATCGAGGATCTCGGATACATCCCGTCCTTCGCCGATTGGGTGAGGTGCATCCGTCCCGAACCCTGGATGAGCCGCACGCAGCGCATCGGGTGCGAGCTCGAGCCGCTGCTTTCTCCGACCCCGGAAGGAGCTTGACCATGTACGGCACCTATCTTCGCCTGGACATCACCGTGCATGATAGTTGGCGGGCCGTGGTTCGCGCGGCGTCCCGCAAGCTCACCCGACAATCGCGGCACGATCCGAAGCGCCGGACCGCGCGTAAGCGGTTCTACCGCGAGATGCTCGACTATCACCGACAGACCCAGACCATCGCACGGACCTGGCGGCTCTGACACGTCTCCATCGGACGTTCTCTCTCATCCATCTCATTGCTTGTTGAGACCCCGCACTCGTCGGCGCCTTCCGGCCAATGTTGCGTCGCGTCCTGTCTGGGCGTGGCACATCGGCTATCAACGGGCAAGCCGTTCCCGCTTCGGCGGAAGACGCCTCGCGTGACAGCCGATGCTCAACCGCGCCCGGCCGCCAGCCCACCGCAACGCGAAGATCGGGAGGCGACAGAAAATGTGCAGGGTTCTCAGCAAGCATCACGCGGGCATTCCGGCAGGCGCCGTCTACATCGGGCGCGGCAGCAAATGGGGCAATCCGTTCCGGATTGGCCGCGATGGCGACCGCGCGGCCGTCATCGCCAAGTACGAGCGGTGACTGGCGGACCAGCACCATCTGCTGCGTGCGCTCGATGAACTGCGTGGACGCGATCTCGTGTGCTTCTGCGCGCCGCGCGCCTGCCACGGCGATCTCTTGATGCGGCTCGCCAACGCTGCGCGCGAGGTGCGCGTCGCGTGGTAGCGCGCCGTCAAGGCCGCGGCATAGAGCGAGAGGAGGGCCGGGACCTCAGGCGAGCCCGGCGCGCGGCGAGAGCGAGCCGCCGGGGTGGTTCGCCCGCTCTCGGAGTCTCCCACATGTCCAGGACATCCAACGCCTTCGATTTTCGAAAGTCCGTCGCCTACGACGCTGAGGCCAAGCGCCTCTTCCACAGCCGTGCGAGATCCCAGCTCCGTCGCGTTGCGACGGCGCTGGGTCTTGAGCCCGGTTCCTACGACCTCCGCTCTAACCAGGCCGGCACTGCCGTTTCCGGCGAAATTACCCTCCACGGCGATCACCTCTACGTGCAGGTCTCCCAATCGGCATTGGGCTCTCACAGCGGCATTCTGTTTCGGACCTGCAAGGGCCGGAAAGACTATGTCGGCGGCCCGAACAATTTTGCATCGCTCGACTTGCTCAACAGGCCCGGCGAACTCGCGCATTGGATCCGCGAGGTGTGCGATGTGTGACGTCAACCTCGCCAAGAACTACGCCACCGACGAGGGCATCACATTCGTTCTGCTCAATGATGAGTACGGTCCCAACAAGTGATCGTCGGTTTGGATAGTTCGCTCAAAAGGGTCCGGCGCTGGACGCCGGACCTTTCTTCTTTGGCGGAGATCAAGAGGAGAGGCGGGCCGGGAAGGATTCGAGCCGCCGCGGTCGTGAGAGCGCCGGGCGGTTCGGCCCATTCCCGCTCTCCTGAGAAATCCTCCTATGACCGAATCTCTCGTCGGCGGCGCCAGCGCCGCGCCGCTCTCGATGCGTGCCACCGCAGTCGTCGCATCCGCAGTTGTCAGGGCTGCGCGACAGCTTTTGACCGATCTCGAACAGGGACGTCGCATCGATGCCACCGTCCTGCGCAGCGCCATGCAGGCAGCGTTCGGCAGCTCCGATGCGACCGGGGTGTGGGGTTGGAAGACCGCCTATGACGCCTGCGAGGCGGCGACCGTCCTTTTCCTAGGGCGGCATGGCGCCGCCATGCGCGCCAAGGCGGCGTCGCCGGCGGACATGTTGTCGATGCTGACGAGAATCGCAAGTCTCCTTCCGACCCAGACACGCCGGTCCGAGGAAAGCGAATCCCTCCAACAGTTCTCGACACCTATCGGATTGGCGTATGTCGCGAGCGTTGCCGCCGCGATCACGCCAGCCGATGTCGTGCTGGAGCCGTCAGCCGGCACTGGCCATCTCGCCGTCCTCGCAGAACTCGCCGGCGCCTCTCTCGTCCTCAACGAGTTCGCCGAGAGCCGCGCCGGCGTTCTCGGGCAGCTCTTTCCTGCCGTCTCCACCACGAGATTTGACGCCGCACACATCAATGACCACCTCGATGGGCGTATCGTGCCGAGCGTCGTGCTGATGAACCCGCCGTTCTCGGCAGCGGTCCACGTCGATCGTCGGGTGGCGGATGCGGCATTACGGCACGTTGCCTCCGCGTTGGCCCGTCTCCCAGAAGGCGGACGGCTGGTCGCCATCACGGGCGCAAACGTCGCACCCGACAATCCCGTGTGGACCGACTCTTTCAGACGACTGCAGGAGCAGAGCCGGGTCGTTTTCTCGGTGGCGATTGGCGGCGCCGTCTTTGCCAAGCACGGCACCACGGTTGACACCCGCCTGACCGTTATCGATCGCGTGCCGGCCGACGACATAGCGTCATTGCCGGTATCCGGCAGCATCGCACCCGACCTGCCGACTTTGCTCGGCTGGGTCGTCCGGTCTGTACCACCACGTCCTCCAATCGTAGGCACCCCAGCGGCGGCAGTGCCAGCAATTGCCAGCCCGTCCACGCCGCGGACCGTTCGCGGTTATGTCGCCCAGCGCCAGCCGTCGGCGGCCGCGCCGGCAATCGGCCTGATGGCGACTGAAGTCGCCTACGAGGTGGTCGACTGGACGCCCACTGATGCCAGTACCATCACCGATGCGCTCTATGAAGCCTACTCACTTCAGTCGACCCGCATTCCCGGCGCACAGGCGCATCCGACCAAACTCGTGCAGTCGGCAGCGATGGCATCAGTCGCTCCGCCAAAGCCATCTTATCGTCCGCACTTGCCGACCAATGTCGTAGCGGATGGCATCCTGTCCGACGCCCAGCTCGAGAGCGTCATCTACGCTGGCGAGGCGCATTCGGAGTTTCTCGCTGGCTTCTGGACGGTCGATGTGACTCTTGACGGCGTCGGGGCCGCGCGTGATGACGCGGAGAATGCCGTTCGTTTTCGCCGCGGCTGGTTTTTGGGGGACGGCACCGGAGCGGGCAAGGGACGGCAAGTTGCCGGTATCCTGCTCGACAACTGGCTCAAGGGCCGCCGTCGTGCGGTCTGGATCAGCAAGTCCGACAAGCTGATCGAGGATGCGCAGCGCGATTGGTCGGCGCTCGGGGTGGAGCGGTTGCTCGTTACGCCGCTTTCCCGCTTCCGGCAGGGCACGCCGATCCGGCTGTCGGAAGGTATCCTTTTTGCGACCTACGCTACGCTGCGCACCGACGAGCGCGGCGAAAAGCTTTCGCGCGTTCGGCAGATCGTCGAATGGTTGGGCTCCGATTTCGACGGAGTGATCGTCTTCGACGAGAGCCACGCCATGCAGAACGCGGTTGGCGGCAAGGGCGAGCGTGGTGACCAGGTCGCCTCTCAGCAAGGCCGCGCTGGTCTAGGGCTCCAGCACGCCTTGCCGAATGCCCGTGTGGTGTATGTCTCCGCGACGGGCGCAACCACTGTGCACAATCTTGCCTATGCCCAACGATTAGGGTTGTGGGGCGGCGACGATTTCCCGTTCGCCACCCGTACCGAGTTCGTCGAGGCAATCGAGGAGGGCGGCGTCGCGGCCATGGAGGTGCTGGCGCGCGACCTCAAGGCGCTCGGCCTTTATTCCGCACGTTCGCTCTCCTACGAGGGGGTCGAGTACGACCTCGTCGAACACCAACTCACCCCCGAGCAGATCCGCATCTACGACGCCTATGCCGGTGCATTTTCGATCATTCATAACAACCTCGCCGCGGCCATGCGGGCCGCGAATATCACCGGCGAGACCGGCACGCTTAACGCGCAGGCGAGGTCCGCCGCGCGATCCGCCTTCGAAGGCGCCAAGCAGCGCTTCTTCGGTCATCTCCTGACTTCGATGAAGACGCCGTCGCTGATCCGATCGGTCGAGCGCGATCTCGACGCTGGCCATACCGCGGTCATCCAGATCGTCTCCACGGGCGAGGCGTTGATGGAGCGGCGACTTGCCGAGATCCCGACCGAGGAATGGGGCGACGTTCAGGTCGACATCACCCCGCGCGAGTACGTGCTCGACTACCTCGCCCATTCCTTCCCGGTCCAGCTCTACGAGCCCTTCACCGACAGCGAGGGCAATCTTTCCTCCCGGCCCGTCTATCGCGACGGTCAGCCGGTCGAGAGTCGGGAAGCCGTCAGGCGCCGCGACCGCCTGATCGAAAAGCTCGCCTCGCTCCCGCCCGTGCCGGGCGCGCTCGACCAGATTGTCCAGCGCTTTGGGACGGAGATGGTTGCTGAGGTCACGGGACGCTCTCGCCGCGTCATCCGCAAGGGCGGGCGCCTCATCGTTGAGAACCGTGCCGCATCGGCAAACCTCGCCGAGACCGCAGCGTTCATGGATGACGCCAAGCGCATCCTCGTCTTCAGCGATGCGGGCGGTACCGGACGTTCGTACCATGCCGAATTATCGGCTCGGAATCGCAGGTTGCGTGTCCATTACCTGCTCGAACCCGGCTGGAAGGCGGATGCCGCCATCCAGGGTCTTGGTCGCACGAACCGGACCAACCAGGCGCAGCCGCCGCTCTTCCGGCCGATCGCCACTGACGTCAAGGCGGAGAAGCGTTTCCTTTCTACGATCGCTCGCCGGCTCGATACGTTAGGGGCCATCACCCGAGGTCAGCGCCAGACCGGCGGGCAGGGCTTATTCCGACCCGAAGACAATCTCGAAAGCCAGTATGGCCGTGATGCGTTGCGCCAGTTCTACATGCTGCTCGCGCGCGGCAAGATTGAGGGCTGCTCGCTCGAGAGGTTCGAAGAGGCGACCGGACTGAAGCTTATGGACGCTAATGGGCTAAAGGATGAGCTTCCGCCGATCACGACCTTCCTCAACAGGTTGTTGGCGCTCACCATCGAGCTTCAAAATATCCTTTTCACGGCCTTTGAGCAGTTGCTGAGCGCTCGCATCGAGGGAGCCATCGCGTCCGGCACTTACGATGCCGGCTTGGAGACGCTACTCGCCGAGAGCTTCGTCGTCGCTGACCGGAGCGTCATCCACACCCATCCTGGGACCGGCGCGGAGACGCGGCTGCTCACCATCACCGAACGTCGGCGCAACCGTCCCGTGACGCTGGACGAGGCGCTCGATCGGCTCTCCGATTCCTCCGGCGTCCTGCTGGTCAACGAGCGCTCCGGCCGAGCCGCCGTTCAGGTGCCAGCGCCGAGTCTCATGCTCGATGACGGCGAGATCGAACGGCGTGTGCGGCTGATCCGGCCGATGGAACATAGCAGCCTTCCGTTGAAGATGATGGCGGAAAGCCACTGGGCGGAAGTCGACCGCAAACGCTTCAGCGCCGCCTGGCAGGCCGAGCTGCATGACGTGCCCGAATTCTCGGAAAGCACGATCCATATCGTTGCTGGCTTGCTGCTGCCGATCTGGAAGCGGCTACCGAATGAGTCGACGCGTGTCTACCGACTTCAGACCGATACCGGAGAAAGAGTCATCGGCCGCAAGGTTTCGGCCGCCTGGGCCGCGAATGTGCTTGCGACCGACGCGCCAAAGCTGTCGTCGGACGCGGCCTTTGCCGCTCTGATGGAGGGGCGAACTGTTCTCGACCTCGCTGAAGGCCTCCAGCTTCGCCGAGTCCGTGTCATGGGCAGACACCGCATCGAGCTGTCCAGATTCAACGACACGATGCGCGATCGCCTCAGGGCGTGTGGTCTCTTCAGCGAGATCATCTCCTGGAAGCTGCGCATGTTCGTGCCCACCGACGAGGGCGGCGTCGAAGTCCTGGCGAGGGTGCTCGAGCACTATCCAATCGAGCGCATCGCCGAACGGGAGGCCGCGTGATGCGCCGCGACGCCTCCGAACTAGCGCATCGCCTCGCGCGCGAGGCTGAGGCGGTGTGCCGTCATTACCTTTCCAATGGAAAGCGCGAAGGGCGTTATTGGCTGGTTGGTGACGTCTACAATACGCCGGGCCGCTCGATGTTCGTGCGGCTCCAAGACTCCCCGAAGGGCCCCGCCGGCAAGTTCACCGATGCCGCGACCGGCCAGCATGGCGATCTCCTGGACATCATTCGGCACAGCCTTGGGCTCCGTGACTTCCGCGAAGTTGCCGAGGAGGCGAGGCGCTTCCTCAAGCTACCTCGCACTGAATCGGAACCCGTACCAAGACTGCCACTAGTGCGCTCCGTCCCGGCGGGATCACAAGAGGCCGCAAGGCGGCTGTTCGCGATCTCAGGTCCGATCGAAGGCACCATGGTGGAGACCTATCTGCGGCGTCGCGGAATCGTCCACGTGCACCATGCTGGTAGCCTCCGCTTCCATCCGCGTTGCTACTATCGGCCTGACGAGCACCTGCCCACCGAGACCTGGCCGGCGATGATCGCCTGTGTCACAGATCTCGATGGCAGAATCACCGGTGTGCATCGCACGTGGCTCGATCCGAACGGCTTTGATCGGATTCGGCTCGGCAAGGCTCCGGTCGACACGCCGCGACGGGCCATGGGCGATCTACTCGGCAATGCGGTTCGCTTCGGTACGCCGGACGACGACGTGCTTGTGGCCGGCGAAGGCATCGAAACCATGCTCTCGCTGCGTTGTGCGCTTCCAACATTGCCGATGGCTGCGGCGCTGTCGGCCAATCACCTCGCCGCCATGCTGCTGTCGTCGAGCTTGCGTCGGCTCTATATCGCCCGGGATGCTGACGCCGCTGGAGACATGGTGCAAGCCATTCTGTTAGACCGCGCAGAAGCGGCCGGCATCGAAGCAGTCCCCTTGTCACCTCGGCTGGGCGATTTCAACGAAGATCTGCACATCTTCGGTCTCGACGCCCTACGAGCGGCGTTGCGGCTGCAGCTCGTACCAGAGGACGTCTCCCGCTTTCTTCTCTTGTCGGCTACCGTCGTATAGGCGCGTTTGGTTCCTATCCACGTCGACAGCCTCGGCCGCGGTGGCCCAATGCCGGAGAGGCGCGACCACGGCCTTCTAGAGGGCGATCGGACGGCAGGCGGCTCGGTCTGGCAATGGCTGAGGGGCGACTATTTTCCGCCGGCCCTTCGGGCCTTTGCATCGCGAAGCAAAATAGTCGCCCCACAGCCATCCTTCGCTGGCGCTACGGCCCTCCGCGTTGCTCCGGGTGCCGGCCCGTCCCGCCCACCGTCTGAGTGATCGCCACGAAGGCCGCGATGGGCGCGGCCAATCCGGCAAAGGACTTCACGCCATGACCGACCACGACGACATCGAACCACCGAAAGCGGCATCTCCGACCGACCTCGTCCTCAGCGAATTGCAGCTCTTTGGCTACCGTCCATTCGACGACCAGCCCGATCCGAGACCCCTGCCAGAAGGCAAGACGATCGCGGGCGCTGTTGCCGACATCTTCGACGCCCTGGTCGCCACGCTGAACGACACCCGGCTCGAACCGGACCTTCCGGACCTGCTGTGGTCGACCGTCAACCTCTTCCATCGTGCCGCAGATCGCATCGGACGGCAGCTCGACGACAACGAACAGGCGCAACGCAAGAGCCAGCGCGAGCAGAATGGCTCGGAAGTACGATCGGTCGAGCTCGAACGCCTAACGGCAGAAGGCATCACGCTGATCGAGCGCCGCAACTGCCTCGAACTTTTCCGCGACCAGGCCATCGAGCGCTTTGAACTCCACACCGGTTCATCCTGGCGCCCCCGGTCGGGATCACTGGTCAACCATCGCACGCTCACCGCGGCAATGATCGACTCCCGAGACTTCATCGCCGCCAAGCGCCGCGCCGAGACCGAGGTCATGTTGCCTCCCGGACCGAAGGTCGCACTGACCGGCGGCTTCGACTGCAACGACCACCGCTTGATCTGGGATCGCCTCGACAAGGTTCACGCCAAGCATCCCGACATGGTCCTGATCCACGGCGGCTCGCCGAAAGGCGCCGAGCTGATCGCCTCCAAATGGGCCACTAACCGCAAGGTGCCACAGATCGCTTTCAAGCCGGACTGGACGAAGCATGCGAAGGCAGCACCGTTCAAACGCAACGATGCGATGCTTGAGCTGCTGCCGATCGGTGTCATGGTCTTCCTCCCGGGCACCGGCATCCAGCATAACTTGACCGACAAGGCCAGGAAGCTCGGCATCCCCGTCTGGACGTTCGGCAACGGCGCGTAAGCGCCGTCCTGCCGGCCTTCACACCACCGAGGTGGAGTTGCATCGCCGCAACTCCGCCTCGTTTCGATTGCACATCCAAACTTGCGCCGTGGTGGTGGTGGAAGGCGCAACCGTTATCCCTTTGCATATGGAGCCACCACCATGCTCGTCCTTGGACTCCTCCTGAATATTGCTGGCATCGGCCTGTTCTGCTGGCTGATCTTCACACTGGCAGTATTCGCCTTGCCATTTTTTGTCGGACTCAATGTCTTCATGATGGCATTGCACAGCGGCGCCGGTATCTTCGGAGCGGCGATTGCTGGCATTGCCACCAGCGGGGTGACACTCGCAATCGGTCAAACTGCGTTCGCGATGACACGCTCAGTGATCATCCGTGCCATCATTGCCGCGCTTTTTGCCGTGCCGGCTACACTTGCTGGCTATCAGGTGGTGTTTGTGATGTCGCAGTTCAGCGTGCCGTCATTGGTCTGGCGTGAGGTCTTCGCCTGCCTCGGCGCGATCTTCATTGGCGGCACGGCGTGGACCCGCTTGACCATCCTCACCGAGACCCGCCCGCTCGATTCGGGCCGAGCAGTCGGGAGCGATCCTCAACCTGTTCTCACAGCCGCAGCACATCAGCAATGATCCTGCGCCATCCGTCTCTCTGACTGGTTGGCTAAAGCGGCGCATTTGGTCGGTCAGAAGCTTGAGCGAAAGGTAATCGCGACCTTCATCGGAGCGCTTCGACCGACGGCGTGATTGCGGCCGGTACACATAGATCGGATGATGGAGTCGTTCTCTTGAGGTTGGCTTCGCGCTGGCGATACCGCTTTTGCTTTCCTTCATTTCTTTTTCTACGCCGAACCGTTTCGACCTCTTGCACGGAGCCAACCGAAGTCCACCATCTTCTCCCGGACTTGTGGTTCAGAGCACGGACGCACCGGGCCTCTGTGATGGCTTGATCTGGCCGAAGACCGGCTACGCCTCGATCGTCTGAGCCGCAACGCTGTCGTAGCGACTTTCTTCCCCTGGGCTACGCCCATTCCTCGCGCGGCAAGAAAGTCGCTACGACAGCGTCCTCCGCTTCGCTCCGGCCCAAAGGCGGGTGCGTCGCCGATCGTCTTCGGCCCGTCCATCGCCATCGAGGCCGCGGTGGTCGCGGGCTCGAAGCACAACAGGAGAAGACAAATGGCTACCATCGGTTCGTTCAAGAAGGTCGGAAACGATTTCCAGGGCGAGATCATCACCCTCAGCCTGCAGGCCAAAGGCGTCCGCATCGTCGCGGAATCCAACCCCTCCAACGACAAAGCTCCGAGCCACCGGGTCTTTGTGGGCCGGGCCGAGATCGGTGCCGCCTGGTCGAAGCGCTCCGAGGAAGGTCGCGACTACCTTTCGCTCAAGCTCGACGATCCCTCCTTCAACGCGCCGATCTACGCGAACCTGTTCGACGACGAGGGCGGCGAAGGATACACCCTGCTGTGGTCGCGGCCCCGCAAGAACGGCGAATAAGACTCGCTCCGCCAAGCCCCGCCCGATCTGCTCGGGCGGGGCTCTTCTCTTGGTGCCCACCAGCCCTCGGCGCCTTTGTGAAGGTCGTCACGACTAATCTTTATTCCGTATCAGGTAAGAATTTGCTCCCGAAGATCGATTTTCGAGAATAGTCGTGCTCGATCAGTCTCTCTTGGAGAATGCCCGACGGCGTAAAGTTCTAGCTACAACTCCTATTGACGTGCAGCCGCTCGGTCCATATTGGCAGCGCCGCAAACTTCAAGACAACGACACGGGATACAGGCGATGCAGGTGACCTTAATGAAGGGCAAAATTCATCGTGCGCGCGTGACTGAAGCCGACTTGCACTATGAGGGCTCGATTTCCATTGACCGACATCTCATCGAGGCTGCTGGTTTTCTCATTAATGAACGCGTCGATATCTACAACATCGATACCGGTGCGAGATTTTCGACCTATGTGATTGAGGCTCCCGCCGGATCAGGCGTCATTGGGCTCAACGGGGCTGCCGCACGTCTGGCGATGGCGGGGGATAAGCTCATTGTCGTTGCATACGCCAGTTTTGACGGTGACGAGGCTCGCAAGTTTCAGCCGCGGGTCGTGCTCGTCGACGAAAAGAATCGCAAGATGTGAAGATCGCACCGTCAGGAGATCGTACCGCTTAGCTCGATCGTAGCTGCTTTTTTTGGAACGTCTGATTGCATGCCGAGCTCCCGGTCCCGCGCCTCGTAGCTGGAATCAGGAGCGGATCTTCGAGGCTTTCTCGTCGAGCAATTCTGCAGGTCGAACTTCAAGTGCCTGAGAAACTTGCCACATTGTAAGGAGGGTCACATTTTGCAACCCTCGCTCCATGCTGCTGATGAAGGCGCGATCGACGCCCATACGTTCTGCAACGGCCTCCTGACTTAGGCCCAGGGCCAAGCGAAATCGACGCGCATTTGCTCCAAAAACCTTGCGAATATCCATCCGCAGGATAGGAAGCAATCGCGTATTTTGGCGCTACGTGTTATAATACGCGGAAAGGCAACTAACCAGCGTGCGCGACTAGTCTAATGACTAGTCGTTCTCAGGAATTTTATGCTGGACCTGATAATATTATGGCGGTTCTGTGGATATATCTACGCACAGGCACTAGAATCGCTCAATGGAGTTGTTGGTAGCACTGATGCAGACCCCACCACTCGATCCTGATGCCGCCGACTCAGCTCCGGATGATCCGGTGCTCACGAGCTACGATGAACAGCATCTGGTGACGTATTGGCGTCTTCTCGATGCGGAGGCCGACGGCGCCGACTGGAGGGAAGTTGCTCGGATCGTGTTGCATATCGATCCGGATCACGAACCGGCGCGCGCTCGCAATGCGTTTGATAGTCATTTGGCGCGCGCAAGGTGGATGGCAGACCACGGCTATCGCGATTTGCTTCGCGGCGGCGCGATCAAGTAGCAGTAATTTTCGTCTGGAATCTGCAGTCGAGAACAAATTTCTCCCGCTAACGCGTGATCGCCTGCGCGCATCACGCAATGCACAATTGGTGACTTCCACAACAACCCAAGGCTTCATAGACATTGCGTCGCTATCGCCTTACGGCAGGGGATCAAAGCAATGTCCGAGTTCGACTGGCGCTCGCCGGGCGCGTATCAGCGCGCCATCAAGTCGGGAGAGGTCGCGGATTTCGCGTGGGAGTCACTCCGGCGGAGTCCCAACTATCGAATTGCCTACCGCGACGCTCGATCGAAGGAGGGGCAGGTGACTTCTGAATTTCGAAGGAGATGGGGCGTCTGCTTTCGCGCATGACCCACACGGGTCCTTTGACGAACAGACAATTTTTTGGGCGCCCGAGGCCCTGCCTACGGTGGTGCCGGTTGTCCGGAGCGCGTCTGTCTCGCACGCCGCCGGCCCGATGCTGCCGCTTGCCGAGCTGGCATCGGGCAGCATCAGACACGCGCCGGACGGTTGGCATGCCGTGTTACGCATTCAGGGAGCCCAACATCATTTGTGGTTGAAAGAGGCACCGCAGCTGGGTGTCTCTTACGCAGCCGAACTGCCGTTCGATCCGGATTTTGAGATCCGCGCGCATTCCTCACATCGGCTGTGGCGCGCCATCAACGGCCGTCCGCCAGGGCCTCCCTTTCATCAGCTCTCGGCACAGCGGCGCGAACGACTAGCCTTGGCTCTGCGCGCCCTCGATGGGCGCATGGATGGTGCCTCTTATCGGGCGATCGCCGAGGTATTGTTCGGCCGAAAGCGCATACCTGAGCGCGCCTGGAAGACTCATGAGCTGCGCAGCCGGACCATCCGCCTGGTGCAGGCCGGCTTGGCGCTGATGCGCGGCGGCTATCGCGCATTGCTCCGTCCACCACATCGCAAGGAATAGGGCAGGGGTACCGAAAATCATCTCCCCATCTTCGGCATCCCCCTAAGCACTTCTACTCCGCCATCGTCTCCCTCGACGCGCGATCCAACTCGTTCGCGCGCCAGACGACCACGGAGTCTCTCAAATGCCTGACCCGAACGCCGGCTTGCCGCCGCGATACCTGCGCACGCCGGAAGCAGCACGCTTTCTCGGTCTGTCCGGACGAACCCTGGAAAAGCACCGAACCTATGGCACGGGGCCGACCTACCGGAAGCTCGGCGGTCGGGTCGTCTATGCCCTCGATGATCTGAAAGCTTGGGTTGACCGCGGTACCAAGACATCGACCAGCGACCCTGGCAACGACACGGTCTTGCCAGCCAAGCGGCACGCGCCGATTCCCTATGCGGGCAAGGAGCGGCGCTGACTATGTCGGACGGCAACTCCTCTGTACACAGACGGCGTCGCTCGGAGCGCGATCAGCTCGATCTGTTTCGTGCGCTGCCGGGTGATCTGGCGCCGCGCGATGCACAAGACCTGATGGCCTATCCGTTCTTCTCGCTGGCGAAGTCCAAGCGAAGTGCACCAATCGACTTCAGAGCCGGCACGGTCACCATTCGTGTCGAAGCCGTGCCGGAACATGGCATGGCGACAATCTGGGATGCGGACGTCTTGATCTGGGCCGCTTCGCAAATCGTCGAGGCCCGTGATGCCGGCCTAAAGACATCGCGGCTGATGGCCGCCACGCCCTACGAGATCCTGACCTTCGTCGGTCGCGGCACCAGCGCGCGCGATTACGATCGCCTCAAGGCTGCACTCGACCGGCTGCAATCGACGACCGTCATGACGTCGATCCGACAACCGACGGAACGTCGGCGGCATCGCTTCTCCTGGATCAACGAGTGGAAAGAGACATCTGACGCCCACGGCCATCCGCGTGGACTGGAACTGATCTTGCCCGATTGGTTCTACACGGGCGTTCTCGACGAGGCGCTCGTGTTGACCATCGATCGTGCGTATTTCGACCTGACCGGCGGACTCGAGCGCTGGCTCTATCGCCTTGTCCGCAAGCACGGCGGCCACCAGCATGGCGGCTGGAGTTTTGATGTTGTGCACCTGCACGCCAAGTCAGGCAGCCTGTCGCCGCTCAAACATTTTGCCTACGACCTGCGCCAGATCGTGCGCTGCCAGACTTTGCCGGGCTATCGGCTCGCTATCACACAAGACCCAAATCGCGCAGAACGATTGAATTTCGTACCCGTCCCTGTCAACCCGCTGACGCAGCGACTGCGCAAGCGTGGCCTCGCCTCACCAGCGGGGGATAAGCTGTGAACTCGATCGTGCTATCAGGGACCAGAACCCTCGTGCCATCGAGGACCCGATCCACGTGCTATCGGGGACGGAAATCAGAGCTAACGCTCTGCTGCGCCAAGATTTTCCGCGCCCGTAACTTTACTAACCTGGAATCCTTCGGATTCCTTCTAACGGATCTGCGCCTGTTGACTGCGAATGTTAGCAGGAATGCGCTTTGGCCGTGCCGGCCCGTGAACGGCTCACCACAACCGGTCTGCCCTAACCGAGGCATTGTCTTCGACGCGCCGGCGACAGCGCGGCCGCTGGCACGTCCCACAAATCTCTCTCAACAATGCGGAGCGGTCAGGTGAGCGATCTCACAACCGTTGAGCTCTTGTGGCTCGAGAAGCGGATCGAGAACCGAATTCGGTTCGGCAAGCCCGTATCGGAAAAGATCATCGACCGTCACCGGCGCGTTCTCTCATTCACGCCAGGCAGCATCTTCGCCTTTGTGCGTTGGACCTCAAATGACTTCGGGACCGTGCTGTCTCGCATCGACATTTTGCGCGCGCCGATGCCTGGCCAATGCTATTCGACCGTGCCTTGGGTCAGCCCCGGTGGCGAAAGTCTGCTGCGATTATCTGGCTGGCCAAAGGTCGAGCGCGTTCTCCAGTTGATCGACGCGGTGGAGGTGCTTGGCATCCATCCCGCCGAAGCAGCCCCCGAGTATTGGCACCACGTTCACAACCGTCTGTCAGTCAACGAAGCGCCTCGAATCTACACCGCCGGGCGTCACCGGGCGTGGCTCCAGCGGCGACGGGTGGCATTCTGATGCAACGGCTGGCGATCATTCTTGCCATGTGTGGCGCCACAACTCTCGCGCTGTGGCCGGTCGAGAACACCTCACCGTGGTACATCTGGAACGCGTCGGAGAGCGTGCCGATCGGTCTGTATCGCTTGCAAGACGTCGGAAGATTGGATGTCACCCGGCTCGTGGCCGTTCGGCCACCCGAGCCGTTGGCGACCTTCCTCGACCTTAACGGCTATTTGCCGAACGGTCTTCCGATGCTCAAGCGTGTGCTGGCACTGCCAGGACAAACCGTCTGCAGAACCGGACCCACGATCGTGGTGGACAGCATCGAGATGGGCCAGGCACGCGATCGCGATCAACGCGGCCGGCCACTGCCGGTCTGGCAGGGCTGCCGCATCCTTGGTGCCGACGAAATCTTTGTCATGAACTGGCAGTCGGCGGACTCTTTTGACGGGCGATATTTCGGCCCCATTCCTGCATCTTCCGTTATCGGCCGAGCGATCCCGGTGTGGACTGACAGAGAATGAACATGCTCGGTATTAGCAGTCGAACTGCAACTATTCTGCTCGATTCTTTGCACCGCCAACGCGTAGGCTTCTGCAATGAGTCCTCGCGCAGCAGTCGGCACGCGTGTTGTTGTGGCTCCGCGCAATGCTGACCAACCCAATCGCAGTTCGTCGCGTGCTGTCGGATCTTTTCGTGGGTTCCAGACTAACTGGGAGAGACCAGGGGCGGGTCAACGGAGGAGTGCGATATTAACGTGCTGATGGCATACGGGCGATGCCTTCGGCCCGCGCTCTACTCGTCGCTTCGCTCCTCACCGAGCCACCCTACGGGTGTCTCGGCCCTTCGGGTAACGATCGCTATCGCAAACGCTCGCTTCGCTCGCAAACAGTGGGGGCTTCGCAAGTCAACTGCCAAGTCGCGGCGGCTCTTTCGCAATGAATCGGCCACCAGCCGACGTGTTCGGGCAAACGCTATTGGAGGATCCACCGCAATGACCCGAACTGCATTTTGTCGCAAATCGCCGCGAGTACCGAGAGTCTGTTGGCTTGGAAGTTGGGCCCTGGGAACCAGCGACCGAGGAGGGCAGGATAAAAGCCGCAAGGTTCGGCGGGTCGGTTCGAGCAGTAAACACCAGCAAATTCCAATGACGCGGCAAACATTGCGAATGGCCAGCACAACTTGCGAATCTCGCCAACGCGCTACTGTTGCTCAGCTTTCGACACCTTACGGCGGGCAGGATGACCGGTAACGACGATTTCCGCATCCGTCCGGGCCGCATCCGCTCGACCCGCGCGCCCCGGACAAAATCCTTTCTGGCGCAGGCACTCAAGGCCGCGCAGAAGGCCGGCGGTTACTCGCGGGGCCGCCGCAGCCGTGCCAGCAAGTTCGGACGCGGTCGCGCGGCCAGCCTTGCCGCCACCCGGCTCCTCAACAGCCGCGCCCGAACCGCCATGATCAAGGCCCGCGTGGTGCGCCGAATGCGATCGCCGGGGGCTCTGCGGGCCCATGTCGGCTACCTCCAGCGCGACGGCGTGACCCGCGACGGCGCACCTGGCCGGCTGTTTGACGCAGCGGGCGATGATGCAGATGGTCGCGCTTTCGCTGAGCGTTGCGAGGGTGACCGGCATCATTTCCGGTTTATCGTCTCGCCCGACGATGCTTCCGAGCTCGCGAGCTTGCGCAGCTTCACCCGCGAGCTCATGGATCAGGCCTCCCGCGACCTCGGCACCCGGCTCGACTGGGTCGCGATCGACCATTGGAATACGGAGCATCCGCATATCCACGTCCTCGCGCGCGGCCGTACGGACGACGGAACAGACCTCGTCATCAGTCGCGACTACATTGCGACGGGCTTGCGCGCCCGCGCCGGCGATCTCGTTACCCGCGAACTCGGCCTACGGTCGGAACTTGAGGTCCGCCGTAGCCTTGAAGTGGAGGTGACTGCAGAGCGCTGGACCAGGCTCGACCGTGCGTTAGCCCGGGAAGCGGGGGCGGCGGACGGAGTGATCGATTTGAGGCCGGACCGGGATGCAGCGCGCGACCCACTGCGGGAGATCCGGATCGGGCGGATGCGGACGCTTGAGAGATTGGGCCTGGCCGAACCGGCTGGTCCCGCCCGCTGGGTGCTGCCCACGGACGTGGAGTCGCGCCTGCGTGCGCTCGGCGAGCGCGGGGATATCATCAAGCGGCTGCACAAGAGCTTGACCAAAGATGGCGCGACCCGTGCGCCCTCATCCTGGGCGCTCGAAGGCGAACGCCATGGAGAGCCGGTGATCGGCCGGCTCATCGCCCGCGGGCTCGATGACGAGCTCAAGGGCACGGCGTTTGCCATCGTCGATGGGGTCGACGGGCGCGTGCATCACCTCAAACTCCCCGATATCGACATGGCCGGCGATGGGCCGATCGGCGCGATCGTGGAACTCCGGCGCTTCGAGGACACAAGCGGCCGAACACGTATCGCGCTCGCCGTGCGCTCGGACCTGAACCTCGATCAACAGGTCGTGGCGGACGGCGCCACCTGGCTGGACCGGCAACTCGCTGCGCGCGAGCCCGCCGAACTGTCGGGCGCCGGTTTTGGCGCCGAGGTCCGCGCCGCGCTCGATCGGCGGATCGACGCGTTGGCTGAGTGGGGTCTCGCCCGCCGGGCGGGTGAAAAGGTTACGCTTGGCCGCGGCCTGATCGAAACCCTGCGGCGGCGCGAACTCGATAACGTCGGACGGCGTCTGGCCGAGGAAACAGGGCTTTCGCACTTGCCGAGCGAAACAGGCCAGCCGGTTTCTGGAGTTTACCGGCAGAGGCTGTCCCTGGCCTCCGGCCGTTTCGCGATGATCGACAATGGTCTCGGCTTCCAGCTTGTGCCCTGGGCACCTTCGCTCGAACGCGAACGGGGGAAACAGGTGAGCGGCATCGCCGGTCCCGGCAGTGTCGACTGGAGTTTTGGGCGCAAGCGCGGGCTGTCGCTTTGACCCGCCGATCTCTGCGCCAGGACACGCTCGAATGCGATGCAGCGGACCTCGTCCTTGCGCCCGCGTGTCGATGGCGCCAACACCTTCACCCATGTCCGCGACCAAGATTCTCTGGCATCAGGTGATCCTGGTCTGTTTGGTTGTGCTCGCCTTCCTGTGGGCGGCGACCGAGTGGACCGCGTGGCGCCTCGGCTTCCAGCCGCAGCTCGGACCTGCCTGGTTCACGCTCGGGCCTTGGCCGGTTTATCAGCCGTTCAGCTTCTTCGGCTGGTGGTTCAAGTTCGACGGCTACGCACCGGCAATCTTTCTCGAGGGTGGCATCATTGCCGCGAGCGGTGGCTTCGCGGCCATCGCCATCGCAATCGCGCTCTCGGTGTTGCGGGCGCAGGAGGCGAGGGACGTCACTACCTACGGCTCAGCCAGATGGGCGGATGCACGCGAGGTCAGGCGCGCGGGGCTGTTGGGGGCCGATGGTGTGGTACTCGGCCGGTTTCAGGGCCGCTATCTTCGGCATGACGGGCCCGAGCATGTGCTCTGCTTTGCTCCAACGCGGTCGGGCAAGGGTGTTGGCCTCGTCGTCCCGACGCTTCTGACCTGGCCGGGCTCGACCATTGTCCACGACATCAAGGGTGAAAATTTTGCCATCACCGGGGGCTGGCGCGCTGGTTTCGGGCCAGTGCTTCTCTTCGATCCGACGAATGCGGCGAGCGCCGCCTACAATCCGCTTCTCGAGATCCGCCGGGGCGATTGCGAGGTGCGTGACGCCCAGAACATCGCTGACATTTTGGTTGATCCCGAAGGGGCCCTCGAGCGCCGCAATCATTGGGAGAAGACCAGCCATTCGCTGCTGGTGGGCGCGATACTGCATGTTCTCTATTCAGAGTCTGACAAGACGCTCGCCGGCGTCGCCAATTTTCTGTCCGACCCGTCGCGCCCGATCGAGGCGACGCTCAAAGCAATGCTGGCAACCCCGCATCTCGGGGCTGGCATTCATCCAGTCGTGGCTTCAGCTGCGCGCGAGCTCCTCAACAAGAGCGAGAACGAGCGCTCGGGCGTATTGTCGACCACGATGAGCTTCCTGGGACTCTATCGGGATCCGGTCGTGGCCAAGGTCACCGGCCGGTGCGACTGGCGCATCCGCGATCTGATGGACGGAACTCGACCCGTCTCGCTGTACCTCGTGGTGCCGCCGTCCGACATTGTCCGCACAAAACCCCTGATGAGGCTCATCCTCAATCAGATCGGACGGCGATTGACCGAGAGCCTGGATCCCGACCGGCGCCGTCAAAAACTCCTGCTGATGCTCGATGAGTTCGCAGCGCTTGGCCGGCTCGATTTCTTCGAAACCCAGCTCGCGTTCATGGCAGGCTATGGCATCCGCAGCTTTTTGATCACCCAGAGTCTAAATCAGCTCGAACGCGCCTATGGTCCGAACCACGCGATTCTGGACAATTGCCATGTCCGGATCGCCTTCTCGACCAATGACGAACGAACCGCCAAGCGCGTGTCGGATGCGCTGGGGACGGCTACCGAGTTGCGCGCCATGAAGAATTATGCCGGGCATCGCTTAAGCCCATGGCTTGGACATCTGATGGTGAGCCGTCAGGAGACCTCTCGGCCGCTGCTCACGCCGGGCGAGGTCATGCAGCTCTCACCGAAAGAGGCCATCGTGATGATCTCCGGAGTGCACCCGGTGCGGGCCACCAAGGTCCGCTACTATGAGGATCCGCAGTTCCAGCAACGGTTGTTGAGGCCACCACGCCCCGAACCGATCACCTTGCCTGCACGACAGGACGACTGGTCGAGCCGTGCGCCGATTCCCCCTTCAATAAACTTGCTCACACAGCGCAAGGGCAGGGGCGACGACCCGAATGGCGGCCTTCGCCGCGAGCCAGAGCTTCCGCAGAATGAGGAGGTCGTGATTAAGGCGCCGCTTGCCGAGCACGAGTTCGACGCTGGGCCCGATGACGGAGACGCCGATGCTATCCAGGCGCAAGCGATGAACCGGTCGATGCAGGGTGTCGCGCGGGCTGTCAGCCTCGACCCCGACGATGGTATGGACCTGTAAGTAGTCAGTATGAAAAAGGTCCAGCTCAGCATCTACCTCGATCCCGATACCTTCAAGACGCTGGATGCCTTCGCAAAGCGCCGCGCCCAGCCCAAGTCGCTGGTCGCCGAGGCTGCAATCGCTTCGTTCCTTTCGCCTGACGATTCCGACCGCCGCGAGGCGGCCATTGCCAAGCGGCTGGATCGGATTGCACGCGTGCTCGAACGTCTCGAACGCAACGACACCGTGACGCTTGAGACCGTCGCGCTGTTCATCCGTTTCTGGTTGACCTCCACGCCAGCGCTGCCAGAGCATTCGACACCGGCCGCGCGCGCCAAGGGCGCCGGGCGCTACGATCGCTTTGTTGAAGCACTTGGACGGCGGCTCTCCAGCGGCTCAACGGTACTGGACGAAGTGAGCACCGACTTGCAGGCCTCAGGCACGTCCGAGTAGCGAAATTTCCCCGTCGAGTTGCCTGGCAGGTAGGAAATCGTCGCCAAAGGACCAACGCGCCATTCCTTTCTTTCGCTACGCCAGACTACGCCCCTGGACTCTCTCCGGTTGAAGTAGCGGGCGTCCTGCTCCTTCTGTCGCCCCATCGTCGCTGGGGCAATCACTGTCATTTGTCACGAAATTGGAGCGCAGCTTCGCATGCGCGCGCTGAATTTTTGTGCATTCGGGAGAGTCGACTATGGGCATCGACACTGAACTCAACGGAGCGAACGGGGCAAATTCGGAGCATGCCGACCCAGACGCGCGATCAGCACAGCAGAGCTCCGCTGTGACGAGAAAGGTCACCGTCAAGCTCACTGACCAGCTTTTCAAGCGACTGGAAGCTGCCACCGACCGTCCCGGCGTTGGCAAGAGCATGGTGATGGAGGCCGCTCTCGAGCGCTTCCTCGATCCGGCACCGCCCATCGAAGGGCTCATTCATGAGGCTCTCGCGCGGATAACAAGCCAGCTTGAGCGTCTGGATGACGATGTCCGGACCATCGCCGAGACGGTCGCGCTGCATGCTCGTTATCACCTGACCGTTACGCCCGCCATGCCTCAAGCACAGCAGCATGAGGCGTGTGCGGTTGGCCAGGAACGGTTCATGGCCTTGGCCGAGCAGGTCGACAAGCGCGTTCGGTCGGGAAGGTCCCTAATGCGGGAGACAATCGAGCAGGTAAGTGCGCCAAGACCTGATGGCCCTCCGATTGAAAACGCTTTGCCCGTCTCCGCGCATAGCGACCAGGAGGCACCCCCGGCCACCGCTCCAGACGCAACTGCCGACCTGACCGCTGCCGTCGAGGAGGACGGCAGCAACCCAAACTTTCGGCATCTGCCGAACGCATTCTGCTGAATCGGCAAACCATTCCGATTGCGTCGCGCGCGCCGCGACGAGCACTTCACAGCTCAAGCAAAGCCACTCCGAGTCCGACCCCTCCGGGCGACTTCCGGCCTGGCGCCTGATCGCCTGTGTTTTTCTGCCCTTCGCAGCGGGTTACTATCTCTCCTACCTGTTCCGTACCATCAACACCTTGATCTCTGGGCCGCTCTCAGCTGAATTGGGGCTCGATGCGGCCAACCTTGGCCTGCTGACGGCGGTCTATTTTCTCGTTCTCGCGGGCGCTCAGATTCCAATAGGAGTACTGCTGGACCGCTTTGGCCCACGTCGCGTCCAGAGTGTGCTCCTGGTTGTGGCTGCGGGCGGCGCAGCGCTATTTGCAGCATCGACCGGTCTTCTGGAGCTTCTGATTGCGCGCGCAATGATCGGGATTGGGGTAGCCGCCGCATTGATGGCTGGGCTCAAAGCGATCGTCACCTGGTTTCCACGAGAGCGTGTCGCCCTGATCAACGGTTACATGATTATGTTGGGCGCGCTGGGCGCGGTGACGGCAACGGCACCGGCCGAATGGCTAATGGGCTATTCAGGTTGGCGGGGGCTGTTCGAGCTTTCGGCTGCCGCGACACTCGCTGCAGCTCTCCTGATCTTCTTGGCAGTACCAGACAAGGCGCAATTAGTGTTGCCGCAGCGGACGTCCCTGAAACTCGGAGCGATCTACAGAGATCCGCGCTTCTGGCGAATCGCTCCGCTTTCCGCGAGTTGTATTGGGTCCGCCTGGTCGTTGCAGGGGTTGTGGGCCGCCCCTTGGCTCGCAGATGTCGAAGGTTTCAACCGCGAAGCCTTGATCGCCCAACTCTTTCTCATGGCAATCGCAGTTTGTCTCGGTGCCTTGCTACTCGGGACCATAGCTGACCGATTGCGGAGACGTGGGATAGGCACAGAAACCTTGTTCGCGGCGGTGGTAGCGTTGTTTGTGATTGCCGAACTGGCATTGATCATGCGTCTGCCGTTGCCGTCACTGTTGCCCTGGATTGTCGTTTCGATTGTCAGCGCGGCGACAGTCCTGAGCTTTGCGATCATAGCGGAATACTTTCCAAGTGAGCTCGCCGCGCGAGCGAATGGCAGCTTGAACGTGCTTCATTTCGGGTGGGCGTTCGTGGTCCAGTACGGAACCGGCCTCATTCTGGAGCAGTGGACTCCCCAGGACGGTCACTATCCCGCAATAGCCTATCAGGTCGCGTTTGCTGTCAGCGTTGCTGTACAGATCGTGGCGTTGGCTTGGTTTGTCGTCCCATGGCTTCGTTCGCTTGATTGGCGAGCGCCGGCATCCTTTCTTCGCGCGCTTGCGAACGATAATGTCCCGGTTGAGACAGTCACTGCCTCGACCGAGATTAGGATGTTTGAGCCGCATGAAAGCGGAGAGTGGTAAGGCAAGCCTTCCATCTCGATCACAATCGTCACTAATACCGCAGTTCACGCGTCGGGACACGGCGCGTCTTATCGGACCTTTCTTTTCCTACGCTACCCTGCGAAGACCACTCGACCTTGTTGCGCTAAACGAGCGCCTGCTTTTTCTAATCATCCCCATCTGAGGGCGCTTGGGGACCCTCAGCTCCTTGGGGGGTCTGGTGACAATCCATTCGTTTCAGCCGGAGGTCAGCTCGCGCGGTGCACGCATGCTGCGCACGGCGCTTGGTCCCGCAATCGCACGGTTCCTGGAAGATCCGTCGATTGTTGAGGTGATGCTCAATCCGGATGGTCGGCTGTGGATCGATCGGCTGTCGAGCGGCTTGACCGACACTGGCGAAACCCTGTCCACCTCCGACGGGGAGCGGATCATTCGGTTGATTGCTCATCACGTTGGTGCCGAGGTTTATGCGGGCGCGCCGCGGGTCTCGGCCGAGCTGCCGGAGACCGGGGAGCGATTTGAAGGTTTGCTGCCGCCGGTGGTTGCCGCGCCAGTGTTTGCGATCCGCAAACCGGCCGTCGCAGTGTTCACGCTTGAGGATTACGTCGCGGCGGGGATCATGACCGCAGACCAGGCCGGCACATTGCGAGCCGCGGTCATGGCACGACAGAACATTCTGGTCGCCGGCGGTACATCAACCGGGAAGACGACGTTGACAAACGCGCTTCTTGCCGAAGTCGCCAAGACCAGCGATCGCGTCGTTCTCATCGAAGATACGCGCGAGCTTCAGTGCAAGGCGCCGAACCTGGTGGCGTTGCGCACCAAGGATGGCGTGGTGTCGCTTTCGGATCTTGTCCGCTCCTCGCTTCGCCTGCGGCCCGATCGCATTCCGATCGGCGAGGTCCGTGGGGCTGAAGCGCTCGACCTGCTCAAAGCCTGGGGGACGGGCCACCCAGGTGGAATCGGCACCATCCACGCCGGCACCGCACTCGGGGCGCTGCGCCGGCTTGAGCAGCTCATTCAGGAAGCTGTCGCCACCGTCCCGCGTGCGCTGATCGCCGAAACCATCAACGTGATTGCCGTGCTCGCCGGCCGCGGCGCTGAGCGACGCCTGAGTGAACTCGCTTGCGTCGCGGGTTTGGGGGCATCAGGCGACTACAGCCTTTCAGCAATTGGAGATCAATCATGAGCGCGCTGTCCTTTCTCGGGCGCGGCGTCCGTTCGGCCACGGCGATTGCAGCGTTCTGCTCGCTGAGCATTCGGGCCTGGGCCGCCGGCTCAAACATGCCTTGGGAGCAACCGCTCAACCAAATCCTGCAATCGGTTGAAGGACCGGTCGCCAAGATCATCGCGGTCATCATCATCATCGTGACCGGGCTCTCGCTCGCATTCGGCGACACGTCAGGTGGTTTCCGGCGGCTGATTCAGATCGTGTTTGGCCTGTCGATCGCCTTTGCCGCTTCGAGCTTCTTTCTGTCGTTCTTCTCGTTTGGCGGTGGGGTGATGATCTGATGGATGAGCAAATTTCAGGCTTTGTCGCGCCCGTGCACCGCGCGCTCACCGAGGCGATCCTGCTGGGCGGCGCACCGCGCTCGGTCGCCATCGTCAACGGCACATTGGCCGCCGCACTCGGCCTAGGGCTTCGCCTTTGGCTAGCCGGCCTTCTTCTCTGGTTCATCGGCCACATGGCGGCCGTTTGGGCCGCCAAGCGCGATCCTGACTTCGTCGAGGTCGTGCGCCGGCACGTTCGCATTCCTGGTCACCTCAGCACCTGAATTCTCCATGATGAACCTCGCCGAATATCGCCGTTCGAACACCCGCCTTGCCGACTTCCTGCCTTGGGCTGCGCTCGTCGATGAGGGGATCGTCCTCAACAAGGACGGCTCGTTTCAGCGGACAGCAAAGTTCAGAGGACCGGATCTCGACAGCGCCGTACCAGCTGAACTTGTCGCGGTCGTGGGGCGTCTGAACAACGCGTTCCGTCGTCTGGGCTCCGGTTGGGCGATATTCGTCGAGGCCCAGCGCCACTCGGCCGGAGCCTATCCCCCCGATACATTTCCGGATGTTGCGTCCGCGTTGGTCGACGCAGAGCGTAGGGCGCAGTTTGGAGAAGCCGGCGCTCATTTTGAATCGAGCTATTACCTGACCTTCCTCTATCTTCCGCCGGAGGAGGGCGCCGCCATGGCGGAGCAGCTGCTGTACGAGGGCAGCCATCGCACCCTAGGGGCAAATGCGCGCGAGGTGCTCAGCGGCTTTATCGATCGGACCAGTCGCGTCTTGCAGCTCGTCGAGGGCTTTATGCCGGAATGCGGCTGGCTCGATGACGAGGCAACGCTCACTTATCTTCACTCCACGATTTCAACCAAACGGCATCGCGTTCGCGTGCCCGAGATTCCGATGTATCTCGACGCGCTGCTTGCGGACCAGTCCCTGACCGGTGGTCTTGAACCGTTGCTGGGCGCGGCGCATCTTCGCGGTTTGACCGTAGTCGGATTTCCGACGGCGACCACGCCCGGAATTCTCGACGACCTCAACCGGTTGGCGTTCCCGTATCGCTGGTCAACCCGGGCGATCATGCTCGACAAAGCTGATGCGACCAAGCTGCTTACAAGAATTCGCCGCCAGTGGTTCGCCAAACGCAAGTCGATCGCGGCGATCCTGAAGGAGGTGATGACCAACGAAGCTTCAAGTCTTCTCGATACTGATGCGCAAAACAAGGCGATCGATGCTGATGCCGCGCTGCAGGAATTGGGCTCGGATCAGATCGGCCAGGCCTTCGTTACAGCCACGGTCACGGTCTGGGATCGGGATCCGCAGGCGGCCGATGAAAAACTGCGGCTGGTCGAAAAGGTGATCCAGGGCCGGGACTTCACCTGCATGGTGGAGACCGTCAATGCTGTCGAAGCCTGGCTCGGTAGCCTGCCGGGACACGTCTATGCCAACGTCCGCCAGCCGCCGATCTCGACCTTGAACCTCGCCCATATGATTCCGCTGTCGGCGGTATGGGCCGGAGAGGCGAGAGACCATCACTTGAAGGCGCCTCCGCTGTTCTTTGGTAAGACGGAAGGTTCGACCCCGTTCCGGTTTTCGCTGCATGCCGGTGACGTCGGACACACCCTTGTCATTGGCCCGACCGGCGCCGGCAAGTCGGTGCTGCTGGCGCTGATGGCGCTGCAGTTCCGCCGCTATCCCGACGCGCAAATCTTTGCCTTCGACTTCGGCGGGTCGATCCGTGCTGCCGCGATTGCCATGGGCGGCGACTGGCATGACCTCGGCGGTTCCGTCGCAGGAGAATCCTCCGAGTTTGTCGCTCTCCAGCCGCTCGCGGGCATTGATGACGTCTCGGAGCGGGGCTGGGCAGCCGAATGGATCGCTTCGATCCTGGTTCGCGAACGGATCGAGGTGACGCCAGAGACCAAGGACCACGTTTGGTCAGCGCTAAACTCGCTTGCGTCGGCGCCGATCGAGGAGCGTACCCTTACAGGGCTCGCCGTTCTTCTGCAATCCAATGCGTTGAAGCGGGCGTTGCAACCCTATTGCCTCGGGGGTCCGTATGACCGGTTGCTCGATGCCGAACACGAGCGGCTGGGGGATTCGTCAGTCCAGGTTTTCGAGACCGATGGATTGATCGGGACAACCGTCGCGCCACCAGTTCTTTCCTATCTGTTTCACCGGATTGAGCATCGCTTTGACGGCCGTCCAACCCTGCTCCTCATCGACGAGGGCTGGCTTGCGCTTGATAATGCCGATTTTGCCGGCAAGCTCCGCGAGTGGCTGAAGACGCTTCGCAAGAAGAACGCCTCCGTCATCTTCGCCACCCAATCACTGGCCGACATTGACGGCTCGGCAATTGCACCGGCCATCATCGAGAGCTGCCCGACCCGAATTTTCCTGCCGAACGATCGCGCTATTGAGCCGCAGATCACGGCCATCTACCGGCGCTTTGGCCTCAATGACCGCCAGATCGAGATCCTCGCCCGCGCGACGCCCAAGCGGGACTACTATTGCCAGTCCCGCCGGGGAAATCGGCTGTTCGAGCTTGGGCTTGGCGAAGTCGCGCTCGCGTTTACCGCGGCTTCGTTGAAGGCGGATCAGGCTCTGATTGAGCGGGTACTAGCCGAACACGGAAGCGAGGGTTTCGTCGCCGGCTGGCTTAGGGCACGCGACATTGGATGGGCTTGCGATCTCATTCCGCAGCTCGCCAAGGACGGAGGCTTCTGATGAGTCGTCTCCGTACGCTCTTGACAGCGAGTTTCATTGCAATTGTCGCTGCTCAAGCGCCTGGGCAGGCCGTGGCGCAGTTGGTCGTCTTCGATCCCAACAATTACGCGCAGAATCTACTGACGGCGGCGCGCGCACTGCAGCAGATCAACAACCAGATCACCTCGCTACAAAACGAAGCGCAGATGCTGGTCAATCAGGCCAAGAACCTGGCAAGCCTGCCGTACTCATCCTTGCAGCAGCTTGAGCAGTCGATCCAGCGCACGCAACAGCTTCTCTCTCAGGCGCAGCGGATTGCCTACGACGTCCAGCAGATCGATCGCGCGTTCTCCACCACCTACGCGCCGGCCTCTGCGAACATGCCTGACCAGACCCTTACCGCCAACGCACAAACACGCTGGCAGAACGCGGTGGCGGGTCTGCAAGACGCCATGCGGGTGCAGGCAACCGTCGTCGGCAATCTAGAAACCAACCGGACCCAGATGTCGGCTTTGGTGACAGCGAGCCAAGGCGCAGCAGGCGCGCTGCAGGCAAGTCAGGCCGGCAATCAGCTTCTGGCGCTTCAGGCACAGCAGATTGCCGATCTCACCGCCGCCGTCGCCGCACAAGGGCGAGCGCAAAACTTGGAGGCCGCTCAAAGAGCGGCGGCCCAGGACCAGGGTAGGGAGCAGCTGCGGCGTTTCCTGACCCGAGGTCGTTATCAACCGACAACCGTGCAGATGTTCCACTGATGATGACCAACAGACTTGAGCGGCTCCCGAGGGTCGCTGCCGTCTTCATTGCTGTCCTGGTCGTCGCTGCCTGCGCAATCCGCCTGCGCGACGACGAAAGTCACACCGAACCTCGCAGGTCCCTTACTCCGAAGTCCGACTCGACGGCGGCAAAGCTCGAGCAATGTCGTACCGTCAGTTCCGACGAGCGAGACGCTCTTCTCGAATGCAAAAAGATCTGGGCCGAGACGCGTCGTCAGTTCTTCGGTCAGAACGGGTCCTCAACACATCCGGAGGCGAATGCGCGACCTTCATCTCCAGTGCCGCCTAAGGACGAAAGCCGCCTCACATCGGGCTATCCATTCTTGCCAGCGCAAAGCGAGTGACCAATGGGTGGTACCGGCGTCATCGACCAGTTCTTGGAAACTTTCACTCGCTATATCGATTCCGGGTTCGGGTTACTAGGAGGCGACGTCGGATATCTCGCCACCACGCTCGCGGTGATCGATCTTACGCTGGCAGGCCTGTTCTGGTCCTGGGGCACAGACGAGGACATCATCGCCCGCCTCGTCAAGAAGACGCTGTTTGTTGGCGTCTTTGCCTACCTGATCGGCAATTGGAATAGCCTCGCCCGCATTGTCTTCGAGAGTTTTGCGAGCTTGGGGCTGAAGGCCTCGGGCACGAGCCTTTCGTCAGCAGACTTTCTGCGGCCGGGCCGTATCGCGCAAGTCGGACTCGACGCCGGTCGCCCAATCCTTGAGTCGATTTCGGGGCTGATGGGCTATGTCAGTTTTTTCGAAAATTTCGTCCAGATCGCGGTCCTGCTGTTTGCCTGGATCGTGGTGCTGCTCGCCTTCTTCATTCTGGCCATTCAGCTCTTTGTCACCTTAGTCGAATTTAAGCTGACGACGCTCGCCGGCTTTGTGTTGATCCCGTTCGGCCTGTTTGGAAAGACCGCCTTTGCCGCAGAACGCGTGCTCGGCAACGTGATCTCCTCCGGCGTTAAGGTTCTAGTGCTTGCCGTCATTGTCGGCATTGGGTCGACCTTGTTTGCGCAGTTCACGGCCGGGTTCGGCGGCAACCAGCCGACGATCGAGAACGCGATGGCGCTGGTACTGGGCGCTCTTGCCTTGTTGGGCCTGGGTATCTTCGGACCCGGTATCGCCAACGGTATCGTCTCCGGAGGCCCGCAGCTTGGTGCCGGCGCAGCCGTTGGCACAGGGCTGGCTGCCGGCGGCGTGGTCGCGGCAGGAGCGGGTCTCGCGGCCAGCGGCGCTGGACTGGCCGGCAGCGCAGCCTCCGGTGCCGGTGGCGCCTCCAGCGCGCTCCGGGCCGGTAGCTTATCCGGTACTGCTAAGGCGAGCGCTTCCGCTCCCGCAAGTCCCTTGCGCTCAGCCGCCGCTCGTATGGCTGGAAGCGGCCGTGGCGGCGATGTCGATGATCCTTCTTCAACGTCATCCGAAGGCACGCCCTCTTGGGTTCGTCGCATGAAGCGGGCGCAGACCATCAGTCATGGAGCGTCAGCCGCAACGCAAGCGGTCCGTTCAGGCGATCACGGCGGGAGCGGCGGATCTGTCGATCTCTCGCAGAAGGACCAATGACGCTCGATTTCTCGCACTCCGTTCTCAGTCCTGTCTTGAGGTCAAAGCATGTTCAAACGATCGGCCGTTCACTATGGCCGCGCGCCGGAGCCGGTAACTCCCTATCAACGAGCCGCCCAGGTTTGGGATGACCGCATCGGGTCGGCCCGCGTTCAGGCCAGGAACTGGCGACTGATGGCCTTTGGCTGTCTGGCCCTCGCCGCGGGATTCGCCGGAGCTCTAGTTTGGCAGTCAGCCCAAGGGACCGTCACGCCGTGGGTTGTTGAAGTTGACCGGCTAGGCGAGGCAAGAAGTGTCGCTCCTGCTAACGTGGCTTATCAACCCTCCGATCCGCAGATTACCTTTCACCTCGCCAGGTTCATCGAACATGTGCGTGGCCTGCCGATGGACGCCATTGTCCTGCGCCAGGATTGGTTGCGTGCCTATGACTTCACGACGGACCGCGGCGCGGCTGCGCTCAATGACTATGCGCGCAACAACAATCCCTTCGACAAGATCGGCAAGACACAGGTCGCTGTCGAAGTCTCGAGCGTTATTCGGGCGTCTCCCGACAGCTTTCGGATCGCCTGGATCGAACGCCGGTACGAGAACGGTCAGCTTGCCGTGACCGAACGGTGGACCGCAATTCTTACCATCATCGTGGAAACGCCGCGCGATCTCGATCGGCTGCGCAAGAATCCACTCGGCATCTACGTCAATGCGATCAACTGGTCGAAGGAGCTGGGATAGCCATGCCATCAAGTCTCGTTGCTGCGCTACAGAGGATTCAGCCGCGCCTGCCTCTGGGTCTTCTGATCTGTTTGTCAGCGCTCGGAGGCTGTACCGCGTTCAAGCCTCCCCAGATCAGCTATGACAGCGAAGTACCGTCACTTCCCGAACTGTCGGCGCTTGCCGACGATCGTCCGCGACCGTTGCATGTCCCACCGGTATGGAAGGCGGCACGCGGCGGCAAGAAGGGGGAGGCGAAGGAGCCGATCGAGCGAATTGAAAGCGCGAACGATGCCGCTCGTGTCGAGCCTCGCAAAACCGGCTACTTCAATGCCGTGCAGGTGTTCTCGTATAGTCCGGGTGCCCTTTATCAAGTCTATGCCGCGCCGGGACAGATCACGGACATTGCGCTTGAGCCCGGTGAACAACTCATCGGCTCGGGACCAGTCTCCGCAGGAGATACCGTGCGCTGGGTAGTTGGCGATACCGAGAGTGGCAGCGGCGACACCCGCCGTGTCCACATCATGGTCAAGCCGACACGCCCCGCGATCGAGACCAATCTTGTCATCAACACCGATCGGCGGACCTACCTGATTGAGCTGCGCTCCCGTGAAAAACCGTATATGCCGTCGGTTGCATGGTTCTACCCGGAAGATCGCGCCGTGCTTGGTCGAGCTCTGCCACCGACGCCGATCATTCCGGATCAAGCGCAGCGTTTGTATCGCTACGCCATTGAGGGAGACAATCCACCATGGCGTCCCGTCAACGCGTATGACGACGGCCGCAAGGTCTACATCGAATTCTCGCCTGGCATCGGCCAGGGCGAGATGCCGCCGCTCTTCGTCATGGGAGCTGAGGGTAGTACCGAGCTCG
The DNA here is from genome assembly GCF_052389815.1 of Bradyrhizobium sp. Taxonomy (GTDB): domain Bacteria; phylum Pseudomonadota; class Alphaproteobacteria; order Rhizobiales; family Xanthobacteraceae; genus Bradyrhizobium. The sequence continues at coordinate 79,986 of NZ_JBQTHN010000016.1, read as the reverse complement.
TCAACTACCGGGCCTACCGGAACGTGTTGATCGTGGATCGGCTGTTCGCCGCCGCTGAATTGAGATTGGGAGGCGAGAACCAACAGAAGGTGCGAATTGTTCGAAGCGATGGGAGGTCGATGTGACCGGTACCGATCAGGCGAACCCGTCATCCAACGAAGCTTCTCGGCCACAGCAACCCGAAAAGATCGCCGAAACTCTACGGCTGCGACCCGATCAGCCGCAGGTCACGCGTCTGTCACGTAAGGTGCTTGCGGGCGTCACCGCTTTGGCTTTCTCCATCATCTGTGGCGCGGTGTTGTGGTCTTTGCAGGACAGGTCAAAGCAGGGTCCGGCTCGAGAAGAACTCCACTCGACCGATCGCCACAACGTTGCTGATGAGCTCAAGAGCCTGCCGAAGGATTATGCCGGAATTTCCCAAGACGTGCCGCGTCTTGGACCACCTTTGCCCGGCGATCTCGGCCGTCCCATTGTTGCGGCACAGAGGTCATCGACTAGCTCGCTGGCCATCGATGCCGAACAGCAGCGCGTCAATCAGGAAACCGAGGCGGCGCGCATCAGCAAGGTGTTTGCCAACACCGCCATCCGCCCACCGGCCGCCGGATCAGCGTCCAACGAGACGCCTTCAAACGGGACGATGTCCTCAGACGAGTCATTTACCCAAAATGGCCAGGACCGAAAACTCGCCTTCGTCAATGCACCTATCGATCGGCGGACAACAAGCCCCGATCGCTTGGTGAGGCCAGCATCCCCCTTTGTTGTCCAAGCGGGGACTATCATTCCGGCGGCTCTCATCACTGGGATCCGGTCAGATCTGCCGGGCAAGATCACGGCGCAAGTGACTGAAAATGTCTACGACACTCCTACCGGGCGAGCCCGGCTGATCCCGCAAGGCGCGCGACTGATCGGGGCCTATGACAGCCAGGTAGCATTTGGGCAGTCCCGCGTCCTCCTCGTCTGGACTCGTCTCATCATGCCGAATGGACGTTCAATCGTATTGGAGCGTCAGCCCGGCGCTGATGCCGCGGGATATTCCGGTCTTGAAGATCAGGTCGATAACCACTGGAAAGAGTTACTCGGAGCAGCAGCGCTATCCACTCTACTCGCCGTCGGCACTGAGGTGAATTCGGGCGCAGACGTTAACGATACGAACGGCGCTATTATTCAGGCGTTACGACGCGGCGCGGGGAATTCCCTCAATCAAACAGGCCAACAGCTGGTTCGCCGCAATCTCAACGTCCAGCCAACGTTAACGGTCCGTCCGGGATTCCCAGTCCGGGTCATCATCAACCGCGATTTGGTGCTCGAGCCCTACAAAGGATAGAATGACGATGGCTAAGCTCAAGCTCGGAGCAATCGAAGACGACAAACCGATCAAGGTGACCCACGAATTGCCGGCAGCTGTCCACCGGGATCTCGTCACTTATGCCGAAATTCTCGCACTCGAGACCGGCCAATCGATCACTGATCCAACAAAGCTTATCGCGCCCATGTTGGCGCGATTCATGGCAGCGGACAGAAGTTTCTTGAAAGTTCGCCGAGCGCGTCATGTCGCCAAGCCAGGCGAAAGATAGCGCTCGGAGAGCATCTTCAGGAAGGCGTTCAAGGCGGGGTTTTCATTGTCCGCTCGCCAATAGGCCGAATAGTCGAACCGGCTTGGCCCCGTGCCATCGCGCAGCTCCCGGTAGACCAATCCGGCAAAATTGGCCTCCATGTCAGATTCGAGCACCAGGCTGATGCCTCGCTTCATGCTGATCAGGCTCTTGATAATGCCGCAACTAACGTCGTGGCGCTCGATCTTCGGACGATCCTCAGGCAAGACTAGCTTCGAGCCTAGAAGATCTTCAAATTCCCGTCCAGGATCGTAATGGCTTAGCAGCACGGTCTCGCCGCGGAGGTCGGTCCAGTAGACAGTTTCGCGCGCAGTAAGAGGATGATCCTCGGGGAGAACCACTAGAACACGCTCGCTCCACAACAACATAGTCTTGCTGTCCAATGGTGGCTGGCTTCCTGTTACAATGACGATATCGAGCACGCCACTGCGAAGTGCCGTTGCCAGGCGCGTCCGTGATCGCTCGACGGTCGCAAGGTCGATTTGCGGGAAACGCTGCTTGAGGTCGAGTAATGTGGCTTTCAGGTTTCCAGCCGAAAGTGACGTACAAAAGCCGATGGCCAGCCGCCCTGTCTCGCTGCGTTGTAAGGACTTGGCCGTAGCTACAAGCGCGTCAAATTCTTCAAGAATAGCTCTTGCCAGGCGAAGAACGCTGCGGCCTGCGCGCGTGGGCTTCACACCTCCGCTTGATCGCTCGAAAATCGTAATGCCAAGGCCATGTTCAATCTGGCGAATTGATCTGCTGAGAGTCGACTGTTGCAATCTCAGCAGTTCCGCGGCCTGACGGAAGCTGCCACACTCGGCGGCAGCGACGGCCGATCGCAGGTGTTTCAACTCGAGAGCTTTGCTGCCGCGCAGGGAGTGACCTGGTCCTTTGAAATTGCTCATTTGGAAAAACTTGCTGCGCAATATGCGGCAATGTGTCTATTCATGCGTCACAATCCGAAACCTTAAGCGGCCGCTCGCATCACTGGAGCCCACAGCACCGGGCATGAGATGCGGCCCGCGCTCCGGATGCGCACCAGGGCATCAGTCGACACCTCCAGGTAACCCGCGACCGCAATAGTGTTTCCGAGGGGACGAGGCTTTCCGATTGGACGAAGGGGCCACCCGGCGCGTCGAAGAATACGTTCCATGCGGGTGTCGGTAACCGTCACGATTTCGGCTAGCCGAATAGACAAACCGAACTCGATCATGCCTGCAAAGAGCTCGTAGGTAGCGGCAGCAAGTCCGCCTGCCGCTTTCGGTGCATCTGGATGAAGATCAAGAGCGAATCGGCTGCTTTCCCACACGTGATCGCTTCGTGGTGCCGGCTGCCCCCCCAGAAGAATTGGAAAAGTGTCTCGAAGCATGGTTGGTCCCATGGACGGGAGAAGCCGGACGCACCCCTGAATTTGACCATCAGTCGACCTATGCAGTAGATGAACTGGTCGAAGGACATCAAACTCGTCTACCTCCATGTCGCCACTGACCTGAACATCCCAATCCAGACGCTGTTTGAAGACGCGATAGCGCAGCCGGTGCATCTCAGCTAAATCGTCGATGAATTCGCCGTAGTGTTCCGGCGCTATGAGTTGCAACATTATTGCCTCCCTGCTCTGTATTGGCAGTGAAAGCAAACAAAATGCCTCGATGCACCCTGTGCACCTGCACAGCGTGCTTGCGGGAAATTGCCGATTATCGTCGATATCTTGACTCAGCTAGCCGAACGACTGCCTGACGAACCGTGCGAACGCCGAGTTTTGCTCGGGCATTGTCCAGATGAAAGGCGGCGGTTCGTCGAGAGATGCCTAGAATGCTCCCGATTTCCCAAGCCGATTTGCCACGAGAAGACCATTCAAGACATTCAAATTCGCGCGGTGAAAGGCGGATTCCGTCAACGCTGTGGTCATTGCGCAACACGCTGCGGACGTGCGCATGAAAATACAATGCAATCAATTGAAGTGCACGTTCGTTGGAATCTATGCACTTGTTGAACGTAGAGCTTCGTTGATCGGAGGCAAAGGTCAGGGCAGCAACTGGGCCGCGACCATCGTGAATCGGAACCGTGAAACCAGATCGAATCCCAAATTGAGACGCTTCTTCAAACAGTTCATGTTGGGCTGGAGAGAGGTACGTCGTGGATACGCCCTGTCCCCACCGAAAGGGGGCCCCAGTTTGCAACGCCTGCAAGATTACAGGGTCGAGACGCTCGTAACTATTCCGTACATAGTGTGCAACCCAGTTGGGAGGATATGTCGAGATTACAAGTGGCTCTTTGGTTAGCGCGAGATATGCGAAGCAAGGCAAGTCTAGCGCGGTCGCAGTGACTGTTATCGCTTCCAAAAACGCGTGGCGATCACTAGCGACCGACAGCAGATCAATAAATCTCTGAAACTCGCGATGCATGTGTTCGACCAGTTGCTAGGTTGGCATCGCAGCGCGAAGAGATCGCAGTTGCTTCCCGACATCGGAACGATCGCAATTTCTAACGCGCACTTTGACACCGGAAAAATGGTCCGGTCCTGCTCAGTGGAGACAGCCGTTTCGCCTAGTGCCATCCTTTGCTGCGAACCAAAATCGGCACCGCCCGCGAATAAAACCTTCCTGGCCGTCGACCTCGCTGGCAGACAGCCCGCCCAAAAGCGCGTGAATCGTAGCTAAGAATATTCGCCGGTTGATCATGCATCTCTCCCAGCCACCTCGTTTTCGGCGATTTACATGCCGAGATAGGCTCGCCTCACGTCGTCGCTTCCCAGTAGTTCTCGCCCCGATCCCGACTTCACTATTCGTCCAGTCTCCACGACATAGCCGAAATCGGCCATCGCCAGAGCGGCTCGAGCATTCTGTTCCACCAAGAGAATAGTCATTCCCTGTTCGCGCAGACGGTCGATCACCTGCAATATCTCGGCAACGAAGAGCGGCGCCAGACCAAGAGACGGCTCATCCAGTAACAATAACTGTGGTTCGCCCATCAGTGCTCTCCCGATCGCCAGCATCTGCTGCTGACCACCGGAAAGCGTCCCCGCGAGCAATCTCCGCTTCTCCTTCAGCACGGGAAAGAGCAGATAGACCTGCTCCATTCGCTCGGACAGTTGCGCGTTCCGACGACGATAGGCGCCGAGAAGAAGATTGTCTTCGACCGACATTGGCCCGAACACCTGGCGCCCCTCGGGCGCCTGACAAATGCCCAGCGAAACGCGGGCGTGGGAGGAGACGCGCGAGATATCCTGCCCGCCAAACATCACTGTGCCTTCGCTTGCGGGATGAACCCCGGACAGCACACGCAGCAACGTCGTCTTACCGGCGCCGTTGGCACCAACCAGCGAAACAAGCTGCCCTTTGTCCACTGAAAGCGCCAGCCCATGCAGGACCTCTATCGGACCATATCGAGCTTTCAGCCTCCTCACTTCGAGAAGCCCCTTTGCCAGCGAGTCGGCCGCGGATTGCTCAGGGATATGACTCATGCGGCTGCGCCCAGATATGCACTGACAACTTGAGGATCTACCCTTACTTCGTCCGGACTTCCTTCTGCCAGCTTCCTTCCGTAATCGAGAACTAAGATCCGTGTGGAAACCTGCATGACGAGCTTCATGTCATGTTCCACCAACACGACCGTAACGCCCGTCTCGGTTATCTGTTGAATCAGAGCGCGTATCTCATCGGTTTCAACGTGATTAAGGTCGGCTGCCGGCTCGTCGAGTAGGAGGAGTTTTGGCTTTCCCGCCAACGCGCGAGCAAAGGCTGTCCCAGTTAGACCTTCCTTATCGAACAATCAGAGCAGCACGGACGTCGTTGACAATTGCGGGTAACGTCCAAAAGGGTCCTCAAATCCATAAAAGGAGCCCGGGACCCGTCATCGGACCCCGGGCAGTCTAGGGAGGGCGCGCTTCGGCGCTTGCTGCCATTTACTGACGCCTTCGCGTCAGACCGCCGACAACGAGCGGGATCACGGGAAATCAAGCGATAGCCTGTGTGATGAAAGGCAAGGGTTCAGACTGTTCCTGCCATTGAGGAGAGAACATTGGGTCACTTCCCCGCAATCAACTCTGCAGCTTTCTCCGCCATGGCCATGATCGGCAGATTGGTGTTTCCGCTGATCACGGTTGGCATAAGCGAACCGTCGATAACGCGTAGATTATCGATGCCCCGAACCCGAAGCTTGCTATCGACTACGGCGTCGCGATCCTCACCCATGCGACATGTTCCGACCGGGTGGTAGATCGTTTCTGCGCGGGCTCGTATCCACTTCTTGCGGGATTCCGCGCTGGTAAACGGATCGATATCGAGTTTGCGCTTAATCTGCTTTAGGAGCGCCGGCTGATCGATGATCTCGCACATCTGCCGAACGCCTTCCTGCATACTGACGAAATCACTTTCATCGGATAGAAAGCGGGGGTCGATCGCCGGCGCAACGAAGGGATCGGCCGATCGCAGGCGCAGCGTTCCACGACTCTTCGGGCGAAGCTGACATACACGAATGGCAAAGCCGTGTGGGACGCGCTCGCCCGGCGGCGGGTTTCGAAGCGCGACGATGAGATGAGCCTGCCACTCGGGCCACGATGAGGTTTTATCGGGCCCCCAGAAGGCTCCGGCTTCGACGCCCTGCGAGGTGCCGGGCCCTGTTCCTCGGAGCATATATTGTGCGCCAGCCAAGGCACCTCTGATCAATCCAATGTACGGCGTCAGTGTGATCGGCTGCGACGCCTCCAATCGAATCGCACAATCCAAATGATCTTGCAGATTGCTTCCAACGCCGGCGGAATCGAGCACCGGCTTGATGCCGAGTGAACGGAGGTGATCGGCCGGTCCAATTCCTGACAGCATCAGTAATTGCGGCGAACCAATGGCCCCGGAAGTCAGCAAGACTTCTCGTTCGGCCGAAACGGTGACCTCACGCCCGTTGTGGTCAATGACAACACCCCGAACGCGCGTGCCTTCGACCGCGAGGCGCCGAACCTGAGTGTTGGCCATGATGGTCAGATTGCTTCGTCCTTTCCCCTGGTCGAGAAACTTGAAAGCACCTGAACGCTTGCCGTCTGAAATCGTAAGTTCGTAGAAGCCTGCGCCCATCTGAGACGGACCATTGAAGCCGTTGTTCTCGGGGAGGCCTGCCGACTTGGCGCTCTCAATAAATGCCTTCGAGATTGGATGCTGCAATACGCCATAAGAAAGTCGGATCGGACCCGAATAACCTCGGTCCTGATCGGGCTGGGACGTTACCTGGGCGGCGTCCTCGATTTTTCTAAGGTAGGGGCGGAGGTTTTCGTACCCCCACCCACGACAGCCTTGCGCTTCCCATGAGTCGTAATCCTGAGGATTTCCCCGGATCGCAATCATGGAGTTGATGGCGGACGACCCTCCCACCACCTTGCCACGGGGAATATAGATCTTGCGATTGTTGAGTTCGGTCTGCGGTTCGGTCCAAAATTGCCAGTTATGCTTCGGACTCGTGTAGAGCACGCGAATGCCCGCCGGCATGTGAACGAAGATTGAAGAAGAGGGACGTCCGGCCTCGAGCAGCAACACCTTGACGTTGGGATCTTCGCTCAATCGAGCGGCGAGCACGCATCCTGCCGATCCTGCGCCGACAACGATATAATCGTATTTCGAGAGCTTCATCCTCCGTCCCCTATTTCAAAAGCCGACGATCGGTTCGTTTTTGCGACCAGTTTCGCCAAGGTCAGGCCTTCCCGACTTGCAAAAGCCATCGCCAAACTATAATTGGTCCTACCAATAAGGTCGATCCAATTATAGCGACGAAGGCCTGGTAGTCAACGGAGAGCTCGTCTCATGTTTCAATACCGGAGGATCGTGGCCGCGTTCCTGCTCCTCGGCGCAGGGCTCGCCGTTTTGCTGCTCGCTCCTGCCAAACCTGCCATCCAGCCGGACCAAGAGACGATTCGACGAGTGATATGGGCTCTTGGCCCCTAGCCGACTTCGGGACGTCCGATATCGATGATCCGTCGCTCACTTAGATCTTGGATGGCCGCCGAGTCGTACTTCAGTATCGACTTGAGGATGTTTGCAGTATCCTCGCCTCGCCGCGGCGGTCCTTTGGCATATTCGATCTTCGTTCCGGAAAACTTTATCGGATTGGCGACGAGAGGGGCTGTTGTTCCGGAAGAATGAGGAAGATTGACCTGCATCTCCCGATGGATAACCTGAGGGTGAGCGAACACCTGATCCAGCCGGTTGATCGGTGCGCAAGGCACGCCCACGGGCTCCAGAATGGAAATCCAATGCTGGGTCGCCTGCTGTATCAGATGCGCATCGAGCAGGGGGATGAGTTGATCACGATTCTTAAGCCGATCGGTGTTAGTGACGAAACGGCTATCGGTTGCCAGGCCGCTTAAACCAGTAGCTGCACAGAACTTCCGGAATTGCTGATCATTACCAACGGCGAGCACGAAGGAACCGTCGCTGGTTCTGAAGACCTGATATGGAACGATGTTTGGATGCGCGTTGCCGAACCGTTTCGGCGGCGTGCCGGTCGTGAGGAAATTCAAATTTTGGTTGGCGAGAACCGCGACCTGGACGTCCAGCAGTGCCATGTCGATATGCTGTCCTTCTCCGGTGCGTTCGCGATGCAGTAATGCGGAGATGACGCCGGCGGCGCTATACATGCCAGTGAGAATATCGACGATCGGAACCCCGACCTTCTGGGGACCCCCGCCTGGCTTGTCGTCACTCTCTCCGGTAATGCTCATCAGGCCGCCGATGGCCTGAATGGCCATATCGTATCCTGCGACGTCCTTCATCGGGCCGGTCTGGCCATAGCCGGTGATGGAACAGTAAATGATGTCAGGCTTGACGCTTTTAAGCGCCTCGTAGTCGAGGCCGTAACGCGCCATGTCGCCGACCTTGTAGTTCTCGATCACGAGATCGGCTTGCTGGGCAAGTGCGCGCACAATGGCGCTACCCTCGTCAGTCGATATATCGACGCATATCGAATGCTTGCCGCGATTGGCGCTCAGGAAATACGCGCTTTCGGTCGTATCAATTCCACCGTCTTTCCGCAGAAAGGGCGGGCCCCACTGCCGCGTATCGTCGCCGGTGCCAGGGCGTTCGATCTTCCAAACCTCGGCTCCTAGATCAGACAGCAACTGCGCTAACCAAGGCCCCGCGAGGATTCTCGAAAGATCCAGCACTCGATAACCTGCCAACGGTCCAGCCATCACGCTTCCTTGAAGTCTGCGGTCAAATAGCCGCGCGCCGTGCGGGGCCGCACTAACTATATGTGGAACGACCAGATTGGTCAAACCAAATGAAATGCCGATCGCGGTTGATGGGCAGCGTGATTGCCGGTCGCGTCGAAGAGTCGCGCATGATTGCGGGATTGGAGCTGCTTGACACCGCGCATCACGCGACATACGGTCCAGCCAAATTGGTTTAGCCAATTAATGAAAATACCGGGAAGAACGTGAAGGTCTGGCTGTATGGCGCGAGTAACTCTTCAGAATGTCGCGAAATCCTTTGGAGGAGATCGAGGGCCGTGGGCCGTTCAGGACTTTTCGTTGGATATTGCCGATGGCGAACTGGTCGTGTTCGTCGGCCCGTCCGGCTGCGGCAAGTCCACGACGTTGCGAATGCTCGCCGGTCTAGATGACGTCACATCCGGCAAGATTCTGATCGACGGAAGGGACGTCACCGCGCTTCCGCCGAAAGATCGCAACATTGCGATGGTTTTTCAGAACTACGCTCTCTATCCACAGAAGACGGTCTTCGAAAACATGGCCTTCGGCCTTCGGGTCCGTAGGACGCCACAGCATGAGATCGATCGTCGGGTGCGCAGCGCGGCATCAAGTCTCGGATTGGAGGCCCTGCTGGAGCGCAAGCCACGCCAATTGTCGGGTGGTCAGATGCAGCGCGTAGCGCTTGGTCGCGCGTTAGTCAGAGATCCCGACGTATTCCTCCTCGACGAACCCCTCTCGAACCTTGATGCGAAGCTGCGGGTCCGGACGCGCGAGGAGATTGCGACGCTACACGCCCGATTGGGCGCGACGATGATATTTGTTACCCACGATCAGGTCGAGGCCATGACGCTCGGCGATCGTATCGTGATCATGCGTGACGGATTCATCCAACAGGCGGGCAGTCCGCTTGACCTTTATGATCGGCCCGCGAACGCCTTCGTGGCGACTTTCATCGGGTCTCCAGAGATGAACCTGATTGATGGCGGGTTGATGCGCGACGGGGGCGCGCTCGTAATGCGCTCCGGCGGTTTGAGCGTCAACTTGCCTGCCCAGTCATTCTCCGGAGCGGAAAGGGATGTCACGCTTGGCATTAGGCCCGAGCACATCGAGCGCGCGGAAACCTCCACGGCTTTTGAGCTGGTAGTCGGCTTGGTCGAGCAAATCGGCGCGCAAACCTATGTGCTGGGTAAGATCGATGGCAACAAAATCCGCGCGGTATTTGCTCGGGACGATGCGCTGAGGGCGGGCGACCGAATTTTTGTGAATTTGTCTCAAGAGAAGTTGCACCTGTTCTCGCGCGAGAGCGGCAAGACACTGAGGCGGACCTCGACGAAAGGCGAAAATGGCAACGGGAGAGAACTTCATGGACAAGCTCAGCTTAGGCGCGCCGAGCTCCAAGGCTAACGTGAGCGACATCGATCGGCGGCGTTTTCTCAAAACGACGGCTGGTGCAGCAGCTGGCATCGCGGGCTCACTTTCCGCGCCCTATGTCAACGCACAGTCCGGGGTAACGCTTCGCATTTTGAACGCTGAAACGACTGCTGCGAGCCAATCGGCCTTGCGCGATGCGTGCAATGAATACGAGAGCAAGTTCGGCGTAAAAATCGTCGTCGACTCGACGCCGATTAGTGGTGGTTATGCGAAGTCGATGGCGGCCATCAATGCTGGCGCTCCTTACGATATCGCCACGGCGGGATACATTGCGCACATCTTGCAATACGCGATGGCGGGTCACATCGTGCCGTTGACGGATCTTGTCAAAAAATATTCGTGGGGGAAGCAGGGAACCTGGTCATATAAGGGAGAAAATTGGTTCTATCCCTATGACTACAATTTGGTGACGGTTTTCTACAGAAAAGATCTGTATCAGGAGAAGGGCCTGAAGGTTCCCAACACATGGGCCGAGTTCCTTGAGAATTGCCGGGCGCTGACTGTCGCGAAGGATGGCAACATAGAGCGAGGGGGGTGCGTCATACCGCTCGCGAGTGACAGTGCCACCAACTGGGCGAGCTTCGGCAACTTGTTTGCAGACGCGCCGAAGTTTTATGACGACAAGTGGAACGTCGTTCTCGATGCGCCGGAGAATGCCGGACCGACCGGCCGTTTTCTCGATCTATATGCCGATCTTTATAAAACGATGCCGGCTGGCATGAACACGGTCAGCTATGCTGAGCTGATGAGTCTGTTCGCGACAGGAAAGGTTGCGCATACCGTCTATTCGGGCCGCGTAGTCGAGGCGCTGGAAGCTCGCAATCCGGACCTCGCAAACAAGTATGGCATTTTCGCTTCTCCAGACAGTGCTGGTAAGCAGAACGCACTGTCCTTCGCCTTCGATGGCTTTATTCTTTACAAGACTAAGCAGACTGAGGCGGCCTTTAAGTTTCTACAATGGTTTATTGACGAGCACTATATTCGCTGGCTGCACTCCGCCTGGATGAATTTCCAACCGGCGCGATTGGACATTTACGAAGATCCGCGGTGGAAAAATCATCCGATGATTCAGAAGCATTGGGCGACGATGGAGCAGATGAAGTCGTTCATTGATGAAGACAGCAAGACGGTTCTTAACTCAATAGATATGACGGGTCCGTCGTTTGATCTGCGACCGTGCAAGGTCTTTGATGCGAACATTATGCCGGAGATGCTGCAAAATCGGGTTCTTAAGAACATGTCGTCAAGCGACTGCGTGAAAGCCGCCGCCGATCGAATCCGAAAAATTGGCTGAGCATCGGAACTGGTGAATAGAGGCCCGAGGTTATGCGACAGGACTGGCGAATCATCGGTTTGTTCATCGGGGGTGTACTGGTACTCGGTACAATTGTTGGCGGACCTCTCCTCTATTCGATAAAGCTCTCCTTCTACACAGCGGCGTCGTTCATCGACCCGCCGCAGTGGGTGGGACTTGGCAATTACGTGAAGGTTCTTAGTGAGCCGCTGTTCTGGGGCTCGCTGTTAAACGGTGTCACGATCGCCATCTCAGCGATCGTGCTGCAAGTCGTTCTCGGCGTCACCATTGCGCTCGTCCTCAATAGGCAGTTTGTGGGGCAGACTGTCGTGCGGGCGCTTTCAATCGTGCCGTATTTTCTTCCGACGGTCGTCGCCTGCCTCATCACGCAGTGGATTCTTGATCCCAACTACGGCCTTCTCAAGAGTGTCTTCGCGTCATTCGGATATGGGATGTTCGATTGGGGAGGTAATTCAACGAGCGCGAAGGCGACTATTGTCCTTGTTAGCGTTTGGATCTGGACGCCGTTTGTCGTGACCTGTGTTCTTGCCGGCCTTCAATCCATTCCGGGTCAACTGTATGAAGCGGCCCGGGTCGATGGAGCAGGGGTTATGAAGCAATTCTGGCATGTCACGCTGCCAGGATTGAGGTCAGTGTTGATCGTGGTCATCCTCCTGAGAGGGATCTGGATGTTCAACAAGTTCGACGTGATCTGGCTTCTAACGAAGGGCGGACCGCTCAACGAAACCGAGACGCTTCCCACGTTGGCCTACCGAAAAGCGTTTCTCGAGTTCGACTTGGGAGGGGGGGCCGCTGTCGCCACCATCTCGTTCTTGATGTTGGCGAGCATTATCTTGATTTACCTCAGGGTTTTTCCGATCGACGAGGCCAAGCAGGGACGATGACGATGTCGACTCAAAATCAAGCCCGCTCTGCTGCCGCTGTCGTCGTTGGTTCACGAGCGGTGCGGATGTTGCATAGCTCTAGCGGCTCAGGAAGAGAAATCTCAGACTCCACACCTTCAGTCTCGCACGGGAAAATGACGCGGTATTACGGCAAGTCGCCGAAGCAGATTGCCGGCCGCGTCGGTTTGTATGCCGCGGTTGCGCTAATCTGCATCTATTCCTTCTTCCCGATCTACTGGATGATCCTCTCCAGTCTGAGGTCGCCCGAAAAGCTATTCCTGGATTCATCCTTGGTTTTCTGGCCGCCCGATCTAAGCTCTTACAAGTCACTCTTGCAGCTTACGAATTATCCGGCGAATTTCGTTAATAGCGTCATGATGGCTATGGCTACGATTGCCGTGGCGACGACGCTGTCATCATTCATTGCTTATGGAGCGACGCGTTTGCGGTTTCGGGGCAAAACGACGTTGGTCGCGTCCATGCTGTTCGCCTACATGTTTCCGCCATTGATGTTGGTTATTCCGATGTCCGCCTTGTTCCGAATAGCTGGCTTAGCCGATAGCTTGTGGGGCCTGCTAATCGCTCACCTGGCGATTTCGCTGCCGCTGGCGGTGTGGCTGCTATGGGGCTTTTTCAAATCGATGCCGTTCGATCTGGAGGAAGCGGCAATGGTGGACGGCTGTTCCCAATTCGGCGCCTTCATCAAGGTGGTCCTTCCGCTTTCGGCCCCCGGCTTGATTACGGTCGGCATCTTCTCGTTTTTGCTGTCCTGGGCGGACTACGTATTCGCGCTCATCCTCATCATGAGTGATGATCGCAAGACATTGCCCGTGGGCTTGGCATCAATGCTTGGCGCGCAAGATCTGCGTTGGGGTGAGATACTCGCCGGCGCAACCCTTATTGCTCTGCCGTTGTTCGTTATCTTTATGTTCTGCTATCGATATTTCGTCGCAGGGCTGACGGCGGGTGCGCTCAAAGGTTAGGCACTGTTCGAGCGAAGCACGTCCTCGTGCTTCGCGCTAGACCGTGGGTATTTCGCGTAGAGATGGCGGACGGGGTGCCCGGCAAGACTAACGTTTTGTGACTTTGGTTTCCCCTAGAAGCGATTGCCATGCCTCCACTGTTCGCGAGAGGTGAGCGTTCATCTGTTGTTCGGCTAGGCCTACCCGCCGCTCTTCGATCGCTTCCAAGATGGTGCAATGGTCCTCGTAAGATTGTCGACCTCGATTTTGGTCGGCAAAGTAGACCTTCCGTCGATGCCTGGACAGTTCGTAGAACGATCTCGCCACGCGCAGCAAAATGTCGTTCTTGGTTGCAGAAAAAATCGCAAGATGGAACGCCTCGTCCTCGCGCTCTATGCTTTGCTTTTTAGATAGGCGCTTGTTGGTCTCTTCAAGTATGGCGGTGATCTCGCGAATGTTGTCCGCGGTCCTGCGTGTGCAGGCCAACCTGACCGCCTGCCCTTCGAGCATGCGCCGGACCTCCATGACGTCGGCGATTTCCTTGGCCTCGAATGGAACTCCGGATTCAGCATAAAGCACTAGAGCATCGATGCTGCTCTCTTCGATCTTTCGCAGATAGATTCCAGAATTTGGGCGCCGTTCTATCACTCGCATGGTTTCAAGTGCGGCCAGAGCCTCTCGAACCGCGCCGCGACTGGTGTCGAACTTTTCCGCAAAGTCGCGTTCTGATGGCAACCGTTCGGAGGGCTGATAGCGGCGCTCACGGATGAAGGAAAGGATCTTTCCGATGGCGTTCGAAGGAGCCTCAAGCTTGTCGGTTCGATTTCGCTCAGTCATCTAAAATATCCTGCCTGGTCCTGCCGAACACTTGATTTCGATTTCCTTGGTAGCTAATCATGGCCGACCAAATTGGTCGACCAGTACTTTGGAGGAATCTTGAGGATCTCGGTCGAATCCGCCCTGCTTCAATAGATATCAGGTTGAGGAAATTGAAGCATCTGAAACCCGCCAAATCCACCTAAAGAATTGATTTCCCGGCATGGATAGCTTTGAGACGGATCTGTTTGTCATAGGTGGCGGCTCGGGCGGCGTGCGCGCCGCGCGGATCGCCGCTGGCCATGGCGCCCGCGTCATGATCGCCGAGGAATATCGGATGGGCGGCACTTGCGTCATTCGCGGGTGCGTACCGAAGAAGCTATTCGCCTACGCCTCGCATTTCAGCCACGACATCGCGGATGCCGCGGGCTTGGGCTGGACCGTTCCGCCGGCGACGTTCGACTGGGCCACCCTGATCGCCAACAAAGACAAGGAGATCGCCCGGCTGGAAGCGGCCTACACCACCAACGTGGAGAAATCTGGCGTGCAGGTGATCAAGTCGCGCGCCGTGTTCGAGGACCCGCATACGCTGGTGCTCGACGGCGGCAGGAAGGTGCGCTCGAAGTATATCCTGATCGCCACGGGCGGCGCACCGAACCACGGCAAGGCCATTCCCGGCATCGAGCATGTCATCTCATCGAACGAAGCATTTCATCTACCCGAATTGCCGAAGCGTATCCTGATCCAGGGCGGTGGCTATATCGCGCTGGAGTTTGCGTGCATCTTCTCGGGCCTTGGTTCCCTCGTGACTGTGGTCTATCGCGGCGACAACATCCTGCGTGGCTTCGACGACGACGTCCGCGCCCATGTCCGCGATGAGATGGAGAAGAACGGCATTACCATCCTGACCGGTTGCACGGTCGACGGGATTGAGAAGCACGACGATCGGTACACATCGCACCTGTCGAATGGCTCCAGCATCGCGTCCGACAAGGTGATGTTCGCCATCGGCCGTCACCCCGCCGTCGCAAATCTCGGGCTGGAGAAAGCCGGCGTCGCCATCAACCCGGATAACGGAGGCATCGCCGTCAACGAAGCCTCGCAGAGCTCGGTGCCACATATCTATGCGGTCGGCGACGTCACCCATCGCTTCAATCTGACGCCGGTAGCGATCCGTGAGGGCCACGCCTTCGCCGATACGATTTTCGGCAAGCGGGCGGTCAAGGTCGATCACATCGATATTCCGACCGCCGTGTTCACGCAGCCCCAGGTCGGCACCGTGGGCGTCACCGAGGCGCAGGCGCGGGCGCAGTTCGCTATCGTTGATGTCTACAAGGCCGCGTTCCGCCCGTTGAAGGCGACGCTGTCCGGCAGCGAGTCGCGGGTGTTGATGAAACTGGTGGTTGACGCGGGGAGCGACCGCGTCGTGGGTTGCCATATCGTTGGATCGGACGCGGCCGAATTGGTTCAGGTCATCGCCATTGCCGTAAAGATGAAGGCTACCAAGGCGGACTTCGACGCCACTATGGCGCTGCACCCGACCTCCGCCGAGGAACTGGTGACTATGCGTACCCGCACTGCACGTTACGTGCGCGACGCGGCGGCTTAGAAAGCTCAATTTCGATCGATTGTGCGAGTTCAGGCCTTTGGCGCGCGCCGTTATGCGGCGCCGCTCAAAACGCACTTGACAATACGATTGTGATCATACCAAACTGGTCCTACCAATATATCGGTGACAATCCAGCAACAGACTAACCTCGCCATCCGCAGCCGCTTGTAGTCGAGGAGCTGGATGCGGAAGTTCTGGCGAAGAAGATTGGGCCCACCATGGAAGTGGATTATTTGACTAGCCTGCCGCGACGCATCCACCTCATTGTGGATGAGGGGGCCAAAGCAGGAGCATCCCGGCCGGCTCTTACTGACGAGCGGGGCATCGTTTGGTCCTATCGGAGACTGATCGATACGATCGAGGCCGTTGCAGGTGACTTGGCGCGTCTAGGGATCCGTCCCGGTGATCGGGTCATGGTGGTGGGCGAGAATTCAATCGGCGCCATCGTCCTGATGTATGCGGCGAGCCGGCTTGATGCATGGGCAGTGATGACGAGCGCACGGCTCGGCCCGCACGAACTGGACGCCATTGAGAGTGATTGCAAGCCCAGACGCGTATTCTATACGCATGGAATATCGGCGGAAGCAGATGCTGCGGCGTGCCGGCGCGGCGCGGAAGCCGAAGCGTTCACGGGGATTGAAGCGATCAAGGTCGGTAAGTTGGAGGCGAGCGCCGTTCCCGAGGAGGTCTATGAGGATCCCGCCCGTCAGGTTGCAGTTCTCATCTACACGACGGGGACTACCGGTCGCCCGAAGGGAGTGATGCTCAGTCATCGCAACCTCGCTTACGTGGCGGGCCGGGGCAAAAGAACCAACACGCTCTTTCCCGAGGACGTCACGCTTTGCGTTATGCCGATCTCTCATTCGTACGGGTTGACGTTGCTGCAAGGTATGTTGTTTGTCGGCGCACACCTGCGGATCATGCCGAGGTTCTCTCTCACGCAAGCAATCGACGCCGTCGTGGATGGTTCGTTGACCGCCTTCAATGCCGTTCCTGCGATGTTGTCGCGGATCATCGCTTACGTCGATCAGAACAATATCAAGCTCACGCCCAATAACCTTCGTTATGTCTATACCGGAACGGCACCGCTCGATCTGTCTCTGCGACAGAGCGTCGAGCGAGTGTTCGGCGTGGTGCTTCATAATGGTTACGGGCTGACCGAGACGTCTCCGACCATCAGTCGGACGCTGTATGCCATGGGAAGCAACGAAATCAACATCGGACCCCCAATCCCGGGAATCGAAACCAAGATCGTCGGACCTGATGGGCGGGAAGTACCCGATGGCGAAGCGGGCGAACTGCTCGTCCGCGGGCCCAATGTGATGTTGGGGTACTATGGTCAGCCGGACAAGACCGCGGAGGCGATCGATCGCGAAGGATATTTGAAAACCGGAGATATCGTCAGCCGGTCGCCGGGCGGCGAACTGGTGGTCCAAGGGCGGTCGAAGGAGCTAATTATCAGGTCCGGCTTCAACGTCTATCCGCCCGAAATCGAGGCTGTCCTCAATTCTCATCCGGCGGTTCTGAATTCCGCTGTAGTCGGGCGATCAATCGAGGGTAACGAGGAGATCATCGCTTTCGTTGAGCCGACCCCTGGAAGCACCATCGAAGTGGCCGAACTGCTCGCGCTCGTGGAGCGGCAGCTCGCACCATACAAGAAGCCGCAGCAGATCATTGTCTTGCCGCAACTTCCAGTAGCCCCGAACGGGAAGATTAGAAAGCACGACTTGAAAAAGCGCGCCGAGGAGTCGCTGTCAGCGGCTACCTCAGTTTAACGAATTATAGACCGGACGGATGGAAATGGTGACAAGTCGCGAGCAGATGTACCCCGATACAAAGTTGTTCATCGATGGATCCTGGCGCGATGGAACGAGCGGAAAGGTCGAGCCCATCCTGAATCCGGCGACGGGAAAATTGATCGGAACGGTTGCGCACGCGTCTATCCCCGATCTCGACGACGCACTTGAATCGGCCGTGCGCGGGTTCGAATTGTGGCGGAGGACGTCTTCCTTCGAGCGATACAAATTGATGCGTGGGGCTGCCGAAAAGCTCCGCGAGCGAGCCGCCTCAATCGCGCGTATCATGACGCTCGAGCAAGGCAAGCCGCTGGGCGAGGCGAAGATGGAGGTGTTGCTCGGCGCAGACATCATCGACTGGTTCGCGGAGGAGGCGCGTCGATCCTACGGTCGGACCATTCCGTCTCGTTCCGGCGCCGTACAGCAGGTCGTGATCCGCGAGCCAGTTGGGCCTGTCGCCGCCTTCACGCCGTGGAATTTTCCGATCAACCAAGCCGTCAGAAAGATATCAGCTGCAATGGCGGCCGGGTGCTCCGTGATTCTGAAGGGACCCGAAGAAACGCCGGCAAGTTGTGCAGCTCTGGTCAATGCTTATGTCGATGCCGGCTTGCCCTCCGGTGTCCTCAATCTCGTTTTCGGTGTGCCGTCCGACATATCGGAATACTTGATTGCCCACCCTGTCATTCGCAAGATTTCGTTCACGGGTTCGACGCCAGTCGGGAAGCGGCTTGCGGCTCTCGCTGGAAGTCACATGAAGCGCGTTACGATGGAGCTAGGTGGACATGCGCCTGCGCTAGTCTTCGAGGACGCAGATGTCAAACAAGCGGCAAAATTGCTGTCCGCGGCAAAGTTCAGGAATGCCGGCCAGGTTTGTGTTTCTCCGACCCGGTTCATGGTCCATGAACGGGTCTACGACGACTTCGTTGAACAATTCACCGCTGCTGCCAAAGCTCTCGTCGTCGGGGACGGCCTCGACGAAGCGACCCAAATGGGACCACTAGCTAATCTCCGTCGAGTCGAGGCGATGGACGCGCTGGTCTCGGACGCCGTTCAGCGCGGCGCGCGCATCCGGACAGGTGGAAGGCGCCTGCGCAACGATGGCTTCTTCTTTCAACCGACGGTTCTGACGGACGTACCTCTGGACTCGCGCATTATGAACGAGGAGCCATTCGGCCCTGTTGTGCCAATCGCGTCGTTCTCGACATTCGAGGATGCCATGGTCGAAGCGAATCGGCTCCCTTATGGCCTTGCTGCATATGCGTATACGAAGTCAGCGGCGACGATCGGCGCGCTCGGCTCGATCGTGGAGAGTGGAATGGTGTCGATCAACCACCAAGGCCTTGCCCTACCGGAGACTCCCTTCGGAGGAATCAAGGACTCCGGATACGGTTCGGAAGGTGGTACAGAAGCGATGGACGCGTATCTCAACACTAAGTTCCTGACCCAGATGCACGGTTAGCATGCGCTATCGGCAATGCTGATACGCCGTCGCGGAGCATGCGTCGCGCAGGTCAAACCTCGCGACGGTCCTTCGCCGCGCCAGACTCTAGGGCCCAAAGATCCAACGCCTAAAGCGAGTTAGCGAAATGTTGTTGACCATCGACCGCGTTCAGATCGCGACGCCGGATGCCAAAAGTGCCGCGGAGATGTGGCGTCGCCGATTGGGGGCGGAACAAGTCTCTGCGGATCGGGTCCGGGGATTGGGCGCCAAACGAGTGACATTGCGTGCCGGGACCGGCGAGATTGAGTTGCTGGAGCCGGAAGGCAACGGCGTTGTCGCGGACGAACTGGCAAGACGCGGGCGATCTCATCTATTCGGCGCCGGCGCGACCTCACTCGACCCGCGTGCACTGGTGCATCATGCCACGTCGGTCGGAGTTGAGCATCAGCACGAAAATGGCCAGGATTTTCTCCGGTTCGAAATCGAGGGGAAGCCGGTCCATTTCGTAATCTCTCCCCCGCGTACGGTGGAGCCGACCGGCGGGATTGATTTTCTTTATGAGGTGACTTTGCTCGCGGCCGACCAGGCAGCCGCGGTAACGCGCTTCGCCGAAGTCTTTCGTCTTGATACACGGAATTTCGTGACGATTACCTCGGAGCTCTTTGGCTATACGGGCGTCCTCACTCTCTTCGCGCCTGATCGCCTCGACCGATTTGAAGTCATCACGCCGACGGACTTCACCAAGACGCTCGGCAGGTATCACGCCCGCCAAGGCTCGTCTTTCTATATGGCGTATGCCGAAAGCCGAGAGATCGGTCGCATCGAAAGATCGGCGAAGGCGGACGACGTGGGACACACGCTGGATCCGCGCGAGGAGAAGCGGAGCGGTCGAGATCCGGAGCAACTCTGGCTTCATCCTCCGGCCCTTGGCGGAATGATGCTAGGGCTATCGCGGCCGACGCTTGGTTGGCGCTGGTCGGGTCACCCTGAGAGGGTCGTGGCGTTAGTGCAATAGAAGCTTGATGGTGGATGCGTCGGGCTTATGTCGATTGCATCAGGCCGCGACTGACCCATCGGAAAATTATCCGATGACGAGGATACGATGAGCAAAATTAGGTTCACCGAACCAAATCGAGAAATCCTCGCGCGCCGAGATTCAATCATAAACGATCTAACCCGCCTTGTTGACCCCGCTGGGCTAATAACGTCGACGGACGAGTGTCGGGCTTATGAGACAGATGCGTTGACGGCCTATCGCAAGATGCCGCTCGCCGTCGTCCTACCGAAGACGACCGAAGAGGTGAGTGCCGTTCTGAAATACTGTCACGACACCGGCGTCAAGGTCGTGCCGCGCGGCGCAGGTACGTCTCTCGCCGGCGGGGCAATTCCGAGTGAAGACGCCGTCGTTCTCGGACTTTCAAAGATGAATCGGGTGCTCGCGGTCAACTACGATGACCGCTTCATCCGCGTCGAAGCGGGAGTCACAAATTTGAGCGTAACGGCGGTGGTGGCGGAGAACGGCTTCTTCTATGCGCCAGACCCTTCCTCTCAACTTGCCTGCACGATCGGAGGCAACATTGCCAACAACTCCGGAGGCGCGCATTGCCTGAAGTATGGAGTCACGACCAATAACCTCCTCGGCGTAAGGATGGTACTGATCGATGGATCGATCATCGATCTCGGCGGTGACTATCTCGATAGCGCTGGACTCGATCTGCTGGGCCTGGTCGTCGGCTCCGAGGGGCAGCTCGGGATAGTGACCGAAGCGACCCTCCGAATTCTGAAATCGGCAGAGGGAGCGCGCCCGGTTCTGTTCGGTTTCCCGTCTTGCGAGGGAGCGGGCAAGGCGGTTGCGGACGTCATTGCCGCCGGTATCATTCCCGTAGCCATCGAATACATGGACAAGGCCGCCATCGAGATCTGCGAGGCCTTCGCCAAGGCCGGCTATCCGCTCGATGTCGAGGCCCTTCTGATTGTAGAGGTCGAAGGGTCCGACGCCGAGATGGACGCGACGCTGGCGGACATCACCGCCATCGCTCGTGCGAACGGTGCGACGACAGTGCGCGAGAGCAGGTCGGCAATTGAGACGGCGGCAATCTGGAAGGGGCGGAAGTCGGCTTTCGGTGCGACCGGGCGAGTCGCTGACTATTTGTGCATGGACGGCACGGTGCCGACCGGCAAGCTGTCGTACGTTTTGGCGGAGATCTCCAAGATCGTACAGCGACACGGATTGCGTGTCGCGAATGTTTTCCATGCCGGTGACGGCAACATGCATCCGCTCATCCTCTACAACGCGAACGATCCGTCGCAGCAGTCGAAGGCGGAAGCAGCGGGAGATGACATTCTCAGGCTCTGCGTTGAAGTTGGTGGGTGCCTGACGGGCGAGCACGGTGTCGGTATCGAGAAGCGTGATCTAATGCGCTACCAGTTTGACGATGCCGATCTGGTTCAACAGATTCGGGTGCGCGCCGCGTTCGATCCGCGATGGCTGCTCAATACGGATAAGGTGTTTCCCCTCGATTTTCGATGTCAAGGTTAGGGTGACGGGAGTGTGATGACCGATTGCTATAAGCCGCGCGACGAGTGCGGACTGTCGTCTGCCATCAAGGATGCGGCTACAGCAAAGATGCCTCTCGTCGTGCGCGGCGCCGGCTCCAAGTCGGCGATGGGCCGACCGCTGGGTGGATACGCCATGTCTCTAACGACCGAGCGCATGAGGGGAGTCTCGCTTTACGAGCCGACAGAGCTCGTGATCGGTGCTTTGCCTGGAACGCCGGTTTCCGAGATCGATCGGATGCTCGCCAAGCACAACCAGATGCTTCCGTTCGAGCCGATGGATCATCGTGTGCTGTTCGGGACGAGCGCGGAGCCGACAATCGGAGGTATTGTCGCCGGGAATGTTTCGGGTCCGCGTCGTATCGCGGTCGGAGCTTGTCGCGACAGCCTGATCGGCGTTCGCTTGGTCACGGGCCGCGGGGACGTCGTCAAATCCGGCGGGCGCGTAATGAAAAACGTCACCGGACTCGATTTAGTCAAGCTGAACTGCGGTGCGTGGGGTACGCTCGGCGTTTTGAGCGAGGTCATCTTCAAGGTGTTGCCTAAGCCGGCGCGTTCCCTATCGGTGGGATTGGGCGGCATGAACGACACGACAGCGATTGCAGCGCTCACCGCAGCGCTCGGGTCGTCTTTCGCGGTCTCGGCGGCAGCGCATATTCCGGCGAGTATTGGGTCGGACTCGACTACGATCGTTCGACTCGAGGGTTCTGACGGCTCGGTAGCATATGGTGCCCGTGAGCTTGCCAAGCTGTGGCGCTCCTTTGGTAGGGCCGAGCTGATCGAAGGTGATGAAAGCGCGAACCTGTGGTTGCGCGTGCGCGACGCGCACTGGCTGGCTCAGCCAATGGATCGTTCCATTTGGCGGTTGTCCTTGGCCCCCTCCAAAGCGCCGCATGTTCTTGCCGACATCCGGCAAAAACTCGGCGTGCGGTATTTCTTCGACTGGGGCGGCGGTCTCGTGTGGCTCGCGGTCGTGGACGCTGACGATGCAGGAGCATCGGTTGTCCGGGAAGCTATGGCCAATACCGGTGGGCACGCCACACTCGTACGGGCTTCATCGGAGATGCGCCACAGGATCGATGTGTTCGAACCGCTTCCTCCTGCGGTGCTCAAGTTGACGCAGGAAATCAAGAAATGTTTCGATCCTGACCGCGTTCTGAATTTCGGCAGGATGTACGCCGGTATCTGAGGCGAGGGCGGACTGGTATGCAAACAAACTTCTCGCTGACGGCCCTGGCCGATGCACATGTAAGCGAGTCAGAAAAAATCCTCCGTGCCTGTGTGCATTGTGGCTTTTGTACTGCGACATGCCCGACATATCTGCTTCTTGGTGACGAAGCGGACAGTCCGCGCGGGCGCATCTATCTGATCAAGGACATGTTGGAGGAGGAAAAGCCGGCGACCCCTCAGGTCGTCGAGCATATCGATCGATGTCTGACGTGTCTTTCCTGCATGACGACCTGTCCGTCCGGCGTGCACTACATGCACCTGGTCGATCACGCGCGAGCCCATATCGCCCGAACCTACACGCGTCCTCTGCCTGATAGGTTGCTTCGAGGCATGTTGGCGAAGGTGCTGCCGTTTCCGGGCCGACTTAGGTTGGCTTTACGCGTGGCTACCGTGAGCAGGCCGATCAGAAAGTGGCTCGCCAATCTTCCCGGCGGCGCGCAACTCGCTGCGATGATTGAACTTTCGTCGTCATTCAAGCGAAGAAGGCCGACCCGAAGGTTACCGGGCGCGACCGTCGACAGGCCGCGCGGTCGGGTTGCGCTTCTGAGCGGATGTGCCCAGCAGGTCCTCGGCCAGAACATCAACGAGGCTGCAATCCGGTTGTTGACGCGTCACGGTATCGAAGTAGTTCAACCGATCGACGAAGGGTGCTGCGGAGCTCTCGTGCAGCACTTGGGATACGAAAGTCGGGCGCTGGATGCGGCTCGACACAACGTGGATGTATGGACGCGTGAAATCGAGAACGGCGGCCTCGATGCCATCGTGGTTACGACGTCCGGTTGCGGAACGGTCATTAAAGATTATGGCTTCCTACTTCGCAACGATAACGCCTACGCTCAGAAAGCCGCACGGATCTCGGCTCTAGCGCGGGACATCACAGAATTCTTGCATGAATTACCGCTTCAAGACGGTGTTCGGACTACCGGCCAGGTCGTGGCTTACCATTCGGCATGCTCGATGCAGCATGGACAGCAGGTTAGAGATCAGCCGAAGTCACTTTTGAGGCGAATGGGGTTTGTAGTGAGAGAAGTACCGGAAGGCCACATATGTTGCGGCTCCGCCGGAACATACAACGTACTGCAGCCTGAGATCGCCAATCGACTGCGCGCACGAAAGGTCACCAACATTGAGAAGGTCAAACCGCAAATCATTGCGAGTGGAAATCTCGGCTGCATAACGCAGATTGGTGCTGGAACACGCATTCCAGTCGTCCACACGGTGGAGTTGGTCGATTGGGCGATGGGCGGCCCGTTGCCTGACGTCCTAGAGGGGTGCTTGGGCTAGGTGCGGACAAGCGCCCGCTCTGACATCCTAGTTTGGATTGCCATTTCCGTCCATCGCGGCTTCGATTGCCTTCTTGGCTGCTGTCTCATCATACAGATGGCAGGCGATCTGCCGATTTCCGTGCAACCGCAGCGGCGGAATTTCGCGGCTGCAGACCGGCATGGCGGACGGACAGCGAGGGTGAAATGGACAGCCGGGCGGGGGGGTGGCGACGCTCGGCACCTCGCCCTGAAGGAGCACGTGATCGCGGGCGCGCTCGATTTGCGGGTCCGGCACCGCTACCGCATCGAGAAGAATGCGCGTGTAGGGATGGAGCGGTTCGCCGTAGAGGTCGTCGCGCGTCGCGATCTCGACGATGCGTCCGAGATACATCACTGCGACCCGATCGCTCATGTGTCGGACGACGCCGAGGTCGTGCGAGATGAACAGATAGGACAAGCCGAACTGCTCCTTGAGGTCGGAAAACAAGTTCAGAACCTGGGCCTGCACTGAGACGTCGAGAGCTGAGACCGGCTCATCACAGATGAGCAGTTTCGGACGCAGCGACAGGGCGCGCGCGATGGCGACCCGCTGACGCTGGCCGCCGCTGAGTTGGTGCGGATAGCGGTCGAGGAAGCGAGTACCCATTCCGACCGTATCTAGGAGTTCGGCAGCCTTCGCGCGGCGCTCGTGGCCCGATCTGCCGACGCCCTGAATCGCCATCGGTTCGGCGATCAGGTCGGCGATTGTCATGCGGGGATTTAGCGACCCGAACGGATCCTGGTAGATGACCTGCATCTCACGCCTTAGCGGTCGCATCTGGCGATGACTGAAGCTCGTGATATCGCGTCCGTCGAACACGACCCGGCCGCCGCTCGGCGGCGTCAGTTGTAGTATGGCCATGGCCGTGGTGGATTTGCCGCAACCGCTTTCGCCGACGAGCGAGAGAGTTTCGCCGCGCTGGAGTGTGAGGGATATGCCCTTGACAGCTCGAACGGAGGGGGCGCCCGTTACGCCGAAAGAGGTTGTGCTTGCATAGTCGACGCACAGGTCCGAGACCTCGAGAATATTCGTTGCTACGTCGTTCATAGCGGATTCCAGCACGCGAACAGATGGCCGTTCCGTGTGCGTTCGTCGCCGCTAAGCGGAGGGCGTTCGTCGCACCGTTCGGTCCGACGTGGGCAGCGCGGTGCGAAGGCGCAGCCCCCGGTTCCGTCGGAGGGGGCGGGTGGCTGCCCAGCGATCGACTCGAGCCGATGAGCGATCGGACCGACGATCTTGGGCACGGAGGCGAGGAGGGCATGCGTATAAGGATGGCGCCCATCGCGATAGAGCTCGTCGGCCGCCGCTGTCTCGACGATGCGGCCGGCATACATCACGTTGACCCAATCGGCGTAGCGCGCCACGACGCCGAGATCGTGCGTGATGAGAAGCAGCGCCCCGCCCAATCCGCGGGTAAGGTCAGTGAGAAGCGTCAAAATCTGCGCCTGCACGGTGACGTCGAGTGCTGTCGTCGGCTCGTCCGCGATGATGAGTCTTGGCTCGCAGGAGATCGCGATAGCAACCATGACACGCTGGCGCATACCCCCACTGAGCTGGTGAGGATAGGCCTCGGCTTTGGTCTCTGCATCCGGGATGCGGACCTTCTTGAGAAGGTAGATCGCCTGCGCTTTGGCGGCGCTCCAGGACATCCGGCGATGACGCACCAGCGGCTCGGCGATCTGGCGCCAGATGCGCAGGCTTGGGTTCAGCGCTGTCATCGGCTCCTGGAAAACGATGCCGACCTCGTTGCCTCGGATGTCCCTGATCTGTTTCGGTGACTGCGTCTGCATATCACGGCCGGAGAGGCGTATTTCGCCGGCCGTGATCTTGATCGGTGGCATTGGCAGTAGATGGGTGAGCGACATCGCGGTGATGCTCTTGCCCGCGCCGCTTTCGCCTACGAGCGCCACGACCTGGCCTGAATAGGCCCGGAACGAAACGTCTGCGACAGCACTCAGCTCCGTCTTGCCCGACCAGATGCCCACGCAGAGCCCGCGTACATCCAGTATCGGGGGCCCCGACATTTCCAAAGTTCCGTGCATCGATCAGAAGCCCATCGACTTCTTTAGATCCTGATCGATCCAAGCGCGCGCCCAGACCGGCGCATCACGCCGAGCGGAGACCGAAATCTCACCATAGTAATTCTTGACCCACGGCCACCATACCGTGAACGAGCGCGGCCTGGGCAGAAACAGGAATGGCGCTCGCGCGGTCATCTCATTGGTGAGCGCGGCGACGCCCTTCTTGACTTTGTCCGGGTCCCTCTCCTGCTGGATGGTGTCGAGTGCCGCATCGACCTTCGGGTCGTTGACGCGGGCCGAATTCCAGACGGAAGAGGACCGGTACAGTTTCTCGATTGAGGCCGTCGGATTGCTCATGCCTGCGAAATGCCAATAGCCGGGGCCGTGCTTGCCGGTGGTCATCAGACTGAGAAACGCTCCATACTCCTTTGGCTCGATGGTCATCTTTACGCCGATTGCCGACAGATATCCGGCTACAATCTGCGCTTTCTTTAGCTGCTCAGGGAAGCTCGGAACCTGTGCCTTGAACTCGAAACCATTCGCAAGACCCGCTTCGGCGAGGAGCTTCTTGGCCTTGGCCGGATCGTATTGGAGAACCTCCCGGGCCTCGTTCGGCATCTTTTCGGGCGGCGTGAAATAGCCTTCCCAAGTTTCGTCCATCGGCAGGTGCGGAAAGTCGGCGTGGCCGCCATAGATCTGCTTCGAGATGGCGGCCCGGTCGACCGCGAGATTCAAGGCGAGACGCACCTTCTGGTTGTCGAAGGGTGGTGCATCGACCCGCATTGCCAGTGCCTCACCCGCATAGTCGGGGTGTTCGATGACTTTGATTTTATCTTGGATCGGCGCCAGTGACTTGAGTTCGTCCCAGTTGATATTCGCCATGACATCGATCTTGCCGGTGCGGAAGGCGGCTAGGCGTGTCTGTGAATCCCCGATCGTCCGCATCACAAGGTTATCGACGAATGGGATCTTGTAAGGTTTGCCGTCGATCGTCTCGCGGTCCCAGTACTCCTTGTTAGCCTGATAATCCCCGAAGGCCCCGGCCTCATACCGCGTCAACCGGAAGGGACCCGTGCCGCAGGCATTCTGCCAGTTGCCAGCACCGCCGTTAGGGGCCTCCGTGATCTCTTTGGGATAGATGCCGGCGTAATAGCCGTAGCCGAGGCGGTACTTCCACTCCGAGTTGTACTCCTTCAGGAAGAAGGTCACCTGGTGCGGTCCCGTCTCCTCGGCCCTGTCGATGAAGGAAAAATAGACTTTGTTCGCCTTCGGACTAGCGACGAGACGGTTATACGCGAACACGACGTCTTTGGCGGTAAAGTCGCGCGCTTCCATGATGCCTTTGCAGGCCTGCCATTTCACGTTCTTGCGCAGGTTGATAACGATCGAGAGCGGTTTGTCGACGACCTCCCAGCTCTCTGCGAGTTCGCCGCGCAGCACGTCGTCGCTGAGCCAGGCCTCGCTGAAAAAGTTGTTCTTCCCGCCGCCACGTACGCCTTTGCTTAGATCGCCCACCATCAACTGCTCCATGTAGGGCCCAGCATCGATAGAGACCTTCCAGTTCCAGTCGGCGGGATCCCACGACAACGCCGCAATCCCCGGGGAGTAAGGAACGATGGTCAGCGTGCCACCGTATTTGGGTTCCTGGGCGCTCACGGCTTGGGTCGCAATCACAGCCCCGAGCGCGATAACCGCCATTGTTCCGAGATGTCGGCCTACCATTCCTTGCTCCTCCTTAGTGTTATGGTTTTTCGCTCAATTGCGCACTATTCCGCGTGGATCGAGAAGATCGCGGAGAGAGTCTCCGAAGATGTTCACGCAAAAAACGATCAGAGTTATCGCGAGGCCAGGGGCCGCGACCATCCAGACGTTCTCGAACATGTAAGGGCGGGCATCGCTCAGCATACGGCCCCACGCGGGTGCGGGCGGTGGCACACCAAGACCAAGGAAGCTGAGACTCGATTCGGCCAGGATCACGCCGCCGAGGCGCGTGGTGTAAAGCACGATGAGGGGCGCGGCGATCGTCGGCAGGATGTGCCGGAGAATAATGTGCCAGTTACCGGCGCCGAAGGAATGGCCCGCCTGCACGTACAGCTGCTCGCGCGCCGACAGGACCGCGCCGCGTACGATGCGCGAACCGGCAACGCCGTAGAGGATGCCGAGGAGGGCGATGATCTGCACGATCCCGGGGCCGAGAACCGCGACGCCCGCGATCAGCACGATTAGGTCGGGAAAGCTCTGCCAAGTATCGACGAACCGCTGAACCAGGGCATCGAGACGTCCGCCGAAATACCCGGACAGAACCCCGAGCGTGACCGATAGGGCGAGCGATAGCAGCGCGGCGGTGATACAGACGATAACGGAAGTACGGGCTCCATAGATGATCCGGCTGAGGATGTCGCGTCCGAGTTCGTCTGTGCCGAGGTGGTGCGACCAGGACGGCCCTTGCATCAGCGATGTAAGGTCGATCGCGTCGAAGTCGTACGGTGCGATCCAAGGTGCCAAGAGTGCGCAGACCACGATCGCGGCGAGAAGGCCGGCGCAAACCGTTCCGAGGATATCCTGCTTAAAAAGGCGACTGAAGAAAGTCCTGACGGGTGCTGCCCAAGCGCCTCGCCCGGGACCTGTTTCGATCTTCAGAGGTGACTCGATAGTCATGCGTTCAGCCCTGACGAATCTTGGGATCTAGGAGGGCGTAGCTGATGTCGACGAGCAGGTTGATCGTCATTACGCCGACGCCCACGAGGAGAAAGATGCCCGTAATGACCGGATAGTCCCGCTGCGACACCGCCATCAGGAGTAGTTGGCCCATACCGGAGATCACGAAGATCTGCTCAATCACGACCGCGCCACCGATCATCAGTGGCAACTGCAACCCGACGATGGTTATGACCGGCAGAAGCGCGTTTTTGAGGACATGGCGCAGGACGACCGTCCGCTCGTCGAGACCCTTGCTCCAAGCTGTACGGACATAATCCTGGCGCATGACTTCGAGGACCATGGTGCGGGTCATCCGCATCGTCACTCCCGACAAGGCGATGCCGAGGACGATGGCGGGCGGCACCATCTGGCGGAGACTAAGGAGGGGATCGTCGGTCAGCCGAACATATTGCACGGTCGGAGCGATCCCCCAAAGCATCGCCGGCACGACCACCACTAATGTCCCGAGCCAAAAAGGCGGGACGGACAGGGCCGTGATGGCAAAGACACGGCCGAGATAATCGACCGGCTTGTTTTGCCGGATCGCCGAGATGATCCCGACGGGCAGCGCGATCAAGAGCGCGAATATCATGGCCAGCACGCCTAGATACAGAGTAATCGGCATGCGCTCGGCGACGAGGCGGGTGACGCTATCTCCCGTCCAAAGCGAGCGACCGAAATCCCCGTGGAACACAATCGAGCTGATCCAGTGCCAATATTGTACAAGGACCGGCTGATCGAGCCCGAGTGCCTTGATAAGATCTTCGCGGGTCTGGACGCTGGCCGAGATGTCGTTCTGCGACATCATCATGTCGATCGTGTTTCCCGGTATCAGGCGAATGGCCGAGAACACAATAACGCTCGCTAACAGGAACGTCGGCACAAGGGCGACAAGGCGACGAATTAGATATCTCAGCATGACGCGGTCCATTGGAGGGCGCGCTCACCATGCAGATTGGCTTGGTCCGACAGCACCACGCTCTTGTCCCTCTCTATGTGAAAAAGGCCGCTGAACGCCCGCTCATCAAAAAATGAGGTGAGTTCTCTATTTGCAGATCAGTTGCAATCTGGCACATCCAATCTGGTAATACCATTCAAGCGTGCTCTTGGCGGCGGTGTCAAGGCGAATGTTGTCGCGGTGGCGTAGCTCCGGGGCGCCTATCTAATCCGAGAACCATTGACTGAGCGAATTGGATATGCCAATCTGGTCCAACCAGATCGCGATGTCTACCAAAACGCATGCGCACCTGGATGGTTGATTTACGTCGAAAATCTCGAAGGAGAAGCGCTGTGGCGAAGGAAAAGAGTGGCTACTACGGCCAGCGAAGGAAGTTCTGGTCGTGGGGATATGAAGGTGAAGATAATTCCAAGGACGAAATTCGAACCATGCGAGACCGCGTGGAGCAGCGGCTTGGAATTAAAGACATCGAAATTCTGTCAGATCCGACTCTGGACGAGATTGAACTTTATGCGTCGCGCATAAAGATCCCGCGAACGCTGGAGGATTTCTGTACCTCGGAAAAATGGGACAGAATTGTTCATACGTACGGTAAGGGTTTCAAGGACATGACCCTTATCTACCGGCGCGATTTCAAGAAGGCTCCGGACGTCGTGGCCTATCCGCGCGACGAAGAAGACATCGCTGCCATCTTCGACTGGTGCGGGGAAAATGGTTATGCATGCATCCCGTATGGCGGCGGATCGAGCGTCACCGGCGGCTTCTGGGGTCCCGAGCGCGACGCCTTTCCCGGGGTCGTCGTAATCGACTTGGGCAACCTCAACAAGATTCTCGAAGTCGACCCCGTGTCGCGCTGCGCGCGGATCCAGGCGGGTATTCTCGGTCCGGCTCTGGAAGAACAACTGAAGCCGCATGGCCTCACCCTGCGCCATATTCCGCAATCGTGGGAATTCTCATCGCTGGGCGGTTGGATCGCAACCCGCTCTTCCGGTCACTATGCGACCCATCTCACGCATATTGACGACATGGTGGAAAGCCTGCGCGTGGTCACCCCGGCGGGAACGATCCAGAACCGCCGCCTGCCAGGCTCGGGTGCGGGACCCAATCCGGATCGGCTGTTCATCGGGTCTGAGGGCTCGCTGGGCATCATCACCGATGCATGGATGCGTCTACAGGGGCGTGTGAAATTCCGTGCGAATGCGTCGATCTCCTTCAAGACGTTCTATCAGGGTGCCAAGGCCGTCCGTCAGATCACCCAAGCAGGACTGTTCCCGGCGAACTGTCGCTATCTGGACGAGCAGGACGCCAAATTCTACGGCGCTGGAGACGGCACCGATTCGGTCCTGTTGCTGGGCTTCGAATCCGCCGACCATC
Source organism: Bradyrhizobium sp. (assembly GCF_052389815.1). Lineage (GTDB taxonomy): Bacteria > Pseudomonadota > Alphaproteobacteria > Rhizobiales > Xanthobacteraceae > Bradyrhizobium. Next base: position 48,801 of record NZ_JBQTHN010000016.1, on the reverse strand, counting down.
CGGTGGACGCGTGGCTGGAGCGTAGTCTCGAAATCTGCAAGGACTTCGGTGGCGTCGTGAAGCAACAGGCGGGAACTGCGGACAACGCGCTGGAGACCAGCCGTAGCGGGCCGCAGGGTAACTGGCGGCACCAGTTCAGATATCTGCCCCGGTTGATGCATACGCGCGCAGCGATGGGAATCGTCAGCTTCACGTTCGAAACTGCCTACACTTGGGATCGGTTCGAAGAAGTCGATACCGAGATCATGCGTCGCATCCGGAAGGCCCAGAAGGAAAATCTTGGCGGCGGCATCGTCTGCCGCAGGTTCTCCTTCCTGTATCCGGACGGCCCGGCTCCTTACTATTCGATCATGGCTCCTTCGACGCACGCCAACAGCCTTGAAGCCTATAAGATGCTCCACGACGTTGCGTCGGACGCGCTAATCGAACTCGGCGCAACCATCACGCACCACCATGCTGTCGGAAAATCGTTCCGTCCTTGGTACGACAAGGAAGTCGATCCGTTGTTCCGCCGTGTGCTGGCAGCCGCCAAGACCGAACTGGACCCGAAGTGGATGTTGAACCCTGGGCTGATCGTTGACAAGCCAGCAGGGCTCAAGATCGTCGGATAGGAGTCTTCTGCGATGATTGATCTATACTTCTGGCCAACCCCGAACGGGTATAAAGCAGCTATAATGCTGGCAGAGTTGGACTTGGAGTATCGTGTAGTTCCGATTGATATAACGGCAGGTGAGCAGTTTCATCCGGAATTTCTGAAGATCAATCCAAACAACAAAGTGCCGGCCATCGTGGATCACGATGGCCCGCACAACAAGCCATATGCAGTTTTTGAATCCGCGGTCGTTCTTATCTATCTCGCGGAAAAGTCCGGTAGATTTCTCTCTCAGGATCCTGAAAAGCGCTACGATACGCTAAAGTGGCTTGTATTTCAGAATACGACGATGGGTCCAATGCTGGGCCAAGCGCACCACTTCATGGTGTATGCGACTGAGAAGATCGATTACGCGATCGAACGTTATGATCGGGAAGTTGGTCGAATATACAACGTTCTCGAGAAGCGCCTTGGCGAATCTGAATATCTCGCCGGCGAGTATTCCATCGCTGACATCAGCACATTCCCTTGGGTTCGCACGCGAAAGCTGCATCGACGTGACTTGTCGGAGTACCCGAACATTGATCGATGGTACCAGGCGATCAAAGACCGTCCGGGGGTTAGGGCGGGCATAAATACGTTGTCCGACAGCAAACAATGGGAAGCGAAGCCGGGCACCGAGGCCTGGAAGAATATGTTCGGAAAGAACTGAAGTTCGCAACAATCCAAAAGCGAGCGTCGACTCGAATGACTAACTGGGTAAAAGCCGCTTTTACGAAAGATGTGTCGGATGACAGCATTCAGCAGCTCAATATCAACGGATGCAAAGTTGCGCTCTACCGCTGCGGCGAAGAGTATTTTGCCACGTCTGACGTTTGTACTCATGCCTATGCACTTCTGTCCGACGGTTGGCTCGATGGTTACGAGATCGAGTGCCCGCTTCATGGCGCCCGCTTCGATGTTCGAACGGGCGCGGCGTTGACCTCACCAGCAGAAACGGCCCTGGCAACCTATCCTGTTCGTGTCGTCGGTGATGCTGTGGAAATCGATGTCACCTCGGCACCGTCTAATCCCGACGCGTCAACCTAACTTAACGGCAAGGGGGGCGACGATGTCGCCATTTAGTGTGACGCCCCCATCTCGTCCGAAATAGCCGCTCCGCTTTGCTACAAGAAAAATAGAGGAGGTCGAATTGACCAGCTTCAGGTCGGAAGTACCCAGCCCTGTGAGGCCGAGCGATGGTGGTGTCAGAGGTGGGCCAATCACACCCGAAATGGTTTCGAAGCTGCTGGACGATCGACCCGATGACGGAATATTTCGGGTAGATCGGACGGTGTTCACCGATCGGGATATTTTTGAGCGCGAACTTACTCACGTTTTCGAAGGGACTTGGGTTTTCGTCGGGCTGGAAAGTCAGTTACGCAAGCCGAATGACTTCGTGACGACGTACATCGGGCGCCACCCCGTCCTGATTACAAAGGACGGGACTGGAGAAATTCGATGCTTCTTTAACACCTGTCGCCACCGCGGGGCAATCGTTTGCCCCTTTAAGAAGGGCAATCAGAAATTCCATGTTTGTCGCTATCATGGGTGGTCGTACGATAGTGCCGGCAAGAATGTTTCGATGACCGATGAGAAGGATGGCCAGTATCCGCCGTCCTTTCTTGCGGATGATCATGGCCTCAAGCCTGTTCCCAAGATTGCAAGCTATCGAGGGCTTCTGTTTGCAAGCGTGTCGCCCGACGTGCCGACGCTAGAGGAGCATCTTGGTGACGCGCGCGCGTTTATCGATCTCGTTGTCGATCAGGGCGTCGAAGGGCTGGAGTTCGTTGACGGAAACGTAAGCTACACGTTCGACGCCAATTGGAAGCTTCAGTTCGAGAACGGGCTTGACTATTACCACTTCGCTTCAACGCACAGTTCGTATATCGACGTTCTCAAGAAGCGTGAAGTGCGGAGAGGACCGCTAGAAGTAAAGCCGTGGAATCCGACAGAGACCGACCCCGACGCGCAAGGAAGCTTCAGCCTGGCGAGGGGGCACGCGATGATGTGGTCCATTCACGCGTCAAGGGTTTATAAGCTCCGCCCTCTCAATCAGGATGGCAAACTTCTGTCGACGGTTCAGGGGCAGACTCGGGAAGACAAGCTCAGGTGGATGTTTCGTCAGCGCAATCTCACGATTTATCCTAACCTGCAGATCGTTGATATCGGCACGCTGCAGTTGCGGACGTGGCGGCCATTGGCTCCGGACAAGACGGAGATTACGTCTCACTGTCTTGCCCCAATTGGTGAAAGTGACGAGGCGCGCCGCGTTCGCATCCGTCTGTACGAGGATTTCTTCAATCCGAGCGGTCTTGCGACGTCCGACGACAACGTCATGTACGAGCTTTGCCAGACCGGCTACGGAGCTCGTTTCGCTGGTCCTACGCAGGGGTATGCGCGAGGCTTGAGGCCGAAGTCCGGCGAGGCACTCAACTACTCTTCCGAATTGCAGGTTTCACCTGATCGGTGGACCTATGGAGCGCCCCTGTTCGGCGATGAGACATGCTTTCATTCCGGTTACCGGGAATGGCTGCGCCTTATGACTCGTGATCCTTCGGAAGGCTAGGTTAGCGACATGTCAGAGGATGATTACCTGAAGATTGCTACTCGCGTTCTCTTCACGGAGGCAAGACTTCTGGATCAGAAGAAATTCCGCGATTGGGTCAAGCTCTACGCTGACGATGCGATTTTCTGGGTGCCGGCCTGGAAGGACGAGTACGAGACGACGTCCAATCCGAACCGCGAGCTTTCAATGATATATCATGAGAACTCATATGGGCTGAGTGACCGAATTGACAGGATACAGTCGCGAAAGTCCATCACGGCGATGCCGCTTCCGCGCACGGTTCATTCCTATACGAACATCATGGTCGATGCGGCCTCGACGGATTCGATCGAGGGAAATGCCTGCTTCACGGTTCATACGTACGATCCGCGCGCTTGTAAAAGCCATACCAACTTCGGACGCCTTGAATTTCGGCTGCGCCGTCTTGGAGAGGCTTGGCTGATCGGATTCAAAAAGATTTCCCTTACGAACGATCAAATGGCCACTGCGCTCGATTTCTACAGCGTCTAGCAAGTGCGTCGCAGATGAATATCAGCAGAATCTGCCAACTAGCCTTCGGCTGAAGGTATTGAATGTGAGAGTGCTCGGCGCCTGTCAACGGCGGATAAGGAGGACGGGCGCGCCGAATGTGCCCTTCCCCTACAGGGAGCGCTAAAATGCGTTTTGTGATTGTCGGAGCAGGCCTCGCGGGGCACACAGCCGCCGTGCATCTTCGCGAGTTGGCGCCACAAGCCAAGATCGATATTCTCGGAGACGAACTCGGCCTGCCGTATGATCGCCCGCCGCTGTCCAAAGAAGTCCTTGGCGAGGGCGCACCGCGCTATCTGGCAAACGCGGAGACCTATCATGAGAACGGTATTTCGTATCATCCCGGACAAACCGCGACGCAGATCGATCGAAACCGCTCCGAAATTCTAACCGCTTGCGGAAATGCTTATGCTTACGATCGGCTACTCCTCGCGACCGGATCGCGGGCGAGAAAATTGCCGGATAGCGTCGGGCAAAGCTCGAAAATTCTCTATCTGCGAACGCTTGAAGACGCGGTTCGCTTGAAATCCGTGCTTCGGGAATCGCGTCGAATTGCTGTGATCGGCGGCGGGTTCATTGGGTTAGAGGTTGCTGCCGCCGCTCGGGCGATGGCCTGCGAGGTTTTTCTGTTTGAGATGACGGATCGGATACTATCTCGCGGCATGCCTGCTATCCTGAGCCGTTGGGCTGAGAAATTGCATCGCCTGAACGGAGTCCAGTTCGAATTTGGCTCAAAGATCGATTCAATTCATCATCAGGATGATGGTTCGTTGCGATTGCGCTGGAATGCATTCGCAGATGTCGACGCAGTCGTTGTCGGGATCGGGGTTCAACCCAACACCCAACTTGCATCGGACGCGGGGCTGGACGTCGATGATGGTATTGTCGTGGATGATCGCTGCCAGACATCTGATCCGGCGATCTTCGCTGCGGGAGAGGTGACGTCACACCCCGTCTTAGGCGGCGCGTTTCGTCAGCGACTTGAGTCCTGGAAGGTGGCCTCGGGCCAATCGCTGGTCGCGGCGAAATCCATGGCAGGGATTGACTCGCATTATGCGGAGCCGCCGTGGCTATGGTCGGACCAGTTTGGACACAACATTCAGTCGTTAGGAGTGCTGCAAAATGCTGACCGCAGTGTCGTGCTGGACGATCCTGAAACGAACAATTGGACGGCAATCTTCCTCGATAGTCACGATAAAATTGCCGGCGCAATCGCGGTGAACAACGGCCGTGATATTTCGATGCTAAAGCGTGCCATGCTTCATGACGGAATCATTCCAGAGAAATTGCTCAATAGGGCGGCCAGATAACGCTCCCGTTAGCGGCGACTCCACCTTCCGTGCCGAGTGGGTGGGAAGTTCTTACGCGATACGTCGATATTGGTTGTGAAAAATTCTGCGATGCCTTTTGTTGCCGAGAGTTTTCCGATGCTTCCTGACGTTCGCTAAGGCTCTCCGTTCTGCGCTTCTGCTTCCGTTGACGTGGAAGGCGGCGCGCCTCAGGGTAGCTCTTCGATTGTAGGGGAGGAGTAACCTTGATACGGCGTGGTCCGGAGCTCGAACGCAGTGTCCAAATTGAACGCGAGGCGACGGCAGATAAGTCGATGCCCTGTCATCAAGGTCGACGCCTTCCGTTTGCGCAGCGGTTGACCTGCACCGTCGCGGAGGCTTGTGAAGTGACCGGTCTCGGGCGGACCAAGATTTATGAATTAATCGGCGATGGTCGAGTTACCACGACGACCGTCGGTCGTCGTCGGCTAGTCATTGTGCAATCACTGCTGGCTCTGGTTGGCGTCAATACGACACCAGCCGACCGCGGATAGGTTCGCGGCTCCTGATGACAGTCACCCGAACAGGTGCGGAAGCTGACGACAGCAGGCCTATCGAATCGATTGTGAATTAGCTCTTGATCGATTGTATATCAGCCCGGAAAAGCAGTGAGTGCGCTCCGGGCTTGGGGCCGCGGAAGCCAAGCCTGCAAAGTTATGCGTTAGATGGCAAAAGCTTCTTACTGTCATCCGCGCCGACCGCATTTTCACCGGGCCGCGGGACCAGCGGTACAACTGCTGCCCGAGCGAGATCTTCCAAGGCTGTCGAAATATATTTCGCGTAGTGCCGCTCGATCATTTTCACGGAAGTGTTGTGCAGCTTAGCAACGTGCTGAATAGGCAGTCGGTTTCGCAAGCCGCGGACGATGCTGGAATGTCGTAAGGCATAAGGAATGGCTTCCGGCAACCCTGCGCGCTCGCGGATAGCATGCCACGGACGAGTAAGTTCTGCCGTCTTCCACGGACCCCGTTCTGACTTTCTCCAAACGATGCTACCTGCTTCCTGCTCATGGCTCCATCGCTCGAACAACGGCGCGTCCCTCGGACGATCTAAGATTCCCGGTAAGAGGACTTCGATGATATCTTCGCCCACCGGAACCGGGACGGAGCCACCGTTTCCGCCACGCCCCTTGTAGGAACCCGGTACCATCAAGCGTTGCTCTTTCAGTTGTGCATCACTGACGCGCATCCGCCTTGCCTGCGCAAATCGCGCGCCAGTTGCTGCAAGGCAGACGACAAGGCGATATAGGTCGCCTTCAAATCCCTGCTCGTCGTCGATCTCGCATGCGGCTCGAAGCAAGGTGCTGATCTGCGCGTCCGTGAGGACTTGATTGTCTCGGGCGACAGATATCTCGTCATCGTCATCAATGCGCTCAGCCTTGAACCCGTCTTTTACGATAGATGGGAATGTTGGATTCAGCTTCTTTTGTTCCGCCGTCAAGCGTGGCCATGCTGCATTCAGCGCTGCCTTCAGGTCGTTTATGAGCCGCTGCTTCGTCGTGGCCTTCAATTCTACAGGAAGGTCCTCTCGCCACGTGAAGAGGTGATCTTCCTGTAGCGCGTGCAAATGGACTACGGCGAGAGAGGCAGCCTCAACGGCTTCCTGGCTACCGCGCTCTTCTTGACCAAGAACGTAGCGCCGCAAGCGGTGACCAGCATCGGATCGGACCTCGCGGCCAGCCCTCCGGCTATCACGGGCATTACGCTCCCTGATGTATGTCTCTACAGCCGTCCGCACGGTGGGTGCTGGTCCGGCTGCTTGCGCCGCCGCTTCTATTCTGGACCGGGTGACGTGTTCCCGCGCTTGTGTCACCGCCTGCTCGAAAGTCAGCGTTCCTTCGGCAGGTTTGTCGTTGACGTCGTTAGCGACGCCGACCGGCGCCTGCTTGTAGTTGGCTCCGGCATGGTGATTACGCCAACGCACGAACCACACGCCGCTCCGCTTGTTCTTGCGATAGCCAAGGTGCGCCTCGGCGTCGAGGCGGCGCCAATGCACGCCAAACTCCAACCGGGCGCGCGCCTTGGCGGTCGTGATCTGAGCTTCCGTCAGTGTTTTCGTCACAGCACCCGACCCCAAAGTCGTCGAATATCAGTCGAATAAGCATCGGCGTACAAAGCCGAACAGTGACGGACGGCTTTCAGATAAGCTATTGATAAGATTAGATTGTGGCGAACAAATGTGAACCGGCCGAGAAAAAACTTCCAGCCCTCTCAAGGCTGAAACAGGGGTTCGATTCCCCTAGGGAGCGCCAAATCCACGATATTCCATGGCATCATTCGATGCTGCTCCGGTTTCTGGAGCAGCATGTTGCTAGATAATTGACTGCTGGCCGACGGCTGCATCCTGCCGCTTCGCACCTTGTCGGCTGCTTTGCGCCGTTGCCGGTCCCGGGCGACGGCGCTTTGAGCATCGGCGCGCCCTTCTGCCGCGCAAGCCTGCCCGCGAATCAAGCGGCAGGCGTCCTTCATTTCCGCTATGATCAAACCATGACGATCGGGATTGCCGGACCCGAACGGAAGGCACCACGGCGAAGCGCCGTGGTCGGGGCCATCATTGCGGCCGTCTTCGTCGGGATTTGCCTGATCCTGCTCTGGCTCGTGAGCGACTTCCTGGTTGACTGGCTGTGGTTTACCGCGATCGGTTTTCCGCAGGTTTTTTGGACGACAATCGGCGCCAAAGCCGTCATCTTTTTTGCAGTCTGGACCGGAACTGCGGTCATCCTTTGGTTGAACGGATGGCTCGCGGTGCGCTTTGCCCGAAGGCAGCCGCCGCAAACTGTCGCGGACTTCGTGTCGAATCTTGCAGGCAATGTGCCGCCACCCGACCTGTTCGCGGTCGTGCGCGATCGGCTGCCGTGGCCCGGCGTCATCGCGGGCGGCGCAGGTTTGCTCGCTCTGCTGGTTGCCGCCGCAGAGGTCGGCAATTGGGGCGTCATCCTGCAGTTCTTCTATCACGTTGCCTACGGCGCAGACGATCCGCTCTTCAACAAGGACATCAGTTTCTATCTCTTCGTGCTGCCAGCCTATATCCTCGTCAAGAACTGGATGCTGCTCACGCTGGTTCTGAGTGCGCTGTTCGCCGCAGCGATCTACTGGATACACGGCGACATCGAATATGACATTCATCGTCGATCGATCTCACCGACAGCAATCGCTCATGGCTCGGCTTTGCTTGCTCTCTTTTTCGTCGTGAAGGCCTGGTCGTACGTGCTCGACCGTTATCTGCTGCTCTATGGCGACAACGGCGTCGTCGTCGGCGCCAGCTACACCGATGTGTATGTGGGGCTACCGGGCCTTTGGCTGATGATCGGGCTGTCGATCATTGCGGCGTTTGCTGCGTTGGCAAACCTGCGGCTGAGGACCTACCGGCTACCTGCCGCCGCGGTCATGCTGGTCGTGATCGGCTCTTTCGTCCTGTCCGGCATAGTTCCGGTGCTGTTCCGGCAGTTCTTCGTCAAACCAAGCGAGTTGGAGCTGGAGAAACCCTACATTGAGCGCAACATTGCGCTCACCCGGCAGGCATACGATCTCGATCGGATCACAGCCGAGCCGTTTGCCGCCGAACAAACGCTCACCTCGAAGACGCTCGACGCCAACAAGGCGACCATCGAGAATATCAGGCTGTGGGACTGGCTGCCCTTGTCGGACACCTACGCGCAACTGCAAGAGATCCGCACATACTACAAATTCCATCATCTTGACGTTGATCGCTACTGGCTTGATGGCTCCTATCAAAGCGTAATGATCTCGGCCCGCGAACTGCGGCCCTCCTTGCTGCCGCCGAATGCTCAGACATGGGTAAACCGCCACGTGCTGTTTACCCACGGCATCGGCGCGGTGATGAGCCCGGTCACTCGCAAGACCACCGAGGGGCTGCCATTCCTGTATTTGCGCGACATACCTCCTGTAGCGGACGGAGGCCCTCAGATCCGCGAACCGCGCATCTACTACGGCGAGGAACCCGACAGCTACGTCATCGTCAAAGGGAGCACACCCGAGTTCGACTATCCGAAGGGAAAGGACAATGTTTACGCGGCCTATGACGGTACCGGTGGCATTCCCATAGGAGCGATGGCGTGGAGAGGCCTGCTTGCCTATTACTTCAACGACCCGAACCTGGTGCTCTCAAGCTACATCACCGCCGACAGCCGGATCATGATCCGCCGCAACATCCAGCAACGGGCACGAACGATCGCTCCCTTCCTCAGGCTCGATCACGATCCTTATCTGGTCATCAGCGACGGGCGGATGTTCTGGATACAGGATGCCTATACGGTGAGTTCCTATTTCCCCTATGCGGAGCCTGCGCAAGGGCTGGGCCTCAACTACATCCGCAACTCAGTGAAGGTCATTGTCGACGCCTATAACGGGACCGTCGACTTCTATCTGATGGACACCGGCGACCCGGTCGCGGCAACCTTCCAGCGCATCTTTCCGAGCTTGTTCAAGCCGTTCGCGGCTATGCCGGCGGACCTGCAGAGGCACATTCGCTATCCGGAGGACCTGTTCCTGATTCAGGCGCGGCTCTATCAGACATATCACATGGAGGCGGCCGACGTTTTCTATAACCGCGAGGATCTCTGGCAGTTTCCGCGCCAGCCGGGCGGCGGCGGCGTTGCAATGATGGCGCCCTATTACATCATCATGCGGCTGCCCGGCGAGCCGCAGGCCGAGTTCTTTCTCATGCTTCCGATGGTGCCTAGCCGCCGCGACAACATGATCGCGTGGCTTGCCGCGCGCTGCGACGCGCCCGACTACGGCAAGCTGATCGTCTACGAATTTCCCAAGGAGAAGCTCGTCTACGGGCCGTTCCAGATCGAAGCGCGGATCAATCAGAGTACCGAGATTTCGCAACAAATCACGCTGTGGAATCAGATGGGCTCGCGGGTGATACGCGGTGCGAACTTGCTTGTGATCCCGATCGAGAACTCGATCCTTTATGTAACGCCGCTCTATCTGCGGGCGGAGCACGGACATCTGCCGGAACTGAAACGCGTGATCGCAGCCTACGGCGAACATGTGGTGATGAAGGAGACGCTCGCCGAGGCCTTGTCAGCGCTGTTCATTCAACCCGATGCAGCGCCGGCAATCCCAAGCATGCCGGGGGGGAGGCCCCGCACAGGTCAGGCACGGGAGGCGCTCGATCGCTACAATCAAGCCGTGGAGCGATTGAAGTCCGGAGATTGGAAGGGCTTCGGTACGCAGTTCGATGCAATGCGCGAGCTTTTGGAGGAAATGAACCGAGACTCCGCCGGCCATTAGGGTCCCGATCCGCAGTCCGGTGCCGCCTCCTTTCTCCACCTAACGCGAACATCCTTCCCCAGCCGCCCGCCCAATCGCATCGATCTGCAGCGGGAGGAGAAAATCTGTGCGCTGCCTCGGAAGAATAAGAACGGCGCTGTTGCCAGCGCCGTTCTGGTGCACCAAACGCGTGGATCGGGCCCACTTCGACTGGCGCTGGCGGGAGCGACCCGCTCGGGCTCTGCTGGCGTGGGCAGCCTCGCGCGATCCGCCAACGAGGCTACGCCCGCACCCACCTGGGACAAAATTAATTTTGGGCCAGTGCTTATTACCGATCGCAACATGGATGGCCGCATTGGCAATTTCGCCCAGGGCCGAGACGAGCAGGATCGCATCGATCTGCAGCGCGATCCAGCGGCTCCGCGACAGCGCGCGTCGCTCTGCTGAGACGTGCCAGCGACCCGATCGCCCGCCGGACACTCGGCTCTCGCCATCCGTGACTGCTGTGCGCTCCGCGCCTCTTCGGCGTAGCACTACTGCGGCTGATATCCCTCAATGCGCGTCAGCAATTCTTCTTCCAGACTAGCCCGGCGTTTCTCGAGCCACTCAATTTCCGCCTCCTGACCAGCTTCCGCCTCGTGAGCTTTAAGGAGATCAGTGACGCGGCGATATTGGTGGCAAAGCGCGTCGAAGGTTCCGTCCGTCGCCACTAACCGACGCACGACCTCCTCATCCTCGGAGAACCTCGCCAGCAATGGCCGGATGCATTCCACGATTTCGTTTGTGCCCATCGCTCCTCCGTGTTCTGTCCGATGCGTTTCGCGGGACAAGCCGCGAAGACCGCGGACTAGGATTTCATCTTGCGAATCTCATCGACGATCTCGGGATTGGCCAGCGTCGAGATGTCGCCGGCGTCCTCGTTGTTCGAAATCGCCCCGAGAACGCGGCGCATGATCTTTCCGGAACGGGTCTTTGGCATATCGGGGACAATCACGACACGGCGCGGACGAGCGATCGCCCCTATCTCACGGATCACAGAGTCCTCCACTCGCTTGCGGATGTCCTCGCTGGGGGCGAGCCCGGGCTTCAGCGATACGTAGAGATCGGGGACCTTGCCTTTGATTTCGTCCCTGGCAGGAACCACTGCCGCCTCGGCGATCTCCTCGACAAGCAGGCTGGCGGACTCGATCTCCTTGGTCCCAAGCCTATGCCCGGCCACGTTGATGACATCGTCGATTCGACCCAGGATCCGATAATAGCCATCGGCCGCCTGCAGAGCGCCGTCGCCGGCCATGTACGGCCAATCACGCCAGTTGCGGCTCGTTCGGTCCTTGCAGTAGCGCGCGTAGTACTGTTGGACGAAGCGGTCGGGGTCTTTCCAGATCGTCTGAAATGAACCCGGCCACGGGTTTTGGATGCAGATGTTTCCGGCACGGCCAGAGCGCGGTGGAATCTCGGCGCCGGCCTCGTCATAGATGATCGGGTGAATGCCCGGCACGCCCGGCCCTGCGCTTCCCGGCTTCATCGGGTCGAGAGCCGGTACTGTACTGCACAGAAAGCCGCCGTTCTCCGTTTGCCACCAGGTGTCGACGATGGCCGCCTCGCCCTTGCCGACGATCTCGTGGTACCACTTCCATACTGCCGGTTCGATGGGCTCGCCCACGGTGGTCATATGCTTGAAGTGATGATTGTACCTGAGCGGCTCGTCAGGCCCGGCGCGCCGAAGCGCCCGTATTGCTGTCGGCGAGGTATGAAAGATATTTACGTCGAGCTCTTCGGCGATGCGCCACGGACGCCCTGCGTCGGGATAGGTAGGAAGCCCCTCGTACACCACCGACGAGGCGGCGAGCGCCAGTGGCCCATAGACGATGTAGGAGTGCCCCGTGATCCAGCCAATATCGGCCATGCACCAGTAAACATCCTCCGGATGGATGTCCTGAATGTATTTCGACGTTCCCGCGACGTAGGACAGATATCCGCCGGTGCCGTGCTGACATCCCTTCGGCCTCCCGGTGGTGCCACTGGTGTACATCAGGAACAGCGGATCTTCCGCAGGCATTTCCACGGGGTCGACCCGGCGGTGCCGATAGGCCGACAACATCTCGTTCATGACGAAATCGCGGCCTCCAACCAGCGGCGTTTTGCTCGAGTATTGCCCCGGATATCTCTGCCATACCAGCACCTTCTCGACCTTGACGCCTTCCTTCTCCGCCTCGCTGACTGCGACGTCTGCTTTCTCCTTGTGATCGAGAAGCTGGCCGCCACGACAATAGGCGTCCATTGTGATCAGCACACGGCTTTCGGAATCGACGATGCGATCTGCCGTGGCCTTCCCGCTGAAGCCGCTAAAGACCTGCGAGTGAATGATCCCGAGCCTGGCGCATGCGAGCATCGTGATCGGAAGCTCCGGCACCATCGGCATGTGCAGCGTCACCCGGTCGCCCTTCTTGAGACCGCAGCCATCTCGCAACAATGCAGCGACCTCGTTCACGCGCACATAGAGCTCCTGGTAGGTGACGTGCTGGATCGCTTCGTGCTCCGGCTCAGGGACGAAGTGGATCGCGGTCTTGTTTCTGTACTTGGCGAGATGGCGATCGACGCAGTTGTAACTGGCGTTGATCCTGCCGCCGACGAACCATCGCCAGAACGGCGGATTGCTCGTATCAAGCGTGACGTCCCAGGGCCGGTACCAGTGAAGAAGATCGGCGTACTCCTTGAAGCAGTCCGGGACGTTATCGAGGCTGAATCGGTCGAAGACCGCTTTGTCCGTCAGGTTGGCCTGCGCGACAAATCGCTCCGGCGGGTTGACGTAGTTTTCTTCCTGCCAGTGGACCGCGATCTCGGCTTCCGACACTTCTGCTGTTGTTGTATGTGCCATACGCTGTCTCCCAAGCTATCGCGTAGCCTCGAAATCACATGGGCGGTGTGGTGCTCTCGCGCAGACGCGCGCGGCGCTCGCAGCGCGAGGCCGCTTCAAGAAGGCATGTCGAAGAAATCCGATCATCCGGCACCCCCTATGCCATGGCGGGAGCGCAATTCGTGCCGAACGCCCAGCGGGGGCGTAACGAGCCAGCAAAGTTTAAATCGTTTCAGCCAGCTTGGCGAGGTTTTCTCCCTCTCTGCCTCTCACACAGACCGCTCCCGGCGGATAGCCTGTCTGGCGTGATGGAACCCGCCCGCCCTGCAACGGACGTTACGTTTCTACGCCAACTAAGATCGACGATCCTCGCTCGAGGAAATTCACGCTGCAGGATTTATATCGGTATTTCAGTGACATAAGAGTTCGCAGTTATATTCTGAGTGGCGCGCCACTTACGCCAGAGCACGCTGCAGCAGCTCCGACGTCGCCGTCCTTGCGCTATCGTTCGATGCAGGATGGGCCGTGTGCCGATAGTTTGACGTTCGCGCTATTCTGGCTATGATCTGGCCAGAATGCCTTTCGAGATCATCCTTGCTCCTGAAGCTGTCGGAGACCTCAGAAGGCTGACGGCAAATGATAGGGCGACCGTGCGGGCTGCGCTCGAAACGCATCTGAGACACGAACCTGAGAAAACGAGCCGCAGTCGCATCAAGCGATTGGGAGGACTATTCCGTCCGCAGTCTCGGCTGCGGGTGGACGATGTCCGGGTATTCTATGATGTATCCGGCACGACCGTCGAAGTTTTGGCGATCGTGGCCAAGTCGGAGGCCGAGTCATGGCTCGCACAATTCGTAAATCCGGAATGAAGGAAGTTCCGCTGTCCGAGGTTAAGGACGACCTTTCTCGCTTTCTTCGCGAAGCCGAGACGCGGGAGATTGTTATCACGCGCCATGGCAAGCCTGCTGGCGTTCTGATCGGCTTCGAGTCCGAAGAGGACTGGTTCGAGTACCGTCTCGAACATGACCCGCGCTTCCTGCGTCGTATCGAGCAGGCGCGAGACAGTCTGCGTGCGGGACGTGGGACGAGGCTCGAGGACATTGAATAGCCCATACCCACAGCTCGCGTCGGAGCGCGCGCAGGTCAGGCAGGTGGAAGGAATGGCGTGGCGCGCAGCATCATAGCGCCACAACGAAGCAGTAGTGCCCATTTTCATCGGCGCCATTTTGCCACCAATGAGAATAAGACTGCGAACTCTGCGTCTGTGCTGGCGCCACTGACTCTTGCGTGAGTAACCGCAAAACGGAATATCCAACCGGGATCGCGCTTGGTACATCGTGGTCGAACAGCGGATAGCGAGGTGCTTCTCGATGAGGCGCGAAGCTCATCGCTATCATCGCTGATGTTCCCGATGGGATCGCAACGACGCACGTCATGATGGCGCTGGAACCCATTCTCACTCCGCACGGCGCGCTAACGCTGCGGCAAACGGGGGAAGCTGCCGCGCGGCAGGCCGATCAAGGCTTGCGGCTGGAGCAGGCATTTATTCGGGGCTCCGGCCACGGGCTGTTGTGGCTCGGCGCCAACGAGGTCGGGACGGCCCTGCCGCTGGCGGTGTCGTATTGGCGAGAGCTTGGCGTGCGCTACGTGACCGCGCTGTGCGCTCTTCCCGGTGTCGGAGACGGTCGTACCAAGCCGCCTGTGCCAATTCCCGCGGATGGCGAGTTGGACGTGATGGCGGCGGCCGTTCCGCCCATGATCGGTGCGGAATATTTGACAGCGGCCGTTCTGGCCGATCTTTGGCGAGGCATGGATGCGGCCTTCGATGCCGAACTGTCGCAAGCCAAGCTCTCGGTGCAGGAGTTCCTCAAAAGGCGTCATCCGGCCTGGAACCTGGTCGGGCGCGTTCATTTCAACCTTGCGGAGAACCGGAAGGACGAGGATGCCCCGTTCGCGTTTCTTGCGACTTATACGACCCGGCTTTCGATCGAGGCCAGAGCCCAGCATCTGCCGCTCGGCAAGGCCTTGCAGGAATATGCCGGTGCGAGAAACCGCGAACGCCTGCTCTCGTTGCTGGTGCCGGTCCAGCGCGCCGCCGAGAGTTGTCCCTGGTTGAGGACCATGGTCGATGCGGGCGACATCTTTCACCCGCTGCGCTGGAGCCCGCAACAGGCTCTGCAATTCCTGAAGGATGCTCCCGCGCTCGAAAGTGCCGGCGTGATCGTGCGCATGCCGGCGAGCTGGCGCATGAACCGCCCTACACGGCCGCAAGTGAAGGCGACGGTTGGGGGCAATGCGCCGTCACAAGTGGGCATGGATGCGCTGCTCGACTTTCAAATGGAGGTGACGCTCGAGGGTGAAACCCTCTCGAAGGGCGAGATCAAGCAGCTGCTGGCGCATTCCGAAGGGTTGGCCTTCATTCGCGGCAAATGGGTCGAGGTCGATCATGAACGACTGAGTCGCACGCTCGAACAATTCGAGGCCGTCGAGCGTCGCGCAGTCGCCGATGGCCTTTCGTTCATCGAGGCGATGCGCATGCTGGCCGGGGCCGGCATGGCCGGAGATGAGGTTGCTGGGCCGGCCGGTCTCGACTGGAGCCAGATCGTGGCCGGTCCCTGGCTGGCGGAGAAGCTTGCGTCCCTGCGCCATCCCGACGGGCGCGCGCAGGTCGGCCCAGGTCGGGAGCTCAAGGGTACACTGCGACCCTATCAGCACTCGGGTGTGCAATGGCTCTATCTGCTGACGCAGCTCAAGCTGGGGGCTTGCCTTGCCGACGATATGGGGCTCGGCAAGACCATCCAGATATTGTCGCTGTTGCTGGTGCTCAAGAACGAGGAGAAGGAAAATCGGAAACCGTGCCTGCTCGTCGCCCCTGCCTCGCTGTTGGCCAATTGGGGCGCGGAGATTGCCCGGTTTGCACCAAGCCTGAAGACCATCGTCGTCCATCCATCCGCATCGTCGTCCGAGACGCCAATCAGCCACGGTGCGGACAAATTCGCAGATGTCGATCTCGTCATCACGAGCTACGGCTTTCTGACGCGCACGGCCGGGCTGCAAGACGCATCCTGGCGGTTCGTGGTGCTCGATGAGGCGCAGGCCATCAAGAATCCGGCGGCCAAGCAGACAAAGTCGGTCAAGAAGCTCAAGGCCGAAATGCGCATAGCGCTGACCGGTACGCCCGTCGAGAACAGGCTCGGTGACCTGTGGTCGATCTTCGACTTCATCAATCCGGGCCTGTTGGGATCGTCAAAGGAGTTTTCTTCATTCGTCAAACGCCTCGCCGACAGGCCACACAATCCTTATGGCCCGCTCCGCGACCTGGTGCGCCCTTATATCCTGCGGCGATTGAAGACCGACAAGAGCATCATTGCCGACCTGCCCGACAAGACCGAGGTGAAAACCTTCTGCCCTTTGAGCCGCAAGCAGGCGGCGCTCTATCAGCAAGCGGTGACGGAGCTGGCCGGCCATCTCGAACATGCCGATGGCATCGAGCGCAGGGGCATCGTCCTGGCCTCTCTCATGCGGCTGAAGCAGATCTGCAACCATCCATCGCATTGGCTCGGGGACGGCGCGTGGGATGAAGAGGACAGCGGTAAGCTCGGGCGTCTGCGCGACATCGCGGAAGTGGTTGCGGCCCGGCAGGAAAAGGCCCTGGTCTTCACCCAGTTCAGGGAGACAACGTCGCCCCTCGCAGCGTTCCTCGGTTCCGTGTTCGGAAGGCCCGGCCTCGTCCTGCACGGCGAGACGGAGGTCAGGAAGCGCAAGGAGCTGGTGCGCCGGTTTCAGGAAGACGAAAGCGTCCCGTTCTTCGTGCTCTCGGTCAAGGCGGGCGGTACCGGGCTCAATCTCACCGCGGCCTCGCATGTCATCCATTTCGACAGGTGGTGGAATCCGGCCGTCGAAAACCAGGCCACCGACCGCGCCTTCCGGATCGGGCAGACCAGGAATGTGCTCGTGCACAAGTTCGTCTGTCGCGGCACCGTGGAGGAAAAGATCGACGATATGATCGAGTCGAAGAAGCAATTGGCTGGGGATTTCCTCAGCGGCGGAGCCGACATCCTGTTGACTGAGATGAGGGACGAGGAGTTGCTTAAACTCGTGACTCTCGATCTGGGCGCGGCGATGAAGGAGGGATGACGAATGAGCTACTACGAATGGCATCCCTACGTATCGGTGGCCGAGAGGCGGCGGCAGGCGGAACGCAAGCTGGCCAAGCTCAAAAAGCAGGGACGGTCCATTGCACCCGTGAAGATCGACGGCCGCACGATTGCCAACAGCTTCTGGGGCAAGTCCTGGTGCGTTAACCTCGAACGATACAGCGATTATGCGAATCGCTTGCCGCGCGGCCGGTCCTATGTCCGAAACGGTTCCGTTGTCGATCTGCAAATGACCAAGGGCCAGATCGCCGCAATGGTCGCCGGCTCTGAACTCTACCGGATCAAGATTGCCATTGCGCCGGTTACGCCGGCACGCTGGAAATCCATATGCCGGGACTGCGCCGGAACCGTCGATTCGCTGGTTGAACTCCTGCAGGGCCGCTTGGCGAAAGGCGTCATGGACCGGGTCTGTCGAGAGGGGGACGGCCTGTTTCCGTCGCCGGCGGAAATCAAGCTGTCCTGTAGCTGTCCGGATTGGGCGGACATGTGCAAGCACGTTGCGGCGGTCCTGTATGGCGTCGGCGCCAGGCTCGACGAAAGACCTCAGCTTCTTTTCGTACTGCGCAACGTGGACGAAAATGAATTGATCGCCAGTGCTGGACAAGGTTCACCGCTGACAAGGGCGGCGTCAGGTGCAGCGAAGGTGCTCGATGAAAGCGATGTCGCCGCCCTGTTCGGGCTGGAGATGGCTGAATCCGGTCATACCCCGGGTCCCGCCTCCCCGGCCTCAAAGCCACCCCAAGGGTCCAAGCCGGAAAAAGGAAAGAAGACGTCTGCCAAGAAGACGAAACCGGCGGCAAAGGACGATACTTCAGATCGCGCGAGTCGGGTCGGCTCCGGAAAGAAAACGACTCGAACAAGTGCCAGGAAACGGCGCCCCCAGCGATCGTCTCATACCGCATGATATATCCTGGCCAGTAGATTATATCGAAATTTCAATGACATAAGAGTTCGCAGTTCTATCCTGACTGGCGCGCCAGCCTCACTCCTTTCGATCTGATTTTCCTCTCGTGGGAATTATACAAGGGCGGCTCATCAGCGCTCCGTGACGCAATTTACAAGCGAGGTCAGTTCTGCTCTCACTGACTGCGGGAAAACGCACGATTTGCGAAGGGGCAGAGCCGTGAGCATCGATCCCAAGCGTGTTGAGGTAGCATTAAGCTCTGAGCTGGTTGTCCGCCTCTTGGTCGTTACATGGCAATCCTGATCCCTAGCCTGGGCTTCGCGCGCTTCGACACCAGTGGCGAGCTGCGACTCGCGGAGCGCCTCAAGGACTTCCTCGAAGAGAACGCTGTCGTTTGGCACAACCTCCCGGTAGGCCCTCGCAACCGGCATCCGGACTTTATCATCGTTCATCCAGCGAACGGCCTGCTCGTGCTTGAGGTGAAGGACTGGCGCCTGGAGTCAATCGTGTCGGCCGACAAGGCAAAAGTCGAACTGCTGACGAGTCGCGGCATCGTGCGGGAGAGCAATCCCCTGGAGCAGGCTCGCAAGTATACCTTCGAGGTCGTGCGCTCGCTGGAGCGGGATGGGCAATTGCTGTTTCCGGCCGGTCATCGTTTCATGGGCAGACCCATCCTTCCTTTCGGGTTCGGGGCAGTATTCACGAATATCACGCGCAAGCAGTTCGATCAGACCAATCTCAAGGAGGTGTTCGCCGAGCATCTATGTGTGTTCAAGGATGAAATGACGGAGGGCGCGGACCCTGAAGAATTCCGGTCCAGATTGTGGCGCATGGTTTATCCGCGTCTCGGAGAGCCTCTGTCGATGCCGCAGTTCGACCGGCTGCGTGCGCTGCTCTTTCCCGAGATCCGCATACGACAGATTGCTCTACCTCTGGACGAAGCGATGGTGCCCGATCCATCCGACCGGACGCTTGCAGTCATGGACATGCATCAGGAGCAGATTGCGCGCAGCTTGGGAGAGGGGCATCGAATTATTCGCGGCGTTGCTGGATCGGGTAAGACGCTGATCCTTGCCTTTCGAGCCGAATATCTGGCGCGTACGGCGACAAAGCCGGTGCTCATCCTGTGCTACGCCAATGGCATCGCTGGGCGACTTGAGGATGCGATGCAGAATCGCGGCGTGGAGGACCGTGTTCAGGTCCTCACCTTTCATTCATGGTGTTACCGGATGCTGCGGACTTTCGGGATTCCCGCCCCATCCGAGCGAGAATATCCGGACTACGCAAAGCGACTGGCTGCGAGCGTTACCGAGGTCGTGAAGGCTGTAGATCAGGGGCATATCCCAACGGCACAGTACGACGCTGTCCTGGTCGACGAGGCACACGACTTCGAGCCGCAATGGCTCGCGCTTGCGGCCAAGATGGTGAACCCGCATACGAAGGCGCTGATGGTCGTCTACGACGATATACAGGCCATCTACAAAGGGCGTGAGCGCCCGGTGTGGAGTCAGCTCGGAATTGAAGCGAAGGGCAGAACGACCGTGCTAAAAGTCAACTACCGCAACACAGCCCAGATCGTTGCCTTCGCGAGACGCTTTGCTTCAGACGTGATCGGCGCTCCTGGAACGACGGCCGATGATGAGCACGCCATCCTGATGCCGGAAGATGCGGGTCGGCAGGGACTGGTGCCAGACGTGCGGCAGTGTGTCAGCATCGACGCAGAAGCTCACTGCGTCGCCGAGTGGTTTCTCGGGCGCAAAAAGGCAGGGTACGAGTGGGCGCAAATGGCTTGCCTTTATCCGGAGCACTGGATTGGGGAGCGGGTCGCTCAGATACTCACCAAGCATGAAGTGCCGATCGATATGGCCAAAAACAACAGGAACAGAGTTTCGACGAAACGGATGGCGGTGCGGTTTTTGAGCATGCACACCGCGAAAGGGCTCGAGTTTCCGTGCGTCGCTATTGCGGGATTGGGCTTGCTCGGCCGCCACGGCGAGCCGGTGGAGGAATGTGTTCGACTAACGTACGTTGGGGTCACTCGGGCGACTCACGAGGCACTTTTGACGTACTCAAGTGAGTCGGCGCTGGTGCAGCGGTTGATCGCGTAGACCAGAACCCATATTGCTTGTCCTTGTATTGGTAGGACGCACTCGCGCGGTAACGGATCAGAAAGACGACCTCCGGCGAACCGCTGCGTGTACAGCGGATTGAGAGAAGCAGAACAATCTACGGCTTGCAGGTCGCCGGGCGGCTGGGGGCCGGTTCCGGATCCCTGTGGTACTGGGCGAGGAGCGGTTCGAGCTGCTCTCTTGACCAGAATTTCGGGGCGCCGATTTGCTTCAGGCAGACGGCGTTCCAATAGGAGCTGTTGCGCAAATGCGGCTTGCGAGCCGAGACGGCTTGCGCGACCGCCTTGATGTCCTCCGATTCCGGGTAGATGTAGAGCGTCGTCGGATCCTTGAGCAATGGAATGATTTTTTCTGCGTCGGACCGCGACCAGGTCGTGCACCCGTTGCTGCGTCCGCCGGCGTAGTCCTCGAGCGTGCCTACCGGACCACAGCCGTGTTCATTCGCGTGCGGACTGCGCGGCCTCCAGCGATAACGTATCTTCCTCAGCAAAACGGCCGGATGCCCGCCGATGGCGCGCTCCCTGGCATTGGCGGTCTCTCCCTCGCCGTCGAACTGAACGAACGAGCGCATCAAGGCGGCATCCTGTTTGGCGGAGTTGCGATAATAGCCCTTGAACGAGGTTCTCGTCTCGGCCGTCACGTAGGCGCCGCCGGTCGTCAGATAGGAATCCAGCGCATTGCCAAAATTCTTCACGCATTCCCTTCCGTTCGCGAAGTTCGGGACACCCTTCATGTTGCGGCCGCTGCCATGACCCGTGGAGACCGCACGAAACGACCGGTCGGCTTCGCAGATCGTGTAGAACCGCTTCCCCATTCTGCCGCCGTTGGGACGCGTCGCGTCCATGGCAAAATAGCAGGGATTTTTGACGATGCCTTCGGCCACCTTCTTCAGATAGAGCGCGCGCGCCCTCTGCAAGACCACCTGGGCGATCTGACCCTCGCCTTCGCCGATGTGGCTCCGCAGCCAGGCCGGAATGTCGGACGGTTGCTCCGTTGCAAGGGATGCAGCCGTCCCCCAAACGGCAATTGTGCCGACGAGACAAAGCCTCTTGAGAAGGTGCATTCCCGACTGCAGAAACGGAACATCCCCCATCTTCCTTGACACTTTCCCGGTTCGGTTGCTGCTCCGGTAGTGATCCGGCAATCGCGGATTCGATGGCCGCATTCGGCCGATCTACGCAGATGATAGTCGATTATCTTCCGCTTTGCAGTCCTGAAACGCAGGTTGGCGAGCAAGCACATTTTTGAATGCCGGCGGCCGCCGCCGCACGCCAGGCCTCACGACCTGCCCATCCACGGCACCATCCGCGCTTCCAGCGCGAGGAAGATCCTGTTCAGCGCGTAGCCCGTTGCGGCGAGATAGAGCACGGCGGCGTACATCAGGTCGGGCCGCATCGCCCGCTTCGATCGACGATCGCGGTTGGAATGCGTCCCATCCCGTTCGGTCAGGAAGCGCGGCTTCTACTTGATAATCTGTATCCAATTAGATACATCAGGCCATGAACACGCTCATTCGGTCATCCGTCTTTTCCGATTGGCTGAATGGCTTGAAAGACCAGAGGACCAGGGCGCGGATACTCCACCGGCTGTCGCAAGATCCCTGGGTAATTTCGGGGATTGCGAGCCGGTGGGCGAAGGCGTCTCGGAAATGCGAATCCACCATTGTTCGGGATTCCGTGTCTATTTCGTGCGTCATGGTGCCGCTGTCTATGTGCTGCTTTGCGGTGGCGACAGGTCCAGCCAGCGCCGCGATATTGCCAGGGCAAAGCGCATGGCGAGGGAATTGAAGGAAAGCGGACGATGAAGAAGGCCAAAGCCAAGCCCAAAGCCAAGTCCAAAGCCAAATCCAGCGCCAAGTCCAGCGCGAAGCCAAAAGTTGCTTACGCGCCATTCGAGGTCGCTGATTACCTCGATAGCGAGGAAACGATTGCGGAGTATCTTTCGCTCGCCGCCAGCGACGAAGACCCCGGCGTACTGCTCAAGGCGCTTGGTGACGTGGCCAAGGCGCGCGGCATGGCGGAGGTCGCGAAGGCGTCCGGTCTCGGCCGGGAAAGCCTGTACAAGACACTTGCGCATGGTGCCAAGCCGCGTTTCGAAACGATTGCCACCATCATGAGGGCGCTGAATGTCGGGTTTTCAGTCGAAAGCAGGTTGCCGGCGCGAGCGAAGAAGGCCCGCAAGCTGACAGCGGCGTAGGTGGCGAGCGAGGCTGCACTGTCCTGCTCATACCAGCGCGGCGCAGCAAGGGTGGTCGATGCCGCCAGTCTTCATTGTCGCGAGATTGCGATGCCCCAGGGCTGTTCGCCGACCTGGATGGTCTTGACGACCTTGAGCGCGGCGACGTCGATGACGGAAACGTCGTTCGACAGGCCGTTGGTCGCCAGCAGATACTTCTGGTCCGGCGTGAAGGCCATGTGCCAGACGCGTTGGCCGACCAGCAGATATTTGGTCACCTGATGGCTGGACGCATCGACGACCGCGATCCGGTTGGCGGGGCCGAGGGCAACGAACGCCGTCCTGCTGTCCGCTGTGATGGCGATGCCGACGGGCTGAATGGCCTCCTTTCGCAGTCCGGGAACGGCGAATTGAATCCGCTTGGCGACCGAACGCCTGGCGGGATCGATCACCGAGACGGTGCCGCCGATTTCGGACGATACCCATACCTCCGAGCCGTCGCGCTTGTACTCCGCAAAGCGCGGCCGTGCATCGACCAGGACATTGGCCACGATCCTGCGCGTCGCCGTGTCGATGAAATGCGCCATGTTGGTGGATTCCGAGGTGCTGACCAGCATCGCCCCGTCGGGGCTGATGGCCATACCTTCCGGCTCGACGCCGACCTCCAGTTCGCCGAGGCGCGCGCGGCTCTCGATGTCTATCACGGCAACCGTGTTGTCGTTCTCGTTGGCAACGTAGAGGATCTTGCCGGCGGCGTCCTGCACGAACAGTTCCGGATCGGGGCCCGAGGGCAGGGTGCCGGCGATCTGTCGGCTCGCCGTATCGATCATCTGAATGGTGTCGTCGTCGCCAACCGCGACCAGCACGAACCTGCCGTCGCGCGTGAGCTCGATGCCGCGCGGGCGCTGCCCGACCTTGATGGTCGAGGTGACGGTCCAGGTCGCGGTGTCGATCACGGATACCGAGTTTGCCTTCTCATTCGAGACGTAGGCGACGAAGGCGTTGGCCGGCGCCGTCAGCAGGAACAGAACGGCGAGGCAGGCCGGCAGGCAACGGCGCGGCATCGATGGCATCCCCTTCTCGGTGCAGCCGGGTACGCGGTTTGGAAATTTTGCCGGTGGCGCATTGCCGCTGTTGGCTGCGGGGAAACACTCTGTCGCGTCGACGTGGACGCGGCATCGGGACCAAAGTCGTAGCCGTCCGGCTCGAATCTATCCGGCGCGAGGCGGGTCCGTTCCGTTGAACCCGGACAGCACTTCCCGAAGCTCCGCCTCGATCAGCGAGATATCGGCCTTGCTGCGGGGCACCGCGCTCGACGGCAGATGCTTTTCGAAGATCACCCGCGCCGGCCGACGACACAGAAAGAACAGATGGTCGGCCAGCTCGACCGCTTCGCCGAGATCGTGGGTGACGCACAGCGTCGTCATCCCTTCGCGCCGCGTCAGCGTGAACAATTCCTCCCGCAGGCGGGCGGCAGTGGTCTCGTCGAGCGAGACGAACGGCTCGTCGAGCAGCATGATGGTGGGCCGAACCGCAAAGGCGCGCGCGATCGCGGCGCGGCGCGCCAGGCCCAGGGACAACTCTCCGGGGTAGTGCGACATGTGCGAGGCGAGGCCGAGCGTGTCGATCAGGTCGCCGATGTCGCTTCCAGCATCCCCTGCCGGCATGACAAGCCTGATATTCTCCTCGACCGTCCGCCAGGGCAGCAAACGCGGCTCCTGGAACACGATTCCGAGTCGCGCGGATGGCGGCAGGCGGCGCACACCCGAGAAGTCCGCATCCAGCCCGGCGGCGATGCGCAGGGCCGTCGTCTTTCCGCAGCCGGACGGACCCATCAGGACACCGAAGCTGCCGGGCTCGAGCCGCAGGGCGAGACCGCGGATCACTTCTGCCGGGGCTCCCTCGGCGGAGATGAAGGTCTTGCGGTCGACGCGAAGCTCAAGCGCGTCGGCGCCAGCGTTGGGCTCGTCTTTCAAGCGGCTGCACCAGGAAGTTTTCGATTGCCAGCATGAGCGCGCTGAACGTCAGCGCATAGCCGAGAATCGTGGTCAAGTCGAACAGGGAGAACGCCGAGCCGAGAACGTACCCGACGCCGTTCGGGCGCCCGATCAGTTCCGCCACCAGCACGATCTTCCAGGCAATGGAAAGTCCCGATCGGGATGCTGCGGCGAAATAGGGCGCGAGCTGCGGGACAACGACATGGCGGATGCGCGCGAGGCCCGACAATCTGAATGCCCGTGCCATCTCGTCCAGTCCCTGGTCGAGCGCCCGCGTTCCTTCGCGCATCACCACCACCACGTTCGGCAGCTTGTTCAGCGCAACTGCCGCGATCGCTGCTGTCTCCGACAGACCGATCCAGATATAGGCAAAGATGATCGTCACCAGCGCCGGCAGGTTGATCAGCACCACCAGCCAGGGATCGGCGTACCGGTCGACCGTCCTCCAGTTCCCCATGGCGTATCCGGCGAGCGAGCCGAGCACCAGGGCAATCGAGAACGACACGATGACCCGCGCGAGCGTGCAGCCCATCTCGTAGGGAAGCTCTCCGCTGACGGTCTCGGCGACGATCGTTTCGGCAACGGTGAGCGGGCCCGGCAGCATCCGCGACTGCGCGAGCAGGGCCGCGACGGCCCAGATGGCCACGAAGGCGAGGATCGACAGGACGCGTGCCACGGCTCATCCTCCGCAACTCGTTAGCCGGCGGCGACCGGGCGTGCCACCGGGACGGAACCTGCCGCAGCCGCCGGCCCTGTCGTTCACCACCGGAACATGACCTGAAGACGAATGATAGTCGAAGTCGCGTCCGCCTGCGTCACGAATGCACTGGCCGGCAAAAACGTGCGTAGAGCGCGTGCACCGGCAGGAACCGGTTCACATCCCACGTCAGGTCGACCGATCTGTGCAACAGAAGCGGCAACAACGGCGCGATGCGCAAAGCCGCGTCGCGATGCGCCTGCCGGCTCCCCGGCATCATTCTCCGCGGGCAGGACGGATGTTTCCGTGCACCGTAAGCGGCGCAGGAATCTGTAGTTTTGCCAACGCGGTACGATCATCGACGGCCTTTCGACGCGCCGACGAACATGTCTCGACGACCGCGACCGTCGACCGCGATAGGGTGCGAGCCCTGTTTGTCAGGATGAGAACACGGATTGCGGTGGCTGTAATCGCGATCTTGGTAGTAGGACGCGGAAGGCGGCCGGCTTGTGCAATGCAGCTCCGGTTGCCTTACCCGATCGGCGGCAAATTCGGCGTGATGCATCGGCAAGCGGCAACGCCCGGCTGCTCCGGTCGGCTTGGGTCCGCCTATCTCAACGTTTGCAGAAACGCGATGACGTCAGCACGATCCTTCTGCGCGGGCAGTCCTTTGAAGAACATTTTCACGCCGTGCACGTCACCCCGTGGATCCGCGAGGTAGGCATCCAGCGCGGACATCGTCCATGCCGACTTGTTGGCCTTCATCCCGTCTGAATAGACGAAATCGGGCACCACCGCGGGCTGGCGTCCCACCACGTTCCACAGACTTGGCCCGACCTTGTTGACGCCGATCTCGACGGAATGACAATTCTGGCAAGTGCGCTCGAACAACGCCTTGCCCGCGGCCGGGTCTCCGGCATCCGCCGCCCGCACTCCCGCGGCCGACATGGCCAGCAAAGCGATGAGAATCGCGCGCTCGATCATGCTTATCCCCCATTGGCTGGCTCCGGGAATTCGGGGCCATTGTCGGCCGCAGTATCTGCGATCGGGAACCGTGCCGACGTGCGGAACACCATGCACCCGCGCGTTCATGGGTCCTTGCTCTGGATCAAAACGAGCGGTCGGTTCGGTTGCAGCCGAAGGAAAAGCACCATATCCTTGCGGACAAATTGGCGGCAGACCAGCCCTGTTTCCGGGAGAGACCAAGTGAGGCAAACCGAGGCCCGGTTTGGCGATTCATGTGGTGTGGCAGCCGCCAGGTCGCGGGCAGTTTCGGTCGCGCAGGCTGCAACGGAAATCGCAGAACAATTGCCGTCTGACGGGCTGGCGATGGTGCTGGTTTTTCTCTCGCCATACTACGATCCCGACCGGTTCATCGCCGAGATGGCGGCGCATTTCGGCGATACGCCGATCTACGGCTGCACGACGGCAGGCGAGCTGGCGCCGGACGGCTGGGAGGAAAACAGCGTCGTAGCGCTCGCGTTCAGCGAGAGCGATTTCAAGGTGGTGGCAAAACCCATCTTCGATCTGGCGGCCTTTCGCGTCGAGGACGGCCGCAGGATCGGAGCCGAGCTTCGGCAGGAGCTGCTGCGACGCGATGCAGACGTCGAGGATCAGCGGTCGTTCGGGCTGGTCCTGATCGACGGAATGTGCCGGCGCGAGGAAGCCGTCATGTCGGCGATCTACGCCTCGCTGGACGACATTCCGGTCGTCGGCGGATCCGCGGGCGATGGGCTTCGCTTCGAGAAGACCTGGGTCTTCTTCGGCGGTCGGGCCTATACGGACGCCGCGGTACTGATCCTTCTCACGACGCCGCTGCCGTTTCGCCTGTTCAAATGCGACAACTTCGAACCGACGTCGACCAAGATGGTCGTGACGGAAGCCGACATCGAGGGGCGGATCGTCAAGGAGCTGAACGCGGAGCCGGCTGCGGAGGAATATTCGCGCGCAGTCGGCCTTGCCGATGCGCGGCTCGATCCGTTCTCTTTCGCCTCCCACCCCGTGCTGGTGAGGGTGGGCGGAGCATACTATGCGAGATCGATCCAACGGATGAATCCCGACGGTTCGCTCAGCTTCTTCTGTGCGATCGACGAGGGCATGGTGCTCACCGCGGCCAAGTCGCGCAACCCGATCGGCGCGACGCGCGAGGTGTTCTCCCGGCTGAATGACGAGATCGGCGAGGTGTCCATCTACATCGGATTCGAATGCATCTTCCGGCGTCTGGACGCCGAGCAGCACCAGTTCGCGCGCGAGATGTCGGAGCTGTACCGCCAGAACCGGGTCATCGGCTTCCATACCTATGGCGAGCAGTACGGTTCGATGCATGTGAATCAGACGCTGACCGGCGTGGCCATCGGCAGGCGGCCGGATTGATCGAGATGTCACAGGAACCGGATGCGATCGAGCAGCTGCAGCGGGAGACTGCCAAGCTCAGGAAGATAAATTCGGTGCTGATGTCGCGCGTCGAGCGCTCGATGGATCAGCAGTTCAACGCCTTCTCGCTGTTCGAAACGGCAATCGCGCTCGACCACAAGGTTCGCGACCGAACGCAACAATTGCGCGAGGCGCTGTACTCCATCGAGCGGGCCAACGAAAGCCTGTATCGCGCCAAGCAGCAGGCCGAGGCCGCGAGTTCGCTGAAATCGTCGGTCCTGATTTCGGTCACGCACGATCTGCTGCAACCGCTCAACGCGGCGCGACTTACGCTGTCCACGCTGGCGGAGATGATCGATGGAAAAGGCGGGTCGGGCTTGGTCGAGCAGGCCGATCGCTCCCTGATGACGCTCGAGGATCTGCTGCGTTCGCTGCTGGACATCTCCAAGCTGGACGCAGGCGCGTTGCGGCCCGACGTGCGGCCGATCGCAATTTCCTCGCTGTTCGATCCGCTTCGGCTCGAGTTCGCGCCCATCGCGGCGAAGCAGGGTCTCTCGCTGCGCTGTTGTCCGTCCTCGCTCGCGGTCGTCTCCGACGCGATGATGCTTCGCCGCATCTTGCAGAATCTGCTGTCGAATGCGCTGCGTTACACGAGGTCAGGCGGGGTGGTCATGGGGTGCAGGCGCGACGGAAAGCGCGTCCGCATCCAGGTCTCCGATACGGGGCCGGGAATCTACAGGGCGCAGCAGGAGGCAATTTTCGTCGAGTTCCAGCGCGGCGAGACCAGTGCCGGCGACCGTACGGGTTTCGGGCTCGGTCTGTCGATCGTGCGCCGCTTCGCCACCGTGCTCGGGCACGAGGTCCGGCTTTGGTCGCGCGTGGGACATGGATCGACGTTTTGCCTCCTGCTTGATCGCGCCGATCCCGCCACCGTCCGGGAAGAAAGGCGCGAGGTCGAATGCATCGATCTCGAGTATGGCGGCTTGGAAGGGGCGCGCATTCTGCTGATCGAGAACGATCCGTCGAGCGCGCAGGCGATGGCCATTCTGTTCGAGAAATGGGGCTGTCAGGTCGTGCCTGCGACGTCGGCAGCCGACGCGCTCGAGCGCCTGGCCGTGCTCGGAGAGATTCCCGATGCGATCGTCGCGGACCTGCATCTCGATGACGAAAGCGGGCTGACGGCCGTGCAGGAAATTCGGCGGCACGCGAAGGTCGATATTCCCGCGGTGATCGTCACCGCGGACTACTCGGAGGCGGCCGCAAAGGAGGCGAGCCTCAACGGTCTTGAGGTCCTGAAAAAGCCGGTCAAGCCGGCCGAGATGCGGGCGTTGCTTTCGTTCATGCTGGCCTAGTTCGGATCATGATCCGGAAAGGTGTGAAGCGGCTTTCCGAAAAGCATGCCCTAGGGCTCGACCCGAGGGATAACGCCCGAACAACGACCCGAAGCGCGATGACTAGCCATCCCAATTTCATCGCGCTTCGGCACGCGCAGCGGAACGCCGCGGCGGGCGGCTCATATGCGGTCCTGGGCTCGCTTCGCTGCGCTGTCGCTTGCTAGATTCGCGAAATCGATCTTGGACATCTCGATGATCGCCTTGGTGCGGCTGATGACATTGAGCTTGCGGAGGATTTCCGAGACGTGAACCTTGACGGTCGTTTCGCAAATCTGCAGCTCGTAGGCGATCTGCTTGTTCTGCAAGCCGCGGCGCACCATGTCGAGGACGCGCAACTGCTGCGGCGTCAGATCGTGCAGGCGCCTCAGCAGTTCTTGCGCGGGACCTTTGGCCCCGCGCGCATAGGCGACGGCGCGATAGGTGCTGGGAACGTAGATCGACCCCCGCAACACTTCCTCGATCGAACGGGCCAGCTCCTCCTTCGAGGTGGACTTCGGGACATAACCGGAGGCACCCAGGGAAAGCACGCTCGACACGATCTGCGGGTCCTGGTGACCCGAGACAACGACGACCGGATTGCGGGGAAATGCCTTGCGGATGCGAATGAGTCCGGACAAGCCCGTCGTGCCCGGCATCGACAGATCGAGAAGGGTCAAATCCACCGCATCGGTCGATGACAGCACCTCGATGGCCTCATCGATCGATGTGGCCTGCAGGATTTCCGCCTCCGGCGTGGCGGAACGAATCGCGTTCTCCAGCGCCTCGCGAAACAGCGGATGGTCTTCGACAATGAGAAATGTGGTCACGTTCGCGCCCATCCCAAGTCCCACCATGATATATATAGCATGGCGGCTCGGCACCGCCTCGATTTGATCCAGATCAAAAATCGGCCGCTAATCGCACGCAAACTCAAATTCCTTGCGCCGGCACGTTTCGCTCGTGCGAAATCGGAGCGACCGTCCTCTACTACCAAGTAGGCCCTTGCTTGCCGAATCATTCCGTACTTCATGCTGGAGAGCCTGACAAAACAGCTGGAGCTCTGCACGGCAGGCTGCTTCTTCGAGTGTTGCCGCGGCGCGGTCGACTTTTCCGCGGGCGAGCCGGTCGTTCCGCCCCCTGCGGCCCCCATCGTCGAAGGCGTGCCCAATGCCGGCGAGTGAGATTGTCCGATGCGCGTCTTGATCGTCGATGACCATCCGATCGTTGCCTCGGGCTGCCGGGCCTTGATGGCCGATGATGCCGAGCTCGTAATTCTGGACGCGCCAAACGCAGAGACGGGCCTGGAGGTATTTCTTGCCGAGCGTCCCGACGTCAGCGTGCTCGACATCAACCTGCCCGGGGTGTCCGGCTTCGAGCTCGCAAAACGCATGCTCGCCCGGGAGGCTTGCGCTCGCATCATCATGTTCAGCATGAATGAAGATCCGATCTTTGCTGCGCGAGCCATCGAATGCGGCGCGCGCGGCTATGTTTCGAAATCAGGCGATCCGGCCGATCTGGTCAGCGCGATCCGCGAGGTCGGCGATGGACGGGTTTTTCTCCCGTCCGCGATCGCACAGAGCATAGCCTTTGCCCGGCTCACCCCGACTGGAAACCGGCTCGCGAAACTCACACCGCGGGAGATCGAGATCCTGCGTCTGCTCGGCACCGGCAAGAGCCTGGCCGAGATCGCCTGGATGATCAACGCTTCCTACAAGACCATTGCCAACAACTCCTCGATCATTCGCCAGAAACTCGGCGTCCGCACATCGTCGGAACTGGTGCGCTTCGCCATCCAGAGCCAGCTCGCCTGATCCATTGCGAATCACGGGAAATCCGGCGCCGCGTCATCGAATCTCTACTCCCCGGTTGGCGGAAGGATCGTAGTAGAGGCCGGGATCGAGCTCCTTGGCCGGGCCAACGAGCTCGGGTCCACCCAGTTCCGCGAGCGTCCTGAAGAGCTTGCGAGCGCCTGCGATCTCCTTTTCGAGCGATTGCCGGGGAAAGCCGGCCCGGGTTCGATCGCGCATCGCTGCAAACGTCGCCTCGTCTTCGGCCCTGATCAAGGGACGCAATGCGTCCCACTCGGCGTCGGACCGCTCCATGATGTCGCCGGCGGCCTTTGTTGCCTCGAGAAAGCGGTCGATCGTGTGGCGACGGCTCGCTGCAAACGATTCCGGGAAGACATATCCGATCATGGCGACCGGCTCCGCGATACCGAGCTCGGATTCGGCGTCGCGCACGTCGAGGAGCCGGCGGAAACCGGCCGCTTCCAGTCGAGCGCAGAAGTTCCAGAAATTGAGGCCGGCGTCGGCCTCGCCCTGCTGCAGCTTGTGGAACATGAGCGGCGGGGCGCCGTATTGCAGCGTTGCCTCCCGCCTGAGGTCGATGCCGCGCCGGAGCGCTGCGGCTCGCACGACGAGCCAGCTCTTGTCGAGCGGGCCGCCGGCAACCGACAGCACGCGTCCCTTCAGGTCGGACAACTCCTTCAGCGGAGAATCCTGCCTGACCATCACCGCGCCCACCGCGCTCGAATATGGATGGAACAGGAGCTTGCTGCCGAACGCGCGCTCCCTTGCGACCCAAAGCCAGTCGGAGATCGCGATATCGACCGACCCGCCGTTGAGGGCGAGCTTGGCGGCATCCGGAGAGGCGAACTCGGTCACCTTGATGTCGAGTCCGGCGGCCTCGGCGAGGCCGTGGCGGCGGATCACGTCGAGCACCCATGCGAAGGTTCCTGTCGCCTGGAATCCGACACGCAGGGTCTCGGCGGCTGACGCCGGAATCGCGGCGATAAGCAGTATCAGCGCAGCAAGGCAAAGGCGTAGCGACCAAGGCGCGCGCCGCGGCGCGTGGCGATCGGGATTCCGGCGCTGCCCGGCTGGCGGCATGTCTGCACCGGTTGCGGACCGCCGTTTGCGATCGTCCTTGCGGAACTTCGCTTCCATTCCGTTCATCGCGGTTTGCCGTTATCGGCCCTGGACTGGCGTTGCCTGGGGGCCGGCAGCTCGATCTTGCCGATCTCGATGACAGCCTTGTTGCGGCTGTACAGCCGCAACTTCCGCAGGATTTCCGTCACATGCGCCTTGACCGTGGATTCAGCGAGTTGGAGCTCAAGCGCGATCTGCTTGTTCTGATAGCCGCGCCGGACCAGGTCCAGCACTCGTATCTGCTGCGGGGTGAGTTCGCGAAGCCGCGCCTGCAATGTCTTTTTGTGACCGGCGTTGGGGACGGCGACGAAGTCCCTCGGCGCAGAGATCGAGCCGCTCAGGACGCGCCCGATCGAGGCCGCAAGTTCGCGCTTGGACGTCGATTTCGGCAGGTAGCCCGCCGCGCCGAGCGAGAGCGCCTCGTGCACGACGTTCTGATCTTCCTCGCTCGAGACGATGGCGACCGGCAGTCGAGGATAGGTCTCGCGCAGGCGGAGGAAGCCGGAAAACCCCATGGCGTCCGGCAGCGACAGATCGAGCAGGGCCAGATCGATGCTTTCCTCGCTGGTGAGGATATGAAGCGCCTCCGCGATCGACATCGCTTCCAGGATACGGGCCTCGGGATGTGCGAGCCGGACCGCGTTGCCCAGCGCCTCCCGGAACAACGGATGGTCGTCGATGATCAGGAAGGTGGTCATTGCGTCAGTCCCGGACTTAGAGGCGGGGCCGGACGCAACTCGTCCGTCCGGTCCCTGCTCACCAACGACGCAAGGTTCCATCGGCTGCGCAGCCGCAAGCCCTGCCGATTCTCCCGAACGCGGCTCAATTGGTGGTGTCGGCCGGCGCCTGTACGGTGAGGAGATATGCATAGATGCTCTCGAACTGATCCTCAGTAAAGACCTCATTCCAGGCCGGCATTCCCTTTGACGGTCGTCCCTCATTCACCGTCGTCATGAATCTTGCGCGCATGTCCTCGCCATACCGGTTGTTCAGCAGCCGAAGGTCGATCTTGCGCTCGCTCTGCACCGCGTCAGGGCCATGACAATGCGCACAGGTGCCGTTGAAGATCTCCTTTCCGGCGTTCACCGCCGCCGGCGGCTTGGCCGATGCGGCGTCGGCGACCCGCATGGCGGGACGCGGCACGGCTTCTTCTGACGACGACACCGCCGCCGCGGCGCCGGACGGCGCGAGATCCGACATGATGCGAGTCTCGAGCGCGGCGAACCTTATCGCGTTGCGGGTCGCTCCGATCCGGATCGGCGAAGCCGTTGGCAGTCCGTACTTTGCGGACAGCTCGAGGATCTTCTGCTCGATCCCGGGCAGCGCGGCGTCAACCTGGTCGCGCAATTGCTTCGACGCCTTTGCAAAGCCGATCGCGGCGTCCCACGATAGTCCCGCGCCTTCGGTAGGCTGGATCCGATACCGATTGCCGTAGCTGGTCTTGTTCAGCCAGCCGGCGACCGGGCCCCAGATGAAGGCGACGTCGGCCTTGCCCTGGTCCAGCGCCTTCATGCCCGCTTCCGGGGAGAGCACGGTGACCATCTGGACATCATTCCGCTCGGCAAGAAGATTTTGCGGCGTCGTCGAGAATTGAACGGCAACCCGCTTGCCCTTGAGGTCGTTGATGCCGGCGATGGTCAGCTCGTTTGCGGTTACCAGCGCATAGCTCTCGGTCACGAACGTCCTGGAAAAGATCACAGCCGGTCCCATGAAGTCTTCGGAACGTGGCAGACCGACCATCGCATCGCAGTGCCTGCCGAGCAGCGTCACGCGCACCGTTCGTTTGCCGAAGTAGGACTTGTACCAGTCGTAGGTGACCGGCCGTCCCAGCGCCTGCGCAATGGCCTGACCGATCTCGAGATAGAAGCCGGGTTGCGCGGGACTGTCGCTGGAGAACGGCAGGTTGGTCGGATCGGCGCAGAGCCGCAGGGGGAGTTGTTCTTCCGCGCGGCCTGGCCCGGCGGAAGCCGCAACCGCGGCGACGGCGAGCAGCGCGCAGAAGCCCGAACGGGCAAGGGCGCGGCGCTTTGGTCGCGTGGACCCGGCAACAATGGGATTCGCTGAGTGCATCGTCATCCTCCCGGTATTCCTGCTCTGTGCGGTATTTCTTGGAGCGGATTTCCGGCAACGGTGCGGTTGTCCGAAAACCAGTTGCTCGTCGGGTGGCGGCGCGTACCCCGTCGGGATACGCGCCGGCCTTCTTGCGATTACTGGACGCTGAACACGAACAGCGAGCCGCCCTCGGGCGCCGCTGCCGTCATCTTCTTGCCGACTTCGCCAAGGAACGCGGGAATGGCGGCGGTGCGGCCGACGACGATGGCGACATACTGCTTGCCGTCAACCATGTAGGTGATCGGGCCCGCGCCGATGCCGGAGCCGAGCGTCTTGCTCCAGAGAACCTTGCCGGTCTTGGCGTCGATGGCGCGGAAGTCGCCGTGAAGGTTGCCCGAAAACACCAGGCCGCCGCCGGTCGTCAGCGTGCCGCCGTTGAAGGGCAGGTCCTCCTTGATGGACCAGACCTTCTTCTGCTTCACCGGATCCCAGGCGACGAGCTCGCCGAGGAAGCCGCCCGGGCCTTCCTTGGTCGGGAATTCCGCGCCGAGATAGAACACGCCGCGCTTGTAGGTGACGTCGCTGACCGACCAATCCATGCAGACGTTGTTGGTCGGAATGTAGACCAGCCCGGTTTGCGGGTTGTACGACATCGGCTGCCAGTTCTTGCCGCCGATCAGGTTGGGGCAGATGTCCTTTGCAGGGTGGCCTGGGCCGGGACGCTTGTCGGGATTCTCGACGGCGCGCATGGTGGCGACGTCCCACTTCTCGGCCCAGTTGGCGAAGATGAACTTCTCGGCCGAGAGAACCTTGCCGGTCTCGCGGTTGGCGACGAAGAAGAAGCCGTTGCGATCGGCCTTGAGCAGCGCAGGCACGGTGTTGTTGCCGATCTTGAGGTCGGCAAGGATGGCCTCGTTGACGCCGTCATAGTCCCAGGCATCGGCCGGCGTGGTCTGAATGTGCCACTTGATCTTGCCGGTGTTCGGATCGAGCGCCAGGGTAGATGCCGTGTAGAGGTTGGTCAGTTTGCCGAAATTGCCATTGCCGGTCGACCGCACGGCCGTGTTCCAGGGGGCCGGATTGCTGGTGCCCCAGTATACCGTGTCGGTCTTGGCGTCGTAGGAGCCGACCAGCCAGGCGGCACCGCCGCCGTGCTGGGCGCTGTCGCCCTTCCAGGTATCGCCGCCGGGCTCGTCCGGTGCAGGGACGGTGTAGGTCTGCCAGACCTGCTTGCCGGTGGTGATGTCGAATGCCAGCAGCGCGCCGCGCACGCCGTATTCGCCGCCGCCGAAACCGGTGATGACCTTGTCGCGCACCACGAGCGGCGGCGAGGTGATGACCGAGCCCTGCTTGTAGTCCACTACTTTCGTGGTCCACAGTGCCTTGCCGGTGGCGGCATCGAGCGCCGTCAGCTTGCCGTCGAGGCGCCCGACGAACAGCTTGCCGTCGGCGTAGGCGATGCCGCGGCTGTTCACGTCGCAGCAGGCGTATTGCAGCACGTCGTCGGGAATTTCCGGCTCATAGGTCCATTTGCGCGCACCCGTCGCAGCATCGAGCGCATAGACGTATTTCGGTCCCCACGACGTGGAAACATAGAGGGTGTTGCCGATGACGATCGGCGAGGCCTCGTTCGAGCGAAGCGATCCGAGCGAGAATGAATAGGCGAGCGAGAGCTTGCTCGCGTTGTCGGTGTTGATCTGCTTGAGCGGGCTGAAGCGGGTGTTGGCGTAATCGCGGCCGGCCACCGCCCATTGCTCCGCCACCGCTTCGGCCTTCAACACGGTATCATTGGCGTGTGTCGCTAACGTGCTTGCCGCCATGACTGCGGCGATCGATATGCCAGCCAACAGTCCCCTGTGCGCTAATCTCATTGTTTCCTCCGGGATGTGATTACCTGCGTCGCCAATCAGCGCTTGGTGCAGATGCCAAGCCTTCGATGCGCAGACGTGCTGCGAGACATCGCGAAAAATTACAGCATCGGCTCGCTGCACGTAGTATAGGCGGAAGGTAGTAGTCAGATCTGCGCGCCGCCTTGCAGCCCCGTTGTCGGCGCCGCGCGATTCGCGCTTCGCAGCGCGGATGCGAACGCAGGACGGCCGAGGAATTGAGTCAGCACCGCTGCCTCTTCAGGTTCCTCGGTTGATGGACGCCAGGTTCTCGCGAGCCGCCACAGGTCAGGTCGCGGCCGGCGCGACGGCGCCGGCGAGATTTTCGAAGAAGCTGGCCGCAAGCTTGCGGGCCGTCGAATCGATCAGACGCGAGCCGAGTTGCGCCAGCTTGCCGCCAATCTGCGCCTTGGCCTCGTAGTGCAGGATCGTCACGTCCGGCGCCTCTTCCTCGAGCCGCACGTCGGCACCGCCCTTGGCAAAGCCCGCAACGCCTCCGGATCCCTCGCCGACGATGCGATAGCTGTTCGGCTCGTCGATATCCGTCAGGGTGACCTTGCCGCCGAACCTGGCTTTGACGGGGCCGAGCTTGATGACGACGGTGGCGGTCATCTCCGTAGGCGACGTCATCTCCAGTTCCTGGCAGCCGGGAATGCAGCGTCGAAGAATTTCCGGATCGTTCAGCGCGGCCCACACTTTGGCCTTGGGGGCGGGAATGCGTTGGCTCTCGGTCATCTGCATCGGCAGAATCCTCCACGTTTCGTTGTTCTGGTTGACGGGGTGGTTAGGTCGGGTTGCGTCGACGGGCAATCGCCAGGAAGTACTAGGCGACGAACGCCTCTGTTTGGGCTACGTGGCGGGCATCGGTGCTCGATCGAGGAGGGGCGCGACGTGCCGTTTCCAGAGAGGTCCGGCGACGGGCTCGTTGAACTTCAACGAGTTAACGTGTCGCTGCCTACTACCAAGATCGCGATTACAAATTTTTGCGGCCGTGTTCCTATTCAAAAAAACTGCAACAACTTCGAGGAGGAAACGGCGTGCCAAATGTCGAGCTTACAGTTAACGGCAAGGCGGTCGCAGTCGATGTCGAGGACCGCACGCTTCTGGTCCATCTGCTTCGCGACCATCTCAATCTGACCGGCACGCATGTCGGCTGCGACACCAGCCAGTGTGGTGCCTGCGTGGTTCATATCGACGGACGGGCGGTCAAGTCCTGCACGGTGCTGGCGGCGCAAGCGGCCGGGAGCAGCGTCACCACGATCGAGGGTCTTGCCAGGGGCGACGAATTGCACCCGATGCAGGCCGCCTTCCGCGACAACCACGGGCTCCAGTGCGGCTTCTGCACGCCGGGCATGATCATGACGTCGGTCGACGTCGTGAACCGCAACGGCGGCGAGTTGGACGAGAGCAAGGTGCGTCACGAGCTCGAGGGCAACATCTGCCGCTGCACCGGCTACCACAACATCGTCAAATCCGTGCTCGACGCCGCCGGCCGCATGAAGCTGGCGCAGGCGGCGGAATAGTCCCGCGCGGATCGTTCCTCTACGGACTTCATAACACGTAATTCAATCCGGCCGGGATCGCCTTTGCGAAATCCGCACAGCGATGATCGGTCCGACAGGAGAGAAACGCGATGGGCGTTGAAGGGATTGGCGCAAGCGTTGCGCGCAAGGAAGACAGGCGGTTCATCACCGGCAAGGGACGCTACGTCGACGACGTCAAGCTGCAGGGCATGACCTACGCGCATTTCGTGCGCAGCCCTCATCCGCATGCCCGGGTGAAGGGCATCGATTCGTCGACCGCAGTGAAGATGCCGGGCGTGGTGGCTGTGCTGACGGGTAAGCAGATCGTCGACGACAAGGTCGGCAACCTGATCTGCGGCTGGGCCATTACCTCCAAGGACGGCTCGCCGATGAAGATGGGGGCGTGGCCGGCGATGGCGCCCGAGATCGTTCGGTTCGTCGGCCAGGCCGTAGCCGTTGTGATCGCGGAAACCCGGAACCAGGCGAGGGACGCCGCGGAGGCCGTGTCGGTGGACTATGAGGAGCTTCCGGCGGTCGCCGACGTTCGCGCGGCGATCGCGCCGGGGGCGCCGCAACTCCATCCCGAAGCTCCCGGCAACGTCATCTATGACTGGGTGATCGGCGACGAGGCTGCGGTCAAGGACGCCTTCGCCAAGGCTGCAAGCGTCGTTTCGCTGGATCTCACCAACAACCGCCTGGTGCCGAATGCGATGGAGCCGCGTGCGGCGATCGCGGACTACGATGCGGCCGAGGAGCATTTCACGCTCTACACCACCTCGCAGAATCCGCATGTGGCGCGCCTCGTGCTGTCGGCGTTCTACAATATCGCGCCCGAGCACAAGCTGCGGGTGATCGCGCCCGACGTCGGCGGCGGCTTCGGTTCGAAGATCTACATCTATCCGGAGGAAATGGTCGCGCTGTGGGCATCGAAGAAGGTCGGCCGTCCCGTGAAATGGACCGGCGATCGCACCGAAGCCTTCCTGACCGACGCCCACGGCCGCGATCACATCACCCATGCCGAGATGGCGTTCGACCGGGATCACAGGATCCTCGGGCTTCGCGTAAAGACCCACGCCAATCTCGGCGCCTACATGTCGCTGTTCTCCTCGTCGGTGCCGACCTATCTCTATGCGACGCTGCTGTCGGGTCAGTATGACATTCCGGCAATCCATGCCGAGGTGATCACGGTCTATACCAACACGACGCCCGTCGACGCCTATCGCGGCGCCGGCCGGCCGGAGGCGAGCTATCTGCTGGAGCGTCTGATGGAGACCGCGGCGCGCCAGTTCAACATCGATCCGGCAGAGCTGCGCAAGAAGAACTTCATCAAGCAGTTCCCGCATCAGACCCCGGTCATCATGGCCTACGACACCGGCGACTTCGACGCCTCGCTCGATGCGGCGATGAAGGCGATCGACTATGCGGGATTCCCCGGGCGCAAGGCCAAGGCGAAGTCGGAAGGCAAGCTGCGCGGCATCGGCGTGTCCTGCTACATCGAAGCCTGCGGCATCGCGCCGTCGAAGGCGGTTGGCAGCCTCGGGGCCGGCGTCGGCCTGTGGGAATCCGCGGAAGTGCGCGTCAACCCCGTCGGCACCATCGAGATCCTCACGGGATCGCACAGCCATGGCCAGGGTCACGAGACGACGTTCGCGCAGGTGATTTCCGATCGACTGGGCATCCCGATCAGCCAGGTCTCGATCGTCCATGGCGATACCGACAAGGTGCAGTTCGGCATGGGCACATACGGCTCGCGTTCCGCTGCGGTGGGTCTGTCCGCCATCGTCAAGGCGATGGAGAAGGTCGAGTCCAAGGCGAAGAAGATCGCGGCGCACGCGCTGGAAGCATCCGAAGGCGACATCGTCATCGAGAACGGCGAGTTCAAGGTGACCGGCACCGACAAGTCGATTGCGCTGCCGATGGTCGCGCTGGCGGCCTACACCGCGCATAACCTGCCCGACGGCATGGAGCCGGGCCTGAAGGAGAGCGCGTTCTACGATCCGACCAACTTCACCTTCCCCGCCGGCTCCTACATATGCGAGCTCGAGGTCGACCCCGGCACGGGCAAGACCTCGTTCGTCAATTTCGTCGCCGCCGACGACTTCGGACGCCTGATCAACCCGATGATCGTCGAGGGGCAGGTCCATGGCGGCCTGGCGCAGGGGATCGGCCAGGCCCTGCTCGAGCACGCGCTCTACGACGGCAACGGCCAGCCGGTGACGGCGTCCTTCATGGATTACGCCGTGCCGCGCGCGGATGACTTGCCGTCGTTCAAGCTCTCGCACACCACCACCCTGTGTCCGGGCAATCCGCTCGGCGTCAAGGGCTGCGGCGAGGCGGGTGCGATCGGCTCCTCGGCCGCCGTCATCAACGCCATCACCGATGCGATCGGCCACAACAAGCTGGAAATGCCGGCGACGCCCGACCGCGTCTGGCGCGCGATCCACGGCTAAGGGAGCAAGCAAGATGTACGAGACCACCTATCACCGTCCCGCCTCGGTCGACGAGGCCGCTTCTCTCTTTGCCAAATCCAGCGAGGCAAAATACCTCTCCGGCGGTCACACGCTGGTCCCGGTGATGAAGCAGCGGCTGGCGTCGCCATCCGACGTCATCGATCTCGGCAAGCTGAAGGAGCTGATCGGCATCGAGGCATCGGGTGACGTGATCGCGATCAAGGCTGCGACGACGCATTACGACGTCGCTACCAGCGTCGCGGTGCAAAAGGCGATTCCCGCGTTGGCCGGTCTCGCCGCGCAGATCGGCGATCCCGCCGTGCGCCATCGCGGCACCATCGGCGGCTCGCTCGCCAACAACGATCCGGCCGCGGATTATCCCGCGGCGGTGCTGGCGCTGGCTGCGACGATCAAGACCAACAGGCGAGTGGTCTCCGCGGACGAGTTCTTCAAGGGCCTGTTCTCGACCGCGCTTGCCGACGGCGAGATCATCACCGCGGTCTCGTTCCCGGTCGTCGCCAAGGCAGGCTACGCCAAATTTCCGCATCCGGCCTCGCGTTTCGCGCTGACCGGCGTCTTTGTCGCGAAAACCAGGGCCGGCGATGTGAGGGTCGCCGCGACCGGCGCGTCACCGAACGGTGTGATGCGGGTCGGCGCAATCGAGGCGGCGCTCAAGGCGAACTGGTCGGCCGCCGCGCTCGACAATGTCGAGATCGCGGCCAACGGGCTGTTGGACGACATCCACGGCTCGGCGGACTACCGTGCCAACCTGATCAGGGTGATGGCGCAACGTGCGGTCGCGTCGGCCGTTTGACGACCAGGATCCGTGAATCTCGCCGATGGCGGCGGCAGCGCGGTCTCGGCGAGCTCTCCCCAACTGCGAGGACCGCGGGTCCTCGCATTTTTTTCGCTGTGGAGATGACCCAAGAGGAGTAAATGCACCGGGACGGCGCGGCAGGTCGCGCTCTCGTCGCGCGGGAGATCGCCCCCGCCTCCGCTCGATGCCGATCGAGGGCTGCACGGCCAGCAGCGGACGAGCGCGGCCGTGCGTCGGCCGATCGCCATTCCACCGGTGGCGAATGGTTGCTACCGGCGGTCGCGCGTGAAGCGAGATCAGGCCGCTTCCTTTCTCGATTGCGCCACGTGGGTGGCGATCACGTCCATTAGCGCGGGAGACAGGCAATCATAGGGTTCGAGTCCGAGCTCCTTGAGCCTTGCCCGGATCGCCGGCATCTCCGACGGATTGACGCCGGACTCGATCACGGACGATACGAATGCCGCAAAGCCCGGCGCCGCGGAGCCGGCTTCCTGGAACAGTTCGGGGTGGATGAAGTCGAGGCCGTAGAAGGGGTGGGCCTTGTTCTCGATGCGACCGTACATATGCGTGCCGCAGGCCCTGCAGGCATAGCGCTGGATCGCCGCCGAGGTATCGACGACAGCGAGCTTGTCACCGTTTTCGAGCACGGTGACATTTTCCCGCGGCACGACCGCGACGACCGAGAAAGTCGCTCCCTCTGGCTTCCAGCACTTGGTGCAGCCGCAGGCGTGATTGTGCGCGACGTCGCCCTTGATGCCGATCTTGACCGGCTTGTCCCTGCATTTGCAGACCAACGTGCCGCCGGAAAAGCTGCCCGAACCCTTCTTCACGCCGCTGTCAACCGATGGGTGGATACGAACGGACATGGCCTATCCTCCTTGTGTTTGACGTTGTTGATTTCAGAACACGACGACCGAGCGGATCGACTTGCCTTCGTGCATCAGATCGAAGCCCTTGTTGATCTCCTCGAGCTTCAGAACATGGGTGATCATCGGATCGATCTGGATCTTTCCGTTCATGTACCAGTCGACTATCTTCGGGACGTCGGTGCGGCCGCGCGCGCCGCCGAATGCGGTGCCCTTCCAGACCCGGCCGGTCACCAGCTGGAACGGCCGGGTGGCGATTTCCTTGCCGGCTTCGGCGACGCCGATGATGACGGAGGTGCCCCAGCCGCGGTGGCAGCATTCCAGCGCCTGACGCATCACCGTGACGTTGCCGGTGCAGTCGAAGGTGTAATCGGCGCCGCCGTCGGTCAGTCCGACGAGATGCTGAACGATGTCGCCGCCGACTTTCTTCGGGTTGACGAAATGGGTCATGCCGAACTTGCGGCCCCATTCCTCCTTGGAATCGTTGATGTCGACCCCGATGATCTTGTCGGCGCCGGCCATCCTGGCACCCTGGATGACATTGAGCCCGATGCCGCCGAGTCCGAACACCACGACGTTGGAGCCCGGCGTGACCTTGGCGGTGTTGACGACGGCGCCGACGCCGGTCGTGACGCCACAGCCGATGTAGCAGCTCTTGTCGAACGGAGCGTCCTCGCGGATCTTCGCCACCGCGATCTCGGGCAGCACGGTGAAGTTCGAGAAGGTCGAACAGCCCATGTAATGGTAGATCGGCTTGCCCTTGTAGGAGAAGCGGCTGGTGCCGTCGGGCATCACGCCCTTGCCCTGCGTCGCGCGGATCGCGGTGCACAGGTTGGTCTTCTGGCTCAGGCAGCTTTTGCACTGGCGGCATTCGGGCGTGTAGAGCGGGATCACATGATCGCCCGGCTTCACCGACGTCACGCCCTGGCCGACTTCGCGGACGATGCCTGCGCCCTCATGGCCGAGGATCGAAGGAAAGATTCCCTCGCTGTCGAGGCCGTCGAGCGTATAGGCGTCGGTGTGACAGATCCCCGTCGCCTTGATTTCGACCAGCACTTCGCCGCCCTTCGGACCGTCCAGATCGACCTCGACGATCTCGAGCGGCTTCTTGGCTTCGAATGCGACGGCAGCGCGCGTCTTCATTTCCAACTCCACTTTCGCCTTGCAGGCGCCGCAAGGACATGCCTGCCCGCCGGGCCTTGCATCTTCCGAAGGATCATTTC
Organism: Bradyrhizobium sp.; assembly: GCF_052389815.1. Classification (GTDB taxonomy): domain Bacteria; phylum Pseudomonadota; class Alphaproteobacteria; order Rhizobiales; family Xanthobacteraceae; genus Bradyrhizobium. The sequence goes on along the minus strand of NZ_JBQTHN010000016.1, from coordinate 6,099 downwards.
TTTCCCATGCAGGAATTCTCCGCCTGGGTGTAGGCGTCCGGCTTGTCTTCCTTTTTGGCCGGACGCGCACGCCCGACGGCGTCATTGGCGCGGGCGCGCAGATAGATGTAGATGTCGTCCATGTAGCAGGCGACGTTCGGATTATCGCCGAGCGCCGGCATCACATTCTCCTGCGCCGTGTTGACGTTCTTGCGGCCGCTGGCAACGACGCCGAGGAAGTCGCCGTAACTCATGGTCTTGAGTGAATCGGTCAGTGCCGGAGCGTAGGTCGATCCCATCCCGTCCGGCCCATGGCAGACATGGCATTCCGAGTGATAGCGGCGGTAGCCGGAGTAGGTGTACCAGTCCACCGTGCCGTCGGCCGCGACCTTGAAGGTCGGAGTGCCTTCCTTGTCGAAGTACTTCCCGTCCTCCGACTTGACGGCGGCCGGATCGACCTTGTCTCGAGCGAAGGCGATTCCTCCAATCGCCACGACGATCAGCGCGGCGGCCACGACCTGTATGCTACGCAAGAGCTTGTCCTCGATACCGGAACCGGATGAGACCGGCGCATGGATGTCTCCATGCGCCGGATGAGGTTGACTGGCTCATTGCGGCAGGGCGAACACCGTCAGCGTTCCGCCGAGCGCGGTGTAGTTGCTCAGCGCGGCGTAGCCACCGACGGCGCCGAGGCCTGCGGTCGGATCGGTCAGACCGGCTGCGAGGCCAATGCCCGCCCAGCCGCCGACGCCCGATAGTACTGCGACATACTGCCTGCCGCCGTTCTCGTAGGTCGTGACGTTGCCGATGATGCCGGACGGGGTCTTGAACTTATAGAGCTCCTTGCCGGTCTTGGCGTCGACCGCCTTGAGGTAGCCTTCGAGCGTTCCGTAGAACACCACGCCGCCGGCGGTCGCGAGCGCGCCCGACCAGACCGAGAACGGCTCCTTGACCGACCACACGATCTTGCCGGTCTTGTTGTCCCAGGCGATGAAGTTGCCCATGTGGGTCTCGCCGGGGGGCGGATACATCGAAAGCGTCGCCCCGACATAGGGCTGGCCTGCGGTGTAGCTCACCTTGAACGGCTCGTAGTCCATGCAGACGTGGTTGGTCGGCACATAGAACAACTGGGTGTCCGGCGAGTAGGTGGCCGGCTGTTGATCCTTGGTGCCGAGCGCCGCCGGGCAGACGCCCTTGGTGTTCTTGTCCTCGCCGGTCTGCTCGGTCGAATACTGGCTGACGACCTTGGGTCGGCCGTAGGTCGGGGAACTCTTGTTCATGTCGACGCCGGTGGTCCAGTTGACTTTCGGGTCGTACTTCTCGGCGACCAGGAGCTCGCCGGTTTCCCGGTCCATCGTGTAGGCGAGACCGTTGCGGTCGAAATGAGTCAGCAGCTTGCGCGTCGTGTTGCCGATCTGCTGGTCGCTGAGGATCATTTCGTTGACGCCGTCAAAGTCCCATTCGTCGTGCGGCGTCATCTGGTAGACCCAACGGGCCATGCCGGTATCCGGGTTGCGCGCGAACACGGTCATCGACCACTTGTTGTCGCCCGGACGCTGTTTCGGATTCCAGGTCGACGGATTTCCCGACCCGTAATAGACGAGGTTCAGCGCGGGGTCATAGGACATCCAGCCCCATGTGCAGCCGCCGCCGATCTTCCACTGATCGCCCTGCCAGGTCTTGATGCTCGAATCCTTTCCGATCGGCTTGCCGAGCTCGGTCGTCTTCTCGGGATCGACCTTGATCTGGTCGTCCGGTCCTGAGGAGAAAGCTCGCCACACCTGCTTGCCCGACTTGAGGTCGTAGGCGGTGACATGGCACGGCACGCCGAATTCACCGCCGGAGATGCCGACCAGGATCTTGTCCTTGACGACGAGCGGCGACGAGGTGCCGGTCTCGCCCTTGGCCGGATCGCCGTTCTTCGCGCTCCATTCGACCTTGCCGGTCTTGGCATCGAGCGCGACCAGGGTGGTGTCGGCCTGGTTCAGGAAGATCTTGCCATCGGCATAGGCCACGCCACGGTTGACCGTGTCGCAGCACATCACCGGAATGACGTTTGGATCCTGCTTGGGCTCGTATTTCCAGACGATCTGCTGGTCCTTGGACAGGTCAAGAGCGTAGACCTTGTTGGGGAATGGCGTGTGGACGTACATGATGTTGCCGATGATGAGCGGCCCGCCTTCGTGGCCGCGCAGCACGCCGGTCGAGAACGTCCATGCGACCTGCAGCTTGCCGGCATTGGCCGCCGTGATCTGGTTCAGCTTCGAGTAGCGCGTGTTGGCGTAGTCGCCGGCCGGCATCACCCAATCCTTCGGGTTCTGCGCCATTTTGATCAGTTCGTCGTTGGCTACGGCGCCGCCCGCGGCAAACGCCGCGACGGAACCAAGACAACCTGCAATCACAACGTTGCGCATAGCGGATTCCTCCCACTGATGAACTCTGGGTTCCGTCGAAGCGGCCCACTTTTTCCATCCTGTTCCTGCATGCTAGTCCCGTTCGAGAACGGGAGACTTGCCCAAGAGGGAAGGGGATTTGTTTCAAAGAGAAGCCCCGGGCACTTTTTTGAATCGAGTCTCGTGGGCCGCGCCCGCGTGACGACGCGTGCGGCAACAGGCCGGTAGTCGCAGCCGAGGTTTTTCTTGACGGCGCAGAGACTAAGTCGGAGGATTGCAAGACGGGCGCGGGGGGATGCGTGCTCGACGCCCAAACGACGTTCTACCTGAGATGAATGTGGCTTCATCGTGACGGAGCCCTCGCGGCAAGTGTCACGTCTCTCGATCGGTGGCGGGAAATGTCCGAAACGGTTCACTCGCTGAGCACTGTCGGATTGTCGCCAAGGAAGCAGATTCAATGTTGGTCAGATGCACTGACCGATCTCTGCGGCGAGTTCGACATCGATCCGCTGAAGGGTTTGTCGCTCGATGCGACAGTCAGCTTCACGACGGTTTCGCGGCTGAAGCTCTGCCATATCGAGGTGAGCCAGCATCGGCTCGCGCACACGGTGTCCCGCGCAAGATCGACCGAGCATCCCTACGTCAAGATTCACTTTCAGACCGAAGGCGTGTCCTATTTCGAGCAGGACGGCCGGCGCATCGAGCTCAGGCCGGGCGATTGCCTGGCCTACGACGTTGCCTGCCCGCATACGTTCGTCAATCCGGGCCTGACACGGCACGACGTGGTGATCGTGCCCAAGGAATTGCTTCGCGAGCGCGGCTTTCACGCGGAGCGGATGTCGGCGTGCAAGCTTTCGGCGCGCACCGGGACCGGCCGGATCTCTCATGATTTCGTGCTTGCCGCGTTCGGCGAGGCCGCGGAGCTCTCGCCGAACAACGCCGTCATCGTCGCCGATTCGCTGATCGATCTGTTGCTGTTGCCGCTGCGCGAGGCGGATGCAGCTTTCGATCGCGGCGGCCCCGAGGCGATGTACATTCGCGCCCAGGCTTTCATCCGCGAGCATCTGCGCGATCCCGAACTCTGCATCGACCGGATTTCCGCGCACTTGGGCTGCACCAAGCGCTATCTGCACATGCTGTTCAGCGACAGGGGAATGACCGTCAGCGATTACATCTGGCACGCGCGGTTGCAGAACTGCCGCCACGAGCTGGAGACGCACCCCGGAAAGACGGTTACCGACGTGGCGTTTTCATGGGGCTTCTCGAGCTCGTCGCATTTCAGCCGCGTGTTTCGCAAGTACTTCGGGATCGTTCCGTCTTCCATCCACAAGGCGCACTATCCTCAAGACGCCTCCAGGCGTGTCCCGAGTGATGAACGACCGCCTAAACTCGACGGCGACGCCGGCGACGTGAGCCTCAGTCCGTGGGCGCAGATGGGCAAACGCTTGGTCGCGGCCTATTGCCCCGTTTGTCGGTCGGCACATTGCAATTGTTGATGCGCTGCTCATCCATCCACTTCCTGCCGAGCCGCTCTTTCCCGGTCTGAGTCGGGCTTTCCGCGTTCGGAGCCGGCGCGCCGGCACTGTCCTCGGCACAAGCCGGCCCCGCAAGCCAGACGGCAAGCAATACACCGAGTGTTCCGCAGCATGTTGATCGCATGAGTACCCTCGCAAATCCTGGTCCGCGAAGCGTTCGATTGAACAACGGCAACATTGGCCTGACCACCCGGAATCCGCAGCCGCATCGGTCGAAAAGGGCGGCCCGCGCGCCCGCCCGAAACAAAGGAATGGCAGAGCAATGAGATCCTCGATCGATCGGGGAATTGCGCCGTGATTGCCTAGGAGTGAAGTGATTGTTGCCCGAGAGCGAAGTATCGACTGCACGATTGTCACACGCGAGCCTGGCCGTGGCGTTCCACGCTTGCGTTGCTTTCGCGCTCGCCCTACGTTCAATCCCGGCGCGAACCTCGCGCCAACACTAGTGGGAGGCCCCCAATGACTTGGAAGACTCCGAAAATCGTTGAAGTACAGGTGGGCATGGAAATCAACATGTACGCTTGCGCTTCGCGCAAGTAGACGCCACAGCGATCTGCCCGGCTTCGGCAACTGCAGGCTGGAGCCGCGGCAGACGCGGCTTGCAGTCCATTGGATCTTCAGTCCATCGGATCTGCCGTCCATTGGATATTGCAATCCATCGGATAACGAGGGCGATGCCCTCGGTCTTCCACCACGAACAAGGCGCCGCCTCGGCACTTTCGGCCGGGGAATTTTTTTGCCGGGCAGGGCGCAGCGGTCCGGATTTGGCTCCAGGCTTGCTCGCCGCCGGTTCCCGCCTGTGATAAGGATGCGTCCACGAGCGGCGCAGCTTTCAAATCTTTCCCCAGGCCATCGGAATGCGGATGCCAATTCCAGCAAGAACGTTCCGGGCGGCCGTTCTGTGCCTTGCCGCGCTGCTGCCGAGCAACGCCTGTGCCGACGGCATCGAAACCGAGCATGTGTACGGATTCATGATCGGCACGGATGTCGGCACTGTCGGGGAGCGCGAATTCCAGACCAAGACCACCGGACGCTTTGCCAGGGATGGCGGCAGGTATCGCGCCGGCAGTCAGGACTTCGAGCTGGAATTCGTGCCAGTCGAGAATTTCCGTATCGAGATCGGAAGCACTTTCACCGCGCACGACATTCGTGCCGTCCCGGATATGGCGGATCGCCGGCAATTGACCTGGCAGGGCGTTTCGGTCGACTTGCGCTACAGGCTCCTCGGTCGGGAGAGCGCACCCTTCGGGCTGACATTCGGCGTCGAGGGCCAGCTCAACCGCATCGATGAGGTCAGCGGGGCTGCGGTGCGCAATGTCGAAACCGAATTCCGCCTGGCCGTGGAGCGCGACCTGATCCCGAACCATGTGCTCGCCACCCTCAACTTGATCTATCAGCCGGAATGGACGCGCAACCTGACAACCGGCGCCGCGGAGCAGGAGTCCACCGTCGGCGCCGCGCTGGGGGCGATGTTCCGAATACGTCCCGACATCCTGGTCGGCGGCGAGGCGCGCTATCTTCGCAAGTATGAGGGGATTGGACTGGAAGAATTTTCGGGCCAGGCCGTCTTCATCGGCCCGACGGCATTTTTCCAGCTGTCGCCACGCTCCCGGCTGACCGCTGCCTGGAGCATGCAGGCCTGGGGACGTCCGGCCGCTTCGCGCGCCGCCCTCGATCTCGTCAATTTCGAGCGTCACCAGGCGCGGCTGGTGTTCGGTGTCAACTTCTAGAGCACGATCCGGAAGTGTGGGAGCGGTTCTTCCGACAAGATCGTGCTCAAACAAATGACTGGAGGGAGACGACGGTTCGAAGAGAGTTCATCTCGCTCCAGGCCGGATCGAGCCGTTGAGTTCCACCAGGTCTCTTGAAACTTCGCCCGGTCGGCGGCGTAATTCCGGAGCCGCTTGTTTGAAGAAGGACGTGCGTATGAATGCGATAAACCTGATCGTGACGGTATGCGCCGTCGCGTCGCCGGCCACGTGCGAAGAGCGGCGGCTGGTGTTCTCCTCGGATTTCTCCCTGCGGCAATGTGTTATGGCCGCTCAGCCCTATGTCGCGCAATGGCTCGCCGAGCATCCGAAATGGACCGCGGTCAAATGGCGCTGCGAATATCCGCACAGCAAGGACAAGGCCGATCTCGGCAGCGCCGCGCCAACCGGCTGAAGCCGCGTCCGGCGCTGCCCGGCCGGGCT
>NZ_JBQTHN010000015.1:0-11243 GCF_052389815.1 Bradyrhizobium sp. | reverse complement strand
CGCGTCGCCTTCGAGCATCCGGTGTCGGCGCAGTTGATGGCGATCGACGGCACCTGGCGCCGCGATTGCAGCATCTATGACGTATCGGACGAGGGCGCCAAGCTCGCGGTCGGCACATCGATCGACGGGCTTCAATTCACCGAATTCTTCCTGGTGTTGTCGTCGACCGGACTTGCCTATCGTCACTGCAAGCTCGCCTGGGTGAACGGCGACCAGATCGGGGTGACCTTCCTGAAGCGCGGCAACAACAAGAAGGCGGCCCGCCGCGAGTCGCGCGATCGCTACGTGGAGTGAGACGCGTAGAGCAGGATGCACGGCCCGCCCGAATCTCGTCTGCCAGGCCGGGGCGGCGAGGCCCGCCTTCCCCAACTCATTGGTTTTGCCGGACCCTGATGGCGCGCTGAACTTCATCGGCCAACCGGTTGAGATGCTCGTGCAGCCGGTCGAACATCGCGCGTTTGGCCTGGTCGGTCGCGAGATCGCGGATCAGCGCGGCCTCGGCGGCATCCTTCCGAAGCTTTTCGACGGAAGCATCGAAATCCTTCATGGCTATGCCGGCGGCTTCGCTTCGGGCGACGTCAGCCAGGCATTCATATGCGAAGCGGTCTCGGCCTGCCTTGCCTTTCGCAAGGCGGCTTCGCGGGCTGCGCCTGGCGGCAGCAACCTGGCCTCGTCGCGCAATCGCTTTGCCTCGGCGGCCAACCGTTCTTCCAACGATCGGGATTGCTTGAATCGACGGCGCATTACGGTCATCCGCATCTCCCTTGTCCGAGCGGGGCGGGAGCGCAACCGACGTTCCCGTCACCGGCAAATGCCTGGGTGCTCTCGCGGAACATCTCAGCGTGCGCCGAAACCGTTGGCAAAACGAGTCCAATATTTTGTTTCGCAGATGGAACTTTTGGCCGGCCGGCTCCAAAGTGGAACCGAAACGATTGAGCGAGGCGGAGGCGGCGTTTCCACGGCCGCCGCGAAAAAGAGCGAGGCGCCTGCCGGGCGTTGTTGCCAACGGCCTGCAATGGTGGTGAAGTCCCGGCCAACAAGAACGCCGCCGATGATGTGCGATGGCGTCACACGGGAGCGAAACAATCGTGAAAAGCCCGATATGGCCGACTGCACCGGAAGACATCCGGCACTACCGTGCACTCGGCTCGATCTGCCGGCAACAGGCGGTACTTCATCCGGAAGCAAACTGGTTCTGGCTTAGCCAGGCCGAACGATGGGAAGATCTTGCCGCCGCCGCGCCCGCTTCGTCGAGCCGTCTCGACGGTGCGACGGGTCCGGTGCAGACCAGTCCGGTGCCGACGAGTCCGGTGCCGACGAGTCCGGTGCAGAAAGCAGCCTAGACCGGCCCCGGTGCAAGGGCCCAAGCCGCAGCCATCCTGACGGACGGCTTGCGCACGAGAAGCATCGCGACCGTCGGGGATGACGCGTAGAGCCGGTCTTCGCCTTCCGGCTCAATGAATCGTCGGCGCACCCAGCCCGAGGAAATTGCAGAGTTGCGTGGCGGCGGTCTGCGCCTCCTTCTTGTCGTCGGCCGGCAGCGCCCAGGCCGCGCCGTCCCGGGTGACCAGCAGCGTGTTGCAGATCTCCGCGCCGGACGCCCGGTCGACGGCCGCATCGACGGCGCATTCGCAGATCTCGGACAACGGCATCTCAACGGGCTTGCGGGACCAGAGCAGCAGCTTCCGCTGCACGGTCGCCTTGCCGGCGTTCCGGTCCAGCGTGATCGTGGTGGTGCCTGACGTGGCGACGAGTTGGCTCGGACTTTCGCTGATCTTCATCATCGCATTGCTCCCTCTGGGCAATCGGGGAATGCACGAATCTGACGCACGCGATGGACCGCTTCAATCCTGACAAAGCGACGCAGCGGACCGAATAGGTCAGCCTGGCTGACAGCAATCGAGTAGAGGCGGCTCGGTAGCCGGCGCCGTTCCTCTCATGGAACTTGCAACGCCGAGTCCGACGCTCTTATCCGTTACCGTATCCGTTCGCGTCGCGGTGAGTGAGTCCGTCGCGCAACACTGGCGAGCAAGAACACACAACAATGGTGGATTCGTTCACGCGAGAATTGCGCAACGACGGCGCTCGCTCATAATTCGCGCGGGGCAGCGCGGTTACTTTCGATTCGGATCAAGCACATCGAACGTCAACAGCGGAAGCGAGCTTCGCGTGTTAGTCGGCAAGTGCGGCACATCAAACCGCCAACAGCGCCCCCAAGAAGCGGAACGGCAAACCCAGGGGACGCAACTTCATGACACGTTACAGGATACACCACCCAGCACTTGCACTCGCCATCGCCATCGCCGGCATCGGACTCTCCGCATCGCCCGGCCTGGCATTCTCCTCCGAAGCCCAGCAGATGTGCACGGGCGACGCCATGCGGCTTTGCTCGAGCGAAATTCCAAACGTCTCCAGGATTACCGCCTGCATGATCCGCAAGCGCTCGCAGGTCAGTCCCGGCTGCCGCGCAGTGATGGAGCGCGAGGCCGCAGCGTACCGCAAGAACCGGCGGGCTGCTGTCGACGATTGAGCCCGGGCCAGCGTGCGCGCCGGTTTTCGGTGCGCACGTCGCACGCGAGCGTCAAACCGGCTAACGCTCGGGAAAAGGCGGATGCTTGGCGCGCCATTTCGGCCCTGGCCCGCGCATGTAGTGGAACTCAGGCCGGTAGGGGTCGAAAATGGTCCTGACCAGTCTGCGCCATCCGGCGCCGACTGCATCGAAGCGAAGGGGCGGCTTCAGCGAGGTCATCGGCGCCTCCTTTAATGCGGCTTGCCCAGCAGGGACGCGAACGGCAAGTCGAAGATTTCCGCGCCGATATCGTCCTTGACGATGAGCCGCCAGCCCCGCCAGTCCTCCATGCCGGGCCTTGCGATCAACGAGCGCACGATCTGCTCGGCATACGCGCGGGTATCGGCAAAATCGCTCACGATCGCCTTGCATCGGTCGACCGTCGCACCGGCATTGTTGGCGCAGTGGAAGTGGACCTCAGTCATGGGCTTCTCCCGAAGCGGTTCATTCTGCAAGGCTAGCTCCGAAAATGGACAGCGAACATTTCGGTCGATCACCTAAGGGCCAGCACGGAGGGGAGGACGCGTGGTGCGCTCTCGCCGCGGCGGTGAGCCTGATCGTCGCGGCCAGGCGCAATCGCCTGTGTTGGCGGAGCAGAATCACCTACAGTCGCGGGCGGGGTAGGAAGCGGAGGGCGGAATGAGGCTCGCTTCCTTTGAAACCATGCTGGTCCTGGCGTCCCTGACCATGCTCGCTCTGGTCGTGATGGGCGGATAGATCCTGACCTTGCGGGATTGGCTATTCTGACATGACCGCCATCGTCACGGTTACGCTCAATCCGGCCGTCGATCTCTCGACCGCGGTGGAGCGGATCGTTCCCGTCCACAAGATGCGGGGGACCTCGCAGCGGCACGACCCCGGCGGCGGCGGCATCAACGTGGCTCGCGTGGTCGCGCGCCTCGGCGGAGACGTCAGCGCGATCTACCTTGCCGGCGGCGCGATGGGCGATCTGTTGCGCCGGCTGCTCGAAGGCGAGGGCATCGCAGGCCGGGCGCTGCCCATCGCCGGCGAAACCCGCGAGGATTTCTTCGTCGACGAGACCAGCACGGGCCAGCAATACCGCTTCATCCTGCCCGGGCCGCGCCTTGCCGAGCACGAATGGAAGTCGTGCCTGGCGGCGGTCGCCGGGTTGGATCCGTTTCCGCGCTTTCTGGTCGCCAGCGGCAGCCTGCCTGACGGCGTGCCCGACGACTTCTATGCACAGCTGGCGCGGATCGCGAAGCCCCGCGGCGCCAGCGTGATCCTGGACACATCGGGTGCGGCCCTTGCTGCCGCCGTCGCCGAAGGCGTCGACCTGATCAAGCCGAACCTGCGGGAAATGCGCGAGCTCTCGGGTGGCGCCGACACGCCGGCGGCGTGGGAGGTGGCGGCAGAGCGCCTGATCGACGGCGGAGGAGCCAGGATCGTGGCGCTGACCATGGGACATCTTGGCGCGGCGCTGGTCACGTCGGAAGGAATATTGCGCGCGAGGCCGCTCACGATCACGCCGCGCAGCGCGGGCGGCGCCGGCGACAGTTTCCAGGGCGCACTGGTGTTCGGCCTCGCCGCAGGCAACGCGCCCGCCGACTGTTTCCGCAGCGCCGTCGCCGCCGGCGCCGCCGCGCTGCTGCATCCCGGCACCGAACTGTGCCGGCCCGACGACGTCGCGCGTCTGACGCGCGATGTCGTGATCGAGCGAGACTGAAGTCGCGGCGCAAATCCTCTTGCAGGTGTGTAGACGGGGATGCGCGCGGGCGGCCGTCATCCCGAGACCGCCGCCCGTAACCGGGAACCGAAGCAGTCGCGGGGATTAATCTCTGTCGTCAACAGCCACGGGTAACTTGCTGTGAATACGTCAGCAAAATAGTGGCGGCCTTCGCGGAATCATCTACGGTCAAATCGGGGTGAGGAAGCGGAGAACAGTAATGAAGTTCGCTTCCTTCGAGAATGTGTTGATGCTGGCGACGCTGACCATGTTCGCCCTGTTCCTGGCGTGGAGCGTCAAGATCATCGCGGCGTGGACGTGAGCGCGCGTTTGGACGTGCGCCTCGCATCACGGCCGGCGGAATGGCTCAAGCCATCAACGGCCGCGGCATCGCAAAACGCCGGCGCCTGTTCCTGACAATGGTCCGCGGGTAGCTGGCGGCTGCCGTGACAGGCGCCGTCAGAAGGGCAATCGCGCTGGCCATCATAGTGCGGCGGAACATGGAAACCTCCCGTTTCATCCGATCCGGCTCTTGGTCGAGGGGGAGGTTGGCGCGGGTTCAGGGGAACCGCATCCCGAAGCCGTGATCGGGGCGTCAGCGGATCCGAGGACGGCGCACCTGGCGATCCCGGCAGGATTCGAACCTGCAACCCTCAGAGTAGAAATCTGATGCTCTATCCAGTTGAGCTACGGGACCAGACCGTTTGCGGCGGCGCAACCGGGTATGTAACACTGCCAATATGAAAAATCCGCTGCGCCGCCAAGCCGGTATCGAACCGGCGGGCGGTCTGTAGCGACTAAGGCGAACGGTGGGCCGCCGGCAGGCGGTCCGGCCGTTCGTTGCGCCGCGTCGGACCATGCGTCCGGAAGCGGCTTTGGGACCCGTTTGGCAATGCTCTGCGACCTTTTCGCTCGCCCGTCACCCCGCCATCAGTCCGTCACCTTTTCGCTGCGTTTTATGCCTCGCGCGGCCGTTGTCCGCGCCCCAAGGAGCTTCCCCATGATCGGTTTGGTACGCGCCGCAGCTTTGTGCGCCACGCTGGCGCTTGGCCTGAATTCGGCACTGGCCGCGGACAAGAGCTTCAAGCGCGACGAACTCGCCGATTCCGCCATCAAGCTGGAGGCCGAGATCAGGAAGGAGGCGGGAGCCGTCGCCAAGCCCGCCGCCACCCTGAAAAACGATGCGGACGCCGCCTTCAAGCGCAACGATTTCCGCACCGGGCTCGACCTCCTCGGCAAGATCGCCGCCACCACGCCGGAGGACAGCGGCAACTGGCTGCGGCTTGCTCGCACCATCTTCCAGATCCGCCCGGTCAACTCGACCGAGCAGACCTTCCTGCTCGAGCGCGCCTCCACCGCGGCCTACATCGCCTATCAGCGTGCGGGCAATGCCGGCGAGGAGGCCGATGCCCTGGCCGTGCTCGGCCGGGCGCTGGGCGACCGCAAGCTGTGGCGTCCGGCGCTGGACGCGATGCGGCTGTCGCTGGACCTGCGCGAGGTCGCCGACATCAGGGGACAATATGAGAAGCTGCGCGACCAGCACGGCTTCCGCCTGCTCGACTACAGCGTGGATTCCGACGGCGCAACGCCCCGGGCCTGCTTCCAGTTCTCGGAGGAACTCGCCAAGCGCGTCGACTTCTCGCCCTTCGTGGCGCAGGCCGGCTCCGACAAGCCGGCGCTCTCCTCGGAAGGCAAGCAGCTCTGCATCGAGGGACTGAAGCACGGCGAGCGCTACAACATCAATCTGCGCGCGGGCCTGCCGTCCACAGTGAAGGAGAGCCTGCCGAAATCTGCCGAGTTCAACATCTATGTGCGCGACCGCAAGCCGTTCGTGCGCTTCACGGGCCGCGCCTACGTGCTGCCGCGCACCGGACAGCGCGGCATCCCGCTGGTCAGCGTCAACACGCCGGCGGTCAATATCAACGTGTTCCGGATCGGCGACCGCAACCTCATCAACACCGTGATCGGCGGCGACTTCCAGAACACACTCAGCCGCTACGAGCTCAGCGACCTCGGCGACGAGCGCGGCGTCAAGGTGTGGTCGGGGGAACTCGCCACCGCAACCACCCTGAACCAGGACGTCACCACCGCCTTCCCGGTGGACCAGGCGGTCGGCGATCTGCAGCCGGGCGTCTATGTCATGACCGCCGCGCCCAAGAATCCGGGCAGCCAGGACGACTCGTCGCTGGCGACGCAGTGGTTCATCGTCTCCGACTTGGGCGTGAGCGTGTTCTCCGGCAATGACGGCGTCCACGTCTTCGTCAATTCGCTGGCCTCGACCGAAGCCGTCACCAAGGCCGAAGTGCGCCTGATCGCGCGCAACAACGAGGTCCTCGCCACCCGCAAGACCGACGAAGCCGGCCACGTGCTGTTCGAGGCGGGCCTGGCGCGCGGCGAGGGTGGGCTCTCCCCGGCGATGGTGACGGTCATGAGCGAGAAGGCGGACTACGCCTTCCTGAGCCTGAAGAGCAACGCCTTCGATCTGACCGACCGCGGCGTCGCGGGGCGCGTCGTGCCTGCAGGCGCGGATGCCTTTGTCTATGCCGAGCGCGGCGTCTACCGCTCCAACGAGACCGTTCATCTCACCGCGCTGCTGCGCAATGGGCAGGGCAATGCCATATCAGGCACACCGCTGACCCTGGTGATCGAGCGGCCGGATGGCGTCGAATACCGCCGCGCCGTGCTGCCCGACCAGGGCGCCGGCGGCCGCAGCCTGTCGATCGCACTCAATTCCGCGGTCCCGACCGGGACCTGGCGGGCGCGCGCCTTCACCGACCCGAAGGCGGCTGCCGTCGGCGAAACCACCTTCATGGTCGAGGATTATCTGCCGGAGCGGATCGAATTCTCGATTACTTCCAAGGACAAGGTTATCAAGGCTGAAGTTCCTGTGGAGCTGAAGGTCGACGGCCGCTTCCTCTATGGCGCCCCGGCTTCGGGCCTGCAGATCGAGGGCGACATGCTGGTGACCACCGCAGCCTCCGGCCGACCGGGTTACTCCGGTTACCAGTTCGGTGTTGCGGACGAGGAGAGTTCCAGCAACGAGCGCACCCCGCTCGAAAACCTTCCGGTCGCCGACGCCAATGGCGTTGCGACCTTCCCGGTGAGCCTCGCAAAAGCGCCGGCCTCGACCCGGCCGCAGGAGGCGCAGTTCTTCATCCGCATGGCCGAGACCGGTGGCCGCGCGGTCGAGCGCAAGCTGGTGCTGCCGGTGGCGCCCACCGCCAACCTGATCGGCGTCAAGCCGCTGTTCGGCGAGAAGAGCGTCGCCGAAGGCGACAAGGCCGAATTCGACGTCGTGTTCGTCGCGCCCGACGGCAAGCAGGTCGCGCGCAGCGGCCTGCGCTACGAACTGATGAAGATCGAGTCGCGCTACCAGTGGTATCGCCAGAACAATTATTGGGAGTATGAGCCGGTCAAGTCGGTGAAGCGCATCAGTGACGGCGATATCAACCTCACCGCCGAGCAGGCGGCGCGGTTGAGCTTCGTGCCGCAGCCCGGCCGCTACCGCCTCGACGTCAAGTCGACCGAGGCCGACGGGCCGCTCACCTCGGTGCAGTTCGACGTCGGCTGGTACTCCGAAGGCGGCGCCGACACGCCGGACCTGCTGGAGACCTCCATCGACAAGCCGGAATATCTCTCCGGCGACACCATGGTGGTGTCGGTCAATGCGCGCACGGCCGGCAAGCTGACGGTGAATGTGCTGGGCGACCGGCTGCTGACCACGCAGAGCGTCGACGTCAAGGAAGGCACCAACCAGGTCAAGATATCCGTCGGCAAGGACTGGGGCACCGGCGCCTATGTGCTGGCGACCTTGCGCCGACCGCTCGATGCGGCGGCCCAGCGCATGCCCGGCCGCGCGATCGGGCTGAAATGGTTCGGCATCGACAAGAAGGCGCGTACGCTGGCGGTCGAACTCGCGCCGCAGCCGCTCGTTCGTCCGGGCAGCGCCCTGAAAATTCCGGTCAAGCTCGGCGGACTCAATCCCGGCGAGGACGCCAAGGTGGTGATTGCCGCCGTTGACGTCGGCATCCTCAACCTCACCAATTACAAGCCGCCGGCGCCGGACGACTTCTATCTCGGCCAGCGCCGCCTCACGGCCGAGGTGCGCGACCTCTATGGCCAGCTGATCGACGGCATGCAGGGCACGCGCGGCCAGATCAAGTCCGGCGGCGATGCCGGCGCGGAGCTGACCGGCAGCCCGCCGACGCAGAAGCCGCTGGCGCTCTATTCGGGGATCGTCACGGTCGGCGCCAACGGTGCGGCCGAAGTCAGCTTTGACATCCCGGAATTCGCCGGCACGGCGCGGGTGATGGCGATCGCATGGACCGCGACCAAGCTCGGCCGCGCCACGACCGACGTTACGGTGCGCGATCCCGTGGTGCTGACGGCGACGTTGCCGCGCTTCCTGCTCAACGGCGACAAGGGCACCGTGAGCTTCGACGTCGACAACGTCGAGGGAGCCGCCGGCGACTACACCATCAGCGTCAAGACGACCGGACCGGTGAAGGTGACCGGCAATCCCGCCACCACGGTCAAGCTTGCCCAGAAGCAGCGCACCTCGCTGTCGCTGGCGCTCGATGCCGGCGGTGCCGGCACCGCCAATCTCGACGTCGACATCAAGGGCCCGAACGGGCTGACCCTGGCGCGGCATTACGCCGTCGACGTCAAGGCGGCGAACCAGATTCTGGCGCGGCGCTCGATCCGGACGCTGGCCAAGGGCGAGAGCCTGACGCTGACCTCGGACATGTTCAGCGATCTCGTCCCGGGCACCGGCAGCGCGTCGCTCTCGGTCAGCCTGTCGACCGCGCTCGATGCCGCGACCATCCTGAAGGCGCTCGACCGCTACCCGCACGGCTGCTCCGAGCAGATCACCAGCCGCGCGATGCCGCTGCTCTATGTCAATGATCTCGCAGCCGGCGCGCATCTGGCGATGGACGCTGCCGTCGATCAGCGCATCAAGGACGCCATCGAGCGGCTGTTGGCCCGCCAGGGGTCGAACGGTTCGTTCGGCCTGTGGTCGGCGGGCGGCGACGACGAATGGCTCGACGCCTATGTCACGGATTTCCTGACCCGGGCTCGTGAGAAGGGTTTTGCGGTGCCGGACGTGCAGTTCAAGAGTGCGCTCGACCGCATCCGCAATTCGGTCGTCAACGCCGACGAGCCGGAGAAGGACGGCGGCCGGGACCTCGCCTACGGCCTTTATGTGCTGGCGCGCAATGGCGTGGCCCCGATCGGCGATCTGCGCTACCTCGCCGACACCAAGCTGTCCTCGCTTGCAACCCCGATTGCGAAGTCGCAGCTCGCGGCGGCGCTGGCGCTGGTCGGCGACAAGGCGCGGGCGGAGCGGGTCTATGGCGCCGCGCTCGAGGCGCTCAACCCGAAGCCTTCAATCGAGTTCGGCCGCACCGACTATGGCAGTGCGCTGCGCGATGCCGCAGCTCTCGTCTCACTCGCCAGCGAAGGTAACGCGCCGCGGGCGACGCTGACCCAGGCGGTCGCCCGGGTCGAGGCCGCGCGCGGGCTTACGCCCTATACCTCCACGCAGGAGAATGCCTGGATGGTGCTGGCGGCGCGGGCGCTCGCCAAGGAGACGCTGACGCTCGACATTGACGGTGCCTCGGTCAGGCAGGCCGTATTCCGCAGCTACAAGGCCTCCGACATGGCCGGCAAGCCGGTCAAGATCACCAACACCGGCGAAGCGCCGGTGCAGGCGGTGGTCTCGGTGTCGGGCTCCCCGGTCACGCCCGAGCCGGCTGCCTCCAACGGCTTCAAGATCGAGCGAAGTTACTACACGCTCGACGGCAAGCCGGCCGACGTCACCAAGGCGAAGCAGAACGACCGCTTTGCCGTGGTGCTGAAGATCATCGAGGCCAAGCCGGAATACGGGCACATCATGGTGGCCGATTATCTGCCGGCGGGGTTCGAGATCGACAATCCGCGGCTGGTCTCCTCCGGCGACAGCGGCACGCTGGACTGGATCGAGGACGGCGTGGAGGCGGAGAACACGGAGTTCCGCGACGACCGCTTCACGGCGGCGATCGATCGCGCAGCCGACCACAACGCGCTCTTCACGGTGGCCTACATCGTACGCGCGGTATCGCCCGGAAAGTACGTGCTGCCGCAGGCCCATGTCGAGGACATGTACAACCCCTCGCGCTACGGCCGCACCGCCACCGGCACCGTCGAGGTGCGTCCGGCGAAATGAGCGAGCGCGGGGACCATATTAGCTCGTCATGCCCGGGCAAGAGGCGCGAAGCGCCGTCTTCGCGCCAGATGTCCCGGTCATCCACGACTTCACGTGGGGCGAAGAAAGACGTGGATGGCCGGGACAAGCCCGGCTTTGACGCGCGTGGTGGGCGGCGCGGCCGAAAAATGCTGGCCGGTGTCGCTGCAATGTTCCTCGTCCTCGTCTCGGCCTTCGCCGCCTGGGTCATCTCGCTCGAGCCGCTGCCGCTGGATCAGGCCAAGCGCGTCTCCACCACCATCGTCGACCGCAACGGCAAGCTGCTGCGCGCCTTTGCGATGTCCGACGGGCGCTGGCGGCTGCCAGTCGATGCGAAGCGCGATGTCGACCCGACGTATCTCAAGCTGCTGCTCGCCTTTGAGGACAAGCGGTTCCATTCCCATGCCGGCATCGATCCGCTGGCGCTGACGCGGGCGGCGTTCCAGCTCGTCACCAGCGGCCGCATCGTCTCCGGCGGCTCGACCATCACCATGCAGGTGGTGCGCCTGCTGCTCGGCGAGCACGACCGTTCGCTGTGGGGCAAGTTCCGTCAGGCGCTGCTGGCGCTGGCGCTGGAGCGGCGCTTCTCCAAGGACGAGATCCTGCGCCTCTATCTGCGGCTCGCGCCGTTCGGCGGCAATCTCGAAGGCGTGCGTGCTGCCTCGCTTGCTTATTTTGGCAAGGAGCCGCGGCGGCTGTCGGTGGCCGAGGCCGCGCTGTTGGTCGCCATCCCGCAGTCCCCGGAGATGCGTCGCCCCGACCGCTTC
>NZ_JBQTHN010000014.1:0-8512 GCF_052389815.1 Bradyrhizobium sp. | reverse complement strand
CGTAGAAAGTTCATTCTCTGCACTGCTTGCGCAATGACGGCAACAGAATATTTTCGGCGCTATGGCGTCGGACTGCGAATGGATTTCTACTGCGTCGATGGCCGATTGAATATTTGCCCAGCCTCTTCCGCTTTGCCCACCCTACAAAACTACGACCGCTTCCCATACATCTGCGCCGTCAGCCGCTGCATTGCGGCCGCGACGTCGCGCCATTGCGTGAGCCAGCTGCGCGGAAAGCGGAAGATGACGTCGGCGCCCTCGATGCGGCGCTCGCTCAGGCACATGCCGGGGGTCGCGGCATCGCGCGTGCAGCGCGCGACCAGCGCGGGGGCGGTGCCTGCGAACATGTCCTCGCCCGAATAGGGAGTGCCCTCCTTGAAGGCGCGCATGGCAAGGCCGTCCCCGACCTGGATCGAGGCCGGCTCGAGATAGCGCGGATAGATGGTGCGGACGCGCATGTCGGGCGCGAGCGAGTCGCGGTGCGCGATCAGCGAGACGAAGATGCGGTCGATCGGCTGCGGCTGTTCCTCCACCGTGTCGGCGCTGACGTGCTTCTGCTTTTCCGGCGGCTCCAGCGCGGGATAAGTGAAGGCGAGATCGACGCGCTCCTGCGGCCCGGAGTGGCGCTGGACTTTTCGCCGGATCGCTGCGGTCGGCACGTTGAACAGCGTGCCGCCGACCTGCACCGGAATACGTCCGGGTCCGCGCGCCGGGCTGGTGCCCCAGGTCGGCCAGAGCAGATAGGCCACCGTCGCGATCGCGCCGGCGGCGAGGACGCCTCCGACGGCGATCGGAACCAGATGCGCGCGCCGGGCCCGCCGCGAGGAGCGGGCCAAATACTGGGCCGTCGAAAGCAGTGTCATGCGCGGGCCGTCGCCGGACAGGTTCGAATCACCCGACGAATATGCCACGTGCGCGCGAAATCCCGCATGATTTCGCCGGTGGCGCGGCATCGTCAGCCATGCAGGCGGGCCGCGCGCTGTTAACCTTTCCTTAAGGATGATGTGGCGCGGGACGGCCGATTTTGCGACACAGGGCGCGCCTTTCCTCGTGTCTCGTGTGCTGTGAGTTGCGTTCGATGTCGCCTGAAGCGGTGAACTCCTTTTTCTCGCTCTGCATCGGGTTTGCCTTTGCCGGCATGCTCGCCAGCGGCTACCAGGCTTTCGCGCGGCGCCCCGCCGGCTTCGGGCTGCTCAACGAAGGCGTCGTGGCCAAGGCCTTCGCGGCCGTGCCGTTCCTGGTGTTCGCCGCGCCCTTCATCATCATGCGCAACACGCTGCTCGGCGCCCGCGTGGAACGCCGCCGCTTCGAATTCGTGATGATGGCCACCGTCATCGCCGGCTTCTGGAGCCTGATGTCCGGCACTTTCTTCCTGATGACCTTGCGCGCCGCGGGCGTGCTGGCCTGAGCGGGATTGCTCTTTTGGTCGACGCGTTTTCTTGACGCGAACCGGTCCCCATCCCGCATCGCGTGCGGGACAGGCTTCGCTTGAAAACGCTTTGGTTCGCGTGCTTATGTCTCCCGCCAACGGGAGACTTTCATGGCGATCTACGAGCTGGACGGGCAGGGACCCGACCTTCCCAACGATGGAAACTATTACATTGCCGACACCGCGGTCGTGATCGGCAAGGTGCGCCTCCTGAAAGGTGCCTCGGTCTGGTTCGGCGCCGTGCTGCGCGGCGACAATGAGTGGATCGAGCTCGGCGAGGGCTCCAACGTCCAGGACAATTCGACCTGCCATACCGACCCGGGCTTTCCGCTTCTGATCGGCAAGAACGTCACCATCGGCCACAACGTGATCCTGCACGGCTGCACGCTGGCGGACGACAGCCTGGTCGGCATGGGCGCGATCGTGATGAACGGCGCGAAGATCGGCCGCGGCGCGGTCGTCGGCGCCGGCTCCGTCATCACCGAGGGCAAGGAGTTTCCCGACTACGCGCTGGTCATCGGCTCGCCCGCCCGCGTCATCCGCACGCTGACGCCGGAGCAATCGATGGCCATGGGCCGCGCTGCGAAGTCGTATCAGGTCAGAGGCCCGCAATTCAAAAAGGGACTGAAGAAGATCGGCTAAGCCGGCTCGGCTGCTTGTTTTTTCGGCTGTGCCCCGCTCACGAGCCCGGCTTGAAGTAGAAATCTCCCGTCAGCGAGGAATGGTCCCACGGCACCTGCTGCTCGTTGGTCGCCCGGATCACGTCGGCGCGCACGCGCGTCAGCATCGAGCGGACTTCCAGCCCGGGCGTGCGGATGTATTTCAGCATCGCCTGCGTGAACGGGCTGTTGCGGCCCGAGCCGTCCAGCGCAATCGTGTCGGGGCTGGTGGCGAAGGTGATCAGCGTGCCGATGCCGGCATTGAGCTGCGCCAGGCCCTGGCCGACGGCGGACGAGCGCGTGCCGCCGCCCATCGAGCGGGCGAGGTTGCGCGACAGCGGGTTGTCGCGGCAGGCATCGAGGAAGACGAGGTTGATACGCTTCTCGGATTCCATGTCCGCAATCACGGTGTTGACCTCGATCGCCTCGGTGCCGAGCGCGGAAGGCCGCTCGACCTTGGCGTCCACGGGCACCAGATAGTTCCTGCCCGACACCTGCATGCCGTGGCCGGCATAATAGAACAGCGAGACGCCGGCGCCCGGTAGCGCATTGCCGAATTCGGCGATCTTGCTGCGCATCGTCGTGCTGTTGAGGTTGTAGCCCTCGATCACCTTGAAGCCGAGCTCGCGCAGGGCGCTCGACATTTCCCGGGCGTCGTTGACGGGATTGGCCAGCGAGGGGACGTTCGAGTAGGCGGCGTTGCCGATCACGAGGGCGACGCGCGGTCCCCGCTCGGTGGCGTCGCCGGCGCGCGAGGGCATGCCGGGGCGGGGCTCGCTGCGCGGCGCGGGGGTAATGGCGGGCAGCGGCCCGCCGCCGGTCGCGCCGGTGGAGCCTTCGAGCGCGGCGAGCCGCTCGCGCGCCTTGGCGACGGCTTCGCGCGAGGTGGCGAAATTGCCGGGCGTGCGGCTCAGCACGGTGGAGAAATCGAACTTGGCCTGCTCGATGTCGCCCTTGGCCTCGTAGGCGAGGCCGCGGCTGACATAGGCCGGCGTCACCGTCGGATCGAGGCGAATGGCCTCCGACAGATCCATGATGGCGCGCTCGATGTCGCCGCGCTGCCGCCAGGCGTCGCCCCGGTTGGAGAAGGCCGTCGCGAACCTCGGCTTCAGCTTGATCGCCTCGTCGAAGTCGCGGATGGCGCGGTCGTTCTCGCCCTGCTTCTTCAGCAGGAAGCCGCGGGAATTGTAGTAGTCGGCATTGTTCGGACCGAGCCGGATCGCCTCGTCCAGGTCGGCGATGGCGCGGCTGGTGTCGCCTTTGTCGATATAGACCTGGCTGCGGCCGTAGATCGAGCCGGGCTCGCGCGGATTGAGCCGGATCGCCTCCTCGAAATCGCGAAGCGCGCGGTCGTAGTCGCCCTTCATGCGGTAGGTATTGCCGCGGTTGGCATAGACGATGGGATCGCGCGGCTGCAGGCGGATGGCATCGTCATAGCCCGATATCGCCCTGTCGTACTCCTTCATGCGGAAGTAGACGTTGGCGCGATCGTTATGGGCCATGGCGTATTTGGGATGGATGCTGATCGCCTCCTCGTAGGAGCGGATCGCGCCCTCGTTGTCGCCCTTGTTGTAGAGCGCGAGCCCCCGGTTGTGATGCAGCACGGGATTGTTGGGTTTGGCCGCGATCGCCTCGTCGAAATCGCGGATGGCGCGGTCGAACTCGCCCTTGCTGAAATAGGCGATGCCGCGGTTGTTGAAGGCGCCGGCGCGCATCGTGGAATTGCGGCCGCCGGCCTTGTCGATGATGCGGCTGCAGGCGGAGATGCGGGCGTCGGCGTCGCGGCCGTTGCAGTCGCGCCAGTCCGAGCCGCGCTGCGCCTTTGCCGGGCCGGCCAGCAGCGCCAGCGCCGCCGCGCAGATGAGGAAAAGCGAAGTCAATTTGCACATCGTAGCCGCCCCAGCTGGATGCCAAACGAGGATCGAAGCTAGCATTCGCCAGCTACGGTTCAACGGGTAACAGGGTTTTGGTCGGGCCCTCTGTGCGCCGGATCACATTCGGGATCGAAAGATCGCCGTCGGAAAAAACAAGGCCGCCGGCGCAGTATGACGCCAACGGCCTTGCCAGCCCCGGATATTGAAATCGGCTAGAGCCACCAACTGGCGTGTGCCATCCGGTGAATTGCAGCTTGCCCCGGATTCTTACGCGGACGTGTGAAGCAGTTCACAAAGTTCCGGGATTCTTTGACCAGGCACGAAAAAGCCGGCCAAGGAGGCCGGCTTCGTGCGGTCCATCAAGGCCTTGCGGTCAGCCTTTCGAGCCGCGCTTGCGCTGGGCGCTGCGATAAACCTTCTTGCGGCTGGATTTGCGTACCGACGGCGCGGGGTCATCGGCCCGCGCGCTGGCAAAGGACTGCCGCAGGCCGTCGATCGACTCGGTCAGGGTGGTGACCTGCTCGGACAGCTTCTTGGTGTCGGCCTGTTGTGCGGCAAGCAGGCGGCGCACCGTCTGCAGCTGGTCCTGCACCACCTGCAGCTGGTCGATCGATTCCTGCTGGGTGGCTTCCAGGCCCTTGGTCTTTTCGACCAGCTGCTCGGAGGCCTGCGTGGCGCGGGCCTGCAGCTGGCGCGTGGCGACGACGCGGTCGAGCTCCGGCGTATTGCCGGTCCAGGCGCGCCAGGCGGCAATCGCGCCGATGCCGACCACGATCGCGAGCAGCGCCGTGGCGCCGATGATGAAGGGCTGTCCGCCGAAGCGGGAAGTGGGGGAAACTGGACTGCCGCTGGGATAATACCGGGGGGCGAGTTCGCGCATGGGACTCCGGACCGGGACCTGATTTGCAAAGGTTCCATTTGCTTAACACAACCTTAAGCGCTCTCAAACCCGTGATTTCCCCGAATGGGGCGGGATTTCGGTAGCAAAAGCGCTGAGGAATCAAAGTTTTGGGGCGGAGAATAGTTAACGGCGAAAGACCGATCCAACCTCGTCGAGCCGCTCGCGCCGTTCGGCTCAGCCGACCGGCCGCGGCTTCGACGTCAGCAGCTTGCGGATGGCGTCGATCTCGCTTGCGGCCATGGCGTCTCTCCCGGCGAAGCAGCTTACAGCAGCCCGCGATAAACTCCGGGCTCGGAGCCCTCGATGGGAATGGCGCCGACGGCCTTGGCATAGAACTCGGCAGGCCCGACGCCACCGATGATGGCATAGCCAAAACCCTGCTGCTTCATGGCTTCGAGGCAGTTGAACAGCAGCGCCTTGCCGATGCCGTGCTTGCGCTCGTTGGGGTCCACGCCGGTCGGTCCGAAGAAATTCGCGCAGGTCGCATCGTGGCAGGCGAAACCGAGGATGTTCTTTTGCCTGACGGCGATGAAGCAGGAGACCGGTTGCCGCGAGAATGCAACGTCCACTTCGCTCGCCCAATGCTCGCTGAAATGCTCGCGGACCCAGGCGATGACCTTGTGCTTCTCCGGCGCCAGCGCGCGGCGCGTTGTGATACCCGCCTTGCTCAGGCTTTCATTTACGTCGCGCGAGTCGGGCAGCGCGTAGAGCTTGACCAGCATGTCCATCGGCGGCGGTGTCCTTTCCATGCAAAGGGCTTGGCCGCCGTGATGCTAGATTTTCATGACGCCTGCCTCAAGCCTCGGGGCATGCTGCCGTCGGTCCGAGCCGCCTGCCGACGGCCCTTTGCTCCTATTGCGGCTCAAGCCCGAGGCTCCTGACCGCATCGAGCCAGGTCGGCCCTTCCCCCTTGTAGAGAGCGATCGAGGAGGCGCGATCCATCGCCGAGGCGTCGACGCCGAAGGAGTCGAGCAGCTTCTGCACCCGCTCGGACTTGCCCGCTTCCACCATCAGTTCCGAGAGGCGCTGGATCCGATCGGCCGGGGTGGCGGCCGGCGCCAACAGCATGGTGAAACTGGTCAGCTGAAAGACCTTGCCGGCTATTCCTTGCTCGGCGAATGTCCTGGTATCGGGCAGCTTCTTCATGCGCATCGGCGTCGGCACCGCGATTGCGCGGCCATGGCCGGCTTGCAGCACGGGGAGCGCGGCCTGGTAACTGCCGGTGGCGACCTGGATGGCGCCTGCGGCGAAGTCCTGCCACATCGGCGCCTCGCCGCGATACTGCACGATCGACATGTCCAGTCCGAACTGCTTGTTGAGTTCTGCTGCCGCAATGTGCGCAAACGAGCCGACGCCGTAGGTGCCGGCCGAGATCTTGTTCTTGCGCGCGTAGGCGACCAGTTCTTCGAGCGTGGTGGCCCCCGTTGAGGAATGCGCGACCAGCGGCAGATGTCCCGATGGCGTCATCGAGATGATCGCGAAATCCTTGTCGGGGTCGTAGGCCAGCGATTTCAGCATCAGCCGGTTGCCGAGCAGCGTGGACGAAATCGTGTAGAGCAGCGTGTATCCGTCCGCCGGGGCGTCCTTGACCAGTTGCGCGGCGATCGCGCCGCTGGCCCCGCTCTTGTTCTCGACGATCACCGGCTGCTTGAGCTGTTGCGAAATGTAGTCGCCATAGGCGCGGGCGAATGCGTCGGTCAATCCGCCCGCCGGCGTCGACACCACGATCTTGATGGCCCGGGTAGGCCAGCCTTCAGCGGATGCCGGCAGTGCATACAGTATGGGTGTCAGCAGCGTGAATGCGGCACACAGCGTGCCGCGAAGTCCTGCGCGAATCGACATCTTGCCTCCCTGATGTTCGTGGCCTGTCTGACCTTGTTTGCGGCCATCTCAACAGGCCCGAGGGAGCCGGGTCAAGAAATAGAAATATTATTTCACTGTGTGAAATGATCAGGTCTTATCGGTTCGAGGGTAGGGGCGCGCATCGATCCTGGCCCCGAGCGCGTCGGCGATGGTGGCGGCAACCTTCTGCATGGGGTGGAGGAGTTTGCGGACGCCTTGCTCCGGCGTCATCGCCTCGCGGAGCATCATCACGTTCATGCTGGCGAACAGCCTGCCCTTGCCGACGATGGGAACGCCGAGGGCCCAGACCGCGCCTCCGAATATGTGGCGGCTATACGTCTGATCCATCACCGCGTAACCGGTGCGGCGGATGTGAGCCAGCACCTTGGCGAGCCTTTTCGAGCTTCGCGCCAGATCGTTCCAGGGCTCCGGGCTCGTGACCAGGCGCGAGATGATGCGCTCCTGTTCTGCAGCATCGCAGAAAGCCAGATAAACGCGTCCCATCGACGTGCCCAGGATGGGAAAACGGAAGCCGGCCGGCCGGCTGAACAGCAACGAACCATCCACGCGCGTGGTATGCGCAATCACCATGGATTCCTGGTCCAGCACGGCAATGTCGGACGGCCAATGGATTTCCCTGCGAAACTTGTTGAGGATCGGCTCGGCAATGCCGCCGATCCAGGTGGGCTCGTCGTATCCCGCGCTTAGCAGCAGGGCCCTGCCGGTCGGCGAATAGCTGGTCGGCTCCTCGCGGCGCACGATGTAGCCTTCGTGCTCCAGCGTCTCGAGCATTCGCACGATCGTCGCCTTGTTGAGCCCCGTGGCCTTGTGCAGAGAACCGACCGTTGCCTGCCGTTGCTGGTTGACGGCGCGCAGGATCTCGAGCCCGCGGGACAATGCGATGACGGGGCGGAATGAAGGCATCGAAGTTTCCTCGTTTTGCCTAGCCAATGAAGCAAAGGCGCGGCGAGTCAACTCCGGAGGGGGATCGCGACGGTCATCACCATGGCGCGCGCTCGCAAAAAAGTTGCGGCCAGGCTTTGGGGGAAGCCTGGCCGCGCGCGAACCGGTCTGGGACGGGGAGGGGTGGGGATGTGACCGGGTCGCGTGTCCTGTAAATCCTCTTGTTCAGCGGTCGCGGGCGCTGGCGGTGGCAACCGCCGGGCGTCCGTCGCCGAGCGAGACCCAGACATTGGGATCGCCCTGCGACTGGCGCTTGACGAAGCGGTAGCCGGTCTCGGTCCAGGCCAGGACGCTTTCGTTCTGGTTGTCGAGAACGAACTCGCCCTTGTCGGACTTCACCGTCAGCACCGCATGCCCTTCGCCCTTCTTGTCGCGCACGACGGTGATCAGCAGGGCCTCGCGCGGCCATCCGGCATCGATCAGCATCTTGCGCTTCAGCAGCACATAGTCTTCGCAGTCACCGTAACCGTCCGTCGGCAGCGACCACTTCTCGATCACGCCCCAATGATCCATGTCGGTCATCGGCTTGATGGTCTCGTTGACCCATTTGTTGACGCGCACGAGGTCGCGCCAGGCCGTCTGCGACATCACGATGTCGCGCGGTTGGCTGGCGCCGCCGCGGCATTCGCCGGCGTTGCCGGCGCAGAATTCGACCCAGCCGATCGGCGAGCGCGTGGCGTCGCCGAGGCTCGCATAAATCACTTCGCCGGCTTTCGCCTGGACGGTCATCCCCAGAAGGATGGCAAGTACTGCCAGCCGCTTCCCCTGTCCCTTCAACAACATTGTGGCCCCCGTTTTTCTTGTTGGGACCACGTTTCACACAAAGGATTTGCATCGCCGCTAA
>NZ_JBQTHN010000013.1:0-7975 GCF_052389815.1 Bradyrhizobium sp. | reverse complement strand
AGCTACCGCAAGATGGTCCAGAACGTCACGCTCGCCTTCCTGTTCAATGGCGTTGGCATCCCGATCGCGGCAACCGGCCTGATCTACCCCGTCTGGGCGATGGTGGCGATGGCGGTCAGTGTCACGGCCATCTTCGTCAATTCCCTCTGGGGAACTCCGCGGCTGTTCTTCGACGCCATCCGCAGTGTCGGTCGACCCGTCATGGCCCCATCGCAACAAGGGGCTTGAGGCTCCGCGATCCAATCGCAGTTTTCCACCTTGACCCAAAAGTTCGGTTTGGGGCCGACGCTGGCGGGTCTCAATCTGAGCACAAAGCTGATAAACATGGGCACTGAGGCAATTGCCGCCAGCAACGAACGCGAGCGCCTTCTTCGCGGCGACGTTCATCATCTTTTCCAAGCCTATATGGTCGCTCTCCGCGGCTCGCCGAGGCGTTCTCAGGGACATCTTCTGCAGAAAAGCGCTTGACCGTGGAGTGTGCTCCAAGGCGCAGGCTGACCATCGAAATTAGATTTATCTCGCCGTAACAGGGTTGAGCATTCTTCCAGTCCGTTCCGCAAGGATGATCGCTTATGAAACAACGGCTAACCGAGAGGATAATGATCATGGGTTACGTTAAAAAAGCGGTGCTCCTGACCATGTTGGCGATGATAGCGGGCCTCGCACCGACGATGAGCGTCGCCGATGAAAAGGTGGAAGGCAAAGTGGTTAGCACCAATTTAACTTTGTGCCACCCCAGGCCGACCGGTGGTGGCTGCGAAGGGATCCTGACGCTTCAAACAAGTGCAGCCGGCACGACCCAACCGGTATCATTCAAGGTGATTGCGGACACCATCATCAGGAGAGGCCAGAGTTATCTCGTCCTTCCGCAGACGCAGGACAATTCGGTGGTCGTGACCTTCGTCACCGAGAAGGGCCAGAAGGTTGCAAGGTCCATCGATGTGATCGGTGCGGCTCAATAATGAGCGCGGTGACAAGGGGCTTGCGCAATCCGTTCCGGAATCGCGTCCGGAGTATGGTCGTCGTGCTGCTTCTCGCAACCGCCATTGGTCTGTTCGCGGTCATGGTGCAAGGGGCCCTCGCCACGCGGCAGCAACTGGAGAGCCTTCAGGCGAACGTGCGAACCGTTATCGAACTGCGCGAAGCCGGAGCGTTCGGGACTGGCGGATTCGGCGAGGACAAGCCGGTTGGAACTGACGACTTTTCCGTCGCCACTTTAGAGGCGGTGAAGCGCGTCCCGAACGCTCGCCACATCACCAGGATCGAGGAGTATGTTCACACTCCCCAGATCGATCCAAGCAAGCCCAACGCGTACGCGATGATCATCGGACTCCGGCCTGGCGCGCCGATGCGAGCGATTGGTGAAGTCGACTACGAGAATGCCCGCATCATTGCCGGGCGCGGTCTCGGCCCCCCAGACGAACGCGGCGAGGTCGCGGTGGTTGGCAAACTTTACGCGAAAGAGCGACTTGGGATCAGCACCGGAAGCAACGGAGCCGCTCGCCTTGATCAGAAGCTGATGTTGAATGGCACCCCCCTTGAGGTGGTCGGGGTCTATTCGACCGGCAACGACTTCGGCGATAACCACGTCTTCGTTCCTTTGGATACCTTTCGACGGGTTTTCAACCCCGGCGGCAAACTCTCGAAGATCCGCGTCACTGTCGACTCGGTGGCCAATGTCGATACGGTGACCGAAGACTTGAAGCGGCTGGAAGGCGTCGATGCCGTCACCGCGGCCGAGCAGGTCGCCACAGCCAGAGCGACGCTCGGCAGCATAGCCGCTGCGACCTTTTACGGATCGTTGTTGATCTTCGCGATCGGCGGCGTCCTCGTTGTCTTTATCATGGTCCTCGCCACGCGCGAGCGGATCAACGAAATCGGAACATTGAAGGCGATCGGGGCATCGAATGCCGAGATCGCAATGCAGTTCGTGGCCGAGGTTCTCGCGTTGACCGGTCTCGCAGCCGTCATCGCCGTGCTGATGGCGGCTCTATTCGGGCTGGCTCTGGGGAGCACGTTGGGCGTCAACCTTCGTCTCGATCGCGACATGCTGCTGATAATCGTCGCGGGCGGTCTCGCGTTCGCATTGCTCGGCAGCTTCTATCCGGTCTTCAGGGGCGTGCGCCTGAGTCCAGTTGAAGCCATGAAGAGCACCTGAGGAGCATCCCATGGGTATGATCGTCCTCGGCCTGCGTAACCTGCTGCGGAACAAGATGCGGCTCGTGCTCGTCGTGACCCTGATCGGTGTTCCGTTCTTCCTGCTCCTCGCCATGCAATCGATCGGCGAGGCGGTGCAACAGCAGACAAGTGTGTTGACGCGGGATGTCAATACGGTCCTGCAACTGCGGGCACGCGGCTCGATGGGCCACGTCAACATGAACGGGCAGGATCGTCTCCTCCCACCGGCTACGCTGGAGAAGGTGCGCGGGATCGAGCACGTGGTGCAGGTCGAGCCGTACCTCCTCGCGATGGCGCCAATCACGCCGCCGAACTTCGTCATGCACGTCGGCTTGGCGCCGACGGCCGTCAAGCGGCTGGAATCACATGGCGAAGCGGGTAATCCGCGCATCATCGCCGGCAGGGACCTTGCCCCGGAAGACACCGGGCAGGACGTCGGCATCATCGGCCGGGGCTATGCCGAATGGGCGGGAATCAAGCCCGAAGACATGGGAAAGGCCACGCTGACGATTGATCCGACCCGCACGCACCCGGTGATCTACGGCATGGATCGTCCCAAGCGGGACCTGCGAATCATCGGGATGTATGCCAGCGGCTATATCTTCGGGGACCTCCAGCTGTTTATGCCGATCGACACCTTCCGCTCGATCTATGGCACTGAGCAGGGAATCTCCTGGCTCTTCGTTCGGGTCGACTCGGTGGAAAACGTTCCGGTTGTCGCGCAGCGCCTTCAGGAGACGGTTGGTAGTGTGGCCGACATTCTTGCGCCGAAAAGCGCGGCCGTCTTTACGGCCACGACCAGCCGAACTGTCACCCAACTTGCCTGGCTCGGAGGCCTGATCGCGATCCTTCTCATGATCGTGGTGGTATTCTTTGTTCTTCTGATGCAGGTGCGCGAGCGGGCGCGGGAGATAGGCACCCTCAAGGCGATCGGCGCGAGCAACGGCGGTGTGACTACGCAGTTTCTTACCGAAGCCGTCGCGCTCACACTGATTGGTGGCTTCGTCGGTCTCGTCCTGTTCCGGCTTGCCGGGGACGCGCTTACGGGTCGCCTGTTTGCCCTCGGCATCGGCCCGTTTCTTCCAAGCCATTACAAGCCACTGTTCGAAAGCCTGACCGTCAGCAGCCAGCTTTCGATTTCGGTTCTCATGTTCGTTCTGCTCGTGGCCGTCGTTGCGGCCATCCTCGGTAGTGCCTACGGCGTCTGGCAGCTCGTCAAACTGTCCCCACTAGAGGCCATGAAACATGAATAAACCAACAGAACCGCTGGTCCAATTGCGTGGCTTGTCGAAGTCTTACCGCAAAGGCAGCGAGACCGTCGAAGCTATCGCGGACATCCATCTCGAGGTGCAGGAAAGGGGAATGGTGGCAGTCGTTGGCCCGAGCGGCAGCGGCAAGTCGACGCTCCTGCACATGATCGGCGCTATGGACAAACCGACCCGCGGCGAGATCGTCGTCGCCGGTCAGGCGGTGAACCGCCTCTCACAGGCTGAATTAACCCGCTTTCGCCGGCAGACCGTCGGCTTCGTCTTCCAGATGTTTAACCTTGTGCCGAACCTGACGGCGCTGGAGAATGTCGCGTTGCCGATGGAGTTCAACGGCGTCCCGAGGGCGCAAAGGCTCGCGCGGGCCCGCGCCCTGCTGGAACGGTTTCAACTCGGGCAGCGGCTCAAGCACCGCCCGCGCGAGTTGAGCGGGGGTGAGATGCAGCGGGTGGCCATCGCCCGCGCCGTCGCCAACGAACCTCGTCTCGTTCTCGCCGATGAACCCACCGGCAATCTCGACTCGCGCTCGGGGCAAATAATCTACGAGCTGCTGCGTGAGATATCAGCCGAGCGCACGGTGATTGTCGTGACCCATGCGGAGAACCTCGCGCAACTTGCCGATCGCGTGATCCATATCCGAGATGGCAGGCTGCTCGATGCGCCGCCCCTCGTGATGTCGTTGGGCCCACGCGACGGGCCGGCTCGGTCAGTGTTGTAATTTCTTCCACTGTGGGGAACCCGCGGCTGGTTTTCGACGCTATCCGTAGCGGCAATCACCCAATGGTGAACGTGGCGGCGCGGCAGCGTCCCTAAAGCTCTCTCGTTGCGCTTGACCTTGGAGTATACTCCAGGGTTCAAACGATATTCAGAGAGACACCATGATCACGATCGGCAAATTGGCTGGCCTGACCAGCGTCAGCAACGACACCCTCCGCTACTATGAGCACGAAGGCCTGATCAGCCCGGCCGGAAAAAGTCCCGCAGGGTACCGGCTGTACGACCGCGAATCCGCCCGCCGCATCCGCTTCATCAAGCATGCCCAGCAGTGCGGGTTCACGCTTGCCGAAATCCGCGATCTCCTGGAGTTGCGTAGTCGCGACAAGGCTTGTTGCGGGGACGTTCGCACGCGAGCCATCGAGAAGAAATTGCAAATCGAAACCAAGATTCGGGCGATGAGAGCGATGTCCAAGGCGCTCGACCAGCTGATTGCCGAGTGTGCGAACGAACAGCAGCCGGTGAAGGAATGCACGATCATTGCCGCGCTGGAGCAGGCCAACGGTTCGAAAAGGGTGCAGTGAGCCATGAAGGTGGAGATGTTCTATAGCCCCGGCTGCGCCGCCTGCGAGGAGCGGCAGACCGAGCTTCGCTCGGCAGCCCAAGAGGCGGTCAAGGACCTTGAGTGGCGGAACATAAGTGTCCTCGACAACATGGATGCCGCGGTGGAGCTGGGTGTCATCACGCTGCCATCCATCGTGATCAACGGCGAGGTCGTTTTCACGTCGCTGCCGACCAGAGCCCAGCTCTGCAAAGCGCTGACGGAACGACGCGGAGCGAGGAAGTGATGGACGCGGAGGCGCTGCGGACGGCGGTGGAACACGCGGGGTTGGCAGCGATCGGCGTGGCGTTCATTGCTGGGCTTGCGTTCAGCGTCAATCCCGTTGCTTTGGCTTCAATCCCCGTCTCACTCGCCTACGTGACAAAGG
This sequence comes from Bradyrhizobium sp., assembly GCF_052389815.1. GTDB lineage: Bacteria > Pseudomonadota > Alphaproteobacteria > Rhizobiales > Xanthobacteraceae > Bradyrhizobium. The sequence continues at coordinate 2,829 of NZ_JBQTHN010000013.1, read as the reverse complement.
GCCGAGACAAGGGCGAAGCCCTGATGTTTGGCTCGATGTTTATCCTTGGCATGATCCTCACCCATGTCTTTCTCGGCTTCGTGGCGGGTCTCGGTGGTAAATGGGCCGCGGAGCTTACCGGAAGGGGATGGGGCCTCGCCCTCGGTCCTCTCTTGATTGTGCTTGGCCTGATGTGGGCGGGTTGGCTCCGCCTTCCATTGCCGTCGTTCGGCTTCCGCGCCACCCGTCCTACGGCCGCGTGGGGCGCCTTTCTTCTTGGGATTCCGTTTGCCGTCGCCGTCTGTCCGGTGTGCACCCCGGCATTGATCGTACTCCTCGGAGTGACGGCGGGGCTCGGCTCGGTCGTGCTTGGTGTCGTTCTGCTGTTCGCGTTCGCCGTCGGGCGGGCCGTTCCGATCGCACTTGGCGCCTTCGCGGTGAGCTGGCTTGAAAATCTAAAGAGCTTTTCCCGGTACCGGCGCGGCTTCGAAATTGCCGGCGGCGTCATCCTGATTGCGATGGGGCTCTATATGTTGAACGCGGTTTATATTTGGATACCTGAACTGGCGGTGTGAGAGCCGACAGTGGCCGTTGAGCCGATCATGTGATCGCTACGGAACGACGAGAGACCGATTCTTAACGATTCGTTGATAGATCGGACGATGGCCGCGTTGTCAGCGGCATCCCGAGGAACATCCCCGCCGTGGCCGTGATGGACAGCCAATCCGCAACCGCTTCGCCTGCCGGCGTTCTGCCGCGATTGAAGGCGCTGCTCGGCGGCTCCAGCGAGGCGTCCGTCACCAGGCGCCTCGCCGCCACCATCTTCATCATCCGCGTGGTCAGCGCGGTGTTGGCTTACGGGTCACAGATCCTGCTGGCGCGCTGGATGGGCACCTCCGAATACGGCGTCTACGTCTATGTCTGGACCTGGGTGCTGCTGCTCGGCAGCATGATGGATTTCGGCATCTCGGCGTCGGCGCAAAAGCTCATTCCGGAATATCGCACGCGCGGGGAGCATGCGCTGCTGCGCGGTTTCCTGTCCGGCAGCCGCTGGCTGACGCTTTCGGTTTCCGCCGGCGTCGCGCTGCTGCTCGCAGGCCTCGTCAAGTCGCTCTCGCCCTGGATCGATGCGGCCGCGATCACCCCGCTCTATATCGGCTGCGCCACGTTGCCGGCCTTCGTGGTCGCCAACACCCAGGACGGCATCGCGCGCTCGCATGACTGGATGCAGCTCGGGCTGATGCCGCAATTCATCGTGCGGCAGACCCTGATCATCGGCTTCACCGCCGGCGCCTTCGTGCTCGGCCTCGACCTCGGCGCCACCGCAGCGATGCTGGCAAGCTGCGCGGCGGTGTGGCTTGCGATGCTCGGCCAGATGGTCGTGCTGAACCGGCGGCTCGCCGGCCACATCGAGCCCGGCGCCAAGACATATGACGTCCGCGGCTGGCTTGCGGTGTCGCTGCCGATCCTGCTGGTCGAAAGCTTTTACCTGCTATTGTCCTACACCGACGTGCTGGTGCTGCAGCAGTTCCGTCCTTCCGAGGAAGTCGGCATCTACTTTGCCGTGGTGAAGACGCTGGCGCTGGTCTCCTTCATCCATTACGCGATGTCGGCGACCACGGCGCACCGCTTTGCCGAGTACAACGCGCAAGGCGACAAGGAGCGGCTCGCCGCCTACGTCACGCACGCGATCCAGTGGACGTTCTGGCCTTCGCTCGCGGCGACCCTGGTACTGCTGGCGTTCGGCAAGCCGCTGCTCTGGCTGTTCGGACCGCAATTCGTGGTCGGCTACGACATCATGTTCATCGCGGCGATAGGCCTCGTCGTGCGCGCGGCGATCGGTCCGGTGGAGCGGCTGCTCAACATGCTGGGCCATCAGCACATCTGCGCACTGGCCTATGCGCTGGCCTTCGCGATGAACCTCGCGCTCTGCGTGGCGCTGGTGCCGCAGTTCGGCGGCATCGGTGCGGCGGCGGCTACCTCGATCTCGCTCGCCTTCGAGACCGTCCTGCTGTTCGCCATCGTGCGCCGCCGCCTCGGCCTGCATGTGCTGGCGTTCGGAAAACGATAGCCAATCCCGGCCGTAGCGTTTCCTGCTTCCGCACGCTATACTGCCCGTATGACCGACGCAGACCTGAAAGAGCTCCTGAAGCGAGTCCAGACTTGGCCCGAGGCGGCCCAGGACGAACTGGTGTCACTCGCCAACCAAATCGAGAGCGAACTGCAGGGCAATGACTACGTTGCCACGCAGGAGGAACTGCAAGTCATCGATGAAGCAATGGCTTCTATCGATGCAGGCGAAGTTGCAAGCGATCATGAGATCGAAGCCGCCTTCGGAAGATTTCGGTTGAAATGAAGCCTGCCTACTCGCGACGGGCATTGGCCGATCTCGAGGCGATTGCAAGTTACTATTCGGCGAATGCCAGCCCGGCGATAGCTGAATCTATCGAACGCCGTTTCCGTGAAGTTGTGGACCGCATATGCTGCCTACCAGACGCAGCCCCGCGCGTTTCCCAGCGATCGCAGGTGCGTGTTGCTACCGTCGTCCGCTACCCTTTCCGTATTTTTTATCGGGTTCGCGGCGAGACCGTCGATATTCTCCATATCCGGCACACGTCGCGCTTTCCTATCGCCTGACCCGGCTTGAGTTCGCTGCCAACCCCATCATTTTCCTGCCATTTTTTCGCGACGCAGAAGCGGATTCCTCGCCGCGACTCCGGATTGGGGAAAAACACCATTCGGTTCCATTGCGCGCATGAAATATTCTTATTTTGCCGGCTCCGTTGCGGTCGGGGGGCCTGCACCGTTACATGTCTGAAATGTAATCAACAAACGCGTGGAAATGATCGA
>NZ_JBQTHN010000012.1:0-96339 GCF_052389815.1 Bradyrhizobium sp. | reverse complement strand
GGATACGTCGATCCCGTTTGCGCTGGTCGCTCACGACGGCGGCCGATTCCTCGGCACATCGTCGGTGATTGCCTCGGACCTCGCGGAGCGGCCGCAGCTCACGCCATGGGTCGCGGCGGTCTGGGTGGAGGAGAATGCGCGCAGGCATGGGGTTGGCGGCGCGCTGGTGAACCGCGCGACCGAAGACTGCTTGGCACTTGGCGAGAAGCGCGTCTATCTGTGCGCGCGGGCGCACATGGCGGGATTTTATCAAGGGCTGGGCTGGACGACGATCGAGCGCGGCGTCGGGACGCATGAGCTCGACGTGCATTGTCGGGAGGCGGGTCCCCTCAATTCGCCGCCATGAAGATCGACAGGCCGAAGCCGGTCAGGTGATGCAGCGCCTGGTCGACGCCGATCAGCGACCAGAACCAGGGATGCTCCTGGTTGACGCCGAAATGCGAGGTCACGAAGCCCTTGGCGCGGTCGATGGTGATGTGGATGGCGAAATCGATGAAGGCGACGAACCAGAATTTCGGCGCGACGATCAGGATCAGCGGCAATGCAACCGCAAGATGCACGAGGCAGTGTGCCAGCAGCGGCAGCGCCCACCCCGTGCGCTGATCCTTGCCGACCGCCATCCAGGTGGTCTGCAGGAAGAAATCCGCCACGATGTGCTTGGCGGTGAGCAGCAGCATCCATCCGACCAGCGCGCCAACCGGGACCGTGGAAGACATCGTAGGGAGCAACAAAGCTGACGCCTCTATTGGCTGGACGTAGGAGAGTGGATATTGAAGTTCAGGCCGTCAGCTCGATTTTCTTCTCAAAGGGAGGAAATCTCCTCCGGATTGGCGCATTTATGACAAATCCCGGGGGGGATTGCACCTGTAACCACACCGAAAATCCGCCAGTGTGACCTTCCAGCGATAGGCCCGCGGGCGATGACGGTAAGGTTACCGGTGGGCCGGATTTGCAAACCAGGCTGCCGGAGGTATCATTCCTATCGCGGAAATTGTCGTTCTTTTTTAGACAGTTAGGTTTTCCCCGGCGCCCACAACCTGCAGCGGTGGGAGTGTCGCCCCGGCCCAGGTCGCGCAACCATGAGCGTCGAAGCACCTCACCCGCCAGCTGGAAAGCCGCGCAAGCGCACGAAGATCATCAAGAGCAATCGCATCCAGATATTCCTGTTCGTCCTGCTGACGCTGGCGCTTACCGGCGTCACGGTCTGGGGCGCACGGATTTGGCTGAAGAAGTCGGAGACGCTGGTGTTCGCCGTCGGCGATCCCAACGGACCCGAGGCACGGTTTGCGAACAAGCTCTCCACTGTGCTGAAGAACAATTTCTCGCGGTTCAGGGTGACCATCGTCAGCAATGCGGACAATGCCAAGGCGCTGGCGCAGTTCGATCGCCGCGATGCCAATCTCGCGGTGCTGCGCACCGATGCCAAGGTGCCGCCGCGCGCGCGGGCCGTCGCCATTCTCGACCACGACGTCGTGCTGGTGTTCAGCCCCACCGGCAAGAAGATCAAGTCGCTTGCGGAGCTGAAGAAGAAGAAGATCGCCATCATCGCCGACAGCGAGGGCGGCGCAGCCTTCATCCGCAACATCCTCGAACTGTCCGAAGGACCGACGGCAAACCCGCTGGTGCAGGTGGTTTCTCCCGGGACCCCCGTGGACAAGCTGTTTACGGCTGGAATCGCCGCGGTCCTCACCATCGCGCCGGCCTCGAAGCTCGTGAAGGACAAGAGCTACGAGCAACATGCGCGGCGCGGCGGCCTTACGCTGAATGCGATCGAGGCGGCCAAGCTGTTGACGCGGAAGTATCCGGCGCTGTCGGAGGAAAGCATCGCGGCCGGAACGCTGTCCTCCTCGCCGGCGATACCGGAGGACGACGTCGAAACGGTGGGGCTGCAATGGCTGCTGGTGGCGCAGTCGTGGATGCCGGCCTCGACCATCGGCGAGCTGGCGCGCCTGGTCTACGAGAACAAGGCGGAGCTCGCACTGGAGAACGGTTTTGCATCCCGCATCGAGCCGGCGGCCACCGACAAGGACGCCTTCATCATCGCCCATCCCGGCGCCGCCGAATACATCAACGACGACGTCAAGTCGTTCGTCGAACGTTACAGCGATCTGCTGTATGCCGCCATCGCCGCGCTCGGCATCATCGGCTCGATCTGCGCCACGTTCTACACCCAGGTGACGCGCGTCGCGCCGGAAAAGGCCAGCGAGCTCGCCACGCAGCTGCTGGATCTCGGCGAGGACGTGCAGGACGCGACCTGCATCGACGACCTCGACGGCCTGCAGGACGAGCTGGAGAAGATATTGCGCGGCGTGGTGATAGGACTGCGCGACGGCACGATCAGCAGCGACGGCCTCGAAACCTTCAAGCTCGGCTACCAGTTCGTTCGCGACGAAATCGCGATGCGGCGCGAGGCCTTGCAGCGCAACGCGCAAAACGCGGCACCGGCCCCTGCCCCCGCCCACGAGGACAATGTGGTGGTGGTGAAGACGGCGCACAGCGGGTGAGCGCTTCCTCGCCAGAGGCCCCGGACGGCAATTCCCCACGACAAACCCGTCAAGCAAAAAGCCCCGGACGAGCCGGGGCTTTTGAGTTTGTCGGAGAGAAGAACGCTCAGTACTTGGCGACGACCGGGCCACCGAAATTGAACTTGTAGTTCACACCGACCAAGGCCGTCGAGACCTCCAGCTTGGTCCGGAGAATATCCGGGTTTCCGACCGAGCCGGGCGCCGTCACAAACGTCACGTCCTTGGTGCCGAAGTCCATGTAGTTGTATTCCGCGAACACCGACCAACCCGGCGCGAACATCCATTCAAGACCGCCGCCAACGGTCCAACCGCTGCGGTCGACATTGAAGGCGTTTTCGGAGTTGAACACGGGCGGACCAGCGCCGTTGAGGACGTGATCCTGACGGGTCCAGGCGCCGCCGCCCTTCACATAGCCGAGCAGCTGCGGGGCGAACAGGTAGCCGATACGGCCGGTGACCGTCCAGATATCCTTGGTCGTGTTGAACATCGTGAAAGTCGGGAACGGCGGCAGGATATGCGAACTCTCGATGCGCGCATAGTCGTACATGCCCTGAATGCCGATCACCCAGTTGCCGCCAAACTGGAAGTCGCAACCAATCTGGCCGCCGCCAACGAAATCGCTGCCCTCGCTGGAGCCATAAGGCTGCGCGGGAACAACAGGTCCAACGTTGGCGATAGCAACGCGGTCTTGACTGGTGCTAGCCCAGCCACCGCCGACATTGCCACCGATGTAGCAGCCCGTCCAATTGTAGACGACCGGCGGCGGCGGCGGAGCGGGACGTGCCTTGACCGCCATGTCGGCAGCGGTCGCCGCGCCAGCCACACCAAGGGAGAGAACTCCCGTCAGGACTCCAATCAACTTCGTCTTCATTGTTGCCGTCCTCCAAACAAAAAAGGCGATGCCCCAATCAAAATTCCATGAGCGATTCAAGGCGCATTCCGTGGCGGACTCAAGGACTTGCCGGCGATTCCGAGTTGTAAAAGGACGATTTGCAAGTCACTGTGGCACTTCTGCCATAACCCGAGGCTTTCGCAGGCATTTCTGTACCGCCTCCGACGGGGCGCGATTGGGGCGACAGCCAGCCGACCGCGGTGCCCTGCGTCGCCAAGACTCATCCCGGATCATCCGCGAAAGAGACCTCACTATTCCGCCGCCGCATCCGCACCGGCGCCAGTCCCCCGCGCCCTGATCTCCGCGATCTTGCGCTTCAGCGCCGCTTGGCGGGCATCGGGCATCGCCGCCGCACGCGCTTCCGCAATGGCGCCGGCGAGATCGGGGAGCCTCAGCACGCCGTCGAAAGTCGGCTTGGCGAGGCCGTCGATGATGGCGTGCCAGTCGGCGAGCCCATGGCGATAGGCGTCGCCATAGCCCTGCACCATGGCGGCGGTATCGACAATGGCGCGGGCCGCCGCCGGCTGCCTGGCGAGCGCACGGTCGATCATGTGCAGCCAGCGTTCGACCCAGTTGCGCTCCTTGGAATAGCGGATGGAGTAGCGGCGCCAGCGCCGGAGCGAAGCCTCGATCTTCAGGCGACGGATGCCGAACCGGCTCGCCGTGCTGAAGTGGATCTTGACGCGCTTGTGCACCCAGCCGAGCCAGTTGAGCAGGTCGAGCAGCGGCTCGGCGACCACCGTCGGCAGCGCCTCCACCATCTCGTCGAGCCGCAATCTCCTGACGTCGTCGGCACGCGGCGTGTCCAGATAGGCCTCCAGCTCCAGCAGTTTCAGCTGCGCGATCCGGATCGCGTCCTCGTAGCTCATGCGCATCGCCATCAGGCGCGCGATCTCAAGCAGCATCGCATCGTCGACGTCGCGCTTGCCGACGAAGCGCTTGAGCCGGTCGACATAGAGCTTGGCGTACTTCGTGCCCTGGTACTCGATCAGCAGATGAATCGCGTCGCTGGCGACCGCCACCACGGATTCCGGCAAGCCGGCGGGCAGATGCGGCGTCGAGCCGTCCTGCTCGCCGATGATGTCGGCGAACAGGTAGCGAAGCGACTCGCGGACCTCGGAGAATGCACCCATGCTGCGTGCGCTCATGCGGGCTTGGCCGCCGCGGTCTGTTGCGCCAGCCGCTGCTCCAGTTTGTCGATATTCTCGAACAGCCGCGCGCTGGAAAGACGGAGGAAATAGAAGCCGAAGGCCGGATTCTGCACATAGAGCTCCTCGACCTTGCTGTAGCTGACCGAAAGGATCAGGCCGTCGGCGATACATTCCAATGTCTGCGTGCGCATGTTCGAGGGCGAGAGCATGCCGAGCTCGCCGACGATGGCGCCGACCGGCAGCTCGATGCCGGATTCCACCAGGCGGAAACGGCCGCTGACGATGTACAGCATGTCCTCGGCCTTCTCGTCCTTGTAGAAGATGATCTCGCCGGCCTTGTAGGGACGCTCGGTCATGAACGGCTTCAGCCAGTCCATCGACAGGTCGCTGTTGACCGATTTCCTGACGTCGCGGATCAGCTGCAGCATCTGATGCAGCCGGTAGGCGTTGAGCACCAGCACCACGCACTGCACCACGATGACGAGGTAGTTGCGGGCCGGGATCGCGGTCGCGATCAGGACGAGGTTGAGCAGGATGCTGAAGACCCGGAGCGGAATCATGGTCTTCATCGTGGTCATGGACACCAGGAAGACCGACGCAAAGATGGTGCTGGCGGTTCCTGCGTGTTGTGTCAGATGAGACATATCCATGGGGTGCCAACCAGTCTTTCCGAAATGAACGATTTTAGCGTTTCTGCGTGGCCGCGGCCGCCATCATACGGCGCGCCTTTCTCCATCGATATACGGAGAATGGGAGAGGTTTGGTCGGGAATTTCACAAGCCCCGAACAAAAATTTCGCTGCCCATTCCGCCGACCGGACCGGCCTCCTCCGAGCCAGCCCCTGCCTTTGCTGCGTTGCCACTAAACCCTTAAAGGCACGGCACAAAGCGTCCCCCGCCGTCGTTGACGGCACCAGCCAAGGCAGGCACGTTGCGGCTTTCAGGTTCCTTTGAGGGAGAGGCCCGGCCTGCCGATGTCCAAGCCGCTGTTTCCTGCCTTGTCCCTTTTCCTTGCGGCCACCGCCGGCCGCAACATGACGAGGCCGGCCTATATCGCCGTGGCGGTCGGCGTTGCCATGATGGTGCTCCTGACCGTCGATCCGGCCTATGAGGCCGCGCATCGCTGGGTCGATGCGGTGCTGTGGGCGTGCCTTGCGTTTTTCGTGTTCGAATGGGCGGTGCGGCTGCGCCATGCCGTGCGGTCGCAGCGCGCGCTGGCCTACGCCTTTTCCTTCCGAGGATTGGTCGATCTGGTCGCCGCCGCGGCCATCCCGGTGGCCTTGCTTGCAGGCGCCGGGCCGGAATCGGCCTGGCTGCTCGGCGTGCTCTGGGTGCTGAAACTGGTGCCGGGCATTCCGGGCCTGCGCCAGCTCCGCCGCGTCATGGTGGTGGAATCCGGGCCGCTGCTTTCCGTGCTGGTGATCTTCCTGATGGTGGTGCTCCTCGCCTCCGTCGCCGAGCATTTCCTCGAGCGCGAAGCGCAGCCTCAGACCTTCGGCAGCGTGCCTGCGGCGCTGTGGTGGGCGGTGGTGACCATGGCCACCGTGGGCTATGGCGACGTGGTGCCGGTGACGCTACTCGGGCGCATGGTGGCGGCGCTGGTGATGATCTCGGGCCTCGGCGTGTTCGGGCTGTGGACCGGCATCCTCGCCACCGGATTTGCCGCCGAGACGCGGCGCGACAATTTCCTGAAAACCTGGGAGTCCGTCAGCAAGGTTCCGTTCTTCGCCGCGCTCGGCCCTGCGGCGATCGCCGACGTCACCAACATGCTGCGCACCATGGACCTGCCGCCGCACACCATGATCATCCGCAAGGGCCAGCAGGGCGACTGCATGTATTTCATCGCTTCCGGCGAGGTGGAGGTCGACCTGCCCGGCGGCAAGAAGGTGGCGCTCGGCGAAGGCGCGTTCTTCGGCGAGATGGCGCTGCTCGGCAACGCCACGCGCAACGCCAACATCACGACGACGGGCGTGACGCGGCTCTTGGTGCTCGACCTCGTCGACTTCCGCCTTTTGATGGCGCGCCACCCCGAGCTCGGCCAGACCATCGATGCCGAAGCCAGGCGGCGCGCGCTGGAAAACAAATAACAAGGAGAAACCCGATGCCGGATACCGAGGGTGCCAGCGCGCCGCTGCTCGACATTTCAGGCGCCCGCGCCACCATCCGCCTCAACCGGCCAAGGCATCACAACCGCCTGGAGGCCGACGATCTCGGCGTACTCCTGCAACTGTTCGACCGGGTCGGGGCCGATCCGGCGCTGCGCGTGCTGGTGCTGACCGGAACGGGGCGCACGTTCTCCTCCGGCTACGATCTCGGCTCGGTCGCCGAGCGTGCGGTGAGCGCGACCGAACAGCAGAGCGCGGGCTCCGCCTTCGAGGTGGTTGCCAACCGGCTGGAAGATCTCGGCATGCCGACGATCTGCCGGCTCAATGGCGGCGTCTATGGCGGATCGACCGACCTGGCACTCGCCTGCGATTTCCGCATCGGCGTCGACACCGCCGAGATGTTCATGCCGGCGGCGCGGCTCGGCCTGCACTATTACAGGAGCGGCATCCAGCGCTACGTGTCGCGTCTCGGCGTCGACAACGCCAAGATGCTGTTCCTGACGGCGCAGAAGATCGGCGCCCCCGAGATGCTGCGGATCGGCTATCTCACCGCGATGGTGCCGGCGGCGGCGCTCGACGAGGAGGTCGACAGGCTGGCGGGCCTGCTCGCCGCCAACGCGCCCCTCGCGATGGCCGGCATGAAGCGCGCCATCAACGAATTCGCCCGTGGCAAGCTGGACGAAGCCGCCGCCGACGCCCGCCACCGCGAAAGCATGCGCGGCGCCGAGATCAAGGAAGGCATCGCGGCGCGCGCCGAGAAGCGGCCGCCGAAGTTTTGAACTGCATCCGGGGTCGGGACCCAAAATCGCGAAAACAACCCCATGCAAAGTAGAATGGGGGGTCCGGCAGCTGGTACTGCGCTACTCCTCCACGAACGTCACGGTGTCCGCGACCTTCGCCCGCGAGGTGCGGCGCCGAGATCAGGGAGGGCATCAAGGCCAGAGCCGAGAAGCGGCCGCCGAGGTCCTAGGTCCTCAAGCCCGTTTGGTCCGCATCGCACGGGTCTGGGTAAGCTTTGGATCGCGCGCCAGCGCCAGGTAGCGCTCGCTGTCGACGGCGTAGATCGCAATGCGCCCTTCGGCGTCGGCGTGGATGCCCCAGCCAAAGCGCTTGCCGAGACCGGACGCGCGCATGCATGCCTGTCCCTTCGAGAAGAATTCGCTACGGGCACGGCTGCGCTCCGTCTTGCTCGCCTTTGCGCCGAGCTGCCGGCCGGGCGCGGAAGTCGCAAACACCACATCGTCTGAGGTGTATTTGTAGGGCGCCTGCCCAATCATCTCGAATTGCAAGCGCGCAACGGTCGGACTGCCGGCGCGCTGCGGCGGCGCCTCGCCGGCGTGCGCTGGGCAATCCTCCGCCACGCGGATGAATGTATCGAAGACGTTGGTCGTGTGCGTCTGCTTTGCCATTTGAACGTTATCCTGCCGCGGCGGCGTGCTGAGCGGCCATTTTATCGTCATCCGCGCTGATCCGCTGGAACGCGGGACGCGAAGCGATGCGCTCGGCATAACGCACGAATACATCCTGTTTCGACACCAGGCCGAACATCATGGTCCAGTTGAAGGCAACGCCCCAGAGAATGTCGGCAGCCGTCATGCGCTCGCCCAGCAGATACGGTCCCTTCGAGAGCTGCGCCTCCAGCGCGCCGAGCATGGTTTCATAATCCGAGTAGGGCGATTGCGTCACCGGCGCGGGCTCGTGCTTCATGAACTTGTCGATCAGCGCAGGCTCGAACGACGATCCATAATAGGCGATCCAGCGCAGATACGGACCGCGGCGCGGATCGTTAAGCGCCGGTGTAAGGCCGGCCTGGGGAAACAGATCGGCGAGATAGATGTAGAGCGCCACCTGCTCGGTCACCAGCGCCTCACCATGGCGGATCGCCGGCACCTTGCCGAGCGGATTGATCGCGAGATACGCGGGCTGTCGCTGCTCGCCCGCTTTCATGTTGAGGATCTGAAGGTCGTAGGGCGCGCCGAGTTCCTCCAGCGGCACGCGCGTGCCCGTCGCCCGGGTCTGCGGCGAATAATAGAGGGTGATGCGGTCGGACGTGGTCATCGGCACTTCTCCTTTGGCCTTCAACTTTCGGCGCTCTTGTATGTATCGTCATACCTGACATCCTGTGTCAGGTATGCTTTAAGAACGCATGCGCGCAAGCCGGCTGTTGTCCATCCTCACCACCCTGCAGGCGCGGGGACGCGTCACCGCGCCGGAACTTGCAGAGGCCTGCGAGGTCTCGGTGCGCACCATCTATCGCGACATCGATGCGCTGGCCGCCGCCGGCATCCCGGTCTACGCTGAGCGCGGCGCTGAAGGCGGCTATCGCCTGCTCGACGGGTATCGCGTGCGGCTGAACGGCTTGTCGCCGCCGGAGGCCGAGGCGCTATTCATGGCGGGACTGCCGGGCCCTGCCGCGGCTCTCGGGCTCGATGTGGCCATGATGGCCGCCCGGAACAAGCTGATGGCGGCGCTGCCGGAAAGCTTGCGCGAAAACGCCGGCCGCATGCAGCAGCGCTTTCACCTGGACGCACCGAACTGGTTCGGCGAGAGCGAGGAGCCCGTGCATCTGCGCGCCATTGCCGGCGCGCTGTTGAATAACAAGCTGATCAAGGTCCGCTATCGCAGCTGGCGGGCCGAAAAGCAACGCCGCGTCGGCCCGCTCGGCCTCGTCCTCAAGGCCGGCAGCTGGTATCTCGCCGGCCACGTCGACGGCAGCGTGCGCACCTATCGCGTGGCGCGCATTCTCGACTGCAGCGTGCTGGAGCAACCTTTCGTCCGGCCCGCCGATTTCGACCTGGCCACCTATTGGCGCGCCGCCACGCTGCGGCTGGAAGCCGAACTGCATCCCAACGCCGTCACCGTGCGGCTGTCGCCATTGGGCGTCAAGCTGCTCGACGCGTTGAGCGTGCCTTACGTCAAAGCGCGCATGCGGCTGGAATATGTCGCGGATGCCGAAGGCTGGCGCATCGCCGTGTTGCCGGTCGGAAAGACGGCGTGGCATGCCGCCACGGAGCTGCTGCGTTTCGGGTCAGAGGCGGAAGTGCTGGACCCACCCGAGCTGCGCAGAAAGATGGCGGAGATCGCACAGGCCATGGCTGCGCGCTATGAGCCGCCGCGCCGGCTTCGTGCAACGGCGCGAAAGGCTTGAAGCCGACTATTCGTCGACAAACGTCACGGTGTCCGCCACGGTCGCCCGCGAGGTGCGGTAGCTGTTCACGAGGTTCGCGTGATCTGCGTAGCCGAAGGAGATGCCGCAGACGATTCGGCGGTCGTCGGGCAGATTGAAATGGCGGCGGATCAGTTTTGAGTGCCGGGCCAGCGCGGCCTGCGGGATGGTGCCGAGCCCGAGCGCCTGCGCGGCCAACAGGAAATTGCCGACATAGGCACCGCAATCGATGGCGCCGTAGACGCCGAGCGGCTCGTCGGTGTGGATGATTGCGACATGCGGCGCGCCGAAGAAATTGTAGTTCTCCAGCGCCTGCTTCGCATAGGCCGCCCTGTCGCCGCGCGCGATACCCAGGGTATTGTAGAGCTGGAAGCCGCTTTCGCGGCGGCGCTCCAGATAGACGCCGAGATATTCGCGCGGCGGCGGAAAGTCGTGGCCGTCCTCGGTACCGGAAGCGGCGGCCGCATAGATCGCCTTGCGAAAGCGCTCCCTGGCCTCGCCGCTGGCGATGATCACCTGCCAGGGCTGGCTGTTGCACCATGACGCCGTGCGCTGTGCGGCGGTGAGGAGCCGCTCGATGGTATCGCGCGGCACAGGCTGTGGCAGAAAAGCGCGCACCGAATAGCGCTCGTTCAGGAGATCTTCGAGCACGCTGATGCGATCTTGTTGTTTGACGGAGGCGTCCATGGATCACTCGCATTTCGCGCCCCGGACGCAGCGCAGCGTGAAACGGTGCGCTGCAGAGCCGGGGCCCAGAGAGAAGGTGGGTCCCGGCTCTGCGACGCGTCACTTCGTGCCGCGTCGCGTCCGGGACACGAGAGTTATCTTCCCTTGGTCGGGATCTTGTTGAAGGGCACGTCCTTGTCGACTCTGATATCGCCGGGCAAGCCGAGCACGCGCTCGGCGATGATGTTGCGCAGCACCTCGTCGGTGCCGCCGGCGATGCGCATCGAGGGCGAGGACAGCAGCATCTGCTGGAACTGGCCGCCCGCCTCCTCCTCGCTCTCACCGGCGAGCGAGCCGGCCGCGCCCTGCAGGTCCATCGCGAAGGCAGCGATGTCCTGCAGCATCATGCCGGAGACCAGCTTGCCGATGGAGTTCTCCGGTCCCGGTCGCTCGCCCTTCGACAGCGCCGAGATGGCGCGGTAGCTGGTGTATTTCAGCCCGTTCGACTTCACCGCCCAGCTCGCCAGCTTCGAGCGCACCGCGCGGTCGTCGATCGCAAGACCGTCTTCCAGCATCAGGTTGGAGCAGAACTCGAACATCTCGGGTACGCCGGTGGCAAGCCGCGAGCCGATCGACATGCGCTCGTTCATCAGCGTGGTCAGCGACACGTTCCAGCCGTCGCCGGCATTGCCGAGCCGCTGGCTGTCCGGGATCACGACATCGGTGAAGTAGACCTCGTTGAATTCCTGCATGCCGTTGGCCTGCTTGATCGGCCGCACCTCGACGCCCGGGCTCTTCATGTCCAGGAAGAACATGGTGAGGCCCTTGTGCTTGGGCACATTCGGATCGGTACGCGCGATCAGAAGGCCGTAGTCGGAATAATGCGCGCCCGAGGTCCAGATCTTCTGGCCGTTGACGACCCAGTCGTCGCCCTTCTTCTCGGCGCGGGTGCGCAGGCCCGCGACGTCGGAGCCGGCGGACGGCTCGGAGAACAGCTGGCACCAGATTTCCTCGCCGGAGGCGAGCTTCGGCAGATAGCGGCGCTTCGAGTCCTCGCTGCCCCAGGCCATCACGGTCGGGCCGCACATGCCCTCGCCGATCTGGAACGGCTGCGTCAGCTTGCCGTAGACGCCTTCCTCCTGCTGCCAGATCACGCGCTCGATCGGCGTGGCGCCGCGGCCGCCATATTCCTTCGGCCAGTGCAGGCAGGCCCAGCCGCCGTCGGCCTTCTTCTTCTGCCAGGCCTTGCCGACCTCGACCATGTCGTGCTTGGCGAGGCGAATGCGGCCGAGCGAGGATTTCGAGAGCTCCGCCTCGAACTCCTTCGGTGCGTTGGCGGCGATCCAGCTGCGCGCGGTGGTGCGGAATTCGGCTTCCTGCGGCGTGTCGTCGAAATTCATTTCGGCCTCTCCTTCTTTATCGTCATTCCGGGGCACGCGAAGCGTGAACCCGGAATCTCGATCAACAATCTCTAGATTCCGGGTTCGGCCGCTGCGCGGCCGCCCCGGAATGACGACTATCCCCTTCCCTTGGTCGGGATCTGGTTGAACGGCACGTCCTTGTCGACGCGGATATCGCCGGGCAGGCCGAGGACGCGCTCGGCGATGATGTTGCGCATGATCTCGTCGGTGCCGCCTTCGACGCGGGTGCCGGGCGCGCGCAGCAGCATCGCCTGGAACTTGCCGGCAACCTCCGCGTCTTCCGGGCCGGAGAGAGCGCCGGCCGCGCCCTGCAAATCCAGCGCGTACATCGCGACGTCCTGGATCATGGAAGCCGCCACCAGCTTGCCGATGGAGTTTTCCGGGCCGGGCCGCTCGCCCTTCGACAGCGCCGAGATGGTGCGCATGCTGGTGTATTTCAGCCCGCTCGCCTTCACCGCCCAGTTGGCGAGCTTCGAGCGCACATTGCGGTTCTCGATCGCCGGGCCGTCTTCCAGCATCAGGCCGTTGCAGAATTCGAACAGCTCCGGGAAGCCGGTGGCAACGCCGGCGCCGATCGACATGCGCTCGTTCATCAGCGTGGTCAGCGAGACATTCCATCCGTCGCCGACGGCGCCGAGGCGCTGCGAGTCTGGAATGCGCACGTCGGTGAAATAGACCTCGTTGAAGTCGGATTGTCCGCTCGCCTGCTTGATCGGCCGCACCTCGACGCCCGGGCTCTTCATGTCCAGGAAGAACATGGTGAGGCCCTTGTGCTTGGGCACGGTCGGATCGGTGCGGGTGAGCAGGATACCGTAATCGGAATAATGCGCGCCCGAGGTCCAGATCTTCTGGCCGTTGACGATCCACTCGTCGCCCTTCTTCTCCGCGCGCGTGCGCAGGCCCGCAACGTCGGAGCCGCCGGCCGGCTCGGAGAACAGCTGGCACCAGATCTTTTCGCCTGACGCCAGCGGCGGCAGATATTTGCGCTTCTGCTCCTCGCCGGCATACGCCATCACCGTCGGGCCGCACATGCCGTGGCCGATGATGAACACGCGGGAAAGATTGCCGAACGGGCCTTCCTCCTGCTGCCAGATCACGCGCTCGATCGGGCTGGCGCCGCGGCCGCCATATTCCTTCGGCCAGTGCAGGCAGGCCCAGCCGGCATCGGCCTTCTTCTTCTGCCAGGCCTTGGCGACATCGAGCAGGTTCGCGCCCTTGAGCACGGTGCGGCCGAGCGAGGCCTTGCGCAGATCTTCCTCGTATTGCCTGGGCGCATTGGCCGCGATCCAGGCTCTCGCCTCGGCGCGGAATGCGGCTTCCTGCGGGGTGTCGTCGAAGTTCATATCTCAGTCCTCGCCGCGCTTTCGCTTCGTAGGATGGGTAGAGCGCAGCGAAACCCATCGCCTTCCTTGCCTGCGTCGTGATGGGTTTCGCTGCGCTCTACCCATCCTACGGTTCTCTCCTTACGCCGCGTTCTTCTTGCGCATTCGGTCGATCAGCGCGTCTTCCCAATAGGAGAGCGAGCCGAGCGTCACCGCGGTGGCATTGGCGCGGCGGTAGTACATGTGGCAGTCGAACTCCCACGTGAAACCCATGCCGCCGTGAACCTGGATGTTGTTCTTGGCGCAATGCTGGAACGCCTGCGTCGCGCTGATGCGCGCGGCGGCCGCCGCTTCCGGCAGTTCGCCGGCATTGGTCGAGAGCGCCCAGGCGCCGTAGTAGCAATTGGAGCGCGCCAGGGTCGCCGAGACGTACATGTCGGCGAGCATGTGCTTGATCGCCTGGAACGAGCCGATTGGACGGCCGAAGGCGATGCGGTCGAGCGCGTAGTCGCGGCCCATCTCCAGCGCGCGGTCGGAGCCGCCGACCTGCTCGAACGCCAGCAGCACCGCGGCGCGGTCGAGCACCTGCGTGATGACGCCCCAGCCCTCGCCGGCCGCTCCCAGCGGCTCGGCCTTGCAGTTCTTGAAGGTGAGCTCGGCCTGGCCTCGCGTGGGATCGACATTGGTCAATTCCTTGACCTCGACACCGCCGGCCTTCAGGTCGACCAGGAACAACGAAATGTCGGAGTCGCGCCCCGTGGAGCCCGTGCGCGCGGCGACCACGGCGAAATCGGCAATCGCGCCGTCCGGCACCGGCTTCTTGACGCCGTTGAGCGTGCCGCCGGACGCAGCACACTTGATCGCCTTGGGCGACGGATTGCCGGCGCCCTCGAACAGCGCCAGCGTGCCGATGGCCTCGCCCGCCGCGATCTTCGGCAGCCACTTCTGCTTCTGCGCGTCGGAGCCTGCGATCAGCAGCGCTTCGGCGGCGAGATAGACCGTCGAGGAGAACGGCACCGGCGCAATCGCGCGGCCCATCTCTTCGGCGATCACGCAGAGCTCCAGATGACCCGCGCCCGCACCGCCGAATGCTTCGGGGATCGCGACGCCGAGAAAGCCCATCTCGGCGAGTCCCTTCCACAATTCCTTGTCGTAGGCCGCCTTGCCGTCGAGCACGGCGCGCACCGCCTTGGGCGGGCATTTTTCGGACAGGAATTTGCGCGCGGCATCGCGCATCTGCTTCTGGTCGTCGGAGAAATCGAAATTCATGGCGTCTTGCCCTTACTTGCTGTCATTCCGGGGCGTGCGAAGCACGAACCCGGAATCCAGAGGTTAATTACATCGAGATTCCGGGTTCGCGACTTCGTCGCGCCCCGGAATGACGAGTGGAGAGAGCGTCGTCTTCATTGCAGCACGATCACGTCCTTGTCCGGCCCTTGCGCATAGAGCCGCTCGACCAGGGCGGCGCGGCGCTCCAGGCCCGCGCGCTGGTTGATGTAGCCCTTGTCGGTGAGCTCGTTGCCGTCGATGGAGGGCGGCTCGGCCATCAGCATGGCGCGGGCGATGCGCATGCTGCTGCCGGTGGAGGAGGCGTTGTGCGCATCGAGGCCGCGCTTCAGGCAGGCGATCACGTCTGGGTGCTTGACGACGTCCTCGAATGTCGCGTCGGACTTGCCGACGATCTGCCGGCAGGCGTGCAAATTGGGCCAGGCCAGCAGGCCGATGAATTCACGGTCCTGCCCTGCCACCAGCGCGTCGTGCACGACGGGCGAGGCGGCCGCGATCGCATCGGTGCGCAGCGAGCCGACATGCACGAAGGTGCCGGTGGTGAGCTTGAAGTCCTCCACCACGCGGCCGGCGAAGATGATGCCCTGCAGCGGATCCTTGTCATCGACGAAGATGCCGGCATCGCCGATGCAGTAGAAATCCTCCTCGTCGAACATCTTCTTCGTCAGCTCGGGCTGACCGAAATAGCCCGGCGTGACGTTGATGCCGCGCAGGCGCAGCTCGTATTTCGCGCCGCACGGCACCATCTTCAATTCGACGCCGGGAAACGGCAGGCCGATCAGCCCGACGCGCTCGGTGTCCCAATAAGTGCCGGTCGAGGTCGGCGCGGTCTCGGTCGAGCCCCAGCCGGTGTAGAACACGATGCGCTCGCCGGTGGTTTTCACGGCGAGGGCCTGCATGCGCTCGTAGAGGTCGTCGGGCAGCCGCGCGCCGCCATAGGCCATGACGGTGAGATTCCTGAAGAAGCTGCGGCAGAGCGCCTCGTCCTTTTCCATCGCCGCGGCGAGCGCAGCGTAGCCGGCCGGCACGTTGGCGTAATAGGTCGGCGATACCTCGTGCAGGTTCCGCAGCGTCTCGTCGAACTGGCCCGGCATCGGCCGGCCGTCGTCGATGTAGAGCGTGCCGCCGTCGACCAGGATCGGATGGAATGCGGCATTGCCGCCCATGGTGTGGTTCCACGGCATCCAGTCGAGCATGGTCGCGATCGGCCCGTTGGGATCGCGCGGCCGCACCTGCATCATCATCGCCGCATTGGCGCACATCATCTCCTGGGTGTTGATGACGGCCTTGGGCATGCCGGTCGAGCCGGAGGTGAACAGCAGCTTGCCGACGGTATCCGGCGTGATTTTTGCGATCGACTGCTCGACCGCCTCGGTGACCGGCGTTGCCGCAAGATCGGCAAAGGACACGCTCTCGATGCCCTCGCAAGGCCGCAGCACGTGCACGACGGTGACGCCGGTGAGGTCGATCGCCCCGAGCGCCTTCTCGAAGGTCGGACCGTCCTGCACCATCACGACCGCTGGCTTGATCAGGTCGAAGAGATATTTGAGCTTGAGGTGATCCTGGCTCATCAGCGAATAGGCCGGCGATACCGGCGCTGCCGGAAGCCGCGCCTGCATCGCCGCCTGCGTCATCAGCGCATGCTCGATGGAATTGCCGGAGAGGATCGCGACGGGACGGCTGTCTTCGACGCCGAGATCGAGCAGGCCCTGCGTCAGACCGTCGACGATTCGCTTGGCCTCGCCATACGACACTTTCCGCCATTGCCGGTCGGGACCGCCGCGCTGCGCCAGCCAGATGCGATCGGGCGCTTGCTTCGCCCATTTCGCCAACGAGGCCGGAATGTGCCTCTCGTAAGCCTGCAGCGGAATGCGCGACTTCAGGACGATGACGCCGTCGGGGCGGCGCTCGACGGCGATGTCGCGCGGCAGCCATTCGATCTTGCGAAAGGCAGGCCTCGTCAGCACCGCGGCGGCATTCCCACCCATTTTGTGTCTCCCGGAATTCTTTTCTTGTCGGTTCTCGTTGTCAGCGCCTGATATAGACAGGCTTTCGCTTTTCGAGGAAGGCCCTGATGCCTTCGCCGAAATCTTCGGAACGGCTGCACAGCACCTGGTTGCGGTCTTCCATCGCGATCACGGCCTCGAGCGAGCCGGCGTCGACGGCCATGTTGAGGCATTCCTTGGAGAGACGCAGGCCTATCGGAGAAGCCGTCAGCATGGCATCGACATGGGGTTCCGCCGCTGCATCGAGCGCGGCGGCATCTTCGACCAGCTCGGAGACGAGTCCGGCCGCAAGCGCGCGCTCGGCGCCGATGAAACAGCCGGTGAGGATCAACTCCGACGCCACCGACACGCCGACCAGACGCGGCAGAAAATAGCTCGTGCCGATGTCGCAGCCGCCCAATCCCAGCTTGATGAAGGCGCAGTTCATCCGCGCGTCCTTGGCGGCGATGCGGATGTCGGCGGCGAGCGCCAGTGCAAAGCCGCCGCCGGCGGCCGCGCCCTGGATCAGCGCGACGATCGGCTGCGGGCAGCGCCGCATCAGCATGACGATGTCGGCGATGCGCCGCTGCGAGTCCAGCGACTCGGTCACATCAGGCGGCTCCTGCTGCCCGGCGCGGCGCTGCATGGCGTGCTTCAGATCAAGCCCGGCGCAGAACGAGGCGCCGGCGCCCTTCAGCACCACGATTCGGGTGTCGCGATTGCGCTGCAGGCCCTGGAAATAGGCGTTGAGCGCGTCGATCAGGGAGGGATCGAGCGCGTTGAGGCTGTCCGGCCGATTGAGCGTCACCCGGTCGACGCCGTCATGGTGTTCGATCAGCAGCGGTTGAGACACGAAGTGCTCCAGTCTCGTCGTCCCGGCCAAGCGAAGCGCGAGCCGGGACCCATAACCACAGGGCGTTGTTGTTACGCCGCGGCGTCAGCCAGATTGCCCAACAGAGACGCCGCGGAGTATGGGTCCCGGCCTTCGCCGGCACGACACCGGTGCTACCGCGGCGCCATGCGGATGGCGCCGTCGAGGCGGATGGTCTCGCCGTTGAGCATCGCGTTCTCGACGATGTGCACGGCGAGCGCGCCGTATTCGTCGGGTTCGCCGAGGCGGGCCGGGTGCGGCACCTGGGCGCCGAGGCTCTTGCGCGCCTCCTCGTTGAGACCCATCAAGAGCGGCGTGAGGAAGATGCCGGGCGCAATGGTGTTGACGCGGATCTTCAAGGAGGCGAGGTCGCGCGCTGCGGGCAGCGTAAGGCCGACGATGCCGCCCTTCGACGCGGAATAGGCGATCTGGCCGATCTGGCCTTCATAGGCCGCGACGGACGCGGTGTTGATGACGACGCCGCGCTCCTCGCCGATCGGGGCTGCGGTGGCGAGCCGCTCGGCGAACAGGCGCAGCGCGTTGAAGGTGCCGATCAGGTTGACGTTGATGATGCGGACGAACTTCGCCAGCGGATAGACGCCGTCCTTGCCGACGACGCGCTGCGAGCCACCGATGCCGGCGCAGTTCATCAGGACACGCGCCACGCCATGCGCGGCTTCCGCCTTGGCGATTGCGGCCTTCATCCCCTCTTCGTCGGTGACGTCGGCATGCAGCGCGACGCCCTTCACCTCGGCGGCGACCTTCTCGGCATTTTCCTTGTTCTGGTCGAGCACGCCGATCTTGGCGCCCTTGGCCGCCATGGCGCGCGCGGTGGCGGCGCCGAGGCCGGAGCCACCGCCGGTGATGAGTACGGCAACGTCTTTCAACTGCATTTTTGAGAACCTTTCCCTGGGCGTTTTTGTTGTTGGCGAATGGCGAATAGCGAATGGCGAATGGGGAAAGCGCGGCCTTAAGGCCCCGTACCTCCACTCGCCACTCGCCATTCGCTATTCGCCCCTTCTTTCAGCATGCCGCCGAAAATCAGCGCTTCCATGTGCTTGATGTACTCGCGGCAGACTGCCTCGGTGACCGGGCCGACGCCGACCGCGCGCGACATCGCATGGCGGCCGAAGAACAGGTGATCGCAGGCGCCGATCAGGCTGGTGTAGAACAGCACGGGATCGATCTTGCGGAACTCGCCGCACCTGATGCCTTCGGCGAGCAGGCGGCGATGAAAATCCAAGAGCGGCGCCACGAAGAATTTCGACACCTCGTCGGCCGCCGCCGCCGTGCTCTCGTGCAGGAGGTAATGGATCAGCCGGTTCATGTAGGGGAACTGGTGATAGGCGCGGATGATGCCGCCGATGTGCAGGCGCAGCTTCGCGGTCGGCGTGATCTTCTGCGCCAGGAGATATTCGAGCTGCGACATCTCGGTGGCGGCATCGCGCGCCAGCAGCGCCAGCAACAGGCCGTCCTTGTTGCCGAAGTGGTATTTCACCAGCGCGGCGTTGACGCCCGATTTCTGCGCAATGTCTGATAGCGACACCTCGATCGAGGCGCGCTCGATCATCAGCTCGCTGGCGGCGACCAGCAGCTTTTCCGCGGTTGGATTTTTGCCGGCCTGCGCCTTCGTCGGTACGCTGGTATTCAACTGCGGCCCTTGCTGTTCCCGCTGACATCGCGGGCCGCACATAAGCGCATGACGGGGTCGCACTCAAGAGTTAATTGATCGATTGACTAAGAGCGGTTTAGCCCCCTAAAACCGGCCCATCTTTGCAGAATGCCATCAGAACAATCAGGGAGAACGCTCATGGCCGAGGCCTATATCGTCGCCGCCGCCCGCACCGCGGGTGGCCGCAAGGGAGGCCGCCTCGCCGGCTGGCATCCGGCGGACCTCGCCGCCACCGTGCTGGACGCGCTGGTCGAGCGCTCAGGCGCCGATCCCGCGCAGGTCGAGGACGTCATCATGGGCTGCGTGATGCAGGCGGGCGAGCAGTCCAACAACATCGCGCGCAACGCCATCATGGCCTCGAAGCTGCCGGAGAGCGTGCCGGGCACCTCGATCGACCGCCAGTGCGGCTCCTCGCAGCAGGCGCTGCACTTTGCCGCGCAAGCCGTGATGAGCGGCAGCATGGACATCGTGATCGCCGCCGGCGTGGAATCGATGACCCGCGTGCCGATGGGGCTTGCCTCCTCGCTGCCCGCCAAGAACGGCTTCGGCCACTACAAGAGCCCGGGCATCGAGAAGAAGTATCCGAACATCGTGTTCAGCCAGTTCACCGGCGCGGAAATGATGGCGGAGAAATACGGGCTCTCCAAGGACGAGCTCGACGAATATTCCTACCAGAGCCACCAGCGCGCGATTGCGGCCACCCAGGCCGGCGCCTTCAGGAACGAGATCGTGCCGGTGCAGATCACCCGCGCCGACGGCTCGACCGATACCCACCACGTCGACGAGGGCATCCGCTTCGACGCCACCATCGAGGGCATCAAGGGCGTCAAGCTGATTGCCGAGAACGGCAAGCTGACCGCGGCCTCCGCCAGCCAGATCTGCGACGGCGCCTCCGGCGTGATGGTCGTCAACGAGAGGGGCCTGAAGCAACTCGGCGTCAAGCCGATGGCGCGCGTCCATCACATGACCATGATGGGCGGCGATCCCGTCATCATGCTGGAAGCCCCGCTCCCCGCCACCAGGCGCGCGCTGGAGAAGGTCGGCATGAAGATCGACGAGATCGACCTGTTCGAGGTCAACGAGGCCTTCGCCTCGGTGCCGACGGCGTGGCTGAAGACCACCGGTGCCGATCCGGCGCGGCTCAACGTCAACGGCGGCGCCATCGCGCTCGGCCATCCGCTCGGCGGCTCCGGCACCAAGCTGATGACCACGCTGGTCAACGCCCTGCAGCAGCGCGGCAAGCGCTACGGCCTGCAGACCATGTGCGAAGGCGGCGGCATGGCGAACGTGACGATTGTTGAAAGGCTGTAAGGTACGCGAATGGCGAATGGCGGGTAGCGAATGGTGAGTAGGCCAAGAGCAAGGATTTGCTCTTTCCCCTATTCGCTACTCGCCACTCGCCATTCGCATTCTGAGGAAGCACCGATGACCCACCCATCCATCCACGCGCGCAACAACCCCGACAAGATCGCCTACCAGATGGCGGGCACGGGCAAGGCGATCACCTATCGCGAGCTCGACGAGCTCTCCAACCAGGGCGCGCAGCTGTTCCGCTCGCTCGGCCTGAAGGCCGGCGACCATATCGCGCTTCTGATGGAGAACCGCCTCGCCTTCATGGAAATCTGCTGGGCCGCGCAGCGCTCGGGCCTCTATTACACCGCGATCAGCCGCTATCTGACGCAGGACGAGATCGACTACATCGTGAGGGATTGCGGCGCAAAGGTCTTCATCACCACGCCGAAGTGCCACGAGCAGGTGAAGGGCCTGGTCGGCCAGCCGGGCGGCCCGATTCTCTTCATGATGGACGAGCCGGAAGCCGGCTTTCGCTCGTATGACAAGGAAGCGGGCGCCCAGCCGACCACGCCGATACCGGACGAAGTCGCCGGCTACGACATGCTGTATTCGTCCGGCACCACCGGCCGGCCGAAGGGCATCAAGAAGGATTTCGAGGGCAAGCGGATCGACGAGCCCAACGCGTTCCTGAAGGTGCTCTGCGCCGACATGTGCGGCATGAACGCGGACAGCATCTATCTGTCGCCGGCGCCGCTCTATCATGCGGCTCCGCTGCGCTTCAACATGATGGTGACCATCCTCGGCGGCACTTCCGTGGTCATGGAGCATTTCGATGCCGAGGAATTTTTGAGGCTGGTCGAGAAGTACAAGGCGACGCAATCGCAGCTGGTGCCGACCATGTTCGTGCGCATGCTGAAGCTGCCCGAGGACGTGCGCAAGAAATACAACGTCTCGACGCTGAAAGGCGCGATCCACGCTGCCGCGCCCTGCCCGGTCGACGTCAAGGCGAAGATGATCGAATGGTGGGGGCCGATCCTGATCGAGTATTACGCCGGCTCCGAAGGCAACGGCGTCACCGTCTCGACCTCGCAGCAATGGCTCGATCATCGCGGCACCGTCGGCCGCGCCGTGGTCGGTAAGGTGAAGATCCTCGACGAGAACGACGAGGAGCGCCCGGTCGGCGAGATCGGCACGGTCTATTTCGCCGACGCGCCTGTCTTCAGCTATCATAACGATCCCGACAAGACCAAGCGCGCCTACAACGCAAAAGGATGGTCCACGCTCGGCGACGTCGGCTATCTCGACGCCGAAGGTTTTCTTTACCTCACCGACCGCAAGAGCTACATGATCATCTCCGGCGGCGTGAACATCTATCCGCAGGAGACCGAGGACGTGCTGATCACGCACCCCGCCGTCTCCGACGTCGCAGTGTTCGGCGTGCCGAACGAGGAGATGGGCGAAGAGGTCAAGGCCGTGGTGCAGCCGCACGACATGGCCAAGGCCGGCAAGCAGCTGGAGAGCGAGCTGATCGCGTTCTGCCGCAAGCATCTCTCGGCGATCAAATGCCCGAAAAGCATCGACTTCGAGCCCGAGCTGCCGCGCACGCCCACCGGCAAGCTGGTCAAGCGCCACTTGCGCGACCGCTATTGGCCGAAGACGGCGAAGGCGTAAGGCGCTTCGCGCACAAAAGCACCGTCATGCCCGGGCTTGTCCCGGGCAACCACGTCTTTACAGTTGCGCGGCACAAAAAACGTGGATGGCCGGGACAAGCCCGGCCATGACGAGGAAACGAAATGGCCGACGCCACCCTCCCCGATATCCCGCTCCCGCCTTCCATCCGCTCGCGCTACGTCGATGGCATCAACGGCCTCAACATGCACGTGCTCGAGGCGGGCTTTGAAACCAAAGGCCGCCCCTGTCTCCTCTTGCTGCACGGCTTCCCCGAGCTCGCTTTCAGCTGGCGCAAGGTGATGCCGGCACTCGCCGAGGCCGGCTATCACGTCATCGCGCCGGACCAGCGCGGCTATGGCCGCACCACGGGGTGGGATGCGGATTACGACGGCGATCTCGCCTCGTTCCGCCTGCCCAATCTCGTGCGCGATGCGCTCGGGCTGGTGCATGCGTTCGGCTACCGCAGCGTCGATGCGGTGATCGGGCACGATTTCGGCAGCTCGGTCGCCGCCTGGTGTGCGCTGATCCGGCCCGACGTGTTCCGCTCGGTGGTGATGATGAGCGCGCCGTTCGGCGGCGTGCCGCAGCTGCCCTTCAACACCGCGGATGCTCCGGCAAAGCCGGCGACGGAAGATCCCGTGCACCGCGAGCTCGCCGCGCTGCCGCGGCCGCGCAAGCATTACCAGTGGTACTACTCGACGCGCGAAGCCAACCGCGACATGCACCATGCCCCGCAGGGCGTGCACGATTTCATGCGCGCCTACTACCACCACAAGAGCGCGGACTGGAAGGCGAATGCGCCCTATCCGCTGCAATCATGGTCGGCGGGCGAGCTGGCGAAATTGCCGACCTACTACATCATGGACCTTGCCGAAGACATGGCGGCCACCGTCGCGAAGGAGATGCCGTCGGCTGCCGAGATCGCCGCCAACAAATGGCTGCCCGACAGCGAGCTTGCCTTCTACGCCGCCGAGTATCAGCGCAACGGATTCCAGGGCGGGCTGCAATGGTATCGCTGCGGCACCTCGGGTGCGTTCACCGGCGAGTTGCAGACCTGGTCGGGCCGCACCATCGACGTCCCCTCCGCCTTCATCTCCGGCAAGCAAGATTGGGGCACCTATCAGCGACCCGGCGTGTTCGAGGCGATGCAGACGAAGGCGTGCACTAACATGATCGGCTGCCACCTCGTCGACGGCGCCGGCCACTGGGTGCAGCAGGAGCAGCCGGCCGAAGTCAGCCGTCTCCTGCTTGCGTTCCTGCGCGGTGCACGCGACGGCTGACGATTGACCCTGTGTTCTCAAGGGCATATAACTATTTAGAATAGTTCTAAAATAGGCGCCGCCGTGAAGAGTTTCGCCGATCTCACCGAGCGCGAAGTGCTGGCCGTCGCGATCTCGTCGGAGGAGGAAGACAGCCGCATCTACATGACGTTTGCGGAAGACCTCGCCCAGCGTTACCCGGACTCCGCAAAGCTGTTCGAGCAGATGGCCGAGGAGGAGCGCGGCCACCGCCATCGCCTGCTCGAGCTATACGAGCAACGCTTCGGCCCGCATTTGCCGCCGATCCGGCGCGAGGACGTCAGGGGATTCCTCAAGCGCCGTCCGATCTGGCTCACCAAGAACCTGCCGCTCGACACCATCCGCAAGGAAGTCGAAACCATGGAGCTGGCGGCGGAGCGATTCTACACGAGGGCCAGCGAGCAGGCACAGGATGTCAGCGTGCGCCGCCTGCTCGGCGACCTCGCCGAGGAAGAAAAGAGCCACGAGAAGCACGCGATCAAGCTGACGGGCGAAATTCTCAACCCCGACGTGCTCGCGGAAGAGGACAGGACGCAGCGGCGCATGTTCGTGCTGCAATATGTCCAGCCCGGCCTCGCCGGCCTGATGGACGGCTCGGTCTCGACGCTGGCGCCGCTGTTCGCGGCGGCGTTCGCCACGCACCAGAACTGGCAGACGTTCCTGGTCGGCCTTGCCGCCTCGATCGGCGCCGGCATCAGCATGGGATTCGCCGAGGCGCTGTCCGACGACGGCTCGCTGACCGGGCGCGGCTCGCCCTGGCTGCGCGGCATCACCTGCGGTCTGATGACGACGCTCGGCGGCGTCGGCCACACCCTGCCCTATCTCGTGCCGGACAGCTGGCCGAACGCGTTCTGGATCGCCACCGCGATGGCCAGCATTGTCGTGTTCTTCGAGCTGTGGGCGATCGCCTTCATCCGCGCGCGCTACATGGACACGCCGTTCCTGCGGGCAGCGTTCCAGATCGTGCTCGGCGGCATCATCGTGCTCGCCGTCGGGATACTGATCGGCGGGGCGTGAGCATTACTGACATCTGCCGCCACGCAATGATGTGATGTGGCGCCATCGCAATTCCCGTCAAGTGCGCCTTGCGAGTGCAGCCTAAACTGCGCATCATCGTCAGCAACAAGCGGGAGGACGCCTTGGCCAAATCGCAATGGAGTTTTCAGACCGCCGTCAATTTGTCGGCGGCGCTGGCGGCGAAGAAAGTATCGGCCGTCGAGCTGGCCAGGGATGCGATCGCCCGCATCGAGCGGCACGATACGAAGATCAACGCGATTTGCGTGCGCGATTTCGAGCGCGGCCTGGAAGCGGCAAGAGAAGCCGATACGGCGCTGGCCCGCGGCGAGAAGAGGGCGCTGCTCGGCCTTCCCCTCACCGTGAAGGAATCCTACAACATCGCCGGCCTGCCCACGACCTGGGGCATCCCGCAGCAGAAGGACTTCGTGCCGGCCGAGGACGCGCTGTCGGTCACCCGCGTCAAGGACGCCGGCGGCGTCATCCTCGGCAAGACCAACGTGCCGCTCGGGCTCGGCGACTGGCAGAGCTACAACGATATCTACGGCGTCACCAACAATCCTTACGATCTCGGCCGCACGCCGGGCGGCTCCTCCGGCGGGTCGTCGGCCGCGCTCGCCGCCGGCTATGGGCCACTGTCGCTCGGCTCGGATATCGGCGGCTCGCTGCGCGTACCTGCCTTCCATTGCGGCGTCTACGCGCACAAGCCGACCTATGCGCTGGTGCCCTCGCGCGGCCATACGCCGCCGCCATTCCCGCCGCTGCCGCTCGACCGCGACATGGCCGTGATCGGCCCGATGGCGCGCTGCGCCGCCGATCTTTCGCTCCTGCTCGATGTGATGGCCGGCCCCGATCCGCTGGAAGCCGGCAAGGCCTACCGGCTCGAGCTGCCGGCGCCCCGGCACGCCGCGCTGAAGGATTTTCGCGTGGTCGTCGTCGATAGCGATCCCGTGATGCCGACGGATGCCGTGGTGCGCGGCACTATCGAGAAGCTCGCGGCCAATCTTGCAAGGGCCGGGGTCAAGATCGAGCGCCACTCGGCGCTGCTGCCCGACTTCGCGGATTCCACGCGGCTCTACATGCGGATGCTGATGTCGTTCCTCGCGGTATCCTTCCCGGCCGACGCCTATGCCGGCGCGCATGCGGCAGCGCAGACGCTGTCCCCGGGCGATGCCAGCCTCAGCGCCGAACGCCTGCGCGGCATTGCCATGACCCATCGCGACTGGGTGATGGCCGACGGCGCCCGCGCGCGGCTGCGCGCGCAATGGCGCGAGCTGTTCAAGCAATACGACGCCGTGATCTGCCCGATCATGCCGACGCCGGCCTACAAGCACGATCATTCGCCCGAGCAGGAAAGCCGGCGCATCCATATCGACGGCAAGCCCTATGTGTATCCGGACCAGCTGTCCTGGCCGGGGATCGCGACATTGCCGGGCCTGCCTTCGACTGCGATACCGACCGGCATCTCGCCGGATGGCCTGCCGGTCGGCGTGCAGATCGTCGGCCCGTGGCTGGAGGACCGCACGACCCTAAAACTGGCCGAGCTGATCGAGCGCGAATTCGGCGGCTTCAAGCCGCCGCCTATGTTTGATGACTAGAACAACTACAGCTAATCCCGTCATTGCGAGGAGCGAAGCGACGAAGCAATCCAGCTTTCTTGATGCGGGACGATGGATTGCTTCGCTTCGCTCGCAATGACGGCAGCGAAGATGCCATGCGGACTTTGATTCGAATCGTCATCGCGATCGTTGCGGGCTTCCTGCTGATGTGGCCGCTTGGCCAGGCCTGGACCGCGCTGAGCTGGCCGACATTCCATCTCTGGGGGCTGATGCATGGCACCTCCGTTGCGGCCTGGCCGACCCTGTCGATCCTCACGTTCCTCGCCCTGGGCTATCTGCCGGCCTTCCGGCGAATCGACGACACGCCGCTCCTGATCGGCGGCCCGGTTTGGGGCCTGCTCCTGGCCAGCGCCTACAACATCCGCAACGCGCTCGGCTATGAGATCGCCCATGGCATGCTCGGCGCCACGACCGTCCTGATTGCAGTGTTGTGCTTCTTTGCCGTGCACCGGCTGCGGCTGGCGCTGCTCGTGATAGCGCCGGTCGTTTTCCTGGACCTGGATCTCCTGCTGGCGCCGCCGCCGACGCTTGCAGAATTTCAGTCCCGAGCCGCGTACGACCTGCGGGGGCTTCTGCCGCCGCTGGCGTCCTCGCTTGCGGGCTACGTGCTTGGAGCGCTCGCCCGCGCCGCGATCAAGCGCTCGCCGACTCCGGCTTGATCATCGGAGGAACCTGATGAACCAGAATGGGAGGAAACCATGAACAACGACCTCGCCGAACTGACCAGACTCAACCACGACTATGTCGCGTCCGTGCAGAATTCCGACGTCAAGCGCTTCGACGAAATCCTCGCGGCCGATTTCTACTGCTCCAATCCCGACAAGTCCCTCGTCGATCGCGCCGCGTTCCTGCGGCAGACGACAAAACCCGTCGCGATCAAGAACCTCAAGGCCGAGGACGTGAAGATCCGCATCCTCGGCGACTTCGCCATCATCCATGCCGCGACAAGCTACACCATGCCGGACGGGCAGCAGGCGCATGGCCGCTACACCGATTGCTGGGCGCGGCAGAACGGCAAGTGGCTGGCGGTGTCGGCGCATGTGACGCGGTGATTATAAGTTGTCATTGCCGGGCTTGACCCGGCAATCCATCCCTCTTCAGAAAGAGCTTATTGTGAAGCTTGATGGATGCCCGGGTCAAGCCCGGCATGACACATCGAGAACGCCTCAGCTATCGAACATGATCACGCTGCGCAGCGTCTTGCCGGCTTTCATGTTGGCAAAGCCCTCGTTGATCTCGGACAGCTTCAGCTTGGCCGAGATCCAGTCTTCCAGGTGCAGCTTGCCGCGCATGTAGAATTCGACCAGGCGCGGCATGTCGACGCGGAAATGGTTGGAGCCCATCGACGAGCCCTGGATGCGGCGTTCGCGCAGGAAGTCGAAGCCATGCAGCTCGATCTTCTGGCCGAACGGGATCATGCCGACGATAGTGGCGGTGCCGCCGGGGGCGAGCATGGCGAAGCACTGCTCGGCGGTTTCCTTGCGGCCGAGCACCTCGAAGGAATGATGCACGCCGCCGCCGGTGAGCTCGCGCACTTGCTGCACGACGTCGCCGCGGGCTGGATCGACGATGTCGGTGGCGCCGAGTTTCGTCGCGAGCTGCAATTTTGCCGGATTGGTGTCGATGGCGATGATGCGGCCGGCGCCCGCGATCGCCGCGCCGTTGATCGCGGCCATGCCGACGCCACCGCAGCCGACCACCGCGACGGTCTCGCCGGCCGTGACCTTCGCCGTATTCACGACCGCGCCATAGCCGGTGATGACGCCGCAGCCGATCAGCGCAGCCAGCTCCAGCGGCATTTCCCTCCTGATTTTGACGATGGCGTTCTCGTGCACCAGCATCTGCTCGGCAAAGGAGGAGAGATTGAGGAACTGGTTCAGCCTCTCCGGCTTGCCCCATTGCAGGCGGTTGGAGGCGCCCGGCAGCATCTTCACCGTGGTGTCGGTGCACAGCACGGTGCGCCCGGTGGTGCAGTTGTCGCAGGTGCCGCAGAACACCGAGAGGCAGGTGACGACATGATCGCCCGGCTTCACATAGGTGACGTCGGAGCCGACCTTCTCGACCACGCCGGCCGATTCATGGCCGAGCACCGCGGGTAGCGGATGTGGATAGAGGCCTTCCATGAAGTGCAGGTCGGAGTGACAGAGGCCGGCGACCTTGGTGCGGATCAGGACTTCGCGCGGGCCGGGATTGGGCACGCTGATGTCCTCGATCACGAGCGGCTTGTTGACTTCATACAGAACGGCGGCCTTCATCGGTCGTTTCCCCTGTGTGTTCTTGTTACTCTGACGTCACCTCTCCCGATGGGAGAGGTGTTTCTCAAAGCCTAGGCCGCCGTGAGCAATTCGCCAACCTCGGCGATGCCAATCGCACGCTCGCCTAGCAGATGCGCCGTGATGGCGCGCTGCGCGGCACTTTCCGTCAGCCGGAACGGATCGCCCGCCGACAGGCGATGATCGACCACCATCCGCGACAGCAAGAGCCGGCGCGCATCGCCGCGCATCTCGTGGATGCGGCTGCCTTCCCAGGCAAAAGCAACGGCGCTGGCGACGTGATAGAGCAGGCTGGTGGCGCGCCGTGCATCGGCCTCATTGTCCGACTTGCCGGCCACCTCGCGCGCAAAGCCGACGGACCGGTCGGTCAGCCCGCGCAGGCGGTCGCGCCAGGCGGCCGGTACCTTGGCGGAATCATCCAGCCGCGCATGCAGATCGGCGGCGAGCGCGCCGTCTGCACCATGGCGCCCGATCGCGCGCGTCAGCGCGTCGATCGCGACGATGTTGCCGGTGCCTTCCCAGATCGAGCCGAGATGCGCGTCGCGGAGCAGGCGCGCGGTGGCGAACTCCTCGATGTAGCCGATGCCGCCGCGCATCTCCAAGGCATCGCCGCACACCTTGCGGGCATCGCGGGTGGCGCGGAACTTCAGTGTCGGCGTCAGAATGCGCAGCAGCGCCGCGGCATCCTGGCTGCCGGCCTCCGCACGGTCGAGCGCGTCAGCGGTCAGGAAGCTCAGGGAAAGCCCCTGCTCGGTCGCCAGCATGATCTTCATCAGCTGACGCTGCGCCAGCGGCTTGTCGATGATGCGGCTGCCGAACACGACGCGATTCCTCGCCACCGTCATTGCGTCATGATGGGCGCGGCGCATCAGCGCGGTGGACTTCACGCCGTTGGAGAGCCGCGAGGAGTTGACCATCTCGGCCATCTGCACGAAGCCGCGGTCGAGCTTGCCGACGGCGTAGGCGATCGCGCCCTCGAACTTGATCTCGCCGGAGGCCATCGAACGGGTGCCGAGCTTGTCCTTCAGCCGCACGATCCGATAGTGATTCTGCGAGCCGTCATCGAGATGCCGGGGCATCAGGAACAGGCCGACGCCGCGCGTGCCAGGTCCCGCCCCTTCCGGCCGCGCCAGCAGCATCACCACTTCGGCGTCCGCATTGGAGCAGAACCACTTTTCGCCATACAGGCGCCAGTGGTCGCCTTCCTGCACCGCCCTCGTCGTCAGCGTGCCGACGTCGGAGCCGCCTTCCTTCTCCGTCATGAACTGGCCGCCCTGGGTCAGCTTGCCCATGTCGGTCTGCGTCAGGCCGTCGAGATATTTCGCCTTCAGCGCCTCGCTGCCGAAATTGTTGAGCAGCTTGGCGCAGCCGTCGGTGACGTTGATCGGACAGCCGAGGCCGAACTCCGCCTGGTTGAACAGGAAGGTGAAAGCGTGCTTGGCAACGACCGGATATTTGTCGGGCCAGCCCAGAATGCCCTTGCGGATCGACATCGCATGAATGCCGAACTCGCCGAAGGCCGCGCGCTCCAGCTCGCGGTAAGCCGGGTGATACTCGATCCATTGCACGTCGCGGCCGAACTTGTCGCGCTGGTGCAGCACCGGCGTATGGCGGTCGGCGAGCCGCGCGCATTCGTCGAGATGACCGCCGGCCATGGCGCCCAGGCGATCGAGATGCGGCTCGATGTGGCGGAATGTCGCCTCCGGCAGATGCAGGCGCAGGAGATCGGTCAGCGCCGGATCGGCCCGATAGAAGTTCATGCCTGACGTATCGGGTGCGAGCAATCCCGGCTGGTCGGGCCTGGCCCTGCGATCCTGCTTGCGTGGCTGCATATTCGGCTCTTGTCGTTTCCGCCCGATAGCGATGTTATACACCATTACCGATAGCGCGGGTCCAAGCGCGGTCAACAAGCATAATTGGAGGAGCCCCCTGTGGCAGAGGGATATCGCATCATCGGCGCCGAGATGTCGCCCTACTCCGTGAAAGTCCGCTCCTATTTTCGTTACAAGGCCATTCCGCATCAATGGATTTTGCGCAACGCGGAAAGCCAGGCCGAGTATCAGAAGCACGCCAAAATACCCGTCATCCCGCTGGTGGTGACGCCGGAGGGCCTTGGCATCCAGGATTCCACTCCGATCATCGATCAGGTTGAGAAGCTCCATCCGGAGCCCTCGATCCATCCCGACGATGGCGTGGCGCGCTTCATGTCGATCCTGATCGAGGAATTCGGCGACGAGTGGGGCAACAAGTGGATGTTCCACTACCGTTGGGCGCGCGAGGTGGACCAGCGCGCTTCCGCCGGCCGCATCGCGCGGATGCGCGCGCCTGACGCGAGCGAGGCGGAGCACGATGCCTTCGCTGGTCAGGTGCGCACGCGCATGACAGAGCGCGTCTGGTTCGTCGGCTCCAACGAATTGACCGCGCCGCAGATCGAGCGCGGCTTTACGGAAATGCTCGACCTGCTCGAGGCGCATCTGGCGACGCGGCCCTATCTGTTCGGCGGCCGTCCGGCTTATGGCGACTTCGGCCTCTGGGGCCAGCTCTATGAACTCTGGAAAGACCCGACCACGGGTGCGCTGATCGAAGGCGGCGCGCCGCAGGTGCTGGCATGGATCCAGCGCATGCTGTGGCCGAAGGCGGAAGGCGCGTTCGAAGGCTGGACACAGCTGGCGCCGACGCTGATGCCGATCCTCACCCAGCAAGTCGGACGGCTGTTCTGGCCGTGGACGCTGGCGAACGAGCGGGCATTGGCCGAAGGCAAGGAAGAATTTTCCGTCCGCCTCGGCAATGACGTCTGGACGCAGAAGCCGCAAAAATATCATGCGCGCTCGCTTGCCATGCTCCGCGCCAAATATGCAGGCATGACCGACAAGAAGGATCTCGACATGATCCTCGCGGCCGCCGGTTGTCTCGCCGGAATGCGCGCCTAGATACCAGTCTCAGTCAAAAGGGGAGCGCGCATGACAGCACCGAAGTACAACACCGCCCTGATCGTTGGCGTCGGCGAAGGACTCAGCGCCTCGCTGGCGCGGCTGTTTGCGCGCGAAGGGATCAAGGTCGCGCTGGCCGCGCGCAAGATCGAGAAGCTCGGCGAGCTCTGCACCCAAACCGGCGCCAAGGCGTTTGCCTGCGACGCGACCAATGCCGACGACGTCGAGCGGTTGTTTGGCCTCGTCGAGCGCGAGCTCGCCACGCCCGACATCGTCGTCTACAACGCCAGCGGACGCAGCCGCGGCGCCTTCGTCGATCTGGTGCCGGCGGAAGTCGCCAATGCGATTAGCGTCAGCGCGTTCGGCGGCTTCCTGGTGGCGCAACAGGCGGCAAGACGCATGCTGCCGAACAAGCACGGCGCCATCCTGTTCACCGGCGCTTCCGCCAGCGTGAAGGGCTATGCGCAGTCCGCACCGTTTGCGATGGGCAAGTTCGCGCTACGCGGCCTCGCGCAGAGCATGGCGCGCGAGCTGTCGCCGCAGGGCATTCATATCGGGCATTTCGTGATCGACGGCGGCATCCGCAGCGCGGCGCGGACGGAAGCTCCGGACCGGCCGGACTCGATGCTCGATCCCGATGCGATTGCGGAAAACTACTGGCACGTGCTGCAACAGCCGCGCAGCGCCTGGACCTGGGAAATCGAGCTTCGGCCATGGGTGGAGAAGTTTTGACGCTCTTGCGCCGTCGTTGCGAGCGAAGCGAAGCAATCCAGCTTTGCCGCAGCAAAGAAAGCTGGATTGCTTCGTCGCTGCGCTCCTCGCAATGACGAGAAGATGATGCCGTAGGGTGGGCAAAGCGACAGCGTGCCCACCTTCAAGAGCACGGACGGGAATGGTGGGCACGGCGCTGCCGCGCCATGGCCCACCCTACGAAATCAACAACCACCCACAACCGGGGGAAACATGAGCACCGAGATCACCATCGACACCGGCACCAATGAACTGCTGTGCGCGATACGCGACCGCGTCGCGACAATCACGCTGAACCGGCCGGAGGCGCGCAACTCGCTCTCCGACGAACTGACCCCCGCGCTGCGCAGCATGATCAAGGCCTGCGGCGAGAACCCCGAAGTCGGTGCTCTCCTGCTCACCGGCGCCGGCAAGGCGTTCTGCTCCGGCGGCAACGTCAAGGGCATGGGCGCGCATCGCGACAAGAAGCGGCAGGAAATGTCGGACGCCGACAAGATCGCCGACCTGCAGGAGCGGCAGCGCCTGCTGACCGGGGCGCTGGTCTCGGTCCGCAAGCCCACCATCGCGGCGCTGCCCGGCCCGGCGGTCGGCGCGGGGCTAGCCATCGCCATGGCCTGCGATATCCGCATCATGGCGCAGTCGGCATTCCTCTCCACCGGATACCTGAATGTCGCGCTGTCCGGCGACTACGGCATCGCCTGGCTGCTGACGCGCCTGGTCGGAACCTCGCGCGCCAGGGAACTGATGTTCACCGCCGAGCGCGTGACAGCCGCGCGCTGCGAGCAGATCGGCCTCGTCAACCGCGTCGTGCCGGACGAGAAGCTGGCCGAGGAAGCCCTTGCGCTCGCCAAAGCCATGGCCGAGGGCCCGACCATCGCGCTGCGCTACATGAAGGACAACCTCGACGAAGCGCTGATGTTCGATTTCGCCACCGCGCGCGACCACGAGGCCGAACGCATGATCAGGTCCCAGAAGACCGCCGACCACCGCGAGGCGGTGCAGGCCTTCATCGACAAGCGCAAGCCGGTGTTTGCGGGGAAGTGAGTCGGAAAGAAAATGGGCCCGGTCCTGTTGCCGCAGGAGCCGGGCCCAGTCATCAACCCGCGATCGCTGCGGGGGAGGCGCGGGGAGCAGGCAAGTCTTTACGCCGCCTTCGCGAGCCGCCAGCTCGCACAGGGGATATCCTGCGGCGCGACGTTGATCTCCTTGGCGAAGCGCACCAGCTTCCAGTCGCCGGGGCTGTTGCCGAACACGTAAGCAGACTTCCGCGCCAGCGCGATCATCGCATCGTTGGAGCGCAGCGTGTCGCCGAACAGTGTGGATGCGCCGAAGGCCGCGGCGCGGCATTCCAGGTTCTTCAGGAGCGCAGCACCGATGCCGTGGCCCTGCCAGCGGTCATCGATCGACAAGCCGAACTCGAAGCTGGAGGTCTCGACGTCGAAAGCATAGCGCGCCTCGCCGACAATGGTTTCGTGTCCATCGACCTGCATGGTGGCGACCACGCTGAACTGGTCGGCCTCGCCGACTTGGATGTAGCGGTCGAGCAGGCCCGGCGGCAACTGGCTGATCGCGCCGAAGAAGCGGTTGTAGCGCGAGCGTGCGGACAGCCCCCGGAAATAGTTCTGCACCCCTTCCGCATCGCGCGGCTCGACGAAGCGCACGGTGACGGCTTCGCCATGCCGCGAACGCAGCGCATCGGAATGCTGGCGGAGGTCTTCGAGACGCAGGGCGGTCATGGCACGCTCCGGGATTTACGAAGAAGCCCGGCGCCCCTGTATGCAGGCGGCGCCGGGTTAGCGGCGGCTCATCAAGCCCGCCAGAACGGCTTGTCGACTTCGTAGGCGACGTCGGCGAGGGACACGCCGATGTCGTGGAGGTCCCGTTCGGACCACTTGGAAAGCTCGCGCCGCATGGCGTAGCGCTGGTGCCAGACATGGAGGGTCTCGGCCAGCTGCGACAAAAGGCTCGGTCCATGATGATTTATCATCGATTCATGGGTAAAAACGGACATTTTCGGCTCCTATTTCTAATCGGTTGGCGCTAATATCTGCGCGTTTCGGCACTGCCGCAAACGACACTTTGTACCGCTTCGGATGATATAAACTCATGAATTGGACTGGCGGCAGATGGCAGCACGGCTCCCCTCCCTGAACGGCCTGCGGGCGTTCGAAGCGGCCGCAAGGCACATGAGCTTCACGCTGGCCGCATCCGAGCTGAACGTGACGCAGACCGCGATCAGCCATCAGATCCGGCGGCTGGAGGAGGAGCTCGGCGTGCGCCTGTTCGTCCGGCAGAACCGCACGCTGTCGCTGACGCCGGAAGCGAAGGAATATCTCCCCGGCATCCGCGCCGCTTTCAACGATCTGCGCCTCGCCACCGATCGCCTGCTGCGCAGGGACGACGGCAACGTGCTGACGGTCTCGACGCTGGCCTCGCTCGCCGCGAAATGGCTGTTGCCCCGCATCTCCGACTTCCAGGAGAAGCATCCCGGCATCGACGTGCGCATCACGACCTCGATGGCGCTGGTCGATTTCAGGCGCGACGGCGTCGATGCCGCGATCCGCTACGGCCGCGGCCAGTGGCCGGGAGTGCGAGCCGACTGGCTGATGGCCGACAGAATGTTTCCGGTGTGCAGCCCTGAGCTCCTGAAGGGCAAGAAGCCGCTGAGGAAGCCGGAGGACCTCGCCGACCACGTGCTGCTGCATTCCTCTGCGGGCAACGACGACGACTGGCGGCTGTGGCTGACGGCGGCCGGCCTGCCGCCCGACCTTTCCCGGCAACCGGGCGTCACCTTCGACATGGTGTTCATGACGATCCAGGCCGCGATCGACGGGCTCGGCGTCGCCATGGGCCGCACGTCCTACGTGCAGGACGACATCGCCAAGGGCCGCCTGGTCGTGCCCTTCGAGATCGAGCTGCCGGTCGATGCCGGCTTCTATCTGGTCTCGCCGGAAGCCAGGGCCGACTCGCCAAAGCTGTCCGCGTTTCGCAACTGGCTGATGGAGGCGGTCAAGGC
Source organism: Bradyrhizobium sp. (assembly GCF_052389815.1). Classification (GTDB taxonomy): domain Bacteria; phylum Pseudomonadota; class Alphaproteobacteria; order Rhizobiales; family Xanthobacteraceae; genus Bradyrhizobium. Next base: position 61,413 of record NZ_JBQTHN010000012.1, on the reverse strand, counting down.
CAAGCCCGAGCCATTGGCCGAAACGACGCTGCCCATGCGACGGCTGCAGTTGTGATTGTCGGGCAAAATTGGCAAACAAGTTTCGATGGTGGATCTCTCCCGCAAATTCGATGTGCTCGTCATCGGCGGCGGCAATGCGGCATTGTGCGCTGCAATCAGCGCACGCCGCGCCGGCGCCTCGGTGCTGGTGCTGGAAGGCGCGCCAAAATTCTATCGCGGCGGCAACACCCGCCACACCCGCAACATGCGCTGCGCCCATGATGCGGCGACCGAGATCCTGACCGGCCCCTATACCGAGCAGGAATTCTGGGACGACCTCTTGCGGATCACCGGGGGCCAGACCGACGAAGAGCTCGCCAAATTCATGATCCGTGAGTCCAAGGACATCCTGGGCTGGATCGTCGAGCAGGGCGTGCGCTGGCAGCCCTCGCTCGGCGGCACGCTGAGCCTCGGCCGCACCAACTCCTTCTTCCTCGGCGGCGGCCGCGCCATGCTGAATGCGCTGTATCTCACCGCCGAAAAACTCGGCGTCGAAATTCTCTACGATGCGGAAGTCACCGACCTCCGGATCGAGGACGGCATGTTCCTGTCGGCCAGGCTGAAGCAGCCGGCGAACGGCGCGAGCGACATCCGCGCCACGGCGCTGGTTGCCGCCGCCGGCGGCTTCGAGGCCAACATCGAGTGGCTGAAGCAATATTGGGGCGAGGCCGCCGACAATTTCCTCATTCGCGGCACGCCCTATAACCGCGGGTCGATCCTGAAGATGCTGCTGGCGAAAGGCGTGCAGGAGGTCGGCGATCCCACGCAATGCCATGCGGTGGCGATCGACGCCCGCGCGCCGAAATTCGACGGCGGCATCATCACCCGTCATGACTCGGTGGTGTTCGGCATCGTCGTCAACAAGCACGCAAGACGCTTCTACGACGAAGGCGAGGACATCTGGCCCAAGCGCTATGCCATCTGGGGCCGGTTGGTCGCGGCTCAGCCCGACCAGATCGCCTGGATCGTGTTCGACGCCAGCGTGCGCCACAGCTTCATGCCGACGCTGTTCCCGCCGATCGAAGGCGCCGATATTGCCGAGCTTGCAACGAAGCTGACGCTCGATCCGGCCGCGCTGCAAAAGACCATTGCGGAATTCAACGCGGCGGTGCGGACCGGCACCTTCGACCACACCATCCTCGACGATTGCCGCACCGAAGGGCTGACCCCACCGAAGACGCACTGGGCGCGCAGGATCGAGACGGCGCCCTATTTTGCCTATCCGGTGCGGCCCGGCATCACCTTCACCTATCTCGGCACCCGCGTGAACCGGGAGGCGCGCATGCTGATGCAGGACGGCAAGCCGTCCGCCAACATGTTCGCCGCCGGCGAGATCATGGCGGGTAACGTGCTGGGCAAGGGCTATGCCGCCGGCATCGGCATGACCATCGGCAGCGTGTTCGGCCGCGTGGCGGGGCGGGAAGCGGCGCGACATGCACGGAACTAGGATTCTCGACGAGGCCGACCGCCTGATGACGGTCTGCAATTCCTGCCGCTACTGCGAGGGGCTGTGCGCGGTCTTCCCGGCCATGGAACTGCGACGCGCGTTCTCCGACGGCGACCTCAATTATTTCGCCAATCTCTGCCATGCCTGCGGCGCCTGCTACACCGATTGCCAGTTCTCGCCGCCGCACGAGTTCAACGTCAATGTGCCGCAGACGCTGGCGATTGCGCGCGCGGAGTCGTATGCCGCCTATGCCTGGCCGCGGGCCTTTGCCGGGATGTTCGCCCGCAACGGGCTCGTCATCGGCCTGATATCGGCGCTCAGCGTAGCCGCCTTCATCTTCGGCTTTGTCGCCTGGCACGACAGGCAGATCTTGTTCGGCGTGCACACCGGTCCCGGCGCCTTCTACAGACTGATGCCGCACAACGCGATGGCGGCGCTGTTCGGCGCCGTGTTCCTCTATGCCATCGTCGCGCTGATCATGGGCGTGCGCGCTTTCTGGCGCGACATCGGCGAGCCCGTCGGCATGAAGGGCGATGCCGGCTCGCTGTGGCAGGCGATCCGGGACGCTGCGAGCCTGCGCTATCTCGACGGCGGCGGCGTCGGCTGCTTCAACGAGGACGACCGCCCGACCGACCGCCGCCGGCTGTACCATCACTTCACCTTCTACGGCTTCCTGCTGTGCTTCGTCTCGACATCAGTCGCGACGCTCTATCACTACCTGCTGGCGCGCGAGGCGCCCTATCCGTGGTGGGATGCGCCGGTCGTGCTCGGTACCCTCGGCGGCATCGGCCTCCTGATCGGGCCGGTCGGGCTGCTGACTGAGCGATGGAAGCGCGATGCCGTGCTGGTTGATGAGCAGCGCATGGGAATGGATGCCGCCTTCATCGTGATGCTGTTCCTCACCAGCCTGACCGGCATGGCGCTCTTGATCCTGCGCGAGACCTCGGCGATGGGTCCACTGCTGGCGCTGCATCTCGGCGTCGTCTTCGCGCTGTTCCTGACGATGCCATACGGAAAATTCGTCCACGGCGTCTACCGCTTCGTCGCCCTGGTGCGTTATGCGCGCGAGCGGCGGATGATGAGGCGAGTTGGAAATGGCGGGACTGAGTAACTGTCATTCCGGAGCGATGCGCAGCATCGAACTATGGAGCAGACTTGAGCTCCTGAGAACCTCGAGATTCCGGGTTTGGCTCTGCGAGCCTCCCGGAATCAGGACGAATTTACTCATCAATGAAGCGATGCAATGAAGGAGATCTATGATTCTATCACCACGTAATCCCTTCGCGTCGATCGGCCCGGCGACGGCATCCTCTTGGCCATGTTGACGCTGAGTTCACTATGAGCAAGATAAACCTTTAGTTGCGGAAGGTTTGCTCGGCGATGGCAGCGGCAGATGACTCAGAAGGCTGGAATACTAATTGGCTCGATTCTCATCGCACTGCTTGCAGTTGTTACTGCAACAGGGATAGCGCTTTTCATCATCGCTAGCAGGATGCCAGCTCACACGGATGAGCAGCGCGCAACCGAACTAACACTGCAGTATCTTGAGAAATACTCGGAACGGAGTCCCGAGGAACGGGAAAAAGCGAAAGACCAAATTGTCCCGCTACGTACTTCCAAGTGGCAGCTACATACTGCAGGGCTTTCTATGAGCCTGCTCGGGTCAAGCTTGCTCTTCGGCATGCTCTTCTTCAAACTGTGGGACATACGAAAGCTGCGTAGCGCAACAACGCCTCAGACGCGCCCGACGCTTCTCGCGATAGCCGGTGCAGCATGGCTCGCGCTCTTGCCTGCATTTGCATTGAGGATCGGGGACGAGCTCGCTCAAGACGATCTTACGCCGACGATGGATTCCGGTGTTGGCAGCTTCATGTCCTTCCTTCCGCCGTTCCTCGTAACCACACTGATCGTACTGATGGTATTGGGCCGTTACGTCATCCTCCGAAACGCTCGGCTCCCGGCTAATTTGTGGATTTGGAATACGGGACAACCATACCGTAGTCTGATCTGGACGATATTCTATGGCCTGCTCGCTTCCATTCTGATTGTGCTGGTGGTCATGGCAGCCTGGGGGGCCCCATGGGGCCTGCCGAGTTTGATGGTCGCCCTGTATGTTGTTCTTTCCACCCGAGCGGCAGTCGTCAGCGGCGGATATCCCAGTGCCGGTGACACAAACTACAAATCCACCACCACGTAATCGCTCTCCACCGACACGGCGATGGTCTCCGCGACATACGGCCCCTTCACCACTGCCGCGCCGGGCTCAACGGTCGCCGGATACGCCCGCGCGCGGAAGCGTCGTGGATCGCAGTAGGACTGTCCGGTGCGGATGTCGAATTCCCAGCCGTGCCAGGGACAACGGATGATCTCGCCGAGTTTGGTGTATTCGATCTCGCCGGGCGTCGAAGATTGCGCCAACCCAATCAGCGGGCCCTCGCATAGCGCTGCGCCCTGATGCGGGCAGCGGTTCAAGAGGCCGAAATATTCGCCCTTGATGTTGAACACCGCGATCGGCCGGCCGTCGATTTCGAGAAATTTTCGCGTCCCCGGCGGCAGTTCGTCGACCGCCGCCACCACATGTCGCGCCATCAAGCCTTATCCTTGCGCATGATCTGATTCGAAAAACCGGTTCCCACTTTTTCGGATCATGCGACCCCATAAACCTTCCGCGCGTTGTCGAGATAGAACGCCTGCTTGTTGGCTTCGCTGACGCCAGCCGGCAGCACGCGCGACGGCTCGTCATAGTCCCAGTGCGGATAGTCGGTGGCGAACAGCAGCTTGTCCCAGCCGATCCATTCGATGCACTGGAACAGGTGCTCGCGCCGTTCCGGATCCTCCATCGGCTGCGTCGTCCACCAGATGTGGTCCCTGATATATTCCGACGGCTTGCGCTTCAAATACGGCACCTCGCTGCGCAGCTTGTCGAACACCTTGTCCAGCCGCCAGGCCAGCGATGGCGCCCAGCCGAAGCCGGCTTCCACCATCACCATGTTCAGCTTGGGAAAGCGCTCGAACACGCCTTCCAGCACGAGGCTGGCCAGCGCCGTCTGCTGGCACTGCGAATGCCCGACCATCTCCTCGATGTAGTAGCTCGGCCAGCCCGAGGCCGTGATCGGATTGCCGCCGAAGCCGAAGGCGTGCACGCCGATCGGAAGCCCGGCCTCTTCCGCCGCCTCGTAGATCGGCCAGTAGCGGCGCTGCCCGAGTGGCTCGACGTTGCGGCTGAGCAGCAGCACCTGCACGAAATTTTCGTCGCCGGCGCGCCTGCGGATTTCCCTGGCCGCCGTCACGCCGTCCTCGTTGGCGACGACGACGGAAGCCTTCAGCCGCTTGTCCTTGCTGGTCCACTTCTCGATCTGCCAGTCGTTGATGGCGCTGGCGAGCGCCGCGGCGAGATAGTGATTGCGCACGCCCTGCCCGGTGGCGCCGAGCGGGTTGAGCACGCCGAGCACGACATTGTTGGGATCGAGGTGCTGCTTCTGCATGAAGGACAGCGAGGATCCCTGCGGCCCGCCCTCCGGCGGATATGCATCGCGGCGCGACGCGTTGGGCTGCGCCTTCGGATAGGGCGGGCCCTCCATCATGCCCTGATAGGCATGCACGCCATAGGTTTCCAGATGCGCGTGCCAGCGTTTCGCGAGCCAGGGATACAACTCGTCCTTGGTTGCGCGCGCCGGATGGATGTCGCAATCGGCGATCGCGGTCTTGACGGAGGCAACAGACTCCGACTCGGGACGGTCGCGCAACTGGATGTTCATCGCGTCATCTCCGTTGTAACGCTCTGACTGAGGCGCCGGTAAGTCGCCACCGGATTATCGACCATGATCTTGCGCACGAGATCAGGAGACAGCCCTTTCGGCAGCACCTCGTCGCCGTCGAACTGCCAATGCGGATAGTCGGTCGAGAATAGGATCAAATCGTCCGACTGCATATGGTCGAACAGGCGGTTCAGGACTTCCGGCTCCGGCGGCGCGTCCACCGGCTGCAACGAAAAGCGGATGTTGCTGCGCACAATTTCCAGCGGCGCGCGGTCCACCCACGGGGTTTCCATGCGCACGCCGCGCCAGAACTTGTGCAGCCGCCACAGGAAGGCCGGCAGCCAGGTGAAGCCGGATTCCAGCATCACCATTTTCAGGTTCGGGTGCCTGGCGAACACGCCCTCGACGATCAGGCTGGTCAGCTGAGTCTGGAAGGCCTGCGCCTGCGCGACATAATCCTCGATGTGATAGGAGCCCCAGCCGACCGAGGTCGGCGGATTGTGATAGGCGCTGCCGGCGTGGATGCCGACTGCGAGGCCATGCTTCTCGGCCGCGGCATAGATCGGCCACAGCGCGCGCTTGCCGAGCGGCACGTCGCCCATCACGAGCATCAGCACCTGCACGAAGCGCTTGTCGGCCGCGCAGCGCTCGATCTCGGCCACGGATTTTTCCACGCTCTGCGTCGGGATCACGATCGAGCCGCGCAGCCGCGCGTCCTTGTCCAGCCATTCCTTCACGAGCCAGTCATTGAGCGCGCGGCAGAATGCATCCTGCATGTCCTCGGAGAACACCATCTGCACGCCATAGAGCGGATTGCAGATGCCAAAGGCGACGCCGAAGCGATCCAGCGCCTGGCGTTTCATGTCGTCATAGCTGGAGCCGGGCTTGCCTTGCGCCGGCCGCCAGTCCGGCCGCGCCGAGATCGGCGAGTTGCCCGGATAGGATTGCGAGACGAGATCCACCATGCCGCGCGTCGTCACCTGATCGCGCCAGTAGTCGCTCATGTAGGGGAGCAGGCTGGTCAGATGCGGCACGGCCGGATGCAGGTCGCAATCCACGCCGCCCGGGACCGGTGACGTCATGTCGTTTCCTCCGCGCCGGCGTCGCCTCGCCGTCTCTCGCCGCCGCATTCAAGCAGGCCCGCCCCGCCCCCGCAACTCGGCAAGCCATGCATTCCCGTGCTAGGGATTTGAAGGGTGAAGCGGAGCTGACGAGCGTGATCCCGGAAAGTGGGAACCGGTTTTCGGAAAAGATCACGCTCAAACAAGAGGCCACTGTATGAAGGAACTGATCGATGTCGCCGAGCAGATCGCGGCAAAACTGATCGCGCGCAAGGAGACCATTGCGGTTGCGGAGTCCTCGACCGGCGGGCTGATCTCGGCCGCGCTGTTGTCCGTGCCCGGCGCATCCGCCTATTTCCTCGGCGGCGCCGTGGTCTACACGCGCGATGCCCGGCGGCTGTTGATGGAGATTTCCGACGCCGAGATGAAGGGGCTGCGCTCGGCGTCGGAGCCCTACGCACAGCTGCTGGCCAGGCAAATGCGCGGGCGCTTTGCCACCACCTGGGGCCTCTCCGAAACCGGCGCCACCGGCCCGACCGGCAACCGCTATGGCGACGCCGCCGGCCATTGCTGCATGGCGATCGCCGGCCCGGTGGAGAAGGCGATCACGCTGGAGACGGGGAGCGGCGACCGGCAAGGCAACATGCGCGTGTTTGCGAAGACGGCGTTGGGATTGTTGCTGCAGCACATCTGACTGTCGTCCCGGGCAAGCGAGCAACGCGAGCGCCGACCCGGGGACCCATAACCACAGGAAGTGGTTTTGCGATGGCTGGAGCTCCGACCGGTTCTAACAACACGATCCTGTGGTTATAGGTCCCGGCCTTCGCCGGGACGACACCTGTTGTGGGATGACAGCTGTGGCAAACCCGCCAGCTCACCGCCCCCGGAACGAGCGCATCAGCTGATCGCTGAACGGCTTCAGGAAGTAGGACAGCATGGTGCGGTCGCCGGTCTGCACGAAGGCTTCCACCGGCATGCCCGGCACCAGCTTGACCTCGCCGAGACGGGCGATCTCGTCCGCCGACAGCGAAATTCGGATGGTGTAGAAGCTCTGCCCGCTGCGCTGGTCGGCGGTGACGTCGGCTGAGATGCGGCTGACCTTGCCGTTCAGCTCCGGCGTGGTGCGCTGGTTGAAGGCGGAGAAGCGCAGCACGGTGTTATGGCCGATCTGCAGCTTGTCGATGTCCTGCGGGTTGACCTTGGCCTCGACCGACAGGTCGTCGGCGCGCGGCACGATCATCATGATGGCGTCGCCCGCGGTGATGACGCCGCCGACGGTGTGCACCGTGGACTGCAGCACCACGCCGTCCTGCGGGGCGCGGATGTCGATGCGGCGCAGCTGGTCCTCGGCGGTGACCTTGCGCTCGATGAACTCGCCGATCTTGTCGGTGGTCTCGCGCAGGTCCTTGGAAACCTCGCTGACCACGTCCTTGTCGATCTGGATGATCTGCAGCTCCGTCTCGGTGATCTTGCCCCTGGCTTGGGCGCGCGCAGCGATGTATTGCGCACGTTCGCCATTGAGCCGCGCCGAATCGCGTTCCAGCTGCGTCAGGCGCGAAATCTGGATCAGCCGCTGCTCGTAGAGCTGGCGCACGCCGACCAGCTCCTTCTCGACCAGCGCGATCTCCTTGTCCTTGGCCCTTTCCTGCGCGGAGAGGCCCTCGATTTCCTCGTTGAGCTGGGTGACGCGCTCGCGCAGCTGCGCCTTCTGTCCGGCCCGGCCGTTGACGCGGACCTCGAACAGCTTCGTCTCGCTCGCCATCACGTCGCGCGCATCGCCCTCACCTGCGCGCTCCAGCAGCGCCCCCGGAAACCTGATGGCCTCGGCCCCGCGCTGCTCGGCCTCCAGCCGCGCCTGCCGCGCCCACAGGCCGTACAGCGTCTTGTTGACGATGGCGAGGTTGGCGCGCACGACGGTCTCGTCGAGCCGCACCACGATGTCGCCGGCCCTCACCGTGTCGCCGTCGCGCACGCGCACCTCGCCGACCACGCCGCCGGTCGGGTGCTGCACCTTCTTGACGTTGGATTCGACCACCACCTGTCCCGGCGCGATCAACGCGCCCGAGATCGGCACGGTGGCGCCCCAGCCGCCGATGCCGCCGGCGAGCAGCAGCACCACGGCGAGCCCTGCGACGAGATGCCTGCGGATCGAGCGTTGCGCCTTCTTCAGCTCCTCGCTGCTCATGATTTCGCAACTCCGCCTTCGGACACCACCTTGATCGGCGCCGGCGCCGGCACGCGCTGCAGCACCTGGCCGAGCACCTGCTCCTTGGGACCGAACGCCTGCTGGCGGCCGTCCTTCAGCACCAGCAGCTGATCGACGCCCTCGATGCCCACCGGCCGATGCGCGACGATGACGACGACGGCGCCGCGCTCGCGCGCCGCGCGCACCGCGCGGGTCAGTGCCTCGTCGCCCTCGGCGTCGAGATTGGAGTTCGGCTCGTCCAGCACGATCAGGAAGGGATCGCCGTACAGCGCCCGCGCCAGCGCGACGCGCTGCGCCTGCCCTGCCGAGAGCGCGCCGCCCTGCTCGCCGATCTGGGTGTCGTAGCCGTCGCGCATCTTGATGATCATCTCGTGCACGCCGGCTTCCTTGGCCGCCGCAATGATCGTGTCCGACTTCGCCTCCGGGTCGAAACGGGAAATGTTCTGGGCGATCGTGCCGGCGAACAGTTCGACGTCCTGCGGCAGGTAGCCGACGTGCCGGCCGAGCACGTCCGACGACCACTGGTCGAGCGCGGCGCCGTCGAGCCTCACCTTGCCGCGCGCCGGCTGCCAGACGCCGACCAGCGCGCGCACCAGCGAAGATTTGCCGGAGCCGGAGGGGCCGATGATGCCGAGTCCGTGGCCGGCCTCGATCGCGACATTGACGTCCTGCACGATGACGCGCTGCTCGCCCGGCGGAACGATGGCGACGCCCTCGACGGTGAGCTTCTTCTCCGGCGGATGCAGCAGGGTCTGGGTCTGTGGCGCCGGCAGTTTCTCCAGGAGATTGCTCAGCCGCCGCCAGCTCTGCCGCGCGGCAACGAACCCCTTCCAGTGCGCGATGGCAAGATCGACCGGCGCGAGCGCGCGTGCCGACAGGATCGAGCCCGCGATGATGATGCCGGCGGTGGCTTCCTGGTAGATGACGAGATAGGCGCCGACCGCGAGCACCGCCGACTGCAGCATCATGCGCAGCACCTTCGCGATGGCGCCGAGGCTGCCGGTGACGTCGCTGGCACGCTGGTTGCCGGCGATGTATTCCTCGTTGGTCTCGCTCCAGCGCCTGGTGAGGCGGCCGGACATGCCCATCGCGACCAGCACTTCGGCGTTACGGCGAGTCGTCGCGGCAAGATCGTTGCGCCGGGCCGCCAGCGTCATCGCGTCCTTGGCGGGCTGGCGCGACATGAACTCGGTGATCAGGGTGAGCGCCACGAGGATAACGGCGCCGATCAGCGCGGTGACGCCGAGCAGCCAGTGGAACAGGAAACAGATCGCGAGGTAGAACGGCAGCCACGGCAGGTCGAAGAACGCGCCCGGCCCCATGCTGCCGAGGAAGGAGCGGACATTGTCGAGGTCGCGCAGCGGCTGCAGGCCTTCGTTGCGGGTGCCGACCATGAGCGGCAGCCGCACAACCGTCTCGAACACGCGCTCGTTCATCGCCTCGTCGAGCGAGGTGCCGATGCGGCCGAGCACGCGGCCGCGCAGCATGTCCAGCACGCCCTGCGCGGCATAGAGGAAACCCGCCAGGACCACGAGGCCGACCAGGGTCGGCACGCTGCGGCTCGGCAGCACGCGGTCATAGACCTCGAGCATGAAGATCGACCCGGTCAGATAGAGCAGGTTGATCATGCAGCTCATGATGCCGACGCCGATAAAGGCATTGCGGCAGGTGCGCAGTGCATCACCGAGCTCGGAGCGCCGGACGCCGGGAGCGGCTGCCATCAAGTATGATCTCTGTGAAAAGGGGTCGCGATTCCCTTTACTCTTACCGGTGTTTGTCCCGAGCGTCCATTTATGGGGCCATTAACTGTAAACGATCTGGCAAGGCCGCAGCCGCCAACCGGCGAAAAGCCGCCCGAATCCGCCGAATCCGGCGGTTTGCCGAGCCCGGCCATCGTTCGGGACGGGGCCGCCCGGCGTACGCGAACCGTCCCTTGCCGCGCTACAGCCTCCCGCCGGTTCGCACCAGCCGGACGATCAGCAGCAGGATGATCGCGCCGATCGCGGACTGGATGATTTCGGCGACCAGGCCGGTGCCGAGTCGGATGCCGAGCTTGGGAAACAGATAGTTCGCCACCAGCGCGCCGGCGATGCCGACCAGGATGTCGCCGATGATGCCGAAGCCGGTGCCTCGCACGATCTTGCCGGCGAGCCAGCCCGCGACCAGGCCGACGAACAGGATGACCAGAATGCCTTCGTTGGAAAGCTGCATCGACCCCCCCCCCCGTCCTTCCCCAGCGCGCAATCTATCCGCAATCACTGAACGCAACGACCCGATTCTGGTTCCATCGCGAAACTTTCGCACGCCAACCGAGTTACCAATACATGACAAAGCCCGATACCTGGTACGTCGCGTTCAGCCCGGACAAGAGCAGCGACCTCGACGACGGCACGGCGCGATCGACCCGGACATTCAAGTCGGAGATCGACGCAAAGCTGTTCGCCATGCAGATCCTGGCGAAGGGCTGGACCGCGAGCGCCGGCACGCTCAGTCCCTATCAGCCCAAGCGGGTGGTCGCGGCCTCGCAGATCGAGCGCTGGGCCGATCCCGCGCACCGATAGCGCGAAGAGATTGGGTTGAACCCGTGCGGCATCGGGAAACACCTCTCCCTTTCGGCCGCGCCGGGGAGAGGTGAACCGAATCATCTCACCATCGCTCACCGCAATCCGGGCACCCTCCGGTGGAAATCGGTGGCGCGCTGGAATGCGGCGCCGATCCTCAGGATCGTCGCTTCATCGAAGGAACGGCCGATCAGCTGCATGCCGACCGGCAGGCCCGATCCGGTAAAGCCCGCCGGAATCGCCAGCGACGGCAATCCGAGATAGTTGACCGGCCGGGTGAACCGCGTGATCCGCTGGATCACAGCTTCCGCTTCCATGCTGTTGCCGACGTCGCTCTCGGCGATGGTCGGCGCCGCCATCGGCGCGACCGGCGCGATCACGGCGTCGGTGCCTGCAACCGCGGCGAGCCAGGCGGCCAGCGCCGGACCGCGCCAGCGCATCGTCTCCAGATAGCCGACGGCCGGGATCGCAAGCCCGTTCTGCAACCGCATCAAGACCTGCGGGCTGTAGTCCTGCGGCCGCTCGATCATCCAGCGCTTGTGCAGGCTCGCGGCTTCGGTCGCCAGCACGATCTGGCAGGCTGCGGAAAGCTGGCGCTGGTCCGGCAAGTCGACCTTGACGATCTCGGCGCCCTCGCTTCGCAGCACGGCGACCGTCTCGTCGAGGACGCGCGCCACGTCGGCATCGAGGTCGTCGACGTACCAGGCCGACGGCAGGCCGATCTTCAGTCCCCTGACCGGCTGCCTCGTCGCCGCCAGATAATCAGGCACCTGCGAGGTCGAAGCGGTCGGATCTTCCGGGTCGGCGCCGGCCATCAGTCCCGTCAGCAACGCGCAGTCCTCGGCCGTCCGCGCCAGCGGCCCGACCGTGTCGAGCGACCATGACAGCGGCATCGCGCCGGCACGGCTGACGCGGCCGACGCTGGTCTTCAAGCCCGTGACGCCGCAGAAATGCGCGGGCATGCGGATCGAGCCGCCGGTATCCGATCCCAGCGCCGCAAAGGTCAGGCGCGCCGCCACCGCCGAGCCCGAGCCCGACGAAGAGCCGCCGGTGATGCGATCGGTGTTCCAGGGATTGCGCACCGCGCCGTAATGCGGGTTGTGGCCGGTCGGCCCGAAGGCGAACTCCACCATCTGCAGCGAACCGAGCCGCACCGCACCCGCATCCTTCAACCGCCGCACCGCAGTGGCCGTCGTCGTCGCCACGAAATCCCGGCGGATCTTCGAGCCGCAGGTGACGACCTTGCCCGCCTCGTAATACATGTCCTTGTGCGCCAGCGGCACGCCGTGCAACGCGCCCCTGGGGCCACCCGTCGCCAGCGCGGCGTCCGCGCTGTCCGCCGCCTGCAGCGCCTCGTCGGCTTCGATCGCCATGAAGGCGTTGAGCTTCGAATTCAGTCTGGCGACGCGCTCGAGGCAGGAAGCCGTCGCCTCGCGCGAGGACAGGCGCTTTTCGGCGATCGCCCTGGCGACCTCCGTCAGCGACATCAAGGCCGGTGTGGTGCTCATTTCGCCACCTTCGGCGCATGCATGAGCAGGAAGGTCGCAGGCTCGAGATCGAACGGCAGCGTGCCGGCGATCGGTGCAAATCCTTCGAAGGCCGGCCCGATCGAATTGGCGATGCGTGCGGCAACCTCGTTGTCGACGGGCACGCCGGCGACGTCGGCCATCGCCTTGATCTCCTTCGCGCTCGGTCTCGTCATGCCGTGTTCGCTCCCCTCTTGGCGGCCGGTGTGGCGTGCCGCTTCTTGCGCATAGTAGCGAAAGCGGAGAATTTTGGCGTGGCTTTTGCGCAGAGCGGCTGCGAAAACGGAGACGTTGCGAAGGCGACCTTGCGCCGCGGAAACCCGCGATCGACCCGTTCTCCACACCCCGAATGTCATCGCCGGGCTTGACCCAATCCATCTCCTCCGCAAGACTCTCTTGAAGTGATGGATGCGCGGGTCAAGCCCGCGCATGACGCTCTGCGTCACTTCGTCAGCAGCGCGTAGGCGCCGTTCCAGTCGGCCGGCGGGGGCGCCTCGATGTAGTTGCGGATGCGGGCCTCATAGAGCCGGTGCAGCGAGGCCAAGGCATCGCCGTCGTCGCTCTTGCGGCCGCGCTCGATGGCGGCGAGCGCGCCGTCCCAGTCGCGGTTGCGGTAGCAGGCCAGCATCTCGATGGTGAGGTTGCGCAGGCGCTGGAAGCGGCCGGACTGCGCGACGTCCTCGCGGCCGGCGATGGCGTAAATCACCTCCGGCTCCTTCTTGCCCTTCACCATGATGAAGTCGAGCTCGAGGATGGCGAACCTTTCCTTCACCGCCATCGCGGTCCTGGAGCCGACGATGATCGGAAAGCCGTATTCCTTGCTCTGGCCTTCCAGGCGCGAGGCGAGATTGACGCTGTCGCCGAACACCGAATAGTCGAAGCGCACGTCGGACCCCATGTTGCCGACCACGCAGGTTCCCGTGTTGAGGCCGACGCCGATATTGAGCGGAATGTAGACGGAGCCGCTTTCCTTCGCCTCCTCCTCGCGCTCCCGGTTGAGCTCGTCGCAGCGCTCCAGCATGTCGAGCGCCGCCTCGCAGGCGTTGACCTGGTGCTCCTTGTCTTCCAGCGGCGCGTTCCAGAACGCCATGATGGCGTCGCCCATGTATTTGTCGATGGTGCCCTTGCGGTTGAGGATCGCGTTGGTCAGCGGGGTGAGGAAGCGGTTCATCAGGGCGGTGAGGCCCTGCGGGTCGCTCTTGAAGGTCTCGGAGATCGAGGTGAAGCCGCGCATGTCCGAGAACATGATGGTCATCTCGCGCTCCTCGCCGCCGAGCACGAGCCGTTCCGGCGACTGCGCCAGCTGCTCGACCAGCGCCGGCGACAAATACTGGCCGAAGGCGGAGCGGATCTGCCGCCGCTGCGACTGCTCGCGCACGAAGCTGGCGAAGATCAGGGTGGCATAGATCGCCGTGGTCGACATCAGGGGATAGGTGAAATCGACCAGCAGCTTGTGCTGGCTGTAGAAGAACCAGGACGTGCCGATCAGGACGGTTGCGAACAGCGCGCCGACGCCGACCAGCGTGACGGGGCCGAAGTTCGGCGCGAAGGCGATCACCAGGAGGCCGAGGATCAGCGCGCCGAAGAATTCGAGCGCGATGCCGAAATTCGGCTGCCAGACCACCGCACCGGTCAGCGCGCTCTCCAGCACCTGGGCGTGGATCTCGACGCCGGGCATGGCGGGAGAGACCGGCGTGGTCTTGATGTCGTTGAGGCCGATCGAGGACGTGCCGACCAGCACCAGCTTGCCGGCGATCCGCTCCTGCGGCACGCGGCCGTCCATCACGTCGACGGCGGAGACGTAGATGGAGGGATCGCGGCGGGCATAGTGCACCCAGAGCTGGCCGTTGGCGTCGGTCGGAATCGAAAAGCCCTTGACGGCGACGTTCTGGATGCCGGCCCTGTCGGCCTTGATCAGGATGGTGGAGGAGCCGGAGGCGACACGCAGCATCTCGAAGGTAAGCGAGGGCATGGTGATGCCCTGCGCCATCATGACCATCGGCACCCGGCGCACGATGCCGTCGCGCTCGGGACGGATGGTGAAGAGCCCGCGGCCGGCAGCGGCCTGCTCCAGCACCTCGACGTTGCGCAGCAGGCCGGGAAATTTGAACATGAAGGGCTGCGGCTCCTCGCCGAGCATCGCAAGCCCCGTCACCGGCAGGTTCTTGTCCACCGCATGCACGTTGGGGCCGCCGGACTCGCCGAGCACCACGCGCGAGGCGCGGATCGCGTCGGCGAAGATCTGGTCGTTGCTCGGCAGCGCGCGCAGCTTCTCGCGCGTCACCTCGTCGAGGTTGCGGAAGGTGTCGGCGGCGATGTCGGGATTGAGCCGGTCGGGCTCGGAGAACACGGCGTCGAAGGCGATCACGACCGCGCCGAGCCTGGTCAGGTTGGCGACCATGTCGGCGATCCGGGTGCGCGGCCACGGCCATTGCCCGAGCCTCGGATCGGAAAGGCTCTTCTCGTCGATATCGACGATGGCGACCGGACGGATGGTCTTCACCCGCGGCTCGATCAGCTGGAAATTGTCCCAGGTGCGGACCCGCATCTCCTGGATCGGATGAGGGTCCCAGACCCTGAGCGCGGCGAAGCCGACCAGCAGCACGAGGCAGACCAGCCGGGCATACCCGAACTTCCGCTTGAACCAACGCCGCAGGGCTTTCAGCCGTCTCATGGTGTCGATTGTTCGCTCACCCGGCCCCATCCGGCAAGCTGGAAGTTACGAAAATGTCCGGCGCTAGCCGCCGACCATATACTGCGAAACGATGAAGTTGCTGGCGCTCAGGCTGGCGGCCGAGACGTTGGTCAGCGTGACGGCGGTGTCGTCGTCGAGCGTGATCACGGTGTTGGCGCCCTGCTGGACGACATTTCCAGAACTGGTCAGCCACGCCTCGATGTTGGAGGTGTCGAGATTAGCGAATGCCCGCAGATCGATGCGATCCTCGCCGAGGGTGAAGTCCGTGATGATGTCTTCGCTCGCAAAGTCTTCCGGCGTGAACACGAACTGGTCGGCCTTGGCGCCGCCGGTCAGCACGTCGTCGTAACCGGTCGCGAAGATGACGTCCTTTTCGGGGGTGCCGGTCAAGGTGACGGGACCGGTGCCGGCCTCGTTGAATATGAAGTTGACGATGTCGGAGTGGCCGAGGTTATCGGTAACCGTCAACGTCACCATGTCGGTATCCGGCTCATTGGGGCTGCCGGGATCGTAGGTCACACCGGTGGCCAGCGCCGAACTGATTTCCGACAGCGAACCCGCATCGTCCGGCAGCGTCACGCTGCTCGCCGCCTCGCGGGTTTCAACGGTCATCGTATAATTGGTGGCCGTTGCGGCGGTGGTGACGTAGAGGCCGGAAACGGTGGTGGTTTGGACATTCTCGGTGACCGTGAATTCATCGGTGTTGATCACCAAGTCAGGGATCACGTTGACCGTCACCGTCGCGCTGGACAGCGCGCCGCCGGGCGAGGCGTTGAGCAGGACGGAGACGTCGCCGCCGATTTCGTTCGGCGCGACGATATCGGGACGGCCATCGCCGTTCAAATCGGCGACCGCAACATGATAGGTGTCCCAGCCGGTAGCATAGGAGACCGGCGCGCCGAAGATACCGTTGCCGGTGTTGAACAGGATGGAGACGCTGTTGGTTTGCTGCGAAACGATGAGACCGTCTCGGCTGTTGCCGACGACGATGTCGAGCAAACCGTCCTGGTTGAAGTCGGCGAGCGCGATGCCCTTGGTCCTGTCGCCAGCAGCATAGGAAGTCTGCGGCTGGAAAGTGCCGTCGCCGTTGCCCAGGAAGACGCTGACGGTGCCGTTCGAGCTCACGATGTCCAGGATGCCGTCGCCATTGACGTCGCCGATCGCGACGTCATTCGCGCCTGCGGGCGTCGCGTAATGGGTCGCGGCGTCGAACGTACCGTCGCCGTTGCCGAGCAGAACCGAGATTTTTGTGCCAACGCTGCCGCCCGCGTTGCTGACGACGATGTCGAGGTTGCCGTCGCCATCGAGATCGGCCAACGCGGACAGATAGGGCAAGGAACCGACCGCGTATTCAACCGGAACCTGGAACGTGCTGTTGCCGTTAATCGACGGGCCGTTGTTCAGCGTCACGGCGACCGTGCCGGCGGTGTAGTTCGAAACGACGAGATCGACGTTGCCGTCACCGTTGAGGTCCGCAGCGCTGAGGCCCTCCGGACCATGGTTCGCGGGATCGCCTGCGGCTACTGCATAGTTGATTGCGGCATTGTAGCCGCCAGTGCCGTTGCCATGGAAAATCGAGATATTGTTCGAGCCGAAATTGCCGACCGCGAGGTCGAGGCGTCCGTCGTTGTTGAAATCAGCCACGACGATCGGAGTGGATGGGTTGGTTCCAGCGGTCAGGCCATGCAGCGACGACTCGAAGGTGCCGTCGCCATTGCCGTACCTGAACGCAATCGTGCTGGTCGTGTAGTTCGACACCAGCATGTCCAGCTTGCCGTCGCCGTTGATGTCGGCGAGCGTCACCGCTTGGGGGAAATCGCCCATGGCGTAGTTGACGGCATCGTCGAACGTGCCCGGCGGCGTCGGGTTCGCCGTCTCGCTGATCCAGTAGGAGAAGCTCGCCTGGCCGCTGAAGCCGGGGTCCGGCGTGAAGATCGGCACGCCGTTATTGAGGGCGACGGTGCCGTTCTGGGCGTTGTAGACGGAGACGATCTGGGGCGGCGAACCCCCAACCGTTGTATCGTTCGCCGTCAGGCTCGACAGCGTGATCGGGGTGTCCTCGCTGGTCGCGGCGGTGTCTGCGAAGGCCTGCAGGACGGTGAAGAGCCTGGCGTAGATTTCAGTGCCATCGACGTTCGGCGCACCATACCAAGTCGAAACAATGGCGCCGGAGGAGAGCACCGCGGTCGGATTGGAACGGTCGCTGAGGAAGCTCTGGTCGCCGGCGGTGGTCTGGTTGATCTGGAACGCGCCGCCGTTCAGCGTATCGGACGCGGTGACGCATTGGCCGAACAGGCCGAGGCTGCCGGCGCCGTCCGAAGCCATGTAGGTGACGAAGTAGCTGCCATCCGGCAGCGCCTGAACGGTGTCATCGGTACCGGTGCCGATCGTCACTTCACCGCTGATCGCCTGACCGGAAGCATTGAAATGCCGGGCCACGATGGTGCCCGTCGGCTGATCCTGCCAAGTCACGACGAAGCTGCCGTCGGTCAGCACCGCGAGCTTGCCGCCATACTGGTGGCCCGCCGTGGTGACGTTGGCAACGACTTCGCCGCCAAGCGTGTTGCCGCTCGCGTCAAAGCGCTGGAAAACCACGCCCCACGAACCGTCGACATTGTCCTGCCCGGAGGAATGCCAGGACACGACGAAGCCACCGTCGGCCGTACCGACGACCGAGGCCGGCTGCTGCTGGCCGGTAGTGGTGGTGTTGACCAGGAACGGCCCGCCGGGGGCGGCATTGCCGTTTGCATCGTAAATCAAGGCATAGGTGCCGGAGAGATCGGCATCCGCCGTTGTGTAGGTGATGACGTAGCCGCCATTGGTCAGCGCAGCGATGCTCGGATTTTCGCCAGTGCCGACATCGAGCTCGCCGCCGATCGCCGTCCCGGAACTGTCGTATTGCTGGGCGTGAATGGTCGCGCCGTTGTTGTTTCCGGTGACCCAGGCAATGACGTATCCGCCGTTCGCAAGGCCCTGCACGAACGGACTGGATTGATCGTCGATCGTCGTTGCGTTGACGCGGAATTCGCTGCCGACGGCCGCGCCCGAACTGTCATAGCGTTGGGCGTAGATGCCGGTGCCGTCGCCGTCCTGCCCCGCCGAGACCCAGGCAATGACGAAGCCGCCATCCTCCAGCGCGCCGACCGCGCTATAGGTCTGCGCGTTAGCCGTGGTGGTGTTGACGATGAACTCATTGGCGCCGGGAGCGACGGCGACGGTGACATCGAACGTCGCAGTATCCTGCCCGCCGCCGGCCGTGCCGCCGCCATCGTGAAGGGTGAAGGTGACGGTCCGCTCGCCCGCGGCGGGGACCGCGAGGGAATTCGAGAACTGGATTGCCTGCGTAAGCTTTGCGACGGCCGCATCGTCGGCACTGCCGTTCAGCGAGAACGTGAGGCTGTTGATGCCGTTGTTCGACAACGTGCCGATAGCCACCGGATTGCCGGAGCCGTCGGCGTCGTACATCACGGTCGTGCCGTCGAGCCAAATGAACTGGCTGCTCGCGATGGAGACCGTGTCGCCTTGCTGGCCGCTGGCCGTGACCGTCGCGGTGAGCGTGCCGTTCGCGTAGTTGGCACTGTCGATGTCGGTGGCGACAACGTCGCTGACGATCGCGACGGGGCCGCCGCTGGCCTGATAGGTCGCAGCAAGATTCTCGCCGCTGAAAACCGGCGCGTCGTTGACGGCGGTGACCGCAAACGTCACGCTGCCGGTGTCGGTCTTGAAGTCGTCCGCGCCATCGGTCTGGCCGTTGTCCTGCACGGTGTAGTCGAACGAGGCGGCGCCGTTGAAGTTCGCCGCCGGCGTGAACTCGATGTTGCTGCCGTTGATGACAGCGGTGCCGCCGACCACGTTGGAGACCGCCGTGATCGTCAGGCTCTGGCCGGACTCGTTCGCCGGCCCCTTCGAGTCGTTGCCCAGCAGCGACGCGAAGCTGATGATCCGCACGCCGCTGTCCTCCGCCACGCTCGACAACGCGTCGTCGGCCGCAACCGGCGCGTCGTTGACGGCCACGACATCGAAGGTCAGCGACTGCGAGACGGTTACAGTGTCGGATTCGGCGGAAGAATCGGAAAAGGTCGCGGAATCAACGACGGTCGCACTCACGGTCACCGTGAACGTACCATTCCAATTCGCCGCCGGAGTAACCGACAGCGACTGCAGCG
Organism: Bradyrhizobium sp.; assembly: GCF_052389815.1. Classification (GTDB taxonomy): domain Bacteria; phylum Pseudomonadota; class Alphaproteobacteria; order Rhizobiales; family Xanthobacteraceae; genus Bradyrhizobium. Next base: position 41,954 of record NZ_JBQTHN010000012.1, on the reverse strand, counting down.
ACCAGCCCGTGATGTCCACCGCCGCGCCGCTCGACGTCACACTATGGCTACCGTCGGTCAGGATGAAACCGGCAGGCAGACCAGAAAGGCTCCGTGCCGTGATGTTCTCCGAACCGTCAGCGTCGTTCAGTGAGATGGAAATCGGCAGACTGATCGGACTGTCCTCGTAGTGTTCCGACGGCATGTCGAAGATACGGGCAACCACGCCGCTCCCGTTGCCGCCCGCCGCCGGGTCGTCGCTCTGCCACGTGAACAACAGGCGGCCATCGGGCAGCTGCTCGGCATGCGGGAACCCTTGATCCAACGCGCCATGCAGGTCGACGGTAAATTCCTGGCCCCACGCAGGCTGACCATCTGATCCGATCGTGGCAATCCGCGCCGATATGCCGGCTTGGTCGCCGTCAACGGCAGGATCGCTACTGCGCCACATGAAGAGGACGCTACCGTCGGACAGCGTGACGACCTGCGGCGTCCCTTGATCCGACACGCCGCGAGCATTGACCGTGAATTCCGGCGACCACACGACGTTGCCGCCCGCGTCGATCGCGCCGACCCTGCCCGCCACGGCGGAGGAACTACCGTCGGCCGTTGGGTCAACGCTGGTCCAGGTAACAAGAACCCGACCATCGGCCAGCTGTGTGATCGCAGGCGTCGCGTCCGCGCTCGCTGCGCGCTCCTGGACAACGGAGGTTGATCCAAAGGTAATGCCACCATTGCCATTGAGCGCCCCGATGCGGAAAGCCACTTCCGGATCGGCCGTTCCATAGTCCACCCAAACAACGGCAATACGGCCATCCGCGAGTGACAGGACGCGTCCCTCGATCTGGTCGTGATCAGCCTGATAACTGCCGTTGCTTTGGCCGACGTATTCAATCGTACCAAAGCTCGCTTGCCCGTTTGCGTCGATTGTTGCCGCTCGCGCCCACAGTTGCGATCCGTCCGCCGGGAAATTCGGATCGTAGTAGGTCCAGGTAAAGACGACGTGGCCATCAGCCGTCTGGGTTACGTTTGGATAGGCCGTCGGCATCCCATCAGCATAAACGTAACCTTCCGGGCTGAAGCTCACGTTGCCGGACGAATCGACTGTGCCGACGCGATATGCAAACGCGTGATGAACGTTGAACGCGTTGGTCACGTCGGTTTGCCAAACAAACAGCACTCGACCATCGGCCAGTTGAATAGCCTGCGGCGAATCCTGCGTCGGGGACGCCATCTGGTTGACGGTGAATTCGTTCGCGAACGTTATCTGACCCGAACCGTCGACCGTGCCGACGCGCGCTGAAATTCCAGTGCCGTTTCCATCGACGGCGGGATCGCCGCTTTGCCAGGTGAACAGCAGCCTGCCGTCGGCCAGCATGGTCACCTGCGGCGCGGACTGATTTCCTGACGTACGCGCGTCGACCGTGATCTCGGATCCGCCAACAGGCGTGGACAAATTGAATCCGATTGTTGGCGGGTCGGCGACCGGCGCGACATCGATCCCGATATTGAGACTGGCGGTCGCTGCATTCTCATCGGCCGCTTCCAGTTGCAGGGTGTCCGAGCCGCTATAGTTCTCAGCAGCCAAATAGGTGACGCCGCTCGCCAGCGCCGCGTTGATCGCTGCCGCGGTTCCCTCGAGCAAGAGTGTGCCGTCGCTGCCGTCGAGGTCGCCCGAGAGGCCGGCGATGCTGCCGAGTGTCAGCGAGCCATGATCGACCTTGAGCTGCAACTGCTCGACGCTACCGCCGCCATCGACATCGGAATAGCCAAGCCCGCTAATCGCGAGCGGCGCATCTTCCTGGGTCGTCAGGGCCGAGTTTCCGCCGGCGTCAATCACTGGCGCGTCGTTGGTGCCGGTAATGGCGATCGACAGCGTCGCCGACGACGTCGAGCCGAGCGTGTCGTGCATGGTGTAGGTGAAGACGTCGGCGGTAGAATCGCCCTCCGCCAGCGCCTGCGTCGCCGGGCTGTCGTTGTCGAGCGCGTAGGTCCAGCTGCCGTCGGCGAAGATGGTCAGGGTGCCATAGGTACCGGCGATCTGCGTCCCCTGCCCCGTCACCTCGCTGTTGGTCGTGCCATTTGTGACGCTCTGCACCGTCTTGGTGTCGGGGTCATCGACGTCGTAGTCGTTGGTGAGGACGTTGCCGTTCGCGGTGGCAAGGCCGGAGACCGGCACATTGCCGGAACTGACGCCTGCCTCGACGACCGGCGGGCCTTCGTTGACGTCGGGTACGGCGGGAGCCGGTTCGTTGGCCACCGGCTGGTCGTTGGTGCCGGTGATGTTGATGGTCAGTGTGGTCGTCGACGTGCCGCCATGACCATCGCTCTGGGTGTAGCTGAAGACGTCGCTGGCTTGCTCGCCCTGCGCCAGCGCATCGGTTTCCGGATCAAGGTCGTCGAGCGTATAGGTCCAGGTGCCGTTGGCATTGAGCGTCAGCCAGCCATAGGTGCCCTCGATCGTATTACCGACATTGCCCGACAGAGGGGTAGATGCGCCTGCGGCGACGCCAACGACTGTGTGAATGTCGGTGAGATCGACGTCGGTATCGTTTGTCAGCACATTTCCGGTCGTTGTCGCGTTGCCCTGCACCTGAGCGTTGTTGGCATCGTGCCCGGCCTCGACGATGCCGCCGCCGACGTCCTCGACCGCAACCGGCACGTCGTTGCTGCCCGTGACGGTGATCGTCACCGGCTGGGTCGAGGTCACGCCGTGCGCGTCGGCGACCGTGACTTCGTAGGTGATCGTCAGCGTCTCGCCCGCGGCGAGGAAATCGAAATAATAATCCTTGGCACTGTAGGTGAAGTCGATCGAGCCGTTGCCGGTGCCGGTGCTGTCATGCAGCGTCAGCGCCAACGTGCTCGCCGCCGTCAGCCCGTTGACCTGCGAAGCGGTGAGAGTCTGGCTGTACGAATTGGTCCAGTTGAAGTCCGGCACCGACGCGCTGACGCTGTGCGTATCGCTGAGGTCGACGTCGCGGAAGGTCAGCGAGCCGGAGGCGGTGTCGTCGGTGCTGGCCGCGGGGCTGGCATTGGTGACCCCCGGCTGCTCCGTGATGGCATGCAGACCGCCGGCGCCGGACGTATCGATCGCCAGCTCCGGCGCATCGTTGGTGCCGGTGACGGTCACCACGACGTCCTGGGTGACGGTGGCGCCGTAGTTGTCCTCGACCTCGACGGTGTAGGTGAGCGCGACCGTCTCGCCTTCGGCGAGGTAGTCGAAATAGTGGTCCTCCGCCGAGAACGTCCAGACCTGCGAGCCGGTCACGCCGTCGGTCGAATCGATGAAGGTCCCGAGGGAAAGCCAGTTCAGCACGGTCGAATTCGGCAGCGCCGCGCCCGGCAACCCCGATACTGTGCCGGAGGCGGTGACGCCGGTGATGCTCACCTCATGTTCGTCGGTGAGATCGACGTCCTCGAACTCGATGGTGCCGGTGGCGGTGTCGGGCGTGCCCGAATCGATCTCTCCGTCCAGTTCCTCGATCGCGGCGGTCTGCGCCGGGCTTGCGATCGTCGGCGTGTCGTTGGTGCCGGTGATCGTGATCGTGAACGAGGCGAACGAGAATTCGTTGGCCGGCGCGAAATTGTTGTCGACGCGCGCCATGTAGGTCAGCGTCAGCTTCTCGCCCTGGGCAAGGAAGTCGAGCGCGTGGTCCTCGACGTTGTAGGTCCAGGTCGCGGTGCCGTTGTTCCTGGCGGTCGGGTCCTGCACGACCGTGAGCGGCACCGACACCGCGGCAATGGCAGCGAGTTGCGCGGTCGTCAGCGTCGCCGTCATGTTCAGGCCCGCGGCGTTGGCGTAGGCGAACTGACTGAACGCGGTGCTGACGGTCGGAACGTCGCCCGGATTGATGTCGGTATAGCTGACGGGGCCGGACGTGGTGTCGATCAGGGAGCTGCCCGTGATGGCCGGGCGCTCGGCGAGTTCCTTGTTGAAGGTGGCCACGCCCGGCGGCCCCGGAATGCGATCCGGCGCCTTCGGCTGCAAGACGGACGGGCCGCTCGCCCCTTCCGAAGCGGCGATTACACGAACCATCGCCGTCGCGGTTTCGCCGCCGGCGAGCTGCACCGGGAACGTAATCTGCGGAATCACCGTATCGGTGAAATGCGTGTCCGACTTCGGATTGCTGTTGTCGGTGAACTTCTGCGAGAACACCTCGCTGATCAGCTTCATCAACTCCGGCGACAATTGCGCTGAGGCGAGGAACGAGACCGCGCCGGCGCCGCTGACGGTCGTCACCGTGCCGGGCTGGTTGACGGTGGCGATCGGCGCCAGCGTCACGCGGTCGAGCAGCACGTAGGAGCCGGTGGTGCCGTCCGGCTCGACCAGCACCTGGAAGCGCGCGGGCGGCGCGGTGCCCGGCACCGTCACCTCGAAATCGATTTCCACCAGCACCGCGGTGCCGCGGATGCCCATGGTGGCGACCGGCGTGTCGACCTTCATGTCGCCATGCTTGGCGGTGGCGCCGGCGACGAAAGAGATGGTGCCCTGCACCAGGCTGAGGAACGAGGAATTGCCCGACCCGTTGGGGTCGTAGACCATCTCGTTCAGCACCATCCTGGCGTTGGAAGCGAGGCCGAACACCGAGCCGTCGATGAAGGTAATGCCGACCGTCGAGTTGGATCCCGACTGCACCACGTCGCCCTGATGGACGTTGTCGCCATTGTTGAGGATGATCGACACGCCGTTGCGGATCACGGTGGCGCTGCCGGTCAGCTTGGTGACATGGCCGATGATCTTGGCGGCCGCCGCGCTGCCGTCGGCCTGCGCGACCTGGACGTGGCCGGTCAGCGCGTCGATCGTCTTGCCGGTGAGATAGGCGCCGTCGGGCGAGGCCAGTGCGCGCTTCTCGCCCTTGAAATAGTCCGCGAGCACCAGCTCGCGGTCGTCCCTGGTGATGACGAGGTCGGTGCCGGTGCGCTTGAACTCGCCGTTGAAAAGCAGCTGCGCATCCTTGACGATGATCGCATCCGCCGGCGCCTTGGTGGATACCGTATCAACGTGCGTCTGCGCTTTCGGGTGATGACCCGTAAAAGGCAAGCTGCCATCGAATTTGGAAACAAAATTCAAGCGGCCACCGCAAAAGGGTTAATATTCAGAAATTATTCAGTACGATAGTCTTGCATACCATTAGCAGGTTCCCGGCGAAACCATCTATTGCTTGTGCTCCTCAAATGGGCAAAGCCAAAGACGAGCCCGTTTTACTGAAATGGGGCCCGGATCCTCAGTAATTATCTCCTGGAACATAAGTTTATCCTCGCCAAACTAGCCTAGTCAGGCCATTTTCGGCGTATTCAAAGTATATCTCTTGGGATTTATACTTTCATCCACCCGGCCCCGTATTACTACTTTCGGGTATTGCACGAATGGCGGGGCCAGAACCGTGATTTGGGTAACAAATCACGCATCCGTTACTGGAACCGCCCCGTTAACCCCAAATCAACGATACCCGCCCCCATGCGACGGTTACTCGTCTGACGGACTTGCTCGATAGATAGAATTTTCCACAATTCGGCTAGACCCGTTTCAGCCTGTTTTGCGGTTTCCGGCGCCGATTCGCCGGCCTTAAGCCAATCCAAAGCCCCATCCCCGATCCTCGTCCCGTCAAACGATCCGGTCACGCGGGAAGGCTAACCAGCCCGCCGATGCCCGGACATGGGGCGTCAGATGGAGTTCTTCGGTCACGCGCGCGCATGGCGCGCGGTCGCATTTGCCTGCGGCCTGGCCTGGTTCGGACCGGTGTCCGGCCTCAAGGCCGAGACGATTGCAGCTGCCGCGGCCGGGATCGCCAATCCAGCCGAGCCGTTCGGCCTGCCCGCGACGGCGCTTGCCGCCGGCAATCTGCACGACAAATGGTCCGGCCTAACGCGCCGCGTCGACGACGACATGGTGCAGCTCGCGCTCTGCGACGGCAACCGCGAGGCCTGCGTCTCGCCAGCCGCGCTGCGGCTGCTCGCCATCGTCGATGCCGCGCGCCTTCGCGAGGGCCGCGCCAGGCTCGGCGAGATCAACCGCGCCATCAACCTTGCGATTCGCGCGGTGAGCGACGAGGCGCAATATCGCGAGACCGATGTCTGGGCCTCGCCGCTTGCGACCTTCAGCCGCGGCGCCGGCGATTGCGAGGATTACGCGATCGCAAAGCTCGCTGCGCTGCGCCTTGCCGGCATCGCCGCCGACGATTTGCGCATCCTGATCATGCGCGATGCCGTCAGCGGCGAGGACCATGCGGTGGCTGCGGCGCGGCTGGACGGCCGCTGGCTGACGCTCGACAACCGCCGCATGGCGATGGTCGAGGATGCCGATATCAGAAACTACCGGCCGACCTACGTGATGGACCAGGGCAGCATCCGCCGCTACGCGCCCGCCCCGCTGCTTTCCGGCATCGCAGCTCCCGCCGCGGAGCCGGCTGCCCTGCCCGCGCCATCCTCGCTTGCGGCCAAAATTGCCGCAGCGCCGGCGGATTGACAAACCTCCCCCGTCCAATTCCATTTTGCCGCCGGCCGCGCTCTCGCGGTCAAGGCCTTGCCTGACGCGGGAATTGAAATGCGGCCGATCGTACTTGCCTTGCTCGTGCTGCAGCTCGGATCGGCGGCGCCGGCTTGCGCGCAGGGCGCGGCGCCGGAAGCGAAGCGGCCGATCGCCGAGATGCTGCCGCTGTTCGCCAAGAACAATTGCGCCGGCCTCAAGGATACCGCCGACCAGCTGTTTTGCGGCGACCCCGATCTCAATGCGCTCGGCCCCAGGCTGAGCGCCGCCGTGGAGGCGCGGCTGAGCCGTATACTGGACCGCCGGGCGGCCATCGCCGAGAACGTGGAGTGGATCGCAAGCCGCAATTCGAGCTGCGGCATTTTCGGCTTGCAACCGCTGCAGCCCGGGGCCTTGGCTTCCATCAGGACCTGCCTGCTCAAGGCGACGCAGGAGCGCATCGCGATCCTGCTCGATGCGAATTTCGACTGTCTCGCCGCCAACACGACCGCCAGCCTGGTGATCTGCGGCGAGCCGCAACTCGCGATCGCGGACAAGGAGCTCACCGCCCAGGTCGTCGTGCTGGTCAGAAAGCTCAGGGACGACGATGCCAGGGGCGCGCTTGCCGAATACGCGAGGTGGACCCGCACCCGCGACCGCCTCTGCGCTCTGGACGACAAGGACAATGTGCCGCTGGGCGAGATGGAATCCGCCGGACCCTGCCTGAATGACCTGATCCAGCAGAAGCTGGCGGAGGTCGCCGCCGCCAGGGGCGACCCGAGGAAGCTGTTCGGCAAGGACATGCTGTCGCCCTCGCCCGATGCCGACGCGGTCGATCTCTGCGTCGGACGCATCCAGTCGGCCAATGCCTGCGAGAATTTCCTGCGCGTCAGCCGCGTGCTCCAGCTCGACATCGAGGCCTCCGAGCGCGATGCGATCGTGACGGCGGCGGTCGAGATGAAGGTGCTGGCGCCGTTCTCGATCTGCAGCCCGATCGCATCGAACTGCACCGGCACCTGCTGGGACGTGCAGGCGCGGCAACCGAAGGCAACGGCGGCGGGCAGCCGCGAAAACGTTTCGGTCGGCTATCGTCTCACGATCGAAAAGTCCTTCGCTTTCGAGAAGGGCAAGGACGGCAGCTGGCGCTGCAGCACCGAGACGCTGCGGCCGGTCGACTACGGCGCGGCGCAGCGCGGGCCCTAATCCAAAGCGCGATGAGATCGCGATGAATCGTCATCGCGCTTCAGGTTGCCGTTTGAGCTCTGGCCTCTTCCGCCCGACCTGCATCCCGCGCTCTCGCCGATGTTGCAGTGCGTCTGGGATGCCACCATCGCATCCCTTTGACGAAATGAAGGCGAGACGAATTTTCTCTTTTGCGTTTCGCATCGCGCGTTCGATTGACGCCCTGCTTTGCCGCGGCTTACCATCACCGCAGATCCGTCAGAGATCACTTGGGAGGAAATGATGATGCGTTTGCCGCGTGGTGCTTTCGCTTGGCCTTTTTCCCCCGACATCTCCCCACATTCCGATCGACCGAGGTGCCTTGCAGGCGCCGCGCTTGCATTCGGACTGTGCGTGGCGCTGTCGCCCGGCGGCGCGGCCGCCCAGACGCCGGCCAAGGGAACGCCCGACCACATCAAGGCGGTGACCGCGGCGGTCGACGGCGCCTCGATCAAGGCCAATACGGCGACGTCGAACGACTGGCCGACCATCGGCCTCGACTACGCGGAAACGCGGTTCTCCAAGCTGAAGCAGATCACGGCCGACAACGTCAAGAAGCTCGGCCTCGTGTGGAGCTATCCGCTGGAATCCTCGCGCGGCGTCGAGGCGACGCCGCTGGTCGTCGACGGCATCATGTACGTCACGGGATCGTGGAGCGTCGTGCACGCGATCGACGCGCGCACCGGCAAGCGGCTCTGGAGCTACGATCCCAAGGTCGACAAGGAGAAGGGCTACAAGGGCTGCTGCGACGTGGTCAATCGCGGCGTCGCGCTCTGGAAGGGCAAGGTGTTCGTCGGCGTCTATGACGGCCGTCTGGTCGCGCTCGATGCGGTCACGGGCAAGGTGGCGTGGGAAAAGGACACGCTGATCGACAAGCAGCACTCCTACACCATCACCGGCGCGCCGCGCGTGTTCAACGGCAAGGTCGTGATCGGCAATGGCGGCGCCGAATTTGGCGCGCGCGGCTACGTTACCGCCTATGACGCCGAAACCGGCAACCAGGCCTGGCGCTGGTTCACCGTGCCCGGCGATCCGTCGAAGCCCTTCGAGGACGAGTCGATGGCGGCGGCGGCCAAGACCTGGGATCCCGCCGGCAAATACTGGCTCAATGGCGGCGGCGGAACGGTGTGGGACACCATCACCTTCGATCCCGACCTCAACATGGTCTATATCGGCACCGGCAACGGCTCGCCCTGGGCCCGCAACGCGCGCAGCCCCTCCGGCGGCGACAATCTCTATCTGGCGTCGCTGGTCGCGCTGAACGCCGACACCGGCAAATACATCTGGCACTACCAGGAAACGCCCGGCGACAACTGGGACTACACCTCGACCCAGCCGATGATCCTGGCCGATCTCAATATCGACGGCGCGCCGCGCAAAGTGATCCTGCATGCGCCGAAGAACGGCTTCTTCTTCGTCGTCGACCGCACCAACGGCAAGTTCATCTCGGCGAAGAACTTCGTCGACGTGAACTGGGCGACCGGTTACGACGCCAACGGACGGCCGATCGAAGCTGCCGATGCGCGCGGCGACAAGCCGTTCGACAGCATCCCGGGCCCGTACGGCGCCCACAACTGGCACCCGATGTCATTCAATCCGCAGACCGGCCTTGTCTATCTGCCGGCGCAGAACGTTCCCGTGCGGGTAGTTGAAGACAAGACGTGGAAGCACAACGAAAACGTTGCCGGGCGGCCCATGGTCGGCCTTGGCTGGAACATCGGCTTCAACTTCGCTGAGGATCCGCCAAAGAGCCAGCCGTTCGGCCGTCTGATCGCCTGGGACCCGGTCAAGCAGAAGGAAGCCTGGCGCGCCGAATATGTGGCGCCGTGGAACGGCGGCACGCTCACCACCGCGGGCAATCTCGTGTTCCAGGGTTCAGCGGACGGACGCTTCATCGCCTACAACGCGACGACCGGCGAAAAGCTCTGGGAGAAGCCGGTCGGCAGCGGCGTGGTTGCGGCTGCTTCCACCTTCATGATCGACGGCAAACAGTATGTCTCGATCGCGGTCGGCTGGGGCGGCGTGTTCGGCATGTTGCTGCGCGCGACCGAACTGCAGAGCCCCGGCACGGTCTACACCTTCGCGATCGACGGCAACGCCCCGCCGCCGGCCTTCGTGAAGTATCAGACCGAGGGTCTGCTGGCGGGCGTACCCTATGACCCGAAGCACGTCGGTGAGGGCACACTACTCTACCTGAGCAACTGCGTGCTCTGTCACGGCGTCCCCGGCGTCGACAAGGGCGGCAATGTCCGCAACCTCGGCTACGTGTCGAAGGAGACCATCGCCAACCTGAAGGACTTCGTGTTCAAGGGTCCGATGCGCGACCGGGGCATGCCGGATTTCACCGGCCGGCTGAAGGAAGAGGACATCCCGAAGCTGCAGGCTTTCATCCAGGGTACGGCAGACGCGATCCGGCCGAAGTGACGCGAAGCGTCATTCCGGGGCGATGCAAAGCATCGAACTATGGTGCGCAATTGCGCACCTGAGAATCTCGAGATTCCGGGTCTGGTGCTTCGCACCATCCCGGAATGACATGCCAAACAAACGGGCTGCGCGATCGTCTCGCGCAGCCCTTTTTCGCATTCGCGCCGGGCATCTAGGCGCTTTGCACCAAACAAGCCTTGAAGGCGCACCACCTCGGAGAATCTACTGCGAATTCGAAGAAGTCATCAAAGTATTCCAAACCCAAATCGGATAGACGGCGAGTTAACGTGTCGAGTGCCTCTCCACCGAAATGCGGTCCAAACGACGCAATCTGCTCGTTGCCATCGAAGGGCGCAGAAGTCTCAAGCGCCGTCAGCAATTTCTCCCGCGATATGCCCTTCTCTTGCAGGGAAGCGAGACGCATCATCCTGCAGCCCGCTCTTGTTGCACCGGCGCGCCTCACCTCTCCCCGCCTGCGGCCGTGAAGAACGGACGTGAAGAACGGGGAGAGGGTAAGAGAGAGCGCGCTACCCGATCGACCAGACGAACGGGGGCTTGCCGCCTTTGGGCGGCTTCAGATGCACGGGAATGTGACGGCCGCAGCCGGCGGCGAGGCCTTCGAGCAGGCCTTCCAGCACTCTTGTGCAGGCAGGGCTGTCGTCGGCGACGCCCTCCATCAGCTTCCACGTCTTCTGTTGCACCTCGAAACTCCCAGCGGACTCGCCGATCTCGATCGCATCGTCCTGCGAATCGAACAGCACGCGGAGAAAGTCGACGAACTCCCTGGCACCGCCACGGCCGACCTGGAACGCACGCGCGATCTCGTCGAAATACTGCATGCCGATCAGCTTGCCGGTGAGGTGAAGCAGATAGCCCGCGTCCTCCGGGCCGAACACCTGCACCATCACGGGCGCTGCGGTCTTCACATATTCCATCGCGTAGTTGCGATAGGCCTTTTCCAGCCGCGGCCGCGGCCAGCTGTCGACCGGCAGCGCCGGCGCTTTCGCGGCATCGAATGGCGGCGCTTCGAGGTGGCGCGCGAACACCAGCCGCTGGTCGAGCTCGAGCGGATGGTCGTACTGGCAATAATAGCCTTCGAGCCCGTCCTGGCCGTCGACGCTCTGCTTGGTGCAGACGAAGCCGAGCCTGAGATCGCCGAGAGCTGCGCCGTTATTGGCGTGCCAGCCGCGCAGCATCGCGCGCGAGACTTCGCCGGGCACGCCGCAGATCGCGGTGCCGCGCCAGATCCAGCGCGGCGGCGGATAGCGGATCCAGGCCTTGGCGTCGCTCTCATACATGTATTCGACATGCACGCCGCCGATCCAGTTGGAGAGATAGTGATACTGCGCGGCGGCAACCGCCGGCGGCAGATGGTCGAGGCCGAGCTTCTTCAGGCCCGGCAGGAAACGCTCCTGCTGCTGGCGGCGGAACACGCGGAAGACGAACTCGGCGGCGTCAGCCGTGCCGCGCCGCGTCACCACGGACAGGATCAGGCCGGTGAAGAAGGCGTGATAGAGGTCTGCGACGCTGCGCCATTTCAGCCATTGCGCCTCGCGCGCATCCTGCCCCGCGGTCATGTTCGTTTCCTCTTATTGCTCGCTGCAGGAAACAGTGTGTCACCGCGCCAGCGACGAAGCAATGCGTTGCCACGAAGGGTGACGTGCCCCGGATGCAGCGCAGCGTTCTTCACGGTGCGCTGCTAAGCCGGGGCCCATCGTGAGGCGAGCATGGGTCCCGGCTCTGCGGAGCAGCGCTTGCGCGCTGCGCCGCGTCCGGGACACGAGAGCGAGGTCAGACTTGCTCGTTGTTGACTCGGCCTCTCGCGAAACTAAGGTCCAAACCCGTGTTGTAAGGAATCGATGACATGACTCTTGCGATGAGCTGGGACGAATGGACGCGGCACGATGGCGTGGCGCTGGCGGAGCGCGTCCGCAAGGGCGAGCTGAAGCCTGCCGAGCTGGCGCAGCAGGCGGCAGCTGCTGTCGCCAAGGTCGATCCCGCGCTGTCCGGCGTGGTCGAGCTGTTCGACGATGCGATCGCCTCGCCCGCCGGCAACGGCACCAGGCTCGACGGGCCCTTCGCCGGCCTGCCCTTCCTGATGAAGGATCTCGGCCCGACCATGAAGGGACGGCTGCAGGAGATGGGCTCGCTCTTGATGCGCGGCAATCGCGCGGTGGCCGATACCTTTCTGACGAGCAAGATGCGCCAAGCGGGGCTCAACCTGATCGGACGGACCACGACGCCGGAGTTCGGCGTGTGCAGCTCGGCCGACAATCCCGCGGTCTACGTCACCCGCAATCCCTGGAACACCGATTACACGACGTGCGGCTCGTCGGCCGGCAGTGCCGCGATGGTTGCGGCCGGCGTGGTGCCGATCGCGCACGCCACCGACGGCGGCGGCTCGATCCGGATTCCCGCCGGCGTCAACGGCAATATCGGGCTGAAGGTCTCGCGCGGCGTGTTCTCCATCGCCCCGCACCTGTCCGACCTGACGGGGCTGGTGTCGATCCAGGGCTGCCAGTCGCGTTCGGTGCGCGACACCGCCGCCTTCGTCGATGCCTGCCGAGGCCCCGCCCCCGGCGAGTTCATGCCGTTCTGGACGCCGGGCGAGCCCTACACGGAAACAATCAAGCGCGATCCCGGCCGCCTGCGCATCGCGCTCTCGCATCAATGGGGCGAATATCGCGCGACGCCGGCGATCGCGGCGGAGCTCGAGCGGGTCGGAAAATTCCTCGAAAGCCTCGGCCATCACGTCGGCCATGCCCTGCCGGACATCGACTATCGCGCCGCCTTCGAGGCGCAGACGCTGTGCTACATCAGCAATTTCGCGGTCGTGATCGGCAACATGCTCGCCGCGCGCGGGCTGGAGCGGCCGCCGGCCGATCTCATCGAGCCCATGAATATCCGCATCTGGGAGCACGGCCGGCACTTTAGCTTCGCCGAGCGGGCGAAGATGCAGGCGGTGTTCAACACGACCTCGCGCGGCTTCGGCGCGTTCTTCGAAGAGTGGGACATCATCCTGACGCCGGTCACCGCGCTGCCGACGCCGAAGGTCGGCACCACGGAATTTTTGACCATCAGCGACAATCCTTCCGTGCTGGACTGGTTCGCCAATCTCTGGCGCAATTTCGCCTTCACGCCGCTGGCCAATCTCTGCGGCATCCCCGCGATCTCGCTGCCGCTGGCAACCCACGAGCACGGCCTGCCGCTCGGCATCCAGGCGATGGCGAAACAGGCCGATGACGGCCTGCTGTTGCAGCTCTCGGCCCAGATCGAGCGCGCAATCGGCGGCAAATGGAATGCGGGGAAGAAGCCGGGCGTGCATGTGACGAACTGACACCGCTCTCGTGCCCCGGATGCAGCGCAGCGCGTCGGCGGTGCGCTGCTGAGCCGGGGCCCATCGTGCATGGGTCCCGGTTCTGCACAGTGGCACTTCGCGCTGCACCGCGTCCGGGACACGAGAGTCTCACACGCGGAAATGCTTGCTCAGCTTCAGGCCCTGCGCCTGGTAGTTGGAGCCGATGCGCTGGCCGTAGAGGGAGGCGGGCCGCGACAGCATCTTTTCGTAGACGAGGCGGCCGACGATCTGGCCGTGCTCGAGGATGAACGGCACCTCGCGCGAGCGCACCTCGAGCACGGCGCGCGCGCCCTGCCCGCCGGCGCCGGCATAGCCGAAGCCGGGATCGAAGAAGCCGGCATAATGCACGCGGAATTCGCCGACCAGGGGATCGAACGGCACCATCTCCGCGGCATAGTCCGGCGGCACCTGCACCGCTTCCTTCGAGGCGAGGATGTAGAACTCGCCGGGATCGAGGATCAGGCTGCCGTCGGCGCGGGCCTGGATCGGCTCCCAGAATTCGTCGACGGCATAGCCGCCGCGGCGGTCGACATCGACGACGCCGGTGTGGCGCTTGGCGCGATAGCCGACGAAGCCGCCTGAATTTTCGCCGGAGAGATCGACCGACAGTGCGACGCCGCCGGCAAGATCGGCCTTGTCGGCATCGACCAGCCGCTCGGCCGCATGCAGCGCGTTGAGCGCGTCGGAAGAGAGCACCGCATCGCCGGTGCGGAAGCGCACCTGCGACAGCCGCGAGCCCTCGCGCAGCAACACCGGAAACGTCTTCGGGCTGATCTCGGCATAGAGCGGGCCGTGATAGCCCGCGCCGATCATGTCGAAGCGGCGCGTGCCGTCGGCGATGACGCGGGTGAAGACGTCGAGCCGGCCGGTCGAGCTCTTCGGGTTGGCCGCAGCCACGATCTCCTTCGGCAGATTGAGGCTTTCCAGCAGCGGCACGATGTAGACGCAGTTGGTCTCCAGCACCGCGCCGTCGGAGAGGCCGATCTCGTGCAGCTTCAACTCGTCGATGCGCTCGGCCACGGTCGAACCCGGCCCCGGCAGGAAGCTCGCGCGCACGCGATAGGCGATGTCGCCGAGCCTGAGGTCGAGGCTTGCCGGCTGGATCTGGCTCTCGACAAAGGGATAGGCCGGCAGGATCAGGCCCGAATCCGCCATCGCCGCGATCATGCGATCGGGCAATATGCCGTTGGCGTGGGTGGGAAGCGAAAACGGCACGGCGTGGTCCCTGGGCGATTGCCCCGATGTCATCCAAACCCCTGAAATTAGGCTATTTACGGCCTTATCCGATGGCAGGCTTGACGGAAAGGGCGCGAGCGAATATCAGGACGACTTATCCCGTGGTGATTTGAGCCGGCCGGCTTGCAGCCACGTTAAATAAATCGCTAAACAGGCCGGGGACAGTGTGATCCCGGCCCGTGGAAATTTTTCCAGGCCGGTTTTTTTGTGGCCATTTCGATGGCCGCGCAGGAGGTCACATGTCTGAGATCAAGTCCACCGCCCGCTATCGTCCCGAAACCCGGCTGGTGCATTCCGGCACGCTGCGCTCGCAATTCGGCGAGACGTCGGAAGGGCTGTTCCTGACGCAGGGGTTCGTCTACGACAGCGCCGAGCAGTGCGAAGCCCGCTTCAAGGGCGAGGACGCAGGCTTTCTCTATTCGCGCTTTTCCAATCCGACGGTTTCGATGTTCGAGCGGCGCATGATCGAGCTCGAGGGCGCGCAAGCCGCGCGCGCCACCGCCACCGGCATGGCCGCGGTGACCACCGCCGTGCTGGCGCCGCTGAAGGCGGGCGATCATGTGGTGGCGGCGAAGGCGCTGTTCGGCTCCTGCCGCTATGTGGTGGAGGATCTGCTGCCGCGTTACGGCATCACGTCCACGCTGGTCGACGGCCTCGACCTCGACCAGTGGAAGAAGGCGATGCGGCCGAACACGAAGTCGTGCTTCCTGGAAAGCCCGACCAATCCGACGCTGGACGTGCTCGACATCCCTGCGATTGCCGAGATCGCGCATAGCGGCGGCGCGCGGCTGATCGTCGACAATGTTTTCGCCACGCCGATCTGGCAGAGTCCGCTGTCGCTCGGCGCCGACGTCGTCGTCTATTCCGCGACCAAGCACATCGACGGCCAGGGCCGCTGCCTCGGCGGCGTCATCCTGTCGTCGGAAGCCTTCATCGCCGAGCACATTCACAATTTCATGCGCCAGACCGGGCCGTCGATGTCGCCGTTCAACGCCTGGGTGCTGCTGAAGGGGCTGGAGACGCTCGGCGTCCGTGTGCGGGCGCAGACCGAGACCGCAGGCAAGCTCGCCGACGTGCTGGCGAAACATCCGAAGATTTCGCGGCTGATCTATCCCGGGCGCGCCGACCATCCGCAGGCGGCGGTCGTGAAGAAGCAGATGGGCGCCGGCTCGACGCTGATCGGCTTTGAGGTCAAGGGCGGCAAGGCCGGCGCGTTCCGCTGCCTTAACGCGCTGAAGCTGTCGCGCATCTCCAACAATCTCGGCGATGCCAAGAGCCTGGTCACGCATCCGGCGACGACGACGCACCAGCGCCTTTCGCCGGAAGCGCGCGCCGAACTCGGCATCAGCGAAGGCTTCATCCGCTATTCGGCGGGCCTCGAGCATGTCGACGACCTGATCGAGGACTTTGCGCAGGCGCTGGAGAAGGTGTGAAGCGGTTCGTAGGGTGGGCAAAGCGGAAGCGTGCCCACCATCACAAGCACACTCGTGAAGGTGGGCACGGCGCAAGAGCGCCTTTGCCCACCTTACGGTTCAGCTACATCGGCCGGTACGCCCGCACGTCCGACGGCACGGCGATGCCGAGCTTGATCTGGCCGACCGACTTGATGATGTCGTCGCCGAGCAGTTGCGCGAAGCAGGCGTAGCCCCAGTCGCTCATGTGCAGGCCGTCGGAGATGATGAACTCCTCGACCGGGATCGCCTGCTTCTCGTGCCAGTCGCGCATCACCTCGAAGCGCGGGAACACGCCGATCTTGCGCAGCTCGGCGACCTTGCCGAGCAGCTTCATCATCCTGCTGTTGCCTTCGGATTTGGCGTTGACGGCCGGCGAATATTGCGAGTCGACCAGCACGACGTCGCTGCCGGCGGCCTGGATGCGCGCTATGCCTTCGTCGACGAGTCTGGCCGTCTCCGCCTGATCGAGGTTGCGCAGCACGGCGTTGGTGCCGACCTGCCAGATCACGAGGTCGGGCTTCATGTCGATCACCTCGGCCTGCAGCCGCCGCATCATTTCAGGCGCATCCTCGCCGCCCTTGCCGCGGTTGAGCACGGTGATGTCGGAGGTCGGATACTGGCGCTTGAGCTGCGCGGCCAGGCGATTGGGATAGTTGAACTCCGGCGCGCTGGAGCCATAGCCCTGCGTCGAGGACGAGCCGAAGGCGATGATCATGACCGGCTGCCCGGCGATCAGCCTGTTTGCGACATGCGGCAGCGAGCCCATCGACTTGCCGGCGCCCTTCGGCGGCAGGCACGGCACGCGGGCGAAGATGTCCCTGACCTTGTCCACGGCGCGCGCCGCGATGCCCTTCTGCGCCGGATTGTGCTGGACCGCGGCGGTGCTGCCCGCACCGGCGGGCGGCGCCCCGGCGGGCCTTGCCGCTTCCGATTTGACCGCTTCGGATTTGGGCGCATCCGCCCTGGCGTCACCCAGCGCTGCGTTCGCGGTCTGCGCGCGCGCCGGAGCGGGCACCACCGCGGCCGCGGCAAGCGCGGCCATCGCCAGCACGGCACATGCGCGAAAAGGGTAGTGAAAGCTCATCGACGCCGGCCCCTAATTCTGCTGCGCCAGGTCCAGATGGGCGGCGTCGATCACCAGTTTCGAAAGCGCGCGGCCGAGGCAGCCATGAACGCGTTTGGCGAGCTCGGCGCCGTGGGTGGCGCTGAACAAATCGAAATCTCCAGTATCATTCCAGTGCCGCATGATGCCGAAACGATCGAACAGGGGGACGTCGTGCTGCTGCGCCACCACGCGCATGTTGTCGAGATAGGGCGGCACGGACGTCATGGTCTCCGTGCGCGGACTATACTGCAAGTTCACCAGAATCACATCGACGCCTGCATTTTGCAGCGCACTAACCCCTTCGTCGACGGCGCTGCGGAAGTCGTCGGGATCGATCCCCCGGATGGCGTCGTAGGTGCCGGTCTGCCAGATCACCAGGGTGGGGCTTTTCGTTTCCACCAGCTTGACGATGCTGGCGGCCATATCCTCGGCGGTCTTGCCGCCCTGTATTTCTACGGAGAGATTGACGGGCGCGGTACCCAGCCTCTCCTTGAGGGCGGCCTGCAGCTTGGCCGGATAGGCGCTGCCATCCAGCGAGGGGATGGTGGAAGAGCGGGTGCCCAGCACCAGGACGTTGAGAGGCTTTCCGGCTTTGACCGCCGCCGCCACGTGGGTCAGCCTGCTGTCGCTGGAGAGCAGATAGGCCGGGACCTCGCAGGCGGGCGGAGCCTCCTCGGCACGAGCGACCGGCCCGGCGAGTCCGCCTGCAAGCACGATCAGGCTCAGGATGGCGGCCCTCATAGGCTTCCCCCCGCCATGTCGGCGTTGCCGATCGGGCTTTTCTTCGCACCCTTGTCGGCCGAACGCTTGTACCACGAAATCACCCACGCCATGCCGCACATGATCAGGATGCCCGCCAGACTGACCACGAAGTGCATCGCCGCGCCCCCCGCGACTTCGGCAAAGACGATATGTCCGGCGAAGGCCAGGAACACGCCGAGACAGAATATCTCGAGGGAATGCTGGCCGCAGACGATCAATGGTCGCAGCCAGACCGACCGCAGCGGCGGCCAGCGCTTCGGCAGGAAGCGCACCGTGATCGCCGCCAGCGCCAGGAAGTGCGCAAAGCGCAGCACGTCGAGATCGGTCTTGGTGATCGGATACATCCACTTCTCGATCCATTTCGGCATCAGGAAGCCGAGCTGCGGGAAGTGCCAGGTCAGCGTGACGAAGAAGGCAAAGGCGAGATAGGCGATGCAAATACCCAGCGTGACATTCGAGGAAAGGATGGCCGACATCCGCCGCGCGCCGCCGAGCGCGCACCAGGCGCCGAACACGAACAGCAGCTGCCAGGCAAAGGGATTGAAGGCCCATACGCCGTTCGGATAGGCCGAGAGATAGAAGTCGAAATACCAGGTCGCTGCATACAGCGCGGCCGACAGCACCAGCGTGACGTCGGCGCGCCATTTCATCAGCCACAGGATCAGCGGCAGGAACAGCATCAGCACGATGTAGAGCGGCAGCACGTCCATGTTGACGGGACGGAAACGCAGGATCAGCGCCTGGACGATGGTGACATCCGGCTGCTTGAGGAAGTCCATGATGCCCATTTCTTCGGTGTAGAGCGGGTTCTCGAAGCGGGTGGCGACATAGGAAATCTGCGCCAGGAAGATCGTGAACAGGAAGACGTGGGCGACGTAGATCTGCCAGACCCGGCGCATGATGCGGGCGCCGGCGATGACGAATCCGGATTGCAGCATTGCGCGACCGTAGACGAAAGCCGCGGTGTAGCCGGAGATGAAAATGAAGATCTCGGTGGCGTCGGAGAAGCCGTAATTGCGGATGGTGAACCAAGCCAGAATGTTGTTCGGCAGATGATCCAGGAAGATCAGCCACAGTGCGAGCCCGCGAAACAGGTCGAGGCGCAGCTCGCGCTCGCCGACCGCCGGCAGCGTGATCGCGGGGGCGGCGGC
Organism: Bradyrhizobium sp.; assembly: GCF_052389815.1. GTDB lineage: Bacteria > Pseudomonadota > Alphaproteobacteria > Rhizobiales > Xanthobacteraceae > Bradyrhizobium. The sequence continues at coordinate 22,798 of NZ_JBQTHN010000012.1, read as the reverse complement.
AGCATCCCTGGCGGCGGCGCCATCGGCGCGCGGGCGGCCGGCCATGGTATCGGCAATGGACGACATCAGGCACCGTCTCCAACGGCGAGGGCAAGGCGATTGCGCGGCACGACGGATAATAGCGGCCCTGCCGTCGCGGGCAAATGCGCATGCAGGCGGCGCAGCCTTGCGCGCTGCGCCGGAACTTTCAGCCCTGCCGCCGACGGCCGGCGTTGTCCGGCCCGTCCATTAAGATAAGATGACCTTTCGATTTTGAAAGATCGCCAGAAATGTACCGTGCCGTCACCCGCCAGATCGAAGTCACCGTAGAGCCGGCTTTCATGCCGGAGCGTTCGGTTCCGGACAAGGGACAGTATTTCTGGGCCTACACCATCGCGATCACCAATACCGGCGATGAAACCGTACAGCTCAAGACCCGCCACTGGATCATCACCGACGCGACGGGCAAGCGGCAGGAGGTGAAGGGCGCGGGCGTGGTCGGCGAGCAGCCCGTGCTTGGGCCGGGCGAGCGCTTCGAATACACCAGCGGCGTGCCGCTGCCGACCTCCTCGGGCATCATGACCGGGCGCTACCAGATGGTCAGCGAAAGCGGCGAGCAATTCGAGATCGACGTGCCGACGTTTTCGCTCGACAGCCCGAGCGAGAGGCGGGTGTTGAATTGACGCGCGTAGCGCGTCATCACCGGGCTTGACCCTATGATGTTGTAGGGTGGGCAAAGGCGCTCTCGCGCCGTGCCCACCTTCGCCAGCGCGCTTGTGAAGGTGGGCACGCTTCCGCCTTCGCTCTTCGAGCTACGGCGGACAAGTCGGTCGCGCTACGGCGCAGAACCGTCCCCCTCCTCCACGCCCGCCTCGTGCGGGGTGAACTCGTACACCGAGCTGCAGAACTCGCAGGTGACGACGACCTTGTCGTCCTTCACCATGTCGGCGCGGTCCTTCGGGGCAAAGCTCTTCAGCATCGCTGCCACCGCCTCGCGCGAGCAGGAGCATTTCGCCTGCAGCGGCAAGGGTGCGAAGACGCGGACGCCGCGTTCGTGGAAGAGACGATACAGCAGCCGTTCGCCCGACAGATGCGGATCGATCAGCTCGACGTCCTCGACGGTAGAGATCAGCGACTGGCCCTCGACCCAGGCGTCGTCCTCCTCGACGGTGTGATGCACCGTGCCTTCCGGCGCGTCGCCGGGATGCAGGTCGGCTTGGCGCGCGCGCTCGGGCGCCCTGGGCAGGAATTGCAGCAGCATGCCGCCGGCGCGCCAGCGGTGCCTGCCGCCGTCGCCGCCGCGCCATTCCTCGCCGACCGCGAGGCGCACCCGCGTCGGTATCTGCTCGGAGCGCAGGAAGTATTCGTGCGCGGCATCCTCGAGACTGCCGCCATGCAGCGCGACCAGACCCTGGTAGCGGCTCATGTCCGCGCCCTGGTCGATGGTCATGGCGAGATGGCCCTTGCCGAGCAGCTCGCCCGAGGTCTGGCCGTCCTTCAGCAGCTTGGCGTCGAAGCGCGCATAGGCGCGCAGGCGATCGGGCGACTTGAAGTCGACGACCAGGAAGGAGACCGGACCGTCGGTCCTGGTCTGCAGGATGAAGCGGCCCTCGAATTTCAGGGACGTGCCGAGCAGTGTCGTCAAGACAATCGCTTCGCCGAGCAGCTTGCCGACCGGCGCCGGGTAATCGTGCTTGGCGAGGACGTCGTCGAGCGCGGGGCCGAGGCGCGTCAGCCGGCCGCGCAGGTCCAGCGCGTTGACCTCGAACGGCAGCACGGTGTCGTCGATGGGAACCGCCGACGGCGCGCGGATTGGGGTTTCGGGCGCGGTTTTCGTTTCAGGGGATTGGGAAACCATGGCGCTCTATCTGGGGTCCGAAGTCGCGATACGAAAGGGTTTGACTCGGTGTCGTCCCTGCGAACGCAAGGGACCCATATCCACCGGCCTTGGTTGCGTGCACCGCGTGTCTACCAGCTATTCACACGGATAGATCACGCGGTATGGGTCCCGGGTGGCGCTCGCTCTGCTCGCTTGCCCGGGACGACAGTGTTGTTTTCCTCTACGCCACGGCGTCGAAGCACCAGGCCAGAATGCCCTTCTGCGCATGCAGACGGTTCTCGGCTTCGTCGAACACCACCGATTGCGGGCCGTCGATCACCTAGTCGGTGACCTCCTCGCCGCGATGGGCGGGCAGGCAGTGCATGAAGATGGCGTCGGGCCTGGCCAGCGACATCAGCTTGCTGTTGACCTGGTAGGGCCGCAGCACGTTGTGGCGGTGCTCGCCCTCCTTGTCGCCCATCGACACCCAGGTGTCGGTGACGACGCAATCGGCGCCGCGCACCGCGGCTTCCGGATCGGTGCCGAGCACGATCGGCGCCGAGGTCGCCTTGATCCAGTCGCGCATCGGCTTCTTCGGCGCGAGCTCCGGCGGGGTCGCGACATTGAGCCTGAACTTGAACCGCTCGGCGGCGTGCGCCCAGGAAGCGAGCACGTTGTTGTCGTCGCCGGTCCAGGCCACCGTCTTGCCCTCGATCGGACCGCGATGCTCCTCGAAGGTCATCAGGTCAGCCATCACCTGGCAGGGATGCGAGCGCCGCGTCAGGCCGTTGATGACCGGCACGGTGGCGTGCGCGGCAAGCTCCAGCAGCGCCTCGTGATTGAGGATGCGGATCATGATGGCATCGACATAGCGCGACAGCACGCGCGCGGTGTCGGCGATGGTCTCGCCGCGGCCAAGCTGCATCTCCGCGCCGGTCAGCATGATGGATTCGCCGCCGAGCTGGCGCATGCCGACGTCGAACGAGACGCGGGTGCGGGTCGAGGGGCGCTCGAAGATCATGGCGAGCGTCTTGCCTTCGAGCGGTTTCCTGGGCTTCTCATGCGCCTTCAGCTTCGCCTTCATGGCAAGGCTGGCGTCCATGATGTTGCGCAATTCCCCAAGCGGCATTTCGTTGATGTCGAGGAAGTGGCGTGGCGCCTTGCTCATCACCCCGCCGCCTTCTTCTTTTCCGTCGCCGACAGCGCGACACAGGCGCGCTCCAGGCAACCGATGGAGTGATCGATCTCGGCCTCGCCCACGATCAGGGGCGCGAGGAAGCGCACGACATTGTCGCCGGCGCCGACCGTGAGCAGCTTCTCTTCGCGCAGCGCGTTGACGAGGTCGCCCGAGGGCACCACGGCCTTGACGCCGACAAGGAGCCCCTCGCCGCGCACTTCCGCCAGCACGGACGGATAGCGGTCGACGACGGAGGCCAGCTTCTGCTTGAGCAGCAGCGACATCTTCTGCACGTGATCGAAGAAGCCGGGCTTCAGCATGACATCGAGCACGGCGTTGGCGGCCGCGATCGCCAGCGGATTGCCGCCGAAGGTCGAGCCGTGCGAGCCCGGCGTCATGCCGGAGGCGGCCTCGGCCGTGGCGAGGCACGCGCCGATCGGGAAGCCGCCGCCGAGCGCTTTCGCCAGCGACATCACGTCCGGCTTAACGCCGAGGCGCTTGTAGGCAAAGAGATCGCCGGTGCGGCCCATGCCGGTCTGCACCTCGTCGAAAGCGAGCAGCAGGCCGTGCTGGTCGCAGAGCTCGCGCAGCGCCTTGAAGAACGACACCGGCGCCGTGCGTACGCCGCCCTCGCCCTGCACGGGCTCGATCAGAATGCCGGCGGTCTGCGGGCCGATCGCCTTCTTGACCGCCTCGAGATCGCCGTGCGGCACCTGGTCGAAGCCGTCCATCGGCGGGCCGAAACCTTCGAGATATTTTGCCGAGCCGGTGGCAGCGAGCGTCGCCAGCGTGCGGCCGTGGAAGGCGCCCTCGAAGGTGACCATGCGATAGCGCTCGGGACGGCCCTTCGAGGCGTGATAGCGGCGCACCAGCTTGATCACGCATTCCATCGCCTCGGCGCCGGAATTGCAGAAGAAGACGAGGTCGGCAAAGCTCTGCTCGCAGAGCCGCGCGGCGAGATTGTCGCCATCCGGGCTCTTGAACAGGTTGGACATGTGCCAGAGCTTCGTCGCCTGCTCCTGCAGCGCCTTGACGAGGTGCGGATGGCAGTGTCCCAGCGCGTTCACCGCCACGCCCGAGGTGAAATCCAGATAGCGCTCGCCATTGGTGGCGACGAGCCAGGCGCCCTCGCCGCGCTCGAAGCCGAGATCGACCCTGGCAAAGACGGGGAGCAGATGCGACGTGGCGCTGTTGGTCATGGCTGTCTACTTCAGAGGTTTCGAAGCCGGCCGCGCGCGGCGTTGCATTGGCGCGGATCGCATCGGCGAGGCCGGCGGAAAACGAAACGTGCCGCCTTTTGCAGGCGGCACGCGAGAACTATCTTAGGGGCGGGGCAGGTGCTGTCAACACGCCAAAAGGGCCTTAAGTGCACTGCAAAAAGCGCTGCATCCGTACGATTCCGGACATTGCCACCATCAAGACGGAACATGTGGAAGCGCGCGACCGGACTCTTGCGCCGGAGTCACGGCATATTGTAGCGTTTCGGCTGTCGGGTACGACATCTCGTGCGGCAACTCTGATCCCTAAGTACCTTTTTGCGGCGTAAGCGTTCGGGCGCGGTTCAAACCTGTCCGGCGAGGGCTAAGGGATTCCGCCCGCAGGGGTTTTGTGGATTTGGCATCGCCCGCGCCGCCCCGGTTCGGCCGGCGCGAGGCGAAAGGAAGAACACGATGACCGTATTGACCTGGTCCGATGAGCGTGTCGAGCAACTGAAGAAGCTTTGGGAATCCGGGCTTTCGGCCAGCCAGATCGCCGCCGAGCTCGGCAACGTGACCCGCAATGCCGTGATCGGCAAGGTCCACCGGCTCGGCCTCTCCGGCCGCGCCAAGGCGCCCTCCACCGCCGCACCCCGGCCGCGCAAGGCGCGCCCCACCCAGATGGTTCGGGTGTCGCGCCCGATGTCGCGCGGCAACACCGCGCTGGCTCAGGCCTTCGAGGTCGAGGTCGAAGCCGACCCCGTCGCCTATGACAATGTCGTGCCGATGAACCAGCGGCTGTCGCTGCTGGAGCTCAACGAAGCCACCTGCCACTGGCCGGTCGGCGATCCCTCGAGCCCGGAATTCTTCTTCTGCGGCGGCAAGGCGCTGACCGGCCTGCCCTACTGCGCGCACCACTCGCGCGTCGCCTACCAGCCCGCCGCCGACCGCCGGCGGCAACCGCCGAAGCCGCAGGGAAGGTAAGGCGCGCGGCATAGACGGAAGCCAGCATCGCGCGCCTCACTTGTCATCACCCGCGCATGCGGGTGATCCAGTACGCCGCGGCCTCTCGGCCTAATCACAAACGGCTCTGGAAAACTGGATCGCCCGCCTTCGCGGGCGATGACGGCTGTGTGGATCAGCAGCGCTACGACTGCGGCTCGGCCTTCGCGAACCTGTCGTCCAGCGCGTAGCCGGCGCCGCGGACGGTGCGGATCGGATCCTGCTCGCGGCCGGGGTTGAGCAGCTTGCGCAGGCGGCCGATGTGGACGTCGACGGTGCGCTCGTCGATATAGATGTCGCGGCCCCAGACGCTGTCCAGCAGCTGCTCGCGGCTGAAGACGCGGCCGGGATGCTCGAGGAAGAATTCGAGCAGGCGGTACTCGGTCGGGCCGAGGTCGATCGGCCGGCCGGAGCGCGCGACGCGGCGTTTTTCGCGGTCGAGCTCGATGTCGCCATAGGTCAGCACGGTGGCGAGCCGTTCGGGGCTCGCCCGGCGCAACAGGCCCTTCACCCGCGCCAGCAGCTCCGGCACCGAGAAGGGTTTTACGATGTAGTCGTCGGCGCCGGTGGCGAGCCCCCGCACGCGCTCGCTCTCCTCGCCGCGCGCGGTGAGCATGATGATCGGCAGCTGCTTGGTCTCGGGGCGCGCCCGCAGGCGTCGGCACAGCTCGATGCCGGAAAGCCCCGGCAGCATCCAGTCCAGCACCACGAGGTCCGGCACCCGCTCCTTCAGCCGGGTGTCGGCCTCGTCGCCGCGGGCGACGGTCTCGACCTCATATCCTTCGGCATCGAGGTTGTAACGCAGAAGCGTCGTCAACGCTTCCTCGTCTTCCACCACCAGAATGCGTGCGCTCATGAGCCTAATGTATCCTGTCCGTTTCCCGATACGCGGTTAATCGGGCACTGTCGCGGCAAAAGTGGTCATGTCGCCCTTGGGGCGCTTGTCGAGCATCTGCTGACCCTCGATCATGTAGAACACGGTCTCGGCGATGTTGGTCGCGTGGTCGCCGATCCGCTCGATGTTCTTGGCGCAGAACATCAAATGGATGCAGAACGAGATGTTGCGCGGGTCTTCCATCATGTAGGTGAGCAGCTCGCGGAACAGCGAGGTGCAGATTGCGTCCACCTCCTCGTCGCCCTTCCAGACGTTCATCGCGGCCGGCAGGTCGTGCGCGGCGTAGGCGTCGAGCACCGACTTGACCTGGGACTGCACCAGGTCGGTCATGTGCTCCAGCCCGCGGATCAGCTTCAGCGGCTGGAAATCGCTCTCGATCGCGGTGACGCGCTTGCCGATGTTCTTGGCAAGATCGCCGATCCGCTCGAGATCGATGGCCACGCGCATGGCGCTGACGATCTCGCGCAGGTCCACCGCCATCGGCTGGCGGCGGGCGATGGTGAGCACCGCGCGCTCCTCGATGAGCCGCTGCAGATTGTCGATCTCGAGGTCGGCTGCGACGACGCGCTTGGACTGCGCGACGTCGCGCCGGATCAGCGCATCGACGGAGTCGGCAATCATGCGCTCGGCAAGGCCGCCCATCTCGGCGACCAGCCGGGTCAGCTCCTGCAGATCGCTGTCGAATGCTTTTGCAATGTGTTCGGAAACCATCCCTCAACTCCTCAGCCGAACCGGCCCGTGATGTAGTCCTGTGTACGCTGGTCGGAAGGCGAGGTGAATATCTTGTCGGTAGGCCCGCTTTCGACCAGTGTGCCGAGATGGAAGAATGCAGTCAGCTGCGACACACGTGCCGCCTGCTGCATCGAATGCGTCACGATGATGATGGTGAAGTTCTTGGCCAGCTCGCTCATCAACTCCTCGATCTTCGCCGTGGCGATCGGATCGAGCGCGGAGCAAGGCTCGTCCATCAGGATGATTTCGGGGCTCGCAGCGATGGCTCGCGCGATGCACAGGCGCTGCTGCTGACCGCCGGACAGTCCCGTCCCGGACTCAGTCAGCCGATCCTTCACCTCGTTAAACAGGCCGGCCCGCTTCAAGCTGCTTTCGACGATCGCGTCGAGCTCGGTCTTGCTGCCGGCAAGGCCGTGAATGCGCGGTCCATAGGCAACGTTTTCGTAGATCGACTTGGGAAAGGGATTCGGCTTCTGAAATACCATACCCACCCGGGCGCGGAGCTGCACCACATCGAGTGACTTGTCGTAAACGTCCGTCCCGTCGATCTCGATCCGACCGGTCACACGTGCGATCGGGATCGTGTCGTTCATGCGGTTGATGCAGCGAAGGAAGGTCGATTTGCCGCAACCCGAGGGACCAATGAAGGCGGTGACCGACGTCTCGGGGATGTCGATCGTCACGTCGTTCAGGGCGCGCTTCTCGCCGTAGTAGACGTTGACGTCTCTCGCGGTGACCTTCGGCAGGCGGCTGACACCGGCCGAAACCAGGGTAGCCGGGCTTGCTGCAATGCTGGACGCTTGGGACATGTTCATTTTCTCACTACCCCTAAATACGCTGTTACCAGCGCTGCTCGAAGCGGCGACGAAGCACGATAGCCGCGCCGTTCATCAGGAACAGGAACACCAGCAGCACGAGGATCGCTGCAGCAGTCTTGGCCTGAAAGGCGATCTCCGGAAGATCCGACCAGAGATAGATCTGAACCGGAAGCACCGTCGCCGCGCTTGTCACGCCTTGCGGCACCTCCACGATGAACGCGACCATGCCGATCAGCAGCAACGGCGCCGTTTCACCCAGGGCATGGGCCATACCTATGATCGTGCCGGTCATTATGCCAGGCAGTGCCAGCGGCAAGACGTGATGGAAAATCGCCTGCTGGTGCGATGCCCCGACGCCGAGCGCTGCCTCCTTGATCGAAGGCGGCACGGCCTTCAGGGCCGCGCGCGAGGCGATGATGATCGTCGGCATCACGAGCAGCGCCAATACCAGGCCGCCAACCAGCGGAGCCGAGCGCGGCAGGCCGAAGAAGTTCAGGAACACCGCCAGACCGAGCAGGCCGAAGACGATCGAGGGCACCGCCGCCAGATTGTTGATGTTGACCTCGATCAGTTCGGTGATCCGGTTCTTCGGCGCAAACTCCTCCAGGTAGATCGCTGCCGCGACGCCGGTCGGCAGGCAAAGCACGAGGGTCACGAGCAGCGTCAGGAACGAGCCGATCAGGGCGCCGCGGATGCCCGCAAGCTCCGGCTCGCGACTGTCGCCGGACGTGAAGAACGACCAGTTGAAGACGTGTTCGACGAGGCCACGCTCGCGCAGCGTCTCCAGCCAGGTCACCTCGAGGTCGCTCACCCTTCGGTTCGACTCGGGCGTCGGGTAGGTCAGGATGCGCCAGGTTCCCGGCGCGGCCTGGTCCGCGGATTCGAGCGGTACAATGACTTGCCCGACGACTCGTGCGCCGCTGACCTCCTTGACCTTGACGACCCCTTTGTTGACGGCGACCAGCAGGCTCGGCATCTTCTCGTCAAGCGGCTCGCTGCCGCCGGCACTGTCGAAGCGGGCCTGCATCGCCGCGGCATCGGTCTCGAGCTGCTTCGCCCGCTGGGCAAGCGAGTCGATCTCGGCCGTCAGCGTCTGAATGCGCTGGTCCAGACCCGCGGCGACTGCGGCAGACGCGCCGGGCCGCCCCTTCTGCGCCTCGACCTGGTCCCTGGTGCCCTGGACATATTTGACCGCGCGCTGCAGCCGTTCCGCCTCCTTGCCGAGCTCGCGCGACTTGTCGAACAGCAGGCGCCGCAGGCTGACCAGCTCCTCCGAGAACTGGTTGCTGGAGGTCAGCAGCGTGACGTCGCCTGTCGTTCCGCTCGGCGTGATGACGCCGGTCCCATTGCGCTCGACGATCTTCGTGCCGATACCCTTCAGATAAAGATCGGCATCATCGGACAGCAGCACCGGCACCTTGACGGTCTGCCCGACCAGCGCCGGATCGGCGACGACCCGTTCGCGCAGGATGTCCGCCGCTCCCGACGACAGCATACCGTCGAGTAGCCGGCGCGGGGCCCGCGCCTTCACGTCCGGGAATTGCGCCCGCAGCGCGTTGCGCACCAGCAATTGATAGTCGCCGCCGCGCAGCACCGAACGGTCGTTGGTACCATTCGGATCGATCTCGGCCTTGTCGACGGTGATATCCATCATCAGGCGGTGCTGCGTGAATGCAGGCAGGCCCTTGACGACGATGTCGGCCAGCACAACCGCGAGAAACACGGCCGTCAGGGTGATCGCGGCGATCCCGTAGAGCTGGAAACGCCGCTCCGCCCGGTAGCGTGCCCTCACACGCGCGCGCGCGGCGTCAGACGCGATGTCGAAGGTCCGGAAAGCCGGAAGCGCGATATCAGTCATATTGCTCTCGGTATCTCTTGACGATCTGCAGGGCGATGACGTTCAGGGCCAGCGTGAAGAAGAACAACACGAAACCCAGCGCGAAGGCTGCGAGCGTCTTGGCGCTGTCGAACTCCTGGTCGCCGACCAGAATGGTCTTGATCTGCACTGTGAAGGTGGTGACCGCCTCGAGCGGATTGAAAGTCAGGTTGGCGGCAAGGCCCGCGGCCATCACCACGATCATGGTCTCGCCGACCGCGCGGCTGATCGCCAGCATCATCGCCGATACGATGCCGCTGAACGCGGCCGGAAGAACGACCTTCTTGATCGTCTCCGACTTGGTTGCGCCCATGCCGTAGGATCCGTCACGCAGCGACTGCGGGACCGCGTTGATCACGTCATCGGACAGCGACGAGACGAAGGGAATGATCATCATCCCCATCACGACGCCGGCTGCCAGCGCGCTTTCCGACGCCACGTTCAGCCCGGCCCACTCTCCCGCGGCCCGAATCCACGGCGCCAGCGAGAGCGCCGCAAAGAAGCCGAGCACGACCGTGGGAATGCCGGCGAGGATTTCCAGCAGGGGCTTGGCGAACGAGCGAAACCGGGGCGACGCATACTCGGCAAGATAGATTGCGGCGAACAATCCGATCGGACCGGCGATCAGCATCGCGATCAGCGTGATCAGCATCGTTCCGACCACCAGGGGGATGATGCCGAACGCGCCGGACGAGCCGACCTGGTCGGCGCGAATGGCCGTCTGCGGCGACCATTGTATCCCGAACAGGAAGTCTACCGGCGACACCTTGCCGAAGAAATGGATGGTCTCGAACAGCACCGAGAACACGATGCCGACCGTGGTCAGCACCGCGATCGAGGCGCATGCGAGCAGAAGGTACTTGACGACGCGCTCCACCTGATTGCGGGCGCGGAAGCTCGCCGACAGGCGACGCAGTCCATAGGCAAGCCCGAGCAGGCCAAGCACGAAACCGCTGGCGAGAAGCAGGTAGTTGGTCCACGACCTGGTCGAGGCGTACACCTCGGCCGCGCGTCGAAGCGCCTCGGTCCTTTCCCCGGAAAACTGCCCTTCGGCCAGGGCGACGATGTCACGCAGCACCGAGCCGCGGCGCAACTCATCGCTCAGGATGGCCGGGTCGAAGGCCGTCAGCGCCTTGCTGTCGACCAGGTAATTCGAAAGAGCGCTGCCGACGGCCAATGCCAGCAGCATCGGGATGGCCGCAGCGAGCAGAACGAACGCGCCATGATAGATGGGGCGGGAATGAATCGGACCCGATTGGGCGACCGCGACGGCGCGCGATCTTCCCAGTAGGAAGCCGACGATGGTCAATGCGACGAGACCGAGCAGGTAAACGATCGTCACGGTGCCCCCTAGAGCAGAACTGCCGGAACCTGAAAAGCGCTTGCTTTACCTTCCGGTCGGGACGCGTCACGGGGCGGCAGAACCGCCCCGTGACCGGAGATCAACAACGATCAGGAGCTCGGCGCGCTCATCGGCGTCAGGCCGGTGACGCTTTTGCGCATGGCATCGAGGTCCTTCTTCGGCAGTGTCACGAGACCCTTCTTGGCGAGATAGCCATCCTCGCCCAGCGCCTTCTCCGAGACGTACTCGGCCGCGAACTTGTCCACGCCCGGCACGACGCCGACATGCTGCTTCTTGATGTAGACGAACAGCGGGCGCGAGCCCTTGTACTTGCCGCCGGCGATGTTGTCGTAATTGGGAGCAGCGCCGTCGAGGGTGACGCCCTTCAGCTTGGCGGTATTCTCTTCGAGGAACGAGTAGCCGAAGATGCCGAAGGCGTTCTTGTTGGCCTCGAGCTTCTGGACGATGACGTTGTCGTTCTCGCCAGCCTCGACATAGGCGCCGTCTTCACGCAGCGTCTTCCAAGCCTTGTCGAAGGCCTTCTTGTCGGACTTCTTGAGTTCCTTCAGCGCCGGGATCTGCTCGGCGCCAGCCTCGAGGAACAGCTCATGCAGCGAGTCGCGGGTGCCGGAGGTCGGCGGCGGACCGAGGACCTCGATCTTGATGTTGGGCAGCGACTTGTCGATGTCCGACCAGTTCTTGTTCGGATTGGCGACCAGCTTGCCGTCGGGCCCCGGCACTTCCTTGGCGAGCGCCAAGAACACCTGGCCTAGTGTGATCTTCAGATCGGGGCCCTGCTTGGACTGGGCGATCGTCAGGCCGTCGAAGCCGATCTTGATCTCGACGATGTCCTTGACGCCGTTCTTCTGGCAATCCTCGAACTCGCTCTTCTTCATCGCGCGCGACGCATTGGTCGCATCCGGGTGGCCTTCGCCAACTCCGGCACAGAACAGCTTCATGCCGCCGCCGGTGCCGGTCGATTCGACGACCGGCGTCTTGCCGCCGGACTTGCCGAACTGCTCCGCCACCGTGGTGGTGAAGGGATAGACGGTCGATGAACCGACGATTCGGATCTGGTCGCGGGCCTCCGCCGCGCCGGTCAGCGCGATACCGATCGAAAGGAATGCAAACGAAGTGGTGGCGAAAAATCTGGCTTTCATGCCGAGCTCCTGTCGTGGATTGGCCCTGAGGGCTGCCGCAGATCGTTAAGGGAACCTTAAGTCTGCCCCCTGCGGCTACACGCTAGGTCCCCCTCGTCTCGCTATTATGATAATCCCATGACAGTCAGATGACAGTCGCAAGCCATTGAAATTACTTGACTTCACGTAGTCGTCGGCGGCCGGAGCTGGGGGAAACAGGCGGTGAAGGTGGCCCCGGATTTCGGCACGCTCTCGATCAGGAGCCGGCCGCGATGGCGGGCCAGGATGTGCTTGACCAGCGATAGCCCGAGCCCGGTACCTCCTTGCGCGCGGCTGTCGCCGACATCGACCCGGTAGAACCGCTCGGTGAGACGCGGCAGGTGCTCCGGGGCGATGCCGGGGCCAAAATCCCGCACCAGCACCCGGTATTCCGGCGCACCCTCGCCCGCGCCGCCCGCCTTGGCCGGCGCGAACGTGGTCAGCGACACGACCACCCTGCCGCCGGAGGCGCCGTATTTCAGCGCATTCTCGATCAGGTTCTCGAACAGCCGCAGCAATTCCTCGCGGTCGCCGGCGATGGTAACGGGCGGCTCCGGCAGATCGACATCGATCTCGACCTGGCGCTCGCTGGCGAGGGCCTCCAGCCCGTCCACGACCTGGCGGATGATCGGCACGAGATCGACCAGCGTGTCGGGGCGGACATGCGCCGACAATTCGACCCGCGACAGCGACAAGAGATCGTCGATCAGCCGCGCCATGCGCCGGGCCTGCGCCTGCATGATCCCGAGAAAGCGCTCGCGCGCCTTGGGATCGTCCCTGGCAGGGCCCTGCAGCGTGTCGATGAAGCCGGACAGCGCCGCCAGCGGCGTGCGCAACTCATGGCTGGCATTGGCGACGAAATCGGCGCGCATCTCCTCGACCCGGCGCAGCGGCGTCAGGTCGTGGAAGGTCATCAGCATGCATTTGTCGGCGCCGCCGAACCGTGTCGGCACCGGCACCGGCGTGATGACGAGCTCCATCCAGCGGTCGATCGGCACCTGGTCGAGATAGGTGGCGCGGCGCGGCTGCGTGGTGGCGATGGCCTCGCGCAACGCGGTGATGATCTCGGGCGAGCGCAATGCGAATTGCGCCAGCTCGTTCTTGCGCAGCGCCGGGGCGAGCTGGCTTGCCGCGGCATTGAGATGGATGACGCGGCCGGCGCGGTCGAGCAGCACGGCGGGATCCGGCATGCCGGCGACGATGGCATTGACGGCGGCGGCCTCGACCGGATCCTCGGTGCGGACATCGTCGCGCGAGGCCGCCGCATCGTGCAGGCGCCAGGGCACCAGGGCCGCGGCGACGATCAGGGCGAATGCGGCGGCGGCAGCGACGAGCGGCAATTCGCCGAGCGCGACCAGCACGGTCAGGGCAAGTCCGGCGGCGAGCAGGATGATGGCCGAGTGGCGCAACCGGTCCGGCCAGGGCGCGAAGATGGAGGAAGGGGTCTCGTCTATCGCCATCGCCGCTTCACCGGAAAACGCCCTCCGTCCTCAAATCACGCTCCGCCGTCTCCGCGCTCGCGCACATAGACGGCCTCGCGCCTCGGTTCCACCCGCGTCTTTTCCTCGGCCATGGCGGCGAGCCTTCGCAGCCGTTTCGACCTTGCGCCGAGAATAACTTCGCGAAGCGTCAGCAAGATTACAGAAAGGACGAAGGGGGTGATGTAATAGAGCATGCGGAAAAGCAGCATGCCGGCGAGCAGCTCCTCGCGGTCCATCTGCCAGAGTCCGACCAGCATGGCCGCGTCGAACACCCCGAGCCCGCCGGGGGAATGGCTGGCAAAGCCGAGCAGCGTCGCCGAGACGAAGATCACGGCCACCGTGACGAAGCCGGGATTGGCCTCTTCCGGCGTCAGCATGTACATAGCGAGCGCGCAGCAGCCTAGATCGACGATGCCGATGCAGATCTGCAGCAAGGTCAACGGGCCGCCCGGCAATGTCACCGTCCAGGGGCCGCGGCCCACCACGCGCGGCTTGGTCCAGACCCAGACCACATAGCCGACCAGTACGACGATGCTGATCACGGCAGCGGCACGGTTGAGCCAGACCGGGAGCTGATCGACGCTGGCAGCGGCTTCCGGATGCCATGCGATGCCGATGCCGAGCACCGCGGCATTGCCGAGCCAGAAGGTGAGACCGGCGAGGAAGCAGACCTTGGCGACGTCGATCGCATTCAGTCCCCAGGCGGAATAGATCCGATAGCGCACCGCGCCGCCGGTGAAGACGCTAGCGCCGACATTGTGCCCGATCGAGTAGGAGGTGAAGCCGGCAATGGCGTTGACGCGGTAGGGAACGTCGGTGCGGCCGATCGCGCGGACCGCGAACCAGTCGTAGAAGGTGAGCGTGAAATAACCGGCCGCGACGAACAGGGCGGCGAACGCGATTTGCGCCGGCTCGGTGTCCTTGATGGCGTCGATCACCTCGGCGACGTTGATGCCGCGGAGCATGTGGTAGAGCACGTAGCAAGCAGTGCCGATAACGGCGATGCTGATCACCACACCCATCTTGTGCAGGATTTGCTTGTGGCGCAGGAACGCGATGAACCTGCGTATGGCTTCCAGCATCTAGACCTCGAATACCGATGCGACGGCAGTGACCGCCAGCGAACCTCCGCCGCCGTCCTCGCCCGCGCTTGCTCCCGTTGGCTCTGGTAGCGCGTTTCGCGGCGGAACGGAATTCACCTGACGGAGAATAAGACGCGATTCTTCAACATATTAGGGTGCATCTATAACAGCGGATCGACAGATTTTCTGCATTCTGGCCCGTTGGTTCGAAATTCGTAAAGGTCTGGCGGGGGGCGCGGACCGGCCGCCCGGGCCGGGCGCCCCCCGGCCAGGCTGGAGTCAGGCCGGCGGGGTGCTGCGCGCGACCACCCAGGCGCGCAAGCACGATCCCACCGTGCAGCCCACAAGGTAAAGCCCGAACATGACAAGCCCGAGATCGAGCCAGTAGCCGAAACGGCCGGGGACGATACGGGTCGCCGCAAGCGCCAGCAGGACCGCCACCAGCGCCCACAACGCGCGGCCCCAGGCGCCCGTGACACCGGCGCGCTGGACGACGGAAATCCAGCCCATGGCAAGGCCGAGCAGCAGCGATGCCACCAGCCAGCCCCAGAAGAATTGCGCGACATTGGCCATGATCACTTCACCACGAAATCGATGCGCCGGTTCTGCGCCTTGCCCTCGTCGGTATCGTTGCCGGCCATCGGCTGGCTGGAGCCATAGCCGACAGCGGTGAAGCGGCCGGCCGGCAGGCCGCCGCGCACCAGATAGTCGGCCACAACCTGCGCGCGCTTCTCGGACAGCGCCTGATTGGCATTGGCGTCGCCATCGGCGTCGGTATGGCCGGCGATCTCGATATTGGCGGTGGGACAGCGCTGCGCCGTCTCGGTCAGGCGGTCGAGCAGGCCGAGCGAATCCGGCGACAGCTCGGCCTTGCCCGATTCGAAGCGGATGCGCGCCTTGGTCAGGAGATCCGCGAACAGCTGCTGGCAGACGGTGTTGTCGACCGGCGCGGACGGCGGCTTGACCGTGATCTCGGGCTTGTACTGCCAGTTCTGCGGGAAATCCCTGGCAAGGCCGGCGCGGATTTCCGCCGCCGCAGCATCATAGAGCGCATCGCCCGAGAGCTTGACCTCGCGGTCCGTCACGACGAGCGTGCCGGTGGAAAGCCGCGACAGCGCGCCCAGCGCCGGCACCACGACGGCGGAAAAGCTGGCGGGGGCCCCGATGCTCTCCTTGAGATTGTCGACCACCTTTTCGCTGATGAACCGGCGCCCTGCGATACCGATCAGGGCGGCGTGCACGCTCTTGTCGGGCACGTTGCCGGAGAGCGTCACGGTGTGCGCGACCGGATCCTTGTAGGCCTGGAAGACGTAGGGCGGCGCCTTGACGTCGTTGCCGGCAACCGAAAAGCCCTCCGGCAGGTTCTTGAGCGCCGCGGCGATCGCCTCGCGGCCGCCGAGCTCGCGCGCCATGCCCGACAGCGACACCTTGCCATCCGATATCGTGAGCTTGCCGTCCTTGAGCTTGCCGATCTGCTCGAGCAGCAGCAGCGCCGCGGCATCGAAGCGCGGCGGCGCGCCGCGCGCCAGCCCCATCCGGTCGGCGACCTCGACATTGCCGAGAGCGGCCTTGGCTGCCTCGACCAGCCTGCCCTTGACCTGCGGCAGGGGCGCGCTGCCGGACAACGTCAGGCGGACCACGTCGCGCTCGGCCGACCAGACGAACGGCTTTGCTTCGGGTACGAGGCGGGTTTCGTCGTTGACGATGCGGATTCCCGGCACCGCCTCGACGGCCTCCAGCGCGGCGAGCCGGCCAGTATTGGAAAACGCCTCGGCAGCGAAGGTGACGTCGCGGCCGGCAACCGTGACGCGCTTCTTGTCCAGCACGGCGTCCTTGACTGCGGCATTAGAGCGCGCCGCAAGATGGCCTTCCACCGGCTCGGTGCTGGTCCAGGCGGCGAAACCCCAAAAGACAGCCAGCAAAATCGCACCCGGCCACCATTTGCTGCTCCACCTGAAAAGTCCGTGCATCCGAGTTCCCGCGCCTTAGGCGAACGGAGAGAAAACAAACCCTTGGGGGGCTGTCAAACCCCAAATAGCGGGGGCGGGCGAAGGCCGAAAAGGTCGCCCGGATAAGGGTTTGTTCAGCCCTCACTGGCTAACTTCGGCTCCGAATCCACCGGTACAGCCAGTCCTGATGAAGCAGCTCCGCAGCACCGTGATCCGCGCCGGCCTGGAAGCATTGTATTTCTCCGGCGCGCACCATCTGCTGCGGCCGATCTTTTCGGGCGTCGGCGCCATCTTCATGCTGCATCACGTCCGCCCGCGCGATGCGAGGGCCTTCCAGCCCAACCATCATCTCGAGATCGAGCCAGCCTTCCTGCGCGCGGTGCTGTCGCATCTGCGCGCCTGCGAGATCGACATCGTCACCATGGACGAAGTGTATCGGCGCCTCGCCGAAAGGGATTTCTCGCGCCGCTTCGCGGCCTTCACGCTCGACGACGGCTATCGCGACAACCGCGACCATGCGCTGGCCGTGTTTCGCGAGTTCGACGCGCCGCACATCGTCTACGTGACGAGCGATTTCGCCGCCGGCACGGGGCGGTTGTGGTGGGTTGCACTGGAGCGCGCGATCGCGAATGCGGAAAACATCGAGGTCGAGATCGGCGGCCGCATGACGCATGTGGAGGCCGGGACGCCGGCGCAGAAGCAGGCGGCCTTCGACCGGCTGCACGACTGGCTGCGCGCGCTGCCGGGCGAGCACGACGTGTCGCGCGAGGTCTCGAGCCTGTGCGCGCGCTGCGGCGTCGACGAGAGCGCGATCAGCCGCGAGCTCTGCATGTCCTGGGACGAGTTGAAGGCGTTTGCCGGCGATCCGCTGGTGACGATCGGCGCGCACACCATCACCCATCCCAACCTCGCCCGGCAGCGCGAGGACGTGGCGTTGAACGAGTTGCGCACCGGCCGCGAGCGGATCGAGGCGGCGCTCGCCCGGCCTGTGCTGCATCTGGCCTACCCCTATGGCGACCGCTGCGCGGCCGGCCCGCGCGAATTTGCCCTAGCGAAAGCCGCCGGGTTCAAGACCGCGGTGACGACGCGGCCCGGCATGCTCTTTCCGGAGAGCGCCGGCCATTTGACCGCGCTGCAGCGGATCTCGCTCAACGGCAACTACCAGGACGAACGCATCCTGCCGGTGCTGACCTCGGGCGCGGCGACCGCAATGTGGAATGGCTTCCGCCGCATCGATGCGGCGGAGTTGTCGACGGCCGTCGCCGTCCTTGACTCGTCCCCGTGCCGCGCCCAAAACCTCCGTCAATTCAAACGGAGGAAGAAATGTTCAAGGATCTGTTTTCGCTGAAGGGCCGCGTCGCGCTGGTGACCGGCGGATCGCGCGGCATCGGCAAGATGATCGCGGCGGGGTTTCTTAGCCATGGCGCGGCGCGTGTTTACATCACCGCGCGCAAGGCAGGGCCGTGCGAGGCGACGGCGAAAGAGCTCACCGCGCAATATGACGGCGAGTGCATTGCGCTTCCGATCGACATATCCACGGTGGAAGGCTGCGAAAAGCTCGCCGCCGAAATCATCAAGCGCGAGCCGAAACTCGACATCCTCGTCAACAATGCCGGCGCGGCCTGGGGCGCGGACTTCGACGAGTTTCCGGAAAGCGGCTGGGACAAGGTGATGGACCTCAACGTCAAGTCGCTGTTCTTCCTGACCAAGGCGCTGGCAAAGCCGCTACGCGCCGCCGCCTCGCACGAGCGGCCGGCCAAGGTCATCAACATCGCCTCCGTCGACGGCATCTTCGTCAACCCGCAGGAAACCTATTCCTACGCCGCGAGCAAGGCCGCCGTGATCCACCTGACCCGGCGCATGGCGACGAAACTGATCAAGGGCTCCATCAACGTCACCGCGATCGCGCCCGGCGCATTCAGCTCGGACATGAACAAGGCGGCGCGCGATCACGGCGACGAGGTGGCAAAACGCATTCCGGCGCAGCGCATCGGCACCGACGAGGACATGGCGGGGGTCGCGATCTATCTCGCCTCGCGCGCGGGGGACTATGTCGTCGGCAACACCATCGCGGTCGACGGCGGCGTGGTGTACGCCAATGCGGGGCTGCCGGTCGCGGGGTGAGCGCGGCACGGGACGATGCCCCTCGCCCCGCTCTCTTGTCCGCCGAAGCCCGCCTTCGGGCGAAGGCGGATGCGGGGAGAGGGTTGGGGTGAGAGGGGCAACATCGGGACTCGCGGTGAGTCCCCCCGGATCGCATCTTCGATGCGATCCGACCTCTCCCCGCATCCAGCCGCAAGCGGGGCGAGGTGAAGAAGCGGCGGGCCGCGCTCAATACGTCTCGACGTGATAGCGGCCGTCTTCGCGCATCGCGGCTTTGAGCGGGGCCCAGTCGGTGCCGGCGCCGCGGCAGACGTCGGCGAAGGCTTCGTCCACGCCGCTCTCCATGCCCTTGAGGCCGCAGATGTAGACATGGGTGCGCGGGTCGCTCATCTGCGCCGCGACAGTTGCGGCCTCGCTGCGGATGCGGTCCTGCACATAGATGCGGGGCTGGCCGGGCACGCGCGAATAGCAGAAATACTTGCCGAGCAGTTTTTCCGGCACCTTCTGCAGCGGGCCGAAATAGGGCAGTTCCTCGGGGCGGCGCGCGCCGAAGAACAGCAGGAGGCGCCCCGGCGCATCCGGCATGGCGCGGCGGCGGCGCTCGGTGAAGCCGCGGAACGGCGCCGAGCCCGTGCCGGTGCAGATCATGATGATGTTGGCGGCGGGATCGTTCGGATGCAGGAAGGTCGCGCCGAAGGGGCCGGTGATCTCCACCCTGGCGCCGCGCGGCAGGTCGCAGAGATAGTTGGAGCAGACGCCGCCGGGCTCGCGCTTGACGGTGAGCGCAAGATTGTGGGCATTCGGCTTCTCGCCGTCGCGCGAGCTTGCCACCGAATAGAGCCGGACGTTGTGCGGCTTGCCGTCGGCGGCGGTGCCGGGCACGACGACGCCGATGCTCTGGCCTTCCAGCACCGGGAACGGCTGGTCGCCGAAGTCGAGGATGATATGGCGCACGTCGGCGTCCGCATCGGCGTGCGTCAGGCGGAAGTTGCCGGTGACCGTCGCTTTCAACGGCTTGTTGCGGTTGTAAAGATTGATCGTCGGCTTAGAGGCAGAATGCGGCGCCACCGGCTTGCCGCCGAGGCCCTTGCGGGCCTCTTCCAGCAGGCTGTCGATCTCGTTCTCCAGCGCCTCGACCGTGCCGGAATCCGCCGCCGCGACTTCCTGCTGCGGCGGCAGCTCGCTCCAGGAATACTGCTCCTCGAGCGAATAGGGCTTGGCCACGACGCGCCAATTGTCGATCGAGCCGGTCGGACACGGCGATATGCAATCCATGCAGTGATTGCAGATCGCCGCATCGACCACGTAATTGTTGCCGTCATGCGTCACCGCATCGACCGGACATGTCTCTTCGCAGGTATTGCAGCGAATGCATATCTCGGGATCGATCAGGTGCTGCTTCAGCAACTCTCCAACCGGCGCGTTCATAAGCCTTGTGCCTGACAGGTATCAGGAGTTCTCGATCTTCACATATTCGAAATCGCCGGGCTTGTTGTCGATGCCGACCCGGGGCGGCGCGATCCAGCTGGCATACTGGCCGGGCTCGGACTGCGGCTGCATCAGCGAATTGATGAAGTCGCCATCGGAGACGGACGGCAAATAATTGTCGCGCTGCTTGCTCCACTCGGCACCGCTGACGATCACGCCCTTCGGCGTCGCCTCGATATCCCTGAACTCGCCGATCTGGCGGTGGAATGCGGTGTGCGGCAGTTCGAGGCGGAAATTGACGCCGGTCTTCTCGATCACCTTGTTCCAGCGCTCGACGCCCTTGGCGCAGTCTTCGGAGTAGTCGTCGCGCAGGCGCATGTTGAGCGCCGTCAGTGCCGGCTCGTTCACCATGGCGATCTTGCCGTCGACCAGCTTGGCCACCGGATAGGTGGCGTTGGTGAGACGATGGTCGTCGTCGATCTTCGTCTCCATGAAGCGGCCCTTCAGGCCGGCGTTGTAGAAGTTGGCGGCGTTGGTCGAAATCTCCGAACCGAACAGGTCCAGCGTCAGCGAATAGTGCATGTTGAGCTTCTTCTGCACAGTCGGCAGGTCGATCACGCCGAGCGCGCGCACCTTCTCGATGTCGTTGGGATCATCGATGCCCGCGGCTTTCATCGCCTCGCAGGTCCGCTGCAGCACACGGCCGACGCCGGTCTCGCCGACGAACATGTGGTGGGCTTCCTCGGTCAGCATGAAGCGGCAGCTGCGCGACAGCGGATCGAAGCCGGACTGCGCCAGGCTCTCCAGCTGCATCTTGCCGTCGCGGTCGGTGAAGTAGGTGAACATGAAGAAGGACAGCCAGTCCGGCGTCTTCTCGTTGAAGGCGCCGAGCATGCGCGGGCTATCCGCATCGCCGGAGCGACGGCGCAGCAACTC
Source organism: Bradyrhizobium sp. (assembly GCF_052389815.1). GTDB lineage: Bacteria > Pseudomonadota > Alphaproteobacteria > Rhizobiales > Xanthobacteraceae > Bradyrhizobium. Next base: position 1,805 of record NZ_JBQTHN010000012.1, on the reverse strand, counting down.
GTCGGCCTCCTCGCGGCCGTCGCGGCCGAAATACTTCTGCAGCAGATAGACCATCGCCCAGAGATGGCGGCCTTCCTCGACATTGACCTGGAACAGGTTGCGCATGTCGTAGAGCGAGGGCGCGGTCTTGCCGAGATGGCGCTGCTGCTCCACCGAGGCGGGCTCGGTGTCGCCCTGGATCACCACCAGCCGCCGCAGCATCGCACGGTATTCGCCGGGAACTTCCTGCCAGGCCTTCTCGCCCTTGTGCTGACCGAAATTCACCAGCCGGCCTTCCTCCTGCGGCGCAAGCAAGATGCCCCAGCGGTATTCGGGCATGCGGACGTAGTCGAACTTGGCCCAGCCCTTCGGATCGACGCTGACGGCGGTGCGCAGATAGACCAGCGATTCCTGGAAACCTTCCGGCCCCATGTCGTTCCACCAGTCGAGATAGCCCGGATGCCATCCCTCCAGCGCCTTGAGCACCTGGCGGTCCTCGGTGAGACCGACGTTGTTGGGAATCTTGGTCGAGTAGTCGACGTTCATGTAGTTCATTGATTTCGTCTCCCGTTTTGGGAAGGGCGAGTGGTGAATGGCGAGCAGCGAATAAGGAAGAAAGCCCATTCGTCACTTGCTATTCGCTATTCGCCTCTACACCCTCGTCATATCGAACTGCGCCTTCACGCCGGTGCCGTAGCGGCGCAGCGCGCCCTCCTCGCCGACCGCGTTGGGCCGCTGGAAGATCCAGTTCTGCCAGGCGGTGAGGCGGGCGAAGATTTTCGATTCCATGGTCTCGGGGCCGACGAAGCGGAGATTGGCTTCCATGCCGGTGAGGCCGTCGGGCGAGAACGAGGTGCGCTCCTCGAAGAACACGCGCACCTCGTCGTCCCAGTCGATGTCGTCGAGCGCGAAGGTGACGAGGCCGAGCTGCTCGGCTTCATCGGCATCGATCGCATCGCCGATCTTGGCCTTGGCGCGGTCGAGGTCGGCGGGATCGGCCTGGAAGCGCGATTCGAGGCGCGTGAGGCCATGGCTCATCGGATAGGGCCCGAAATTCATGGCCGACAGCGTGATCTGCGGCGCGGGACGGTTGTCGCCCTGGCGCGAGCCGATCAGCATGTAGGAGCGATCGGCGGCGAACACGAGCTCGGCGAGCGTACCGACGAAGCAGGAGCCGGGCTCGACCAGCGTCACCAGGGTGCGCGAGGTGACGTCGATGCGCTTGAGCACGCGCTTCCAGTAATGCCTGATCTCGTTGACCAGCCAGTGGCCCTTGTTGGCCTCGAGGAAGGCGTCGGCCGCCAGCACATTGGCGGCCTCGCCATGCGACTTGAACACCAGCATGGCGATTTCGAGCTCGTTGATGCGCAGGTGCAGGATGGCATCGTCGAGCTCGCGCGCGACCTGCAGCGGCCAGAACGAGGCACCCTGCGCGATCATGCCGTCGACGTCGGACGGCGGAGCGGGATCGGGCGCTGATATCGTGATGGTGGCGATGCGCTGCTCGCGGTTGATGTCGACGCTGACGAAGCCATAACGGAGGCCGTTCTCGTCGATCGTGCGCTTCAGCGGCGAAAGCGCGATGCCCTTGCCGTTGCCGTTGCGCGAGGATTTGGCAGCAAATTCCCTGGCACGGTCGGCGATCTTCGCTTCCAGCTTGCTGTTCGGCGCGATCTCGTCGACCAGGCGCCACTGTACCGCGCGCTTGCCCTTGATGCCTTCCTCGATGGTGCAGAAGAAATCGGCGTGGTCGCGGCGCACCTTGCGCTTGTCGACGACGCGCGTCAGCCCGCCGGTGCCCGGCAGCACCGCGAGCAGCGGCACTT
>NZ_JBQTHN010000011.1:0-40397 GCF_052389815.1 Bradyrhizobium sp. | reverse complement strand
CGCGGGGAAGGTCGGGATGTCCTGGCTGTACCTGTCAAATCCGTGTGCGTTTTCTTACTACCGTTGCACACGGTGCTGCGGGCGCAGCCGGCGCCCGGCCTTCTCCGCGCCCTCTTTTCGAAGAGGGGGCAACAGAGATGCAAAACCTCGGGCAGATCGTGCCGCGGGAACGAGAGCGCATGTTTCACCGTCATTGCGAGGAGCGAAGCGACGAAGCAATCCATCGCTCCGCGAGCGTATTGATGGATTGCTTCGCTTCGCTCGCAATGACGGAAGTGGGCAGCACGCAGGCCCGCCCTACATCTTCCTCGCCAGCTCCGGCGCCATCGCCTTGGCGGCTTCCGTGGTCCGTGCGGCGTAGGCGCGCAGGCGCGGCAGGATGTCCTCGACGCGTTCGGCTTTCAGCACATCGACCTCGAGGTTGGGCCGGATGAATTGGGCTTGCCGCATATGGGCGAGAAGCGACAGCAGCGGCTCCCAGAAGCCGTCGACGTTGGCGAGCAGGATCGGCTTGGCGTGGCGGCCGAGCTGCTGCCAGGTCATCATCTCCACCAGCTCCTCCAGCGTGCCGACGCCGCCGGGCAGCGCGACGAAGGCGTCCGAGCGCTCGAACATCAGCCGCTTGCGCTCGTGCATGTCGGGCGTGACGATCATCTCCTGCACGCTCGTCAGCGCATTCTCGCGCGCGCGCAGGAAGTCCGGGATGATGCCGGTTACGGCACCGCCATGTTCGAGCGCGGATTTGGCGATAGCGCCCATCAGGCCGACCGAGCCGCCACCATAGACGAGGCGGATGTTGCTCTCTGCGAATATCTTGCCGAGCGCTTGTGCGGTTTCGACGTAGCGGTGGTTTACACCTGGGCCGGAGCCGCAATAGACACAAACAGTCTTGATTTGGTTCATCTTCATCTAAAGCATGTGGCACTGCACAGCGGGAGCGTCAAGCTTATCGGATTCGCCGGGCCAGGAGAATTTCCCCGCAAATCCCCGGAATCGCGAAAGAATTGCCGGCGAGGAGGCTGTACGCGACAGCCAAAGCCTCTATATGACAGGCAACATGCAGCCAGATGAACGAAGACCCGCGGTTCGGGGCAGGCACTGATCGATGGCCCACCCGCATTCGCAAGCCCAAGCGCCAGCGACCGAACCTGCCGCGACCTCGCCCGACAAGGCGACCCTGGCCGGGACGCTGGTGCATCTGTGGCCCTACATCTGGCCGCACGACCGCAACGACCTGAAGATGCGCGTTGTCTGGTCGATGGTGCTGCTGCTCGTCGCCAAGCTCGCCACGCTCTCGGTGCCCTTCACCTTCAAATGGGCGATCGATGCGCTGACCGGCGCCAACACCGCGCCGGTGGAATCTTCCAACTGGATGCTGTGGCTGATCGCCTCGCCCTTGCTGATGACGCTGGGCTATGGCGGCGTGCGCGTGCTGATGGCGCTCTTGACGCAATGGCGCGATGGTCTGTTCGCCCGCGTCGCCATGCATGCGGTGAGGAAGCTCGCCTACATCACCTTCGTCCATATGCACGAGCTCTCGCTGCGCTTCCATCTCGAGCGCAAGACCGGCGGATTGACGCGGATTCTCGAGCGCGGCCGTTCCGGCATCGAGGTGATCGTGCGCATGGTGATCCTGCAGCTGATCCCGACGCTGGTCGAGGTCACGCTGATGTTCGGCGTGCTGTTCTGGCAGTTCGACTGGCGCTACGTGCTGGTGACCGCGATCATGGTCGGCGCCTACATGTACTACACCTATATCGCGACCGAGTGGCGGATCGAGATCCGCCGCAAGATGAACGATTCCGACACGGAAGCGAACACCAAGGCGATCGACTCGCTGCTCAACTACGAGACGGTGAAATATTTCGGTGCGGAGGAGCGTGAGGCCCGGCGCTACGACCGTTCGATGGAGCGCTACGAGGAAGCGAGCATCCGTACCTACACGTCGCTGGCCGTGCTCAATGCCGGGCAGGCGGTGATCTTCACGGTCGGATTGACCGTGACCATGATCATGTGCGCGTTCGGCATCCGCAACGGCACCCATACCGTCGGCGACTTCGTGATGATCAACGCCATGATGATCCAGCTCTACGTTCCCCTGAACTTCATGGGCATGGTCTATCGCGAGATCAAGCAGGCCATCATCGACATCGAGAAGATGTTCAACGTCCTGCAGCGCGACCCCGAGATCAGGGACTTGCCCGGTGCGAAGCCGCTTGTGGTGACGTCGGGCAATGTGCGCTTCGAGGACGTGCGCTTTGCCTACGAGGCGGACCGGGCGATCCTGAAAGGCCTCAGCTTCGAGGTGCCGGCCGGCAAGACGGTGGCGATCGTCGGCCCCTCCGGCGCCGGCAAGTCCACGATTTCGCGGCTGCTGTTCCGCCTCTACGACGTCTCCGGCGGCAGGATCCTTATCGACGGGCAGGACATCAAGGGCGTGACGCAGAGTTCGCTGCGCGCGGCGATCGGCATGGTGCCGCAGGACACCGTGCTGTTCAACGACACCATCCGCTACAACATCCGTTATGGACGCTGGGACGCCGGCGACGCCGAAGTGGAGGAGGCGGCACGGCTGGCGCAGATCGACGGCTTCATCAAGGCTTCGCCCAGGGGCTACGAGACCCAGGTCGGCGAGCGCGGCCTGAAACTATCCGGCGGCGAGAAGCAGCGTGTGGCAATTGCGCGCACGGTGCTGAAGGCGCCGCCGATCCTGGTGCTGGACGAGGCGACCTCGGCGCTCGACAGCCACACCGAGGCCGAGATCCAGGGCGCGCTGGAGCGCGTCTCGCAGAACCGCACCTCGCTGGTGATCGCGCACCGTCTCTCCACCATCGTCGCCGCCGACGAGATCATCGTGCTCGACCAGGGCAGGATCGCCGAGCGCGGAACCCATGCGCAGCTTTTGGCTTCCGGCGGGCTTTATGCCAGTATGTGGAACCGGCAGCGCGAGGCGGAGGAAGCGCGCGAAAAGCTCGCGCAGATCGACGACGAAAGCGAGGCGCCGAACCGCGCGCCACCGCCGGTCGACGATCCGCGCGACGATCCCATCGCCAGCGCTGCGGAGTGAGTTCTCGACCGCTCTCTCAGAACGAGGGCGGGCATACGATAGCGTTTTCGAGCGAAGTGGGTACCGGTTCGCGTTAAGAAAACGCGTCAAACCAATGAGTCAGTGAGAAGCAATGTCCATCAGCAATTCCATCCGCGCGCAGATCCCGCCGATCCATCCCGAAGGCTATCCGTTCATCGGCGGCTTTGCATTGGCGAGCCTGATCCTGTTCTGGATCTGGACACCGCTGGGCTGGATCGGCACGGTGCTGACCGTCTGGTGCACGCTGTTCTTCCGCGATCCCGTGCGCGTCACGCCGGTGCGCGAAGGCGTCGTGGTATCGCCGGCCGACGGCCGCGTCTCCATGATCACGCAGGTGCTGCCCCCCGCCGAGCTCGGGCTCGGCGACAAGCCGCTGACGCGCGTTTCCGTGTTCATGAGCGTGTTCAACTGCCATGTGAACCGCGCCCCCGTGACGGGCCGGATCGAGCGCATCGTCTACCGGCCCGGCGTCTTCATCAATGCCGAGCTCGACAAGGCCAGTGAGGACAATGAGCGCAATTCGCTGGTGATCGGCACGGCGCAGGGCCGCATCGGCGTGGTGCAGATCGCAGGGCTGGTGGCGCGGCGCATCGTCTGCTTTTCCAAGGAAGGGCAGGCGATCGGGGCCGGGGAGCGGTTCGGCCTGATCCGCTTCGGCTCGCGGCTCGACGTCTATCTTCCCGACGGCACCAAGCCGCTGGTTTCGGTAGGCCAGACCGCGATCGCCGGCGAGACCATCCTGGCGGATTTCCGGCTCGGCGATAACGGGCTCGGCTTCCGTGCCAATTAACCATCGGTAATTGTGGACTTTGCCGCTGATACAGCCGATGGCGGAGGGCCCGCCCACTTGCTATATTCGAGGAATGGTGCCGCTCGATTACAAAACCCCTGAAGGACGTCGCCGCCGCTTTCGCCCGATCCCGGTGCGCATGCTGGTGCCGAACGTCATCACGCTGCTGGCGATCTGCGCCGGCCTGACCGCGATCCGTCTTGCCATCGAAGGCAAGATGGAGTGGGCGGTCGCGGCCATCGTGTTCGCCGCCGTGCTCGACGGCATCGACGGCCGCGTCGCACGCATGATCAAGGGGCAGTCGAAGTTCGGCGCCGAGCTCGACTCGCTGGCCGACTTCGTCAATTTCGGCGTCGTGCCCGGCCTGCTCCTGTATTTCTGGCAGTTGCACGAATTGGGCAATGGCGGCTGGATCGCGGCCATGGTGTTTGCAATCTCGGGCGGCCTGCGGCTCGCGCGGTTCAACGCCAGCATCGACGATCCCAACAAGCCGCCCTATGCCGCGAATTTTTTCACCGGCGTGCCCGCGCCGGCCGGCGCGGTCACCGCGCTGTTGCCGCTCTATCTCGGCTTCCTCGGCGTCGGCAAGCCGCCGGCGACGTTGACCGCAGGCTATACGCTGCTGATCGCGATCCTGATGGTGTCGCGCCTGCCGGTGTTCTCCGGCAAGCAGGTGCGCATGCGCGTGGCGCCGGAAATGGTGCTGCCGCTGTTCGTGTCGGTGATCTTCTTCATCGCGCTTCTGATCGGCTATCCCTGGTACGTCCTCTCCATCGGCTCGGCGCTCTATCTCCTGAGCCTTCCTCTGGGCTGGAAGTCCTACAAGAATCAGGAGCGCGCCGCCGCGGCGGCTGCGGCTCAGGCCGCGCCGGCAGGCGAGGCAACTTCCGCCGGCCCGACGCAGACCTTCGCTGCGCCGGTCTCCGACAATCCGCCCGACGATCGTCCGGAGCGGTTGCACTAGAGGAGCGAGGTATTTCCCCTCATCCTGAGAGGCTGTGAATCTTTCGATTCCGGCAATTTTCGACATGAGTCAAATCAAAGACTTAGAGTCGTCGAAAATCGCGAAAGTCGAATAGGTTCACATTCTCTGAGGAGCCGCGAAGCGGCGTCTCGACGGATGAAGGCCCACGCGGGCCATCATGGTTCGAGACGCGCGTGCCGCGCTCCTCACCATGAGGGTCTGACACAAATAGCAGCCATGAGCGCAGCCGAGTTGGGTTCACCCCCGATCTCGGCTATGACCGTGGCTGCACGAGCCCGCGACCAACGCCGGCCGAGACCAGGAGAGAAATGCCGTGACCCAGTCCGCCCCGCCGCCCGCATCGGTCCTCGAAGCGCTGGGTCGCTACGACACCCCGACCATCTGCAATGCGATGGAGATCGTGGCGCCGGAGCGTCGGCTGATCGGCTACACGACCAAACCGCTTGTCTGCCCGTTTCCGAACCTGCCGCCGATGGTCGGCTATGCCCGCACGGTGACCATCCGCTCGGTGCTGAAATCCGGTCTGCCCGCGGATGAGCAGGCCAAACGCCGCATCGCCTATTACGAATATGTCGGCACCGGCTTCGGCCCGCGCATCACCGTGATCCAGGACATCGACGGCGCCGACGTCGGCTATGGTGCGTTCTGGGGCGAGGTGCAGAGCAACGTGCACAAGGCGCTCGGCTGTCTCGGCGTCATCACCGATGGCTCGATCCGCGACATCCCGCAATGGGCGCCGGGCTTCCAGGCGCTGGCCGGCTCGATCGGCCCGTCCCACGCCTGGGTGCATGCCGAAAATTTCGGCGGCGAGGTCCGCGTCGCCGGCATGACCGTGAAATCCGACGACCTGATCCATGCCGACCAGCATGGCGCCATCGTCATCCCCTACGACGTCGCCGCCAAGCTGCCGGACGCCTGCGAGCTCTGCGGCCGCCGCGAGACGCCGATTCTGGAGATCGCGCGAGCCAAGGACTTTTCGCTGGAGAAACTGAAAGAGGCGCTGAAGCGTTCGGCGGAGATCCATTGATCGCAGGTCCTTCGCGATGGAGATGAAAGGCAAGACCGTCTTCATCACCGGTTCGACCGACGGCGTCGGCCGCCATGTCGCGACGCAGCTTGCCGGCCAGGGCGCCAGGGTGCTGCTCCACGGCCGCGACCCGGCGCGCGCGAACGCGGTAATCGAGGACATCGAGAGCGCCGGCGGGGTGACGCCGACGTTCCATCAAGCCGACCTGTCGTCGCTGGCGGAGACCCGAAACCTCGCCGAGCGCGTGCTCGCCGACTGCGACCGGCTCGACGTCTTCGTCAGCAATGCCGGCATCGGCTCGCAGAACGAGGGACCGCAGCGGCAGGTCAGCCGCGACGGGCACGAGTTGCGCTTTGCGGTGAATTATCTTGCCGGATTCCTGCTGGCGAACCTGCTGCTGCCGCGCCTGAAGGCGAGCGCGCCGTCCCGTATCGTCAATGTCGCCTCGCTCGGCCAGCATCCGATCGATTTTGACGACGTCATGATCACCAGGAACTACAGCGGCAGCCGCGCCTATGCGCAGAGCAAGCTGGCGCAGATCATGTTCACCACCGATCTCGCCGAGGAACTGCGCGGCAGCGGCGTCACTGTCAATTCGCTGCATCCGGCGACCTACATGAACACCACCATGGTGCGCGCCGGCGGCATCGCGCCGATGTCGACGGTGGAGCAGGGCTGCGCGGCGATCCTGCACCTCGTCAGTGGCGACGATGTCGCTGGCAGGAGCGGCCTGTTCTTCAACGGCATGAACGAGATGAAGGCGAACGCCCAGGCCTTTGACGCCGAGGCGCGGGCCAGGCTGAGGGCGCTGAGCTGCCGATTGACGGGGCTGTCCGGAGGGTGAGCGGCTTATTCAAACTTCACGCCCAGCCGCTTGGTCTCGCGGCGGATGACGCGGCATTTGCGCGCGAAGTCGTCGGCGCGCACCACGAGGGTGAATTCGGCGGGAACGCCGACCACGCTCTCGACCTCGAGGGCAGCGCCCGTATCCGAAAGATTACGGATGACGCAGTCGATCCCGCCGCCGCGAAACTCGATCGTGCCGGCCTTGAGCACCCGCTTGCGCTGGGAGGCGCGCTTCTCGTCCATCCGCGGAAAACCCCGTTGCGGACCGCCAAGCCGGCAGGATGATCCTGATTTTCCGGTTTGAAAAGTTCGATCTCGCCCGATCGCTGCGATAACCACCGGATTCGGCCACGCATGCGGCGCAGTTGATTATGGTTAGTAGATGGTTGAGATCGCAACCTTCGCTGCGGCGCTTGCGCCTCGCCGGCGCGGCGAAAGCGCTTAACCTTTACGCGTCTTTAATGGCGAAGCCATAGGGTCGGTCCGTGCGGCCGAGTTCGGGCCGCAACGCCGTCCAGGACAGGCGGCGGGTTCGCGTACGCGTTGGAGTCGAGAATGGATATCAACACAACGGTCGGCCTGGTCGCGGGCTTTATTGTCATTGCGACGCTGATCCTGATGGGCGGCGACTTCCGGATGTTCTACGACATCCACGCCGTCATCATCATCTTCGGCGGATCGATCGCGGCCACCTTGATCCGCTTCCCGATCGGCTCGATGCTTCACGGCCTTCCGCTGGGTGCCAAGTTCGCTTTCACCATGAGCCGGCTGTCGGCCCGCGACCTCGTCGACGAGCTCGCCCGCATCGCCGAGATCGCCCGCAAGCAGGGACCGGTGGGCCTGGAAAAGGTCGAGACCGACGAGCCGTTCCTCGCCAAGGGCATCCGCTACGTCGCCGACGGCTACGACCTCGAATTCATCCGCGACAATCTCGAGCGCGACCGCGACAACTTCCTGATGCATCTCGACGAGGGCAGCAAGATCTACCGCGCCATCGGCGACTGCGCTCCGGCCTTCGGCATGATCGGCACGCTGATCGGCATGGTGCAGATGTTCGCCAACATGACCGATCCCTCCAAGCTCGGTCCGTTCATGGCCGTTGCGCTGCTCGCCACCCTCTACGGCGCGCTGGTCGCCAACCTGTTCTGCCTGCCGATTGCCGACAAGCTGCACGGCAAGCTGCTGGACGAGGAGACCAACCGCACCCTGATCATCGACGGCATCCTGATGATCCGCGATTCCAAGAGCCCGGCGCTGGTCCGGGAGATGCTGCTGGCCTACCTGCCGGAGAAGCATCGCAACGAGGAAGGCGAGCCGGTGCCGGCCTGATCGGGCGGGCAGGGGCGGTCCGGAAGATAGCCAATGGCCAAGAAGAAGCGCGGCGATGCACATGGCGGAGGGCACGGCTGGTTCGTGACCTTCGCCGACCTGATGGGGCTGTTGATGAGCTTTTTCGTGATGCTCGTCGCCTTCTCCAACCAGGACCAGCAGAAGCTGAAAATCGTCGCCGGCTCGATGCGCGAGGCGTTCGGCGTGCAGACGGAGTCGCGCTACTCCGGCATCATCGAATCCGACGGCTTGCCGACGCGGCCGAAGCTGAAGAACACCGACCACATTCCGCCGGAAGAGTCCTCCAGCACGCCGACGCCGGACGAGAAGTCGCGCCAGCGCACCCAGGGCGCCAAGCTGAAGATCGACCGCGAATTCGCGCTCGCCTCGGCCTCGCTGCGGCAGGCGCTGCAGGATCTGCCGGAACTGACGGAAATGTCCAAGCACATCATGTTCGAGGAGACCAAGCAGGGGCTCAACCTCGAGATCGTCGACCAGGACGGCCGCTCGATGTTTGCCGACGGCTCCAAGGTGCCGTTCGACCGCACGCGCCGGTTGATCCAGAAGCTGGCGGCGCCGCTGAAGGCGACCCCGCTGCGCCTGTCCATCACCGGCCATACCGCCGCGGGCTTCGTGCCGTCGCGCAGCGACTACGGTGCGTTCGATCTCTCCGCCGACCGCGCCAATGCCGTGCGCCAGATCCTCGAGCGCGAGGGGCTGCCGGCCTCGCACATCTTCACGGTTTCCGGCAAGGCGGACAGCCAGCCACTGTTTCCAGACGATCCGACGCTCCCGGCCAACCGCCGTGTGACCATCACCCTGATGCGCGAAGATCCGCCCCTCCCGCCGGATCTCAAGCCATAAATCCCGGTACGCTACGATAATACCAGTTGCGCGGCGAGGCGAAGTTCGCTTTATGTCGCATCCCCGCGCGACCGGCAGTGCTATGGTCCGCGGACGAGAGTGGATCGAAACATCGGATTCAAGCGTTCCCCAACCGACATGACCGCGAGCGTAACATCCGCCGAGTCCCAGGAGGGACCGGTCACATCCAGCTTTTGGGGGCTGACGCTCGGCAGTATCGGCGTCGTCTATGGCGACATCGGGACTTCGCCCCTCTACGCCTTCCGTGAAGCGGTCGCGGGTGCGGCGGGCCACGGCCAACCGGCGACGCGCGCCATCGTGCTCGGCGTGCTCTCGCTGATCCTGTGGGCGCTGCTGACCGTCGTCACCGCCAAATACGTGCTGCTGCTGCGCGCCGACAACAACGGCGAGGGCGGCACGCTTTCGCTGATGGCGCTCGGCCAGCGCGCGCTCGGGCGGCGCAGCTGGGTGCTGCTGGCGCTGGGGGTGCTCGGCGCCTCCATGTTCATCGGCGATTCAATGATCACGCCGGCGATCTCGGTGCTGTCTGCGATGGAAGGTCTGAAGCTCGCGGCGCCGGCGCTGGAGCACTACGTGGTTCCGCTGACCGTGTTCATCCTGGTCGTGCTGTTCTCGGTGCAGTCGAGCGGCACCGCGCGCGTCGCCTCCGCCTTCGGCCCGGTCATGGTGGTGTGGTTTACGGTGCTCGCGGTGACCGGCGTCATCCATATCAGCGACGATCCGTCGGTCCTGCTCGCGATCAATCCGCTGTACGGAATCGAGTTCCTGCTGACCCACGGCACCATCGGCCTGGTCACGCTGGGCGCCGTGTTCCTCGCAGTGACCGGCGGTGAGGCGCTCTATGCCGACCTCGGCCACTTCGGCCGCAAGCCGATCCAGACAGCCTGGGTGTTTTTCGTGCTGCCGGCGCTCCTGATCAACTATTTCGGGCAGGGTGCACTCGTCCTGGCCAATCCCGGCGCGATCGAGAACTCGTTCTATCGCATGGTGCCGGAAATGCTGGTGTTGCCGCTGGTGGCGCTGGCGACCGCCGCGACCGTGATCGCGAGCCAGGCCGTCATCACGGGCGCCTATTCGCTGGTCCGGCAAGCGGTGCAGCTCGGTCTCCTGCCGCGCTTCGAGGTCCGCTACACCTCCGAGTCCCATGCCGGGCAAATTTACCTGCCGCGCGTCAACCGGCTGCTGCTGATCGGCGTGCTGCTCCTGGTGCTGCTGTTCCGGACCACGAGCGGGCTGGCTTCGGCGTACGGCATCGCTGTTTCCACCACCATGGTGTGTGACGGCATCATGGGTTTCGTGGTGATCTGGAAGTTGTGGAACTTCCGAGCCGCCGCTGCGGCTGCACTGATCGTGCCATTCGTCGTCGTCGACCTCAGCTTCTTTTCCGCCAACCTCCTGAAGCTGTTCGAGGGCGCATGGGTGCCGCTGCTGTTCGGCGCCGTGATGGCGCTGATGATCTGGACCTGGCGCCGTGGCGCTGCCATTCTGGTCGCAAAGACGCGCCGGATCGAGGTGCCGCTCACCGATCTCATCAAGAGCCTGGAGAAGCGGCCGCCGCACATCGTCAAGGGCACCGCGGTGTTTCTCACCAGCGACCCGTCCTTCGTGCCGACGGCGCTGTTGCACAATCTCAAGCACAACAAGGTGTTGCACGAGCACAACGTGATCCTGACCATCGAGACGGCGCAGACGCCGCGCGTCGATCCCGCCGAACGGGTCAAGATGGAAACGATCAGCGACAAGTTCGCCACCGTCAGGCTGCGCTTCGGCTTCATGGAATCGCCGAACGTGCCGAAGGCCCTTGTGATCGCGCGCAAGCTCGGCTGGCAGTTCGACATCATGGCGACGTCGTTCTTCGTCTCGCGCCGCTCGCTGAAACCGTCGGCGCAGTCCGGCATGCCGCAATGGCAGGACCACCTGTTCATCGCCATGAGCCGGTCGGCGAACGATGCGACCGACTACTTCCAGATCCCTACCGGGCGGGTGGTTGAAGTTGGAACCCAGGTAACTATCTGATTATAATAGCGGATTCTGCGTATAAGCGCCGCATAAATATATGCGCTATTGCATGACTGGAACCTGAATCCGGCCTAACCCATGCGTTGAGGGCAGAGTATAGCCGCTGCGGCATTGCTTTTGTGCAGTGAACAATCGAGGCGCTCTTCATGACATCCGAGACGACGGCCACCGCGGCGGCAACGCCCGCGGCCAATGGACATGGCGAAACGCATCCCCCGGCGAGCTTCGCCGCGCTGACGCTGGGTGCGATCGGCGTGGTCTATGGCGACATCGGAACGAGCCCGCTGTATGCGCTGCGCGAGTCGGTGGTGGCGGCGGTCGGCGCCAACAATCCGGCCAGCGAACAGGTCGTGCTCGGCATCCTGTCCCTGATCATCTGGGCGCTGATCCTGGTGGTGACCGTCAAGTACATCGTCATCCTGCTGCGCGCGGACAACAACGGGGAGGGCGGAACGCTCGCGCTGATGGCGCTCGCCAATCGCGCGGTCGGCGGCAGTGCAGTCCTGCTGCTGCTCGGCATTATCAGCGGCGCGCTGTTCTATGGTGATGCCATCATCACGCCGGCACTGTCGGTGCTGTCCGCGATCGAGGGCTTGAAGCTCGCGACGCCGGCTCTTGAGCCCTATGTGGTCCCATTGACCGCGTTGATCCTCGTTGCGCTATTTGCCGCACAGTCGCGCGGCACGGCGAAGGTGGCCGCATTCTTCGGACCGATCACGCTGATCTGGTTCATCGCGCTCGTAGCCGCAGGCATACCCCATATCGTGCAGAATCCCAGGGTGCTCCTGGCGTTCAATCCCCTCCACGGCATGAGTTTTCTGCTGACACATGGTGTGGTTGGATTCATCACGCTCGGCGCCGTCTTCCTCGTCGTCACCGGCGCCGAGGCGCTCTATGCCGATCTCGGTCATTTCGGCAAACGGCCGATCCGCGCCGCCTGGCTCTGCGTGGCGCTACCGGCACTGACCATCAACTATCTCGGTCAGGGAGCTCTCGTGCTTGCCGACCCCAAGGCAATCGAGAATCCGTTCTTCCTGCTGTATCCGGAATGGGCTCTGTTGCCGATGATTGCGCTCGCGACCGCGGCAACCGTGATCGCAAGCCAAGCGGTCATCACCGGCGCCTATTCCATTACGCAACAGGCGATCCAGCTCGGACTGTTTCCTCGCCTGGAAATCCGGCATACCTCGGAGTTGATCGGGCAAATTTACATGCCGAAGGTCAATACGCTGCTTCTGATCGGCGTGCTGCTCCTCGTCGGGCTATTCCGCTCGTCAAGTGCGCTCGCCTCGGCCTACGGCATCGCCGTTACCGGAACGATGGTCGTCACCGCCATGATGGCCTTCGTGGTGATCTGGAAGGTCTGGCGCTGGTCGATGGTAGCAGCCGCAGTGATCATCGCGCCGCTGCTTGCGCTCGATCTCACCTTCCTTTCCGCGAACCTGCTCAAGGTGTTCGAGGGCGGCTGGGTGCCGCTGGCGCTCGGTTCAGTCGTGATGCTTCTGATGTACACTTGGCGGCGCGGCAGCCGGCTCTTGTTCGAGAAGTCGCGCAAGCTGGAGTTTCCGCTGGCCGACCTGGTGGCGATGCTGGAGAAGCGTCCGCCGCAGCGCGTTCCCGGCACCGCAGTATTCCTGACCAGCGATCCCCAGAGCGCGCCGACCGCGCTGATGCACAGCCTCAAGCACTACAAGGTGCTGCACGAAAAGAATGTCATTCTCACCATCGAGACCGTGCCGACGCCGCGGATCGACGATTCCGAGCGGGTGCGGCTCGAGGAGATCAGTGCGACCTTCTCCAAGGTGACGCTGCGCTTCGGCTTCATGGAATCGCCCAACGTGCCCAAAGCGCTGGCGATCGCGCGAAAACTCGGCTGGCAGTTCGACATCATGTCGACCTCCTTCTTTCTGTCGCGCCGGGCGCTGAAGCCGGCCGCTCATTCCGGCATGCCACGCTGGCAGGACCATTTGTTCATTGGGCTGAGCCGCTCGGCCAACGATGCCACCGACTATTTCCAGATCCCGACGGGGCGGGTGGTGGAGGTCGGAACGCAGGTCACGATTTAGATTCAAGACCGCTTTTAAGCCGTTGCGGTGCTTGATTTTTCGCCCGCGAGGGGCGACTTTGGCCGCCGATTTGACGGGGCGCGCGCGTCCCGAACGGGCTCTCAGGAGGATGTGGCGTGGCCGATCAGGTGCAGGATTTGACACCGCAGGAGGTGTCGATGGGGATGGAGGAGGGCCGTTTTCTCCTCGTCGATGTCCGCGAGCCCAATGAGGTCGCGACCGAGGCCTATCCGGGCGGCGTGGTCGTGCCGCTGTCGACCTTCGATCCGGCCGCTATTCCGGACCCGGAGGGAAAGCAGGTGGTGTTCGCCTGCCGCTCCGGAAAGCGCTCGGTGACGGCCTCGCTGGCGGCGCAGGCGGCGGGGCTTCCCTACGACAAGCATCTAGCCGGCGGCATTCTGGGCTGGAAGGCCGCGGGGCTGCCGACCAGGGTCGGCGGCTGACCTTCGATGCTCAGTCTGAACAAGGTCTTTGGCGACCTTCCCGTCACCATCTTCGAGGCGATGTCGCAGCTCGCGCGCGACAACAATGCCATCAATCTCGGCCAGGGGTTTCCCGACCATCCCGGTCCGGAGGATATCCGCAAAGCCGCCGCCGATGCCTCGGTGAACGGCTACAACCAGTACCCGTCGATGATGGGCATCCCGGAGCTTCGCCAGGCCATCGCCTCGCATTACGGGCATTGGCACGGGCTAAGGCTCGACCCCATGACCGAGGTCATGGTGACCTCCGGGGGCACCGAGGCGCTGACCGCCTCGATCCTCGCCGTGGTCGAGCCTGGCGACGAAGTCATCGTGTTCCAGCCGGTCTACGATTCCTACCTGCCGATCATCCGCCAGGCCGGCGGCATTCCGCGCCTGTTGCGGCTCGAGCCGCCGGACTGGCGGCTGAACGAGGACATGCTCAGGAGCGTCTTCAACCCGAAGACCAAGGCGGTGCTGTTCAACAACCCGCTCAACCCGGCCGCCGTGGTCTATCCGCGCGAGGATCTCGAGCTGCTGGCGCGGTTCTGCCAGGAGTTCGACAGCATCGCAATCTGCGACGAGGTCTGGGAACACGTCGTGTTCGATGGACGCGAGCACATCCCGCTGATCACCATTCCGGGCATGCGCGATCGAACCATCAAGGTCGGCAGCGCCGGCAAGATTTTTTCGCTGACCGGCTGGAAGGTCGGCTTCGTCTGCGCCGCGCCGCCGCTGCTCCGCGTAGCTGCCAAGGTGCACCAGTTCCTGACTTTCACGACGGCGCCGAATCTTCAGGCAGCCGTGGCCTATGGGCTTGGCAAGCCAGACGCGTATTTCCACGACATGCGCAAGGATCTGGCGCGGAGCCGCGACCGTCTGACCAAGGGACTGGAGAGCATCGGCTTTCCCGTGCTGAAATCTCAGGGTACCTATTTCCTGACCGTCGATCTTTCGCCGCTTGGCCTCAACGAGACCGACGAGGCGTTCTGCCGGCGCATCGTCAACGACTACAAGGTGGCGGCGATCCCGGTATCGGCGTTCTACGAGCAGGACGCGGTGACCTCGGTGGTGCGGTTCTGCTTTGCCAAACAGGACGCCACGCTGGATACGGCGCTGGAGCGCCTGGCCGATGCGGTGCATCGGCAAAGGGGATCGCGATGATGAAGATAGCAGGTCTTGCGGCAGCAGCAGCGTTATTGCTCTCGCTTGCCCCTGCTGCGGCGCAGGACCGCGTCGTCAACTTCTACAACTGGTCGAACTACATGGCGCCGGGAGTCCTCGAGGACTTCACCAGGCAAACCGGCATCAAGGTCGTCTACGACACGTTCGATGCCAATGAGACGCTGGAGACGCGCCTGCTCGCGGGCAAATCCGGCTACGACGTCGTCGTGCCCACCGGCTACTTCCTGCAGCGACAGATCACGGCAAAGGTGTTTCTCAAGCTCGACAAGTCGAAGCTGCCCAACCTCGCCAACGCCTGGCCGGTGGTGAGCCAGCAGCTTGCGACTTACGACCCCGGCAACAATTACGGCGCCAACTACATGTGGGGCACCACCGGCGTCGGCTACAACGCCAAGGTGGCCGAGAAAATCCTCGGCCCCGGCGTCAAGATCGACAGCTGGGACATCGTGTTCAAGCCGGAGAACCTGTCCAAATTCAAGGACTGCGGCATCCATATGCTGGACTCCGCCGACGACATCCTCCCGGCCGCGTTGAGCTATCTCGGCCTCGATCCGAACTCGACCAGGCAGGCGGACCTCGAAAAGGCTGCCGAGCTCGTCGGCAAGGTCCGCCCCTTCGTGCGCAAGTTCCACTCCTCCGAATATCTCGGCGCGCTGGCATCGGGTGAAATCTGCTTCGTGGTCGGCTGGTCCGGCGACGTGATGCAGGCGCGCAGCCGCGCCGAGGAAGCCAGGAACGGCATCGAGATCGGCTACACCATCCCGAAGGAGGGCGCGCAGATGTTCTTCGACAATCTCGCGATCCCGTCGGACGCGAAGAACGTCGCGGAAGCCCATGCGCTGATCGACTATCTCTACCGGCCGGACGTGGCGGCGAAGAATTCGAACTTCCTATCCTATGCCAACGGCAACCTGGCCAGCCAGAAGCTGATCGACGCCAAGATCCTGAGCGACGGGAACATCTATCCGGACGGGGCGATGCAGAAGAAGCTGTTCGTCATCACCGCGCGTGACCCGGCCACGCAGCGCATCATCAACCGGCTGTGGACGAAGGTGAAGACGGGCAGGTGACGCCGAAGGCGTCACCCGCAGCCGTCATTGCGAGGAGCGATAGCGACGACCCTTCTACGCTTGCTGCGCAAGCTTCGCAGGGCTGGGAGTCCGGCGAAGCGATCTTCGCGAAGCCGGAAGCAATCCATGGCGCGCCGAGCCGAGGGATGGATTGCTTAGCTTCGCTCGCAATGACGAACGGAAACTCCGTCGCTGACTCACCGCCACCTTCTGTGCAGCCACAGCCACTGGTCCGGATATTCGCGCACCCAGCTTTCGACCACTGACGTGACGGCCTGCATGGTGCCCTGGATGTCGATCTGGCCGGAGGCGTCGCGCACCGGCTTCACTTCCTCCGACAATTCCGCCCGGAAGCGGTGGTTGGGCAGGCGGATGATGCGCACGCCGTGGATCGGGCATTCGACCTGGCGCACCAGCCGCGCCAGCGTGGGGTTGGCCTTGGTCTTGCGGCCGAAGAAGGTGACGTCCACGCCGTTGCCGAACCACTGGTCGACCAGCATCGCGACATGCTGCCCGTTCTGCAGGGCCTGGCCGAGCTTGAACGGCGCGTCGCGGCCGGCCGGGATCAGCGTACCCATCTTGACCCTGCGCGTATTCTCGATCGCGCGGTCGGCAGCCTCGCTGTTCGGCCGGCGGAACAGGATCGCCGCATCGAGCCCGTGGGCCACCGCACCCAGCGCCGGCAGCTCCCAATTGCCGAGATGGCTTGCAAAGAAGATCGCCGGCTTGCCGTCGTCGCGCAGCAGATCGAACAATTCCTTGGAGCGCGGACTGAATTCGATGCGGCTCGGCCGTTCCGGATGATCGGGGTCGTAATCCCAGATGTGGTCGAGATGGGCGAACTCGGCGCCGACGCGGCCGAGGTTGTCCCAGACGCCAGCCAGGATCTTCTCGATCTCCTCCGGCGATTTCTCGGGGAAGGCGGCCTTCAGGTTCTCGCGGCCGATGCGGTCCTCGCGCAGGCGGCGGCCGATGAACAGCGCGGCGCGGCCGAAGAAATCGGCGGTCTTGTCCGGATCGAAAAAGCGCGTCGTGCGCAGAAGTGCGATCGTGATGCCTCCGACCGCGGCTTCGGACAGCGGCTTCAGCGCATCGCGCAAACGCGCCTTGAGGCGAAGTAGGAGCAGGCGGTTCATCGTGGGCCGATGGCGGCGTCGCTCAGGCCGGTTCCCGCGTCAGGATCAGCGAGGCATTCTGCCCGCCGAAACCGAACGAGTTGGACATGACCGCGGTGACCTTGGCATCGCGCGACTTGTTGCCGACCACGTCGAAGGGGATCGCGGGATCCGGATTCTCGTAGTTGAGGGTCGGCGGGATGCGTTGATGCTCGAGCGTCAGCAGCGAAAAGATGGCTTCGACCGCACCGGCCGCCGAGATGGTGTGACCCACCGCGGACTTGTTCGAGGTTACAGGGATCTTGGAGGTGTGCTCGCCGAACACGGCGCTGGTCGCCAGATACTCCATCTTGTCGTTCTCCGGCGTCGAGGTGCCGTGGGCGTTGATGTGGTCGATCTGTTCCGGCGCCATGCCGGCATCGGCCAGCGTCTTCAATACGCAGCCGATTGCCGGTTTGCCGTCGGGCGAAGAGCGGGTGCGGTGGAAGGAATCGGTCAGCTCGCCGCAGCCGGCGACGACGCCGAGGATCTTCGCGCCGCGGGCGACGGCCGCCTCGTAGTTTTCCAGCACCAGCGTGCCGGCGCCTTCCGCCATGACGAAGCCGTCGCGGTTCTTGGAGAACGGCTTTGAGGCCGCTTGCGGTGGGTCGTTCTGGGTCGACAGTGCCGACAGCAGCGAGAAGCGGACTATGGCCTCGGGGTTGACCGAGGCGTCGGTACCCACACACAGCGCCGCATCGGTTTCGCCGCGGCGGATCGCCTCGACGCCGAGCTGGATTGCGGTCGCGCCGGAGGCGCAGGCGGTGGACAACGAGATCGGCGAACCCTTGGTGCCATAAGTCTCGGAGAGACTGTTGGCGACCGAGCCGAACATGAAGCGATGATGGAAATTGGCGAACCGGCTGCCGCCGGAGATGCGCAGGATATCGGGATAGCCGAACTCCTTCAGGCCGACGGCACGCCCGACCTCGAAGCGCTGCGGCCATTCCACCTCGACCGGCGCCACCGCCAGGAACAGCGGACCCGGGAAATCGCCTTTGGCGCCGATGCAGGCCTGGGCGAGGGCTTCATCCGTCGCGATGTGGGCGAGACGCTCGGTGAGAGCGGTCGATGAGTCTGCGGTGACGAAATCGACCGTGCCGGCCATCGTGGTCTTCAGGCCGTCGATCGGAAACCGCGTCACGGTTCGGATGCCGGATTCGCCCGCGGTCAGCTTGTCCCAATTGTCTTTCTTGCCGGCGCCGAGCGAGGTCACGACACCCATGCCGGTGACGACGACGATCGGCCGCCCCAGTTTATCGCGTGGTGCTGACATGTGTCCCCCGTCAATGTCTGGCGCAGGATCCTGCACGAGGCCGGATCGGGCGCATTTCGCCTGGAGCATGATCTTGACGGAAAACCGGCTTCCAGTTTTTCCGGATCATGCCCGCGTTACTTGACCGCTTCGACCAAAGCCAGGCCTTCGCCCTGCCAATGGCCGGCGCCCTCGACGACAATCTGGTTCGGCGAGCCGGCCTTTTCAACCTCGAATCCGCTGGAGTCGTTCGGCGGGAACAGCGCGCCGCGCGAGATCGAGAGCGCCGCGAGCGCGAGGCCCAGCGGAAACTGGGTCTCCAGCGTGTGGCCGAAGATGCTGCCCGTGGCACGCACCGCGTAACCCGGATGCTTCTGCAGGAAGGCCTTCTCTTCCGAAGTTACCGGCTCGACGCCGGTCGCACCGGAAATCAGATAGCCTGTATCGTCGGTGAGACCGAGCTTTGGCCACATCGCTTCCAGCGATCTGGTCACCGCGCCCGGCTGCTTGCGCTGCGCGAGGTCGGCCACCACGCGGCTCAGCCTGGCATAGGGCTTGGCGCCGCGCGCCTCGGCGTGCTCGCGCGATTCCAGCACCAGGAACGCGCCGGCCGAGCCGAGCGCGAAGCCGCCATGCGCCTTGTCGCGCGACCACACGGGAGCGTATTTGCCCGTCAGATTGAAGTCGCCAAATTCATAGAGGATAAGGAGGTCCGGCCGCTCGCCACTATGGGCGGCGCCGACGAGGGCGATGTCGCTCTGTCCGCCCTCGATGCGCGCCAGCGCGATCCGCGCCGCGTCCATCGAAGCTGCTTCCTCGCCCATGAAGGTGCGCGAGGTGCCGCAGACGCCATGCACGATGGCGATGTTGCCGGCAAGCAGGTTGGAGAGCTGCGCCAAAAACAGCGTCGGCCGCAGGTCGTTCATCAGCTTCTCGTTGAGGAAGCCGGGCGCCGAATTGCCCTTGGCATCCGCGTTGAGGATGGCGAGATCGACCGCAATGTCGCGCTCGCCGCCGCCGGCCGCGACGATCATGTCCATGCGGGAGAGGATTTCAGGCTTGCCCTTGACGCCGGCGGAGTCGAGCGCAAGGCCGGCGGCATAAACGCCGATGCGCTGCCACGCCTCCATCTGCCGCTGGTCGCCCTTCTTGGGGATCTGCGCGTCGAACGAAACCGGAGCGAGCGGGTGCACGGGGTAGGGCGCAAAGCGCGCCTCGTCTACGTTGACGCGCCTGGCATTCAGCGCCTCCCAATGCGCATCCAGCCCTTCGCCCAGCGACGACACGATGCCGATGCCGGTGATCCATACTTCCTTGGGCCCGGTCATTGCGCGATTGCCTGCAGCGGAAAGCCGATCTTGTGGGCCATCGCGTCCATGTGCGTGCGAAAAGTGGGATCGGGGAAAGGGGCAAGGCCGAAGGTGATTTCAGCGCTGCATTTCATGTCCTTGCCGATGCGGCCCTTTGCCTTGGTGACGGCGAAACCGGAGCCCTCATGCTCGAGCCTGGCCTCGATCGTCAGCACTTGGCCGGGACTGACGAATCCCCGCATCTTCGCCTCCTTCACAATGGCAAGAAACGGCATGCGCTCGAACTTCAGCACGCCAAGGATCAGCCAGCCGGAGCTCTGCGCCATGGCCTCGGTCAGCAGGACGCCAGGCATGATCGGAAAGCCCGGGAAATGCCCTTCGAAGATGGTATGCTTCTCGGGAACCTGGGCCTCGACCGTGATCGTCTTTTTGTCGAGGTTGAGGTCGACGATGCGATCGATCAGCTGGAAATAATCAAGATTCATGGCCGGCGATTAGGTGGCAACGCCGCCCGCGCTCTTGGCCGCGACCAGTTCGTCGATGCGGTCGGCGAGGTTCTTCAGCACGAAATATTGTTCAGTGGTGGCTTTGCCGTCGTTGACCTCCTGGGTCCACTTCTCCAGCGGCATCTTGATTCCGAACGCCTTGTCGATGGCAAAGGCAATGTCGAGGAAGTCCAGGCTGTCGATTCCCAGATCGTCGATGGCGTGGCTCTCCGGCTTGATCGTGTCGCGCGGAATGTCGCAGGTCTCAGCGATAATGTTGGCGATCTGATCGAATGTTGAAGACATCATTAAGCCTTTGATATACTGGGATAATTCCGATGATGTGGGAGACGTCGAGGACCCGTCGCCCCGGAATGCCCATTTTCCCTGATCCGGAGTCGAGAGCCCGTATAACGGAGCGTGCGCCTTAGTTCAATGGAGCTTGGCCGGTCCTGCCAAGGCGGAATCGGCTGCAAAATCGGGCCGCGGGGGCAGCGCGAAAATCAGCCGCGCGGGATCGAGGAAATTTGGGCGCAATCGCGGCGCCCCATCAGCACGCAATCCTGGGTCTTGCGCAGCTCGGCGATGCTGAGCGCAAGCCAGATGCCGATCGCGGTCAGCGCGACCGTGAAGGCGAATGCGGCGAGGTTGGCCAGCATGCGGTGGCGGAAGTCGTCCGGTTCCTCTCCCTTGCGCTCGTAGTGCGAGAGGTCGGCGGCTTCATGCGCCGCCCGGCCCGGCGGTTGGGCCGAGGTACGAGGCCGGAATTTGACGACGCGATGGTCGTCATCCGGGCTGATGGGCCGCTGGGTTTTCACTGCTGCCGGTCCGAACACGTCTCCCGGCATCGCTTCTAGCACGTGAGGCGCGCGGCTCACAGTGAATGTTGTCGCAACATCGACGCGATCGGCCGGCCGCGCCCGCCATGGCGTGGTGGAACTCCTCGGCGCAGGGCGGCTAGCGCAGCGGCTTCTTCAGGAGCGAGAAGCGGTCGGGATCGAGGCCGAGCGAGGGTTGCAGCATCGGGGCTTCCACCGTGCGCGGCTCCGGCGCGCGCGGTTCGGCCGGGCGCGGTTCATAACGCGGTTCAGGGGCGCGCGGCTCGAACGAGCGCGGCGCCGAGGCAAAGGTCGGATCGTTGGCGACCTCGCGCTGCGAGGTCGCGCCGCGCCAGCGCTCCAGCACGGCACTGACGAAGTGCATGTCGTGGCCGGCGGAGACCGACGGCACAGTGCGGATCGTCGCCTCGCTGCGCGGCAGTTGGTGCGGCGGCACTTCCTTGAAGCGCAGCCGCGTCGGCAGCGCCACGCCTTCGCCGAAGGCCAGCACCTCGCGGGTGCCGAGCGACGGCACGAAGGACAGCAGGTTCGCAGCCGCATCCGAGACCGCCGAGCGCAGCAGCGCCTGGTCGCGGTCGTTGGCAAGGCGCATCGAGAACAGCGTGTTGCACTGGGAGATGATGGTCGCGTCGAGCTCGGCCGGACGCTGGGTGACGAGGCCGAGATAGACACCGTATTTGCGGCCTTCCTTGGCGATGCGCGAGATCGCCTTGCGGGTCGGGCCGAAGCCGATGTTGCGGTCGGCCGAGGCATAGCGATGCGCTTCCTCGCAGATGAAGAGCAGCGGCGAGACGCCGTCGCTCCACAGGCCGAAGTCGAATGCCATGCGGCAGAGCACCGACACGACGCTGTCGACGACTTCCGCCGGGAAGCCGGCGAGCTGCATCACCGTCATCGGCCGGCCGTTGGCCGGCAGGCGGAACAGATGGCTGATCACTTCGGCCATGGTGTCGCCGCCGACGTTGGCATTGTCGAACATGAAGGCGTAGCGCGGATCATTCTTGACCGTGTCGATGCGCGAGATCAGCTTGTGATAGATGATGCGCGAGGAGCGGTTCTCCAGCTTGCCCATGCGCTCGTCGATCAGCGAGACCAGATCCTGCAGCCGGTACGGCACCGGCGTATCGACGGTGAAGCCGACCTGCTTGGGATCGATGCGCTTCAGACCGATGCGATCGGCGTTCTGGTACTGGGTATAGATACCCTTCGCCATCGGAATGACTTCCGCGAGGATGTCGAGCTCTTCGGGCACGCCGGGACGGCCCGCGAACAGCACGTCGACGATTTCCTCGAAATTGAACAGCCAGAACGGCAGTTTCAGGTTGCGCGGGTTGAGCACCAGCGCCTTGTCGCCGAAACAGCGGCCGTATTCGTTGTGCACGTCGAGCAGAAACAGGCGCAGGTTCGGCCGCGCTTTCAGGATTTCGTTGAGCAGCAGCGACACGCCGGTGGACTTGCCGACGCCGGTCGAGCCGAGGATCGCGAAGTGCTTGGACAGCATTTCCTCGACGTCGACATAGGCGATGACGGAACGGTCCTGTTGCAGCGTGCCGACATTGATCTGGTCGGCGCCGCTCGGCGCGTAGACGGTGCGCAGCTCCTGGGCGGTGATGAGGTCGACAGTGTCGCCGATGGTCGGATAGTTGGTGACGCCGCGCTGGAATTTCGGCCGCTCGCCGCCGAGGATTTCGCCGAGCAGGTCGACGCCGGCGCTGGCGACGTATTTGTCCGACGTCGGCACGTCCTCCGTCGTCACGTCGGTGATCATGGCGACGATGGTCGATGAGGCACAGCGGATCGAGATGAAGCGGCCTACCGTGGCGCGCATTTCCGACATGGGCATGTGGCTGGTCGCCAGCAGCCCCACCCGGGCCAGCGAACCGCGCACGGAGATCACACGTCCAAATGATGTCACAGCGATATTTCCGATTAGTTCCAGAGCGATGACGCCGGCATTATCGGGGGCCAGACTGGACAAATTGTTAAGCAGGCGGATTCCGGCCTCCCAAACCGGTCGGCGCGCGCGATCGTCGACGGCTACGATTAACGTTCACTGATCTCCGCACGGGGATTTGCCGCAAAAGGCCCGGCTTTCCGGCGCTTCTCGAGCGCTGGCCCGCGCGTTAACGAGTCGTTCACTATTCGCCGAGCTTGGTGCGACAAGATGCGTGGAACGATCGGGCCTCGCGCACCGGCGATGTTAGCTTGCCCGAAACCTTTAACCCGCCGCTAACCGCAAGTCCTAACGCCACTTCCACCTGTATCGGAGTCGCCGGGCGGCCGCGCCATCGAAATCGTCGACAAGCCCCTGCCGTCGGGCGGATGGGTTGCCACCATCGAGGACATCACCGCGCGCAAGCGTGCCGAGGAGAGGATCGCGCAGCTCGCGCATTACGACGCGCTGACTGAGCTGCCGAACCGAGTGCTGTTCCGCGACGCAGCCTGAAGATACTCCGCTGCTGCATTTGCCCGCGCGCGCAGCGCATGCTCGCGTCATTGACTCGGCTTGGAGCGGCGGCATAGTTTTCCACAAAGCGATCTCGCCGCCGGGCCGTTCCCGGCCAACAAGAAAACGGGCAGGGTGGAACGCGATGATCCGCGGCATCGAGCTTTGAGCGAGACTGCGCGCCCTTCCGCGCTCGCCCCGTTCCGTATCCGGAATTACCGCTTTCAGTGGCCGGCCGATCTGCTCACGTCGTGGGCGTTCGAGATGGAGCAGATCATCCTCGGCTGGTACGTGCTGGTCGAGACCGGATCGGTGCTGCTGCTGACGCTGTACGCCTCGTTCGGATTTGTCGGCACGTTGATCGCACCGATGTTCGGCGTGGTCGGCGACCGCATCGGCCACCGCGACCTGCTTGCCATGATGCGCGCGACCTATGCGGTGCTGGCGGCGGCGCTGCTGACGCTGGTGCTGACCGGCACCTTGAGCCCGCTCTACGTCTTCATCATTGCGATCCTGATGGGTCTGGTCAGGCCGTCCGACCTCGGCGTGCGCGGCGCGCTGGTGGCGACCATCATGCCGCACGATCTCTTGATCGGCGCCATCAGCGTTTCTCGTACCACGATGGACACTGCGCGTATTGCGGGCGCGCTCACCGGCGCCGGATTGTTCGCGGCGCTCGGCATGGGCGTGGCCTACGCCGTGATCGTCTGTCTCTATATCGTGGCCACGCTGCTCACGCTGTGCGTGGTGGCGCCGAAGCAGCATCCGGTGACGGATGCGGCCGGCGACGTGCTGCGCGCCTCGCCCCTGCGCGACCTGAAGGAGGGCGTGGCCTACATATGGACCACGCCGCGGATGCAGGCGGCGATGTGGGTCGCCTTCCTCGTCAACCTGACCGCCTATCCGCTCTCGAACGGCCTGTTGCCCTACATTGCGAAGACGATCTACGGCACCAACCAGACCGGACTGGGCTATCTTTCGGCGAGCTTTGCGATCGGCTCGCTCGCGGGCTCGCTCGGGCTCAGCATGATCGGCGGCGTCCGCGTGGCGCGGCTGATGATCGCCTCGACCGTGGCGTGGTACGCGGCGCTGCTGGTGTTCGTGCAGATGCAGACCGTGCCGACGGCGATCGTCTGCCTGTTGCTGACGGGCTTCTGCCAGAGCCTTGCCATGATCTCGGTCGCCGTGATCCTGATGCGCGCCGCCGGCGAGCATCTTCGCGGCCGGGTGATGGGCGTACGCATGATGGTGATCTATGGCCTGCCGCTCGGGCTGCTCGCCGCCGGCAGCCTGATCGAGGAGATCGGCTTTGCCGCCACGGGCACGCTCTACGCGGCGACGGGACTTGCCATGACGCTGGCGATCCTCGCGCATTGGCGATCGGACCTGTGGCCGGTGCATGCGCCGGCCAATGTGCGGTAGGCGCGGGCGCTAGGGCGCAAGCCGCATCCTGAAGAAAGCCAGCACATCGTCCCGGGCGGCGATCGTCGGCTGGCCGGCCTCGTCGATCAGATGCTGGGTGACGACGCTATGCGGGTAGGGGACGTGGCGGGCGAAGAACGGCGAAACGTCGCCGCCCGCGGCCTCATCCGGCAGCTCGCGGCCGATGAAGCGGTCGCCCAGCGCCGCCGCATAGGCAGCGAAGCGCTCGGCACGGCAGATCTTGTCGCCCTTGAAGCGATAGGCGAGCACGGTGAGGTCCTCGCGGCGGAGCCGCTCGCGTACCGCGGCAAGCTCATCCGGCGCGATCTCGAGGCCCGCGGGCTCGCGCAGCGGCAGCGAGGGTTGCGACAGCACCGGCGCCAGCATGGCCGGCTCCAGCATCATCGTCAGCGCGAAATTGCCGGTGAAGCACATGCCGATGGCGCCCACGCCGGGGCCGCCGCATTCCTCGTGTGCCAGCCGCGCCAGCGCGCGCAGCCATTGCGTCACCGGGCTCGATGCGTTGGCCGCCATGGCCCGGAATTCGGCGCTCATGCAGGCGCGCTGGAACACGCTCGCGCCTTCCTCGGCCTCGGGCACCGCGCCGTCGCGGCCGAACAGGGAGGGCATGTAGACGGTGAAGCCGGCATCGCGCACCCACCGGGCAAAGCGGGCGACATGCGGGCTGATGCCCGGCATCTCCGTCATCACGATCACCGCGGGGCCGTTGCCCGCGGCGTAGACGCGCTTGGCCGCCCCGTTCAGCGTGATGTCGCGGCGGGCGAAATCCTCCAGCGGATCGTCCACGTTCATGCTGCGCGCGGCCATTGCGTTTACTCCATTTGGGTCCATATTATGAACTCAGGCTTATACAGGCTAAATCCAGAAAAGCAACTCAGAAGATGGACGCCATGACCGATGCTCCCGTGATCCGCCGCTCGCCGGTAAAGCCCCGCGACTGCAACCTGGCGCGCAGCTTCGAGCTGATCGGCGACCGCTGGACGCTGTTGATCCTGCGCTCGGCGATGTACGGCGTGCGCCGCTTCGACGATTTCCAGGCCGAGCTCGACGTGCCCCGCAGCGTGCTGAGCGCCCGTCTCGCCGCGCTGGTCGATGCCGGCATCATGGAGAAGCGCGAATATCGCGAGGAGGGGCAGCGCGCGCGCATCGAATATCCGCTGACCAGGATGGGCAGCCAGCTCGGGCTGCCGTTCGTCGCCATGACCGAGTGGGGCGACCGATGGCTCTCCGAGGGCGAGCCGCATTTCGGCCTGCGCTCGCGCGCCAACGGCCAGAAGCTGCGGGTCATGCTGGTCGACGAGCGCGGCAAGCCGGTGAAGCCGCAGGACATCCAGTACGTGGTGGACGACGAGGTGTGGCCGCAAGAAACGCCTGGCCAGGGGCCGGCCAAGCCGCGGCGCAAGTCCGGCTGAGGTGAGTGCGGCTGCTCTGTGCAGCGGTTGCCTTTGCGGCGCTCCCGTTCCATACAGCTGACATGACCGGGAAATTGCTGGGCCGCAGTATCGACCGCCTCGAGGACGAGCGCTTCGTGCGGGGGCAGGGGCGCTACGTCGCCGATCTCGCCGCTCCGAACGCGCTGCATGGCCTCGTCGTCCGCTCGCCGCACGCGCATGCGCGCCTCGTCTCGGTCGACATCGATGCGGCACGCAAGATGCCCGGCGTCGCCGCCGTGCTCACCGGGGCAGATCTCGCGGCAGACAACATCGGCCCCTTGCCGTGCGCGGTGACCAGCCTTCCCATGGCAAAGCCCTTGATCGTTCCGCCCTGTCACGCGCTGGCGCGGGAGGTCGTGCGCTATGTCGGCGAGCCCGTCGCGTTCGTGGTGGCGGAAAGCGTGGAAGCTGCGCGCGATGCGGCCGAAGCGGTCATCGTTGAGTACGAATCGCTCACGCCGGTCATTTCGCTCACCGAGGCGGTCCGGCCGGGGAGCCCACTGGTCTGGCCGGAGGCGCAGAATAACGTCGCGCTCGAATACCATCGCGGCGAAATGGCGCCGGTCGAGGCGGCGATTCGCGATGCCGCCCATGTCGTGGAATGCGAGCTGGTCAATAACCGCGTGGTCGCCGCACCCTTGGAAACCCGAGGCGCGCTCGGCGAATACGATGCGTCCACCGATCGCCTGCACCTGACGGCCTCGGCCGCCGGTGCGCAAGCGATCCGCGATCTGCTTGCCGCTTCCGTGTTCTGCATCCCCGGCGAAAAGCTTCGCGTCAGCATTCCCGACGCTGGCGGCGGCTTCGGGATGAAGAATGTGCTCTATCCGGAATGGGTGCTGGTGCTGTGGGCGGCGCGCCGCCTGAAGCGCCCGGTGCAGTGGATCGGCGAGCGCAGCGAGGACTTCGTTGCCTCCGTGCACGGCCGCGACAGCGTCGTGCGCGCGCGCCTGGCGCTGGACAAGGACGGCAAGTTCCAGGCGCTCGAAGCCAGAGTTCTTGCCGACATGGGTGCTTACGTCTCGACCCTGCAGCCGGGGGTTCCGACCAGGGCCATGGGCAGCGCGATGGGCGGCGTCTACGACATCCCGCTGATTGCATTCGTCACGCAGGGCGTCTTCACCAACACGACGCCGATCGATGCCTATCGCGGCGCCGGCAAGCCCGAGGCGAACTATCTGATCGAGCGCTGCATCGATATCGCCGCCAATCAATTGGGCATGGATGCGCTGAAGCTGCGGCGCAAGAACATCATGCGCCGCTTTCCCCATCGCTCCGCGATGGAGCTTACGATCGAGCAGGGCAGTTTCGGCCACGCGATCGATCTCGCGGTCAAGGCCGCCGAAGGCTTCAAGGCGCGTCAGCGGGATTCGCGCAAGCGCGGCAAGCTGCGAGGCCAGGGCTTTGCCTGCTTTATCGAAACCGCGCGCGGCCAGCCCAACGAGGTGGCTGAGTTGCAGGTCAACGAAGCGGGCCACATCGACATCAAGGTCGGCACGCATTCCAACGGCCAGGGCCACGAGACGACCTTTGCGCAGATCGCCGCCGACGCGCTCGGCTTGCCGATCGGGATATTCCAGTTCCACCAGGGCGACACCGACGATCTAGACAGCGGCGGCGGCCATGGCGGCGCGCGCTCGATGCACCAGGGCGGCACGGCGGTGCTGATGGCGGCCGAAGGCCTGATCGACAATGCGCGGCGGCTGGCCGCCGGGCTGCTGCAGACCAGCGTCGATGCCGTCGCTTACGAAGGGGGCATGCTGCGTGTCGCCGCGACCGGGCAGGAGATCAGCCTGGAGGACGTGGCCCGCGCTTCCTGGGAGGCGCCGAGCGACGACATCGCGCCGGGCCTTACGCACAAGGCGACGCATGTCTGCGACCTCTACACCTTTCCCAACGGCTGCCACCTTGCCGAAGTCGAGATCGATCCTGACACGGGCGCGGTGAGGCTCGACCGCTACGTCATCTTCGACGACTTCGGCCGCCTGCTCGACCCGCGCCTGACGCTCGGCCAGGTCCATGGCGGCGTCGTGCAGGGCATCGGCCAGGCCCTGCTCGAGCAGGCGAAGTACGACGCCGAGAGCGGCCAGATCCTGTCCGGCTCGCTGATGGACTACGCCCTGCCGCGCGCCGATGACGTTCCCACATTCGAGGGCGCGCTGACGCCGGACTTCCCCAGCCGCGCCAACCGCCTCGGCGTCAAGGGCAGCGGCCAGGCCGGGGCGATTGCTTCGCCCGCCACGGTGATGAACGCCGTGATGAATGCGCTGGCGCCGCTCGGGGTGACGCACATCGATATGCCGGCGACGCCGGTACGGGTGTGGGAGGCGATACGGAAGGCACAGGGCCGGGTGGCGGACTGACCGGCGCGGGGGTGATCCCCGCGTCGGTCACTTGCGCCTGCGTGTGCCCGACCTCCGGGAGGCGGACAACGGCCTTAGCGGGACGTCCTCCAGGCGCTCCGGACGCACATCCGCCTCACCGGCGCGCACGTCCGCCTGCCGGACCGCGGCGCCGAAATCGAGGTCGGTCAGTCGCTCGACTTCGCTGATTGTGGTCAGGAAATCGTCGACACGCTCGAGCTCATCTGCGTCGCCAAAAGCTTCCGGCACACCGGTCAGATCGATGGACTCGGCACCGAACAATGCTTCCGGCCATGGACCGAACACCGGCCGCTGGTCGGCAATCATCGCCAGCGATCGCAAGCCTTCGTCATCGGCCCAAACGGCTATCTTGAAGAAGCGGCCCGGAACCTGGATCGAGCGGAATTCCCGGTCGTCATCCGCGAAGATCGGTCCGGTAAATGCACAGACGCGGGTACGCATCGTTCGGGCGTTGCGCAAGACGAGGTTCTCCACGGCGCGCCAGAGCTTCCCACCGCCGGTCCCGGGCTGGTTGGGCCTGCCTCTGCCCATATTGAAGAATCCGACCTGCGGGGCGCAGTTGGTGAAATGAAAGGTGTCGGCCTCGGCAAGCCTGGCCTGCGTCGGCGTGCCCCACGCCGGATCGAGCCTTCGCACCAGATGCCCGCGTTGGAACATCCTCAGGGTGCGCTTCATCCCGGTAGAGGTCGGGAATCCCGGCACATTCTGTTTCTCGTAGGTATCCGAGCCTGCGACGGCATCGACAGGCCGCAGCCGGTCGTCATCGAACCATTCCTCGGCTGCTTCGGCGCCCTCGAGACTCTCCGACAGCCCGTGCTTCGGGTTGGAAGGATCGAGGGCGGACACTTGCCCGCTATCGCGATCGACGAACTTCGAGGTTCTGCCGTCGATATTGCAGGCGGCCACGAACGCGAGCTTGCGCTTGGCGTTCACCAATGCGCTGAAGTGGTGATACTGGAATTCGTGGGGATTGTCTCCCGCATGGGCGTCCTTGTTCCGCGCGGCGTCGGCGCGCTGGGCGGACGAGAGCTTGGGTAGCGGGACCACGTGGTCCGGGATAAAGCCGGGTTCATAACCGGCCCGGTCGCTGTAGTCGTTGCTCGGCGTGAGCTTCTCGGCCGCCGTGGGCGTCAGCAGGGCTTTCGTTCCAGGACCATCCGGAGCAGCCGCCGGCGGGGCGCCCGAAAGCAGAGGTGCCCGAACGGTGATCTCGATCGGAAAGATCCAGCTGATCGAGCCATCGTCGTTCGTGCGCGGGCCGGTGGATGACGCTGCGGCTTCCCGGGCGGCAGGTATCGATTCGGTGCGGCCCTGGCTGACTTCCCACTGGCCCAGCGCGCTCTCGATCAGGGCGGCCTGCACCGACGCCATATTTCTCCGTGCAGCCTTGATCGCCTGGACGATGCTGCTGATGCGGATGCCCTCATTGACCTCGCGAGGCACCTGGTAGCCGGCATCGTCGACCAGATTGCGGTAGGGTCCGCCCCAATGATGGAGCGCAACGGCCTGCCATTGGTTGTTGAACACGGGCGAGCCTGAAGAGCCCGGCAACGTGTCGGCAACGTAGTGCAGGGCTTGCGGCGCGCGCGCCACCAGGCGGTTTTCACGCAGAACGACTTCCTTGTAGCGGCCATTGGGGTGCTGAACCACGTTGACGACTTCGCCGATCGCATGCTTGTCGCTGGCGTCGGACAGGGCGCAATAGCCGAAACTTGCGAGTTCGCGCGACTCGCCGTTGCGTTCACCGATCGCGATCAGCGTGAAGTCCAGTCCTGCCACGCCGTCCGTCAGGAAAAATCTCTCGGGAGCGAACGAGAATGCGGACGTGCGAAGCGGGTTCTCGTGGATGTCGAGTTCGTAGTCGAATTCGACATGGAGGTCGCGCGCCATCTCGGCCGTCGGAATGACGTGGTTGTTGGTGAGGAACAGCTGGTCCGAAACCATGAAGCCGGAGCCCCGCGCCCTGCCGGTATTCCACGCCACGCGAGCGACGGCGTCCGAGGCGGTCCGGCCGCGCTCGAAGAAGGATACGCCGGTGAAGTCGATGGTCTGGCCCCACACGGCTTCCGCTCCTGCGGCCTCGCCGCCGCCGGCCATCATCGTCGTTCGTTCCGCAGCCGACATGCCGGAAAATGCGCGAATGCCGACGGCCGTTGCCGCCGCTTCCTCGCGTGTCATGAGGTTCTTGGCCATCAGCCGCGCGACCAGGCGCTCCGGACTCTTTTCCGACGCGAGCGGGTTGCCCGCGGCCACATTGGCCATTGTCTGCTTGATTGTTTCGCGGTTCCTGAAAATGCGTTCCTGCGCAACGAGTGCGACCGTCGACGAAGGGTCATCGGCCATAATCGATACCTCTCTGGCAATGCGGCAACACGATTGTATAGTACTACGCTACGACTTTTGGATGTGTCTGCCAAATGCAAAGAGGCTCGCGGTGCGACGAGGCGACGCGACATGGTGGCGCGTGCGCCCCGTGGCCAAGCGCCGGGCAGACCGGCGCTGTGTTGAAGCAGCCGCCAATTGCAGGGCGGCTGCCGCAAA
Organism: Bradyrhizobium sp.; assembly: GCF_052389815.1. Lineage (GTDB taxonomy): Bacteria > Pseudomonadota > Alphaproteobacteria > Rhizobiales > Xanthobacteraceae > Bradyrhizobium. The sequence continues at coordinate 9,356 of NZ_JBQTHN010000011.1, read as the reverse complement.
CTCAGCTAACTCGATCATCAGGGATGCGACAGGCGGCTGGCATGAGGCGACATTGCGCCGACGAGGGGGAAAGTTGCCACGCCGGCTCGAACGCAAACATGATCGAAGTTCAGTGTGCGCTCGATTGCTGGCTGGGGAACCTGGATTCGAACCAAGACAAACAGAGTCAGAGTCTGTTGTGCTACCGTTACACCATTCCCCAACGGATTACCCAGTGTAATCAATAGCTTATTTGGCTATCCGGGTAAATCACATGCGGCGGGAACAGGATCAAATCGCTGCCCGCCGGTGGGTCGTTCTACTCGCTCGATACTGTGCTTGGCAAGTACGGAAGCAAGGGCAATTTTCCAGAGGGATTGCCTCACCAGACTTGATGGAGACGCTCGTGAACAAGCCCAATCCGCCTTCGCCGTTCCAGGCCATTCGCGCCATCGACTACACCGTCATCTTCGTCCGCGACATGACCGCGATGCGCCGCTTCTATGAGGACGTTCTTTGCTTGCCGCTCTCGCGCGAGCTTTCGCCCGGCTGGATCGAATACCGGATCGGCGGCAACACGCTGGCGCTGGCAAGGCCGAGCCGCACGGCTTCGGATGCGCCGACGCCCGCCGGCAGCGCGTCGCTCCAGCTCGCCTTCAGGGTCGCCCCGCCCGAGGTCGATCGATGCGCCGACGAGCTGTTGCGCCACGGCGTCACGCTGGTCTCGCCGCCGACCGATCAGGCGTTCGGCCATCGCACGCTGTTCTTCCGGGACCCCGACGGCAACCTGCTGGAGGTGTATGCGGAGATCTAGATGCAGAGCGCAGGATGGGCAGAGCGGCGGCGAAGGCCGCAAGTGTCGGGATCAGCCCGCAAATGCCTTGTCGAGGTCGGCGATGACGATCTTCTGCATCTTCATCATGGCCTGCAAGGCACGATCGGCCTTTTGGCGATCGGGATCGCTCAGGTAGCGGCCGAGAGCGGTGGGCACGACTTGCCAGGACAGGCCGAATTTGTCCTTGAGCCAACCACACCTTGATTCCTCGCCGCCGTCGGCAGTCAGCCTGCTCCAGAAGTAATCCACCTCTTCCTGGGTATCGACGCTGATGAAGAAGGAGACCGCCTCGTTGAACTTGTGTCTTGGACCGGCATTGAAGGCGTTGAACCTCTGCCCCTCGAGCTCGAAGGTCGCCATGGAGCCGTTGACGGTTTCGACCTTGGCATTCGGAAACACCGATTTGTAGAAGGCGACAGCCTCTTGCAGGTTGTTGTCGAACCAGAGGAACGGCGTGATGGAAGGCATGGGATATCCTGATGGTTGGGGGTGGCGGGGTCTCATCAGGAGGACGAACGGTGGAACGGGAATCCGACAGGGGGATGAAATCTTTTTGTGCGATCTTGTGATGCCCAATCCGGCGCCATTTGGACCGGTTTTGCCGGTGTCAGGCTCACCCTATCTCCGCTTCGAGCAATTGCCGCAGTAGATTGGCCAGCCGCACCTCCAGCTCCGCATCATGCAGCGACAGCGGACCGGGATCGTTGAGAACAGCATTCACCAGCGTGCCCAGCACGACCTTGAAGCCGAACGCAATCGTTCGGCCCTTGGCGGCGCGGCGGCCCTTGCCCATCGCGGCAAGCAGGAGAGGGGTGGCGCGTTCGGTATTGGCGCGGGCGAGCTCGTGGTCCGGCCTCGACATCGGCCGCGACCGCGGCAGTCCGGTGTCGCACTACGCCGCGCCGTTCGAGTTCACGGGTAAGCTGCTGCGGGTGACCGTCGTCATGCATGACGACCAGAAGCTGGACGGCGAGGGCGTGGGCAAGGCCGAGATGGCGCGGCAGTGATGCCTTCGACCGTCATTGCGAGCGAAGCGAAGCAATCCATCTGTCCCCACGCGGCGGCATGGATTGCTTCGTCGCTGTGCTCCTCGCAATGACGGTGCGGCAGATCGGAGCCGTCTACTTGATCTTCTCAAACACCGTCGCGAAGTCGCCGGGCGGCATCGGGATGTTGACGGTCTCCTTGGCCAGCGTCTGGAACGACACCTTGAGTTGCTTGCCGGACAGGCTCGGCCTGCGGCGTGGCGGGCGACTTCTGCGCCACGGGCGGCGCCTTGGGCTTGGGTTGTTGCGCCCGGGCTGCGCCCGTCAAGGCGGTCGCAATGGCGACGGCAAGGAGAAATCTCTTCAAGCGAGCGGCTCCGAATTGAATGATTCCTGGATGTGTCGCGGCGTCGGCAAAGTCAAGTCAGCGTGGGCGAAACGAGCATCGAGACGAAGATCGTCATCGCCAGCACGACCGCGAATTCGCGGACCCGATGATGCGGCCCATCAGTAGGAGCGGGATAAATGCCGAGTCGCACGCATGTTATGACTTGGCAACGCATCCGAAGATTCACGTGATGGTCAATGCTCGATTTAGAACGCCTCCAAACAAACTTCTAAGAAAGAGAACAGTCTACGGCCAATTTTGGAATCGTTCTGATTTGGATGGATCGATTTTGGATCGATTAAAATGTAACTGCGCCGCATTCGCGTTGACCGCGCCTTGCCTGCTCGATACGAAAACCTACGAACAGTTCATTCGCGCTTCTCACGACGCGCGCAGGCGCATGTTCGAGAGATGACAACAAGGGCAGGCGACAATCCGCGCAACGTATTCGTTGCGCGGCGGTGGTCGCGCGACATTTTTTGGGGCGTGCAATGACAGAGGCAGTTTCACACCGGCATCGGCTCGGCCGAATTGCGAAGGCGGCGCTGTTTTCGGCGAGCTGTGCTGCGCTTGGACTGCTGGTGGCCCCCGGCCGGACTCACGCGCAATCTTCCGGAGCCTCGCAACTTCCTCCCGTCCAGGTTTCTCCCCCTGCAGAGCAGAAGCGGCGTGCCGCCAGCACATCGAATTCGCAGCGCGCGGACCGCTCGGCGCAGCGGCGGCGCGCGCAAACGGCGCGGCGAACCGACGCCGGCGTGGAGCCGAAGGCGTTCGGCCAATCGCAGGATGTGCGCACTGGAACGTCCGGCGTCTACGCCAACAGCACCTCGACGGCGACCAAGACCAACACGCCGCTGGTCAACATCCCGCAGTCCGTCAGCGTCGTGACCAAGGACTTCATCCGCGACCAGAGCTTCCAGAGCATCACCGAGGTCACCCGCTACGTTCCCGGTGTCATCATGCACCAGGGCGAGGGTAGCCGCGACCAGCTTGTGTTCCGCGGTGTCGATTCCACCGCCAATTTCTTCGTCAACGGATTCCGCGACGATGTCCAGTATTTCCGCGACCTCTACAACGCGCAGAGTATCGAATTCCTGAAGGGGCCGAGCGCGCTGATCTTCGGACGCGGCGCCGGCGGCGGTCTCGTCAACCGCACGCTCAAGGAAGCCGACGGCACGCGGATCTACGAGGCGACCGGGCAGGTTGGCTCCTGGAACAACAAGCGCGTGACGCTGGATGCAGGGCAGGCGGTGAACGAGAACGTCGCCGTGCGCTTCAACGCCATGTACGAGAATAGCGACACTTTCCGCGACTACGGCCATCTCGAGCGCTACGGCATCAACCCGACGGTGACGCTGAAGCCGGGCGACGACACCACGATCAAGCTGAGCTACGAGTTTTTCCACGACTTCCGCCTCGCCGATCGCGGCAATCCTTCGCAGGGGCTTCCGGGCGGTGCGACGCGCTTCAACCCGACCGCGCCCTTTGCCCCGAACGGCAACCTCTCGACCTTTTTCGGCAGCCCGATCAACAACGCCAAGGTCGAGGTGCAGACCGGCATGGCGATCATCGAGCATGATTTCGGCAACGGCCTGACCGTCAGGAACGGCTCGATGTATTCCGACTACAACCGCGGCTACAACAACGTCTATCCGAACGGCGCGGTGAACACGGCCCAGACCCAGGTTGCGCTCGCCGCCTACCAGCAAATCACGCCGCGCGAGAACGCCTTCAACCAGACCGACTTCGTCTACAAGACCGCGACTGGCCCCGTCCTGCACACGCTCGCCTTTGGCACGGAATTTGGCCGCCAGACCGGCCTTACGCTGCGCGACAGCGGACGCTTCCCGGGCAACGCTGCCTCCGTGATCGTCAATCCGTTCAACCCGACCTACTTTGGCCCGGTCACCTACAACCACCTCGCCAGCGATATCAACAGCACGCACCGGCTCAACACCGAGTCGGCCTATCTGCAGGACCAGATCGAAGTGACCCGCTGGCTGCAATTTCTGGTCGGCGCCCGCTATGACAACTTCGATCTGACTACGCTCGATCTGAACACCAACACCAGGCGCAGCAGGGTCGATGACTTCGTCTCGCCCCGCGCCGCGGTGATCGTGAAGCCGATCGATAGCCTGTCGCTTTATACGGCCTGGAGCGTCTCGTATCTGCCGGCCTCCGGCGATCAGTTCAACGCGCTGAACACCAGCACCCTCATTCTCGACCCGCAGCGGTTCGAGAACGCGGAGATCGGCGCGAAGTGGAACATCAATCCGAAACTGTTGTTTACGGCCGCCGCCTATCAGCTCCTTCGCGCCAACGTGCCGATTAATCTCGGGGCGGCAGGATCTATCCCCGGCGGCTCGCAAATTGTTCGCGGCTTTGAGACCGCGCTGACGGGCTATGTTACGCCGGATTGGCAGGCTGTGCTGGGTTATGCCTACACCGATGCGCGGATCGCGAAAGACTTGACCGGGCCCGCCGTGAACCCGCCGATCGTCGCCGGCAATCGCGTCCAGCTCGTGCCATACAACCAGCTTTCGCTGTGGAACAAATACCAGTTCAACCCGACCTGGGCGGCGGCGCTTGGCGTCATTTATTTCTCAGACTCCTTTGCGTCATCCGACGATACCGTGCGCCTGCCTGGCTTCGTCCGCGTCGATGCCGCCGTCTATGCCAAGATCGACGAGATGTGGCGCGTCCAGTTGAACGTGGAGAACATCTTCAACGAGGCCTATTGGGCGACCGCCCACGCAAACAACAACATTTCGCCCGGTCAGCCCCGGACCGTCCGTCTGACCGCGATCGCGAAGTTCTGAGGCCGAACGGACGCCGGGTTCCGGGTTGACCGGGAAGTCCCGATGACACGTGTTGGCCGGGTTTCGCCTTTTTTCCTCGCCTCGGGCGTGTTACGGCATCCCCGGTTCGCGATGCTATGGGGTCGATAGCGCGCTTCGCTGCGGTCGGTGCCAAGGTTTCGGGTTAAGGGGGCAGGATATTACCGCCCACCGCGCGGATGTGGCCGGCGAACTGAAGGATGAGCGTGGCGATGCATAAATCGGTTCTCACATTGGCGATCGCGGCGATTTTGGCGCTCACCGCGCCTGCGGTCGCCCAGCAGCCCTCCGGCGCACCGGCATCTGAAGCCGCGCCGGCCGCACCCCAGTCCTTGCCTTCGGCGCCGGCAGGCCCCTCCGCTGCGCCCGCCGAGGGCGCATCGACCAGGCTGACGATCAACGTCCCCAAGGAATTGTCGCCGTGGTCGATGTTCATGTCGGCCGACGTCGTCGTGAAAGGCGTGATGATCGGCCTGGCCTTCGCCTCGCTCATCACCTGGACCATCTTCATCGCGAAACTGATCGAGCTGTCGATCGTGCAGCGGAAAGTGCGCTCTGCGTTGAAGAAGATTTCCGACGCGCGCTCGCTCGCCGAGGCACAGTTCGCGCTCGGCTCAAAGGAGGGCGCGCTGCCGTCGCTGCTGGCTGCCTGCATGCGCGAGGCGCGGCTGTCGGCCGGCATTTCCAGCGACGCCGGCATCAAGGAGCGGGCGGCATCGAGTTGTGCCGAGATCGTGCGCGCGGAAGCCCGCCGCGTCCGCCTCGGCATGGGCCTGCTCGCCACCATCGGCGCGACGTCGCCCTTCGTCGGCCTGTTCGGCACGGTGTGGGGCATCATGAATTCCTTCATCGGCATCTCGAAGGCGCAGACCACCAATCTCGCCATCGTCGCCCCCGGCATTGCCGAAGCGCTGCTCGCCACCGCGATCGGTCTGGTCGCTGCGATCCCGGCGGTCATCATTTACAACCACTTCGCGCGGGTGACGAAAGGCTATCTCGAGCTCGTCAACCGCGCCTCGGGCGCGGCGGCGCGGCTGTTGTCGCGCGATCTCGACCGCACCCATGTCAGCGGCGGCGCGATGCCGCGCGCGGCGGCGGAGTAGGGCGATGGCAGTCTCGATCGCAGGCAGCGAGTTCGACGACGAGGGCGATTTCGCCGAGACCCACGAGATCAACGTCACGCCGTTCATCGACGTGATGCTGGTGTTGCTGATCATCTTCATGGTGGCTGCTCCGCTCGCCACCGTCGACCTTCCGATCGACCTGCCGACCTCCTCGGCGGTGGCGCAGAAGAAGCCGGACAAGCCGACCTATGTCAGCATCAAGCCGGATCTCACGGTCGCCGTCGGCGAAACGGCGGTGAAGCGCGCCGAGCTGGTCGCTACCCTCGATGCCGCCCCGGACAACAGCAAGGACCGCTTCGTCTTCCTGCGCGCCGACAAGGCGGTTCCTTATGGCGATCTGATGGACGTGCTCGAAATCCTGCGCGCCGGCGGCTATACCAAGCTCAAGCTGGTCGCGCTCGAGGTTCCATCGGCCGCGCCGGCGCAGGCGTCCGAACCACCCAAGCCCTGAGGGGCCGACCGCTATGTCCGATCTCGACAACGAGCCGAAGCCGTCGAAGCGGCTATGGGTGTGCGCCGCGGCCGGCGCGCTCGCGCTGCATCTTTGCGGCGCGGCGCTGGCGGTCGCGCACCTGCGCACCGACGGGCTCGACGACTCTCTCGGCGCCAACGCGATCGAGATCGGGCTTCTCGCTTCGCCCCATGTCGAGCAGAACGACCTGCCGCCCGGACCCGACAGCGATCCTTCCGCCGCCGCGCCGCAGCTCAACGAGCAGAAGGCGGAGGTGAAGCAGACCGATCTGCCGAAGGACACGCCGCAGGAAGCCGAAGACCCCGACCGGATCGTCACGCAGAACGAATCCAACAAGCCGAAGGAAGACGAGCCGAAGGAAGCCGCGGTCGCCACCGCGGCCTCGACCGAGTCGGTGGCGCAGGAAGCGACCTCGCGCCAGACGCTCGACGAGAAGGCGCCGGAAGCGGAGAAGGCGCGGGCCCCGAACCTCGGCATCGGCAAGGACAAGGGCAAGCTCGCGGCCGACTGGGGCAAGCAGATCAGCGCTTATTTCGAGCTGCACAAGCGCTATCCCAAGGTGAAGAAGAACAAGACCGCCACGGTCAAGGTCCACCTGACGCTCAACCGCCTCGGCAACGTGGTGCAGGTCGGCGTCCTGCAATCGTCGGGCGATACCGCGTTCGACGAGGCCGCGATCGACATGATCCGCCGCAGCGATCCCGTGCCTCGCCCGCCGGCCGAGCTGACGGACGATACCTTCAGCTACAGCCTGAACGTGAATTTCAACGAGAAGAAGTGACGAACCGCGTGTCGCGGTTCGTCATGCCCGGGCTTGACCCGGGCATCCACGTCTTTCTTCTCTTCGGCGTCAAAAGACGTGGATGGCCGGCCATAGGCGAGCGGAAGCGACGCCGTCCTTCGGACGGCTATGCCCGGCCATGACGTGGTTGAGGCCGCCGCGGAAGGAAAGGCGGATTGCGCTGGCGCCAATCCGCCGTGTGGCCGCGAAAGGATTGGCGGATTGCGCTACACTGGTCCGGCCCGCGAATCTGCGTGGGTTACACGAAAAGTGTCCAGCCATGCTGCTTGAAACTCCCCCGGCCATCGCCACGGAAGCGTTCACAGACGCAAGCGCCGCGGTCGATCGCCTGGAGCAGATCTACGAGCGCAACACGAAATTCCTCCGCGATCGGTTCGAGGCCTATGCCCATGGCGGAGCGCTCACGGCGCGGGTGCGCGCTTTCTATCCCTTTGTGCGGATCACGACCTCGACCTATGCGCGCCTCGATTCGCGCCTCGCCTACGGCTTCGTCGCGGGGCCGGGCGTGCACGAGACCAGCGTGACGCGTCCCGACCTGTTCCGGAACTATCTCACCGAGCAAATCCGGCTGCTGGTCGAAAACCACGGCGTGCCGGTCGAAATCGGCGAATCGAGCGAACCGATCCCGATTCACTTCGCCTTTCGGCGCGACATCAACATAGAAGTCTCGCTTCGGGTCAACGACGACGCGGTCGTCACGCGATTGCTGCGCGACGTGTTCGACACACCCGATCTTGCCGCGATGGACGACGCGATCGCCGACGGCACATTCGAGCTGCTGCCCGGAGCGCCGGAGCCGCTTGCCTTGTTCCGGGCGGCGCGCGTGGATTACTCGCTGCGCCGGCTCTATCACTACACCGGCACCGACCCGGAGCACTTCCAGAATTTCGTGATCTTCACGAACTATCAGTTCTACGTCGATGCCTTCGCACAGCTGTGCCGGCAGCGCCTCGCGACCGGCCAGGCCGGGCCCGAAGCCTTCGTCGGGCCGGGCAACGTGATGACCCGCAACGGTCGTCTTGGCGGCGGCACGGTCGGGACGGCGCCCGAGCGTATGCCGCAGATGCCGGCTTTCCATCTCGTCGAGCCGCGCGACCGCGGCATCACCCTGATCAACATCGGCACCGGCCCGTCCAACGCGCGCAATGTCACCGATCACGTCGCGGTGCTGCGGCCGCATGCCTGGCTGATGCTGGGGCATTGCGCCGGCCTCAGGAACACGCAGCGGTTGGGCGACTACGTGCTCGCGCATGGCTATGTCCGCGAGGACCACGTGCTCGACCGCGAACTGCCGCTGTTTGTGCCGATACCCGCGCTTGCCGAGATGCAGGTCGCGCTCGAACAGGCGGTCGGCGAGGTCACGGGGCTTTCGGGCTTCGAGCTGAAGCGATTGATGCGTACCGGAACCGTTGCAAGCGTCGACAACCGCAATTGGGAAATCAGCGGTCCATCGATCATCCGTCGGCTCTCGCAATCGCGCGCGGTCGCGCTCGACATGGAGTCGGCGACCATCGCCGCCAACGGCTACCGGTTTCGCGTTCCCTACGGCACCCTGCTTTGCGTCTCCGACAAGCCGCTCCACGGCGAAATCAAGCTCGCGGGCATGGCGAGCGAGTTCTACCGCCGGCGTGTCGGCCAACATCTCGAGATCGGGCTGAAGGCGCTGGAGAGGCTCAAGCTCCAGGAATCGGAGCGCCTGCATTCACGCAAGCTGCGAAGCTTCGCCGAGGTCGCTTTTCAATAGCTGGTCTGGCGAGCGAAGCGTAATCCGCAGCGTCACCGCGGACCATGGCGGATTACGCTGGCGCTAATCTTACTGCGTCATGGGCGTCGGCGTCCATTTGATGCTGCGATGGCGCCGCAGCAAGGACATCGCGGCAAGGTTTTGATGAGCTCTCGGATCAGACGCACGCGCATGGTTGCGATCGAGTTC
>NZ_JBQTHN010000010.1:0-5461 GCF_052389815.1 Bradyrhizobium sp. | reverse complement strand
CCGCCTTGTCGATGTCGGCATCGAGCGCCTGCAGCGCCTTCAAGGTGGCGGCGCGGGAAATCTCGATGTCGACATAGAGCTCGGCGGCGCGGTGCTGCAGCGCCTGGAATTCGCCGATCAGCTTGCCGAACTGCTTGCGCTCCTTCAGGTACGTCACCGTGCGGCCGAATACCTCCTCGCTCAGCCCCACCATTTCGGAGGCGACCGCGCCGCGGCCGATATTGAGCAGGTTGTCCAGCAGCGCGCCGCCGGCATCGACCTCGCCGAGCACGCTGTCCGCATCGACCTCGACGTTGTCGAACGCGATGCGCGCCGCGTTGTGCGCGTCCACCATGATGGTGCGCTCGGTCGCAACGCCCTTGGCCTTGGGATTGACCAGGAACAGCGTGATGCCCTTGGCTTCGCCGGGCGCACCGCCACTGCGCGCCGCAACGACCAGGAGATCGGCGGTGTGGCCGTCGACCACCAGCGCCTTGGCACCCTTCAGCCTGAAGCCGTTGCCGGCGCGGGTTGCCTGCATCGCGGTCTGCAGCGGGCGATGTTTCGCGCCCTCGTCGACCGCGAGCGCTGCCAGCAGGGAGCCGGCGGAGATTTTCGGCAGATATTCCGATTTCTGCGCCGCGCTGCCGCCGCGCGTCAGCGCCGAGGCCGCGAGCACGCCGGTGGAAAGGAACGGCGACGGCATCAGGGTGCGGCCGATCTCTTCCATGACAATTCCGGCCTCGACGCAGGCGAGCCCGCTGCCGCCGAACTCTTCCGGCACCAGCAGGCCCGAAAATCCCATCCCGGCGAACTCCTTCCAGAGCTCGCGCGAGAAGCCGGTGGCGTCCTTGCTGTCGCGCAGCTGGCGCAGATGCGACACCGGCGCCTTGTCGCTGATGAGGCCGCGCGCAGAGTCGCGCAGCATGGATTGTTCTTCGGTGAGGACGAGTGCCATGGGTGGGTGGTTCCGGATTACATGCTTCGTGTGATTTTGAGCTCGTCATTCCGGGGCGCGTCGAAGACGCGAACCCGGAATCTCGAGGTTCCGGGTTCGCCGCTTCGCGCCGCCCCGGAACGACGGTGAGAGTTGCTACGCCCCCGGCAGATCGAGGATGCGCTTGGCGACGATGCCGAGCATCACCTCCGACGTACCGCCCTCGATCGAGTTGGCCTTGGTGCGCAGCCAGGCGCGCGGGCGGGCGCCGCCGCGGGAGCGCTCGCTCTCCCACTCCAGCGCGTCGATGCCGCCGGCCGCCATCAGGATCTCGTGGCGGCGCTTGTTGAGCTCGGTGCCGTAATACTTCATCGCCGAGGAGAACGCCGGATGCGACTGTCCGGCTTTCGCCAGATCGACCGCACGCTCGGCCACCGCGGCAAACGCCGCCTCGTCGACCTCGAAGCTCGCGATCTTGCCGCGCAGCATGGCGTCGTCGAGCCGCCCGGACTCGTCGCTGCCGACGGAGTCGGCGGCGAGCTGGCCGAGCGGACGGCCGATGCCGCGCTGGCCGGTATCGGAAATCATCGCGCGCTCGTGCTGCAGCAGATATTTCGCGACATCCCAGCCGCGGTTGACGGTGCCGACGACATGCGACTTCGGCACCCGCACATTGTCGAAGAAGGTTTCACAGAACGGCGAATAGCCTGATATCAGGAGGATCGGCTTGGTCGACACGCCCTTGGAAGCCATGTCGAACAGGATGAAGCTGATGCCGTCATGTTTCTTCGCCGCGGGATCGGTCCGCACCAGGCAGAAGATCCAGTCGGCGTAGTTGGCATAGGACGTCCAGATCTTCTGGCCGTTGATGATGAAATCGTCGCCGTCGCTCTCCGCGCGGGTTTGCAGCGAGGCGAGGTCGGAGCCCGCATTCGGCTCGGAATAGCCCTGGCACCAGCGGATGAGGCCGGCCGCGATCTTCGGCAGATGCTCCTTCTTCTGCGCCTCATTGCCGAACTTGAGCAGCGCCGGCCCCAGCATCCAGATGCCGAAGCTCGACAGCGGCGAACGCGCGCCGATCCGTGCCATCTCCTCGCGCAGCACCTTGTGCTCGGCGCCGTCGAGGCCACCGCCGCCATATTCCTTCGGCCAGTCCGGCACGGTCCAGCCCTTGTCGCGCATCCGCTCGAACCAGACGCGCTGCGCCTCGGACGCGAATTTGGTGTTGCGGCCGCCCCAGAACACGTCGGCGTCTGAGGTGGCGGGCTTGCGCATCTCCGGCGGGCAATTCGCCTCCAGCCAGGCGCGGGTCTCTTTGCGGAATTGTTCGAGATCGGACATCGGCGTTTCCATCGGAATTGAGGGGTTGGAATCGACCTTAGTCGGGGCTTGGCGGAATTCAACATCTCATTGGATACGTCATGCATCCCGCGCAGTGGCCATTGCCTGCTATCGGGTGTATGCGCTGGCAACGATAACGGTGGAAAAACAAGAGGAAACGACGATGCGGCTGAAGTTGCTTTCGCCTGGCGAAATGAAGCCGGAGCAAAAAGAAACCTACGACGAGGCGATTGCCGGCAAGCGCGGCGGCCCGCCGGCGCCGATGATGGCCTGGCTCACCAGCCCGGAGATGGCGAGGCATGCCACGCGGCTCGGCGAGGTGATGCGCTTCAACACGATCTTTCCGGCAAAACTTTCCGAGATCGCCATCCTCGTCACCGCGCGGCACTGGACCGCGCATTACGAATGGTTCGCGCACAAGCGCCTGGCGCTGAAGGGCGGCATGGACCCCAAGATCATCGAGGACATCCGCGACCGCCGCGCGCCGACCTTCGACGACCCGAAAGGCAAGATGATCTACGACCTCGCCAGGTCGCTGCACGAAGGCCACGGCGTGGCGCAGGGGCTCTACGAGGAAGCCGTGAAGGTGCTGACCGAGCGCGGCGTAGTCGAGGTGATCGGGCTGTGCGGCTACTACACGCTGGTGTCGATGACGCTGAACACGTTCGAGTTCGGCCTGCCGGAGGGGGAAGTTTCGGAGCTGGCGTGAGTGTCGCTTCCCACCTCGACCGTCATTGCGAGGAGCCAACGGGTCGCGCGAACGCGCGCCCGATGACAGGCTCCGCGACGAAGCAATCCAGCTTTCTTGTCGCGGCGAGGAAGCTGGATTGCTTCGCTTCGCTCGCAATGACGAGTCTAGCGGGCGCGTCCCCTAATCAAAATCAGCACCGCCGCGATGAGCTCCACGCCGATGCAGACATTGAACGGCAACGCGTAGCTGTCGGAAAAATCACGCAACAGCCCGACCACGCCGGGACCGAAGGCGTAGGTGATCTGATTGATCGCCGTGATCAGGCTGATCAGGACGCCGAACGAGCGCGGGTCGAACTCGCGCTGCACGATCAGCGCCGGCAGCGTGATCAGATTACCGACGGAGAAGCCGAACAGCGCGCAGGCCGCGATCAGCGCGACGTCGTTCTGCACATTGATGAGAATCGCGAGCGCGACCGCCTGGCTGGCAAAGGACAGCGACGACGCCAGCCGCTGGTTCATGCGATCGATCACGAAGGAGAACAGCACGCGGCCGATCACCGCCATCGCGGTCAGCAGCGCCATCGCCACGGTCGCCCGCTCGCGCCCGATCACGCCGTCGAGGAAGGCGATCAGGTGGACGATGAAGCCGACCTGCGCGAACAGCACCAGCGCGAACGCGATGGAAACGGAGAGGAAGGCGGGATCGCGCAACGCGTCTTTGCGGATTTGCGTCGGCGACGGTGCGTCGGCCGATGCCGTGGCCGCCGTGTGAGCCGGCACCGGCGGCCTGCCGACGAAGATCAGGATCACCGGCACCATCAGCGCGATCATCACCAGCGCCGCGACGATCATGGCGCCGGGGAAGCCGAAATAGCCGATGCCAGCGACCAGCAGCGGCACGCCGACGATGCCGCCGAAGCTGGCGCCGTTCAGCGCCAGGCTGATCGCCATGCCGCGCTTGCTGTCGAACCACAGCCCCAGCGTGTTGGTGATGACGCCCAGACTCGTGCCGGCCCAGCCGAAGGCGAGCACGGCGTTGGCGAGATAGAGCTGCCACGGCTCGCGCACCTGCCCGATGGCGATGCCCGCCGCCATCGCAAGGGTGCCGGCGATCAGGCAATTGCGCTGGCCGAACGCCTTGATCGCCTCGGCGACGAACGCCACCAGCAATGCGCCGAACAGATAGAAGAAGGTCGTGCCGGACGAGATCAGCGAGGTGGGCCAGCCGCGCAAGCGATGTAGCTCGGCAACGTAGACGCTCTGGCCGTAGAAGCCGAGACCCCAGCCGAAGGTGGCGAGCAGGAAGCAGACGACGACGATGCGCCAGCCGTCATAGCGAATCGAGGTCTCCGGAACGGGCCTGTGGCTGGAGGCGTCCATGCTCTTCTTCTCTTACGGCAGGTTGTCGGGCCGCATGGCCGGCAGCCACCCGTTTCCCGTCCGGACGATATGGAGCGTGAAGGCGCGCCCGAACAGAGCTGCCCGCGAGAATCCAGCGGCAATCAATTCGACGCGCGTCGAACTGTCAGCAGCTGGCATCAGCCGCCGATGGTGGCGGGGTCGTAGAAGAACCGTTCGCGGAAAACCCGGTCGCCGCGCCATTCCTGCAGGGCCACCTCGTCGAAGCGGCGCACCTTGCCGCTCTTCTCGGTCAGCACGAAATTCCAGTGGATGGCGACGCGGTCGCCTTCGACGACGGACGATACGCATTTCGAATCGACGCGAGACATCCGCGACAGCACCGCCTTCTCGTGCGCGACCAGCACGTCGCGGCCGACCCGCGGCGGCGCCGCGTTCTCCTGCATGCTGGCGTCCTCGGTATAGAAGCGTTCGATGGCGCCGGCGTGGTCGCCGCCCTCGACGGCCGCGATGAATTCTTCCAGACGTGCGCGCGTCGGCATGGGACCTCCGGAAAAGACAACGACTAGAGACTGGGCTCGGGGAATTCGTCTACCTCGCGCAGGCGCGCCCGGCGCTTTGCGAAGGACGCAAAAGCGAGGACCGCAAGCCCGAGCAGCACCGGCGGAAACACCACCAGATTGACGGCGTTCCAGCCGTAACGCGCCAGCAGCTGGCCGGAAGCGAACGAGCCGATCGCCATCATCCCGAACACGAGGAAATCGTTGAAGGCCTGCACCTTGTTGCGCTCGGCCGGGCGGTGGGTCTCCAGCACCAGTGCAGAGGCGCCGATGAAGGCGAAATTCCAGCCTACCCCGAGCACGATCAAGGTGGCCCAGAAATGCATCGCGGTGATGCCGGAAAGTCCGATGCCGGCGGCGGCCGCCTCCATCGCCAGACCGAGCGCGACGATGCGTGGCGCCCCGAAACGGGCGATCAGCGAGCCCGTGAAGAAACTCGGCCCGTACATGGCGACGATGTGCCACTGGATGCCGAAATTGGAATCGCTGACCGACAGCCCGCACATCTGCATGGCGAGCGGCGCCGAGGTCATCACCAGGTTCATCATCGGATAGGCGACCACACCGCACAGCGCGGCGGCGATGAAGCGCG
>NZ_JBQTHN010000009.1:0-42056 GCF_052389815.1 Bradyrhizobium sp. | reverse complement strand
GCGGCTGATCTGAGCAACTCCGACCGATCGGCGCTGCTGCGCAAAAGCCGCGCGCGAGCGCTTTTTCACCGGTCGAAGGGTTGAGACTTTTGTCCTTGCTTGGACGCGTGCCCGCCATTCTAATGGAGGTACTGGTGGGGACAGGGAGGACAACGCATGAGGAGATCTATTCTTGTGGCCGTGAGCGGTGTTGCGCTGCTGCTGGCTGCGTGCGGCAGAGACCCGGGGCCGAAGGGCGATCCGGGGCCACAAGGGCCTGCCGGACCGCAAGGCGCTCAAGGCATCCAGGGCGCGGTGGGGCCGCAAGGCCAGCCGGGTCCCCAGGGACCGCAAGGCCAGCCCGGTCCCCAGGGACCGCAAGGGCCGCAAGGACCGCAGGGGCCTCAGGGCGCGCCCGGCCCCAAGGGAGACTCTGGGCAGGCGGGGATCCGCTCGGTGCAGGCGGACGGCAGCGTCAGCTGCGATGCGAACGAGACGCTGGTGTCGGTATTTTGTCCCGCGGGCGGCGCGCCCGACGGAGCCAAGTGCGGCACGACGCCGACCGTCGGCCTCTGTCTGAAGAAGCCCTGATGCGGCAGTCGCCGTCGAGTCCGCCGGGTGTTGCCCGGCGGGCCGACCGGTCCGGAATTATTGCGTAAACACTACAAGCGATTTGGCTTAGCAGAACAGACATGTTCGTTGGGGAGGCCCCAATGAATACGGTGCTATTTCTTGTGCCAAACGTAGAGCCGCAGCATGTCGGGCGGCTGCCAAATCTCTCCAATACTACCTGTTCGGGTACCAAGGCCGCAATACACGGGAGGAAGAATGTCGCGGAGATATTCCGTGTTTTAGCTTCATCGTGATCCCGGCTTCCCCTTCGTCCTCAAAGCACGAGCTTTTTAGAGCTGCTTGCTCAGCATAGGCGACTTTGATCGGTCTACCGCCGCCGGCTGGTCAGGGCCATCACCTCGGCGACGAACGCGTCGAGATCGCCGCCGGCGAACAGGAAGCCGGGCAGGCCAGCGGCGCTTGCCGCCTCGAGATCGCTGTCGCGATCGCCGATGACGAAGCTGCCCTCGCGGCGCACCGGCCAGTGCTGCATCAGGTCGTGGATCATGCCGGGCGCCGGTTTGCGCCAGTGATGCTGCTCGAGATAGCCCTCGACGGTGCCGTCCGGATGATGCGGGCAATAGCGGATGTCGTCGATGCGGGCGCCTTGGGCCGACAGTTCGGCGCACATCCAGTCATGCAGGGCGTTGACGTCGGTCTCGGTGAAGAAGCCGCGGGCGACGCCGGACTGGTTGGTGAAGAAGAAGACGAGGTAGCCGGCATCGTTGAGCCGCCTGATCGCCTTCGCCGCATTGGGCATCCAGCGGATGCGCTCCTTGCTGCCCATGTAGCCGTCATCGTGATTGACGACGCCGTCGCGGTCGAGAAAGGCGGCGGGTCGCAGCAGCCCGGTCATGCCGCGCCGTTCGCGTTTGCCAGCACGGCTTGCGCGATCCCGACCACGTCGGCGGCGGATATGTCGCGCATGCAGTGGTGATCGTTCTGCCTGCAGACGGTGCTCTGACAGGGCTGGCAGGAGAGCTGCGTCTTGGTCTGCACGGTCGCGGCAAGTCCGTTGAGGGGCGCCCACAGATAGGGGCTGGTCGGGCCGAAGATGCCCATGGTCGGCGTGCCGACGGCGGCGGCAATGTGCATCAGGCCGGAATCGTTGGCGATGGCAACGCTGGCCGATGCCATCGCCAAAATGCCGTTGCGCAAGTCGTTGCCGGTGAGGTCGCGAACTTTCGGGCCTCCGGCGGCGACGATTTCCTGCGCCAGCGCCTTTTCTCCGGGGCCGCCGATCACCCAGACGTCCAGGCCCCGCTCGGCGAAGAGCCGCGCGGCCTCGGCGTAGTAGGTCCAGCGCTTGGAGGCGCCGACCGAGCCGGGCGCGAGCGCAACGGCCCGACCGCCGGGGAGCCCGTTGGCCTGTCGCCAGCGGTCGGCTTGCTCCGCGGGCACCATGAGCTGCGGCACCGGCCATTCCGGCGGCAACGGGGCGCCGTCGGGCAACGCAAGGGCGGCACACTTGTCGATGAAGCGGGGCAGGGCCTTTTCGCCCCAGCGCCACTGGTTGATCAGCCCGAACCGGACTTCCCCGACAAAGCCGACCCGTTCGGGGATGCCGGCCAGCGCCGGGGCAATGGCGGACTTCCAGGTGCGGGGCATCACGAGCACGGTGGTGTAAGCCTGCCGCCGGAGCTCCCCGGCGAGCTCCCGCTGCCTGGCGATTGCCAGCCGGCCGCGGGGCAGGTCCGCCAATATGCCCCTCCGGACGCCCGGCATGTAGTCCACCAGCGGGGCGCACAGCGAGGTTGTGAGCAGGTCCACCGGCCGGTTCGGCCAGCGCTCCTTCAACACCCGCACCACCGTTTGCCCGCGCACGAAATCGCCGATCCACATGTACGGAACGATCAGAATCGGCCTGACATCGGCCGGATCGGGTTGGATTGAATTATCGTTCATAATTTGGTGTGCGCCGGGCTCCGGCCCCGTCGGTAGCGGCTCCGGCGGGAGAGGTAAAGCGTTGGAAAAGCCTGTTCCGCCCTTCACCACATGGAACGACCCAGGTTGCCCCCCACGCGGGACTGGGGCAAAGGTGCCTGTGAATCATCAGGGCAGGGACAGGCATGTTGCTGGTGACCGGGGGCGCCGGTTTTATCGGATCGAATGTCGTGGCCGCGTTGAACGACGCGGGCCGCAGCGACGTCGTGGTTTGCGACCTGCTCGGCCATGACGGCAAGTGGCGCAACCTCGCCAAGCGGCAGCTCGCCGACATCGTGCCGCCGGCGCAGCTGGCGGATTGGCTGAAGGGCCGCAAGCTCGACGCCGTGATCCATCTCGGTGCGATCTCCGAGACCACGGCGACCGACGGCGATCTCGTGATCGAGACCAATTTCCGCTTCTCGATGCGGTTGCTCGACTGGTGCACGGGGAGTGCCGTGCCGTTCATCTATGCCTCGTCGGCCGCGACCTATGGCGACGGCGCGCAGGGGTTTGCCGACGATGCCTCGCCCACTGCGCTGAAGCAATTGCGGCCGATGAACCTCTACGGCTGGAGCAAGCACCTGTTCGACATGGCGGTGATCGACCGCGCCGCGCGCGGCGGGAAGCTGCCGCCGCAATGGGCGGGCCTGAAGTTCTTCAACGTGTTCGGGCCGAACGAGTACCACAAGGGCACGATGATGAGCGTGCTGGCGCGGCGTTTTGCCGACGTCAGGGCGGGTCGACCGGTGCAGCTGTTCAAGTCGCATCGCGAGGGGATCGCCGACGGCGACCAGCGCCGTGACTTCATCTATGTCGACGACGTCGTGCGCGTGATGATGTGGCTGCTGGCGACGCCGACGGTCTCCGGGCTGTTCAATGTCGGGACCGGTACGGCGCGCAGCTTCAAGGACATGATGCTCGCGGCCTACGCGGCGCTCGGAGCCTCGCCGAACATCCAGTACGTCGATATGCCCGAGCAGATCCGCGGCAGCTACCAGTATTTCACGGAAGGCAAGGTCGATCGCCTGCGCGGTGCAGGGTACAATGGCGGCTTCACGGCGCTCGAAGACGCGGTCGATCTATACGTCAAGGGGTTCCTCGATCGCGCCGACCGCTTCCGCTGAGCGGCGCAGGACGTAAAGTGTAGCGATGTTCGATTTCGACACTCTCGCGCAAGCGTTCGGCCGGCAGACGGTGCTCTGCGTCGGCGACCTCATGGTCGACGAGTTCGTCTATGGCGAGGTGTCGCGGATTTCGCCGGAGGCGCCCGCGCCCGTCATCGCCGCACAGCGCAGCGAGACCAATATCGGCGGCGCCGGCAATGTCGCGCGCAACATCGCTTCGCTCGGCGGACGCTGCATCTTCACCGGCCTGATCGGCGAGGACGAGGTGGGCGTGAAGCTCGCGGTGACGCTGGCGCAGGAGCCGGGCATCGAGAGCGTGCTGGTGCACGACAACGCTCGCCCGACCACGCGAAAAGTGCGCTTCGTCTCCGAGCATTTCTCCACCCACATGCTGCGCGCCGACTGGGAGCTGGCGCAGCCGGCCGCGGGCGAGATCGAGCAGAAGCTGATCGATGCGGTGCTGCCCAACATCGCGCGCGCCGACATCGTGCTGCTGTCGGACTATGCCAAGGGCGTGCTGACCGCGCGCGTGATCCGCAACGTGATCGAAGCGGCAAAGAGGCTCGGAAAGCGGGTGATCGTCGATCCCAAGAGTCCCAATCTTGCGATCTACCGGGGCGCGACCCTGCTGACGCCCAACCGCAAGGAATTTGCGGAGGCGACCCGCAGCCGCGCCGACAGCGACGCCGGTATTGCGGAGGCCGCCGGCGACGCCATCCATCTCGCCGATTGCGAGGCCATGCTGGTGACGCGGAGCGAGCACGGCATGACGCTGGTGACGCGCGAGGGCGAGTGCATCCACGTGCCGGCACTGCCGGTGAAAGTGCGCGACGTCTCCGGCGCGGGAGATACGGTTGCGGCGGCGCTGACGCTGGCGCTGGCGGCCGGCGCCGGTTGGGAAGCCGCGCTGCGGGTGGCGAATGCGGCGGCCGCGGTTGCCGTCGGCAAGAAGGGCACCGCGACGGTGACCCAGGCGGAGCTGCGGCGAAAGATCCTGCCGCACGCCTCGCTTGCGGCCGAAGAGAAGATCGCGCCGTCCGACGTGCTGGATGCGCAGCTCGCCGGATGGCGCAAGCAGGGGCTGCGGGTCGGCTTCACCAATGGCTGCTTCGACATCCTGCATCCCGGCCACGTCAAGGTGCTCACCGCGGCGCGCCGGGCCTGCGACCGCCTGGTGGTCGGCCTCAACAGCGACGCCTCGGTGCGGCGGCTCAAGGGCGATGACCGCCCCGTGCAGGACGAGCGGGCGCGCGCCGAAGTGCTGGCGGCGCTGGAGGCCGTCGACCTCGTCGTCGTCTTCGACGAGGACACGCCGGTCAGGCTGATCGAGCAGATCAGGCCGAGCGTGCTGGTCAAGGGCGGCGACTACACCCGCGAGCAGGTGGTCGGCCACGACCTCGTCGAGGCGCATGGCGGCGAGGTGCTGCTGGTCGACGTCCTCGAAGGCCACAGCACGACCTCGCTGGTGAAGCGCGCCCGCGAGGGACGGGCATGAGCGGCAGCGTTGCGGCAGCTCCCGCCTCGCCGCTGGCGGAATGGTGGCGGTGGCTGCGCCGGCCGGCCTTCTGGATGCCGGTGGCCGACACGTTCGCGGTGCTGACGGCGGCCTCGCTGCCGTGGTCGACGTCGCTGGTCGGGATCTTCACGGCATGCTGGCTCGGCGCGGCGGCGCTGACCATCGATTATCCGGTCTATCTCCGCTCGCTGAAGCGGCCGGCTTTCGCGCTGCCGCTGGCGCTGTTTGCGCTCGCCGCGGCCGGCACGCTGTGGTCGGAGGCCTCGTGGAACGCGCGGCTCTATGCCGTCGGCCCCGCGATCAAGCTCCTGTTCGTGCCGGCGCTGTTTCACTATTTCGAACGCTCCAGCCGCGGCATGTGGGTGTTCGTTGCGTTCCTGGTATCCTCCACGATGCTGATGGCGGTGTCCTGGCTGGTGCTGATCGAGCCGGGCCTTTCGCTCCAGAAGGTCAATCCGCAGCGCGGCATCTTCGTCAAGAACTACATCGATCAGGGGCAGGAGTTCGCGCTGTGCGCGGTGGCGCTGGCCTATCCGATCTACACCCTGCTGCGCGAGCGCAGGGTCTGGCCGGCGCTGCTCTTGCTCGGCATCGTGCTGGGCCTGCTCGCCAACATGACCTTCGTCATCGTCTCGCGCACGGCCATCGTGACGATGCCGATCATGCTGGCGGTGTTCGCGGCCCTTCACCTGAGGTGGCGAACCAGCGTGACGATCTTTGCCGCGGCTGCCTTGCTTGGCGGCGCGTCCTGGTTCGCATCGCCCCAGTTGCGCACGACGGTCGACAGCGCCTTTCGCGACTACCGACTCTACAAGGAAGAGAACGTTCCGACGTCGGTCGGCCTTCGCCTGGAATTCTGGCAGAAATCGTTGCGCTTCATCCGGGAAGCGCCGCTGGCCGGTCACGGAACCGGCTCGACGCGAACGCTGTTCGAACGGGTCGCCGTCGGCGACCCGACGGTACAGGCTTCGGCCAACGTGATCGGCAACCCGCACAACCAGACCCTCTATGTCGCCGTGCAGTGGGGCGCGATCGGCGCCGTCGTGCTGTGGGGGATGTGGCTCTCGCATCTGCTGCTGTTTCGCGGCGAGGGCCTGGTCGCCTGGATCGGACTGCTCGTCGTCGTCCAGAACGTCTTCACCTCGCTGTTCAACTCGCACATCTTCGATTTCCACCCGGGATGGATGTATGTGCTCGGCGTCGGCGTAGCCGGCGGCATGATGATGAAGCAGCGCGGCAACGCGACAGGCGGACCGCGATGAATATGGCAATTCCACCGCGCACCGCATCTTCGACGCGTTCCGTGCTCGCCACGATCTGGTCGGCCCGTCACGATCCGGCGTCGCGGATCCTGAACGTCGATCTGCTGGCCGTGCTGATGGCGGCGCTTCTGCCGTGGTCGACATCGGGGGTGGCGATCCTCAGCGTGCTGTGGCTGGCGGCGCTGCTCTGGACGCTCGAGATACGCGCCTTCGCGAACGCGCTGAAGCGGCCGGTCTTCTGGCTGCCGGTCGCGCTGTTCGCGCTGGCGGTAGCGGGAATCCTATGGTCCGATGCGCCGTGGTCCGTGCGGTTCCACGCAGCCGGTCAGGCCGTCAAACTGCTGTTCCTGCCCCTGATCATGTACCACTTCGAGCGGACGCCGCGGGGCAAATGGGTGTTCGTCGCCTTCCTCGCCTCATGCACGCTGATGCTGGCGATGTCGTGGATGGCGGCCGTCCTGCCCGCTTTCACGCTGAAGCCCGTGCGCGTCTGCGGTGTTTTCGTCAAGAACTATATCGACCAGAGCCAGGAATTCGCATTCTGCGTGCTGGCGTTAGCCTTTCCCGTGATGACGCTGTGGCAGGAAGGCAAGCGCCGGTCCGCGGCCTGGCTGATGGCGCTCGCGCTCGCATTCGTCGCCAACATGGTATTCGTGATCGCATCCCGCACCGCGCTGGCGACCATGCCGCTGCTGCTCGCGGTGTTTGCAATCCGCTATCTGCCGTGGCGCGGCATCCTCGTTCTCGGCATCGTCGGCGTCATTGCCGGCGCGGCATGGGCGATGGCGCCGCGGATGTGCCGTACCGTCGAGACGATCTCTCGCGACATCGCGCTCTATCAGCAGCAGAACGAGCCGACCTCCGCCGGCCTTCGCATGGAATACTGGAGCAAGTCGTTGCGCTTCATCCAGGAGGCGCCGCTGGTCGGGCACGGCACCGGCTCGATCCGCGGCTTGTTCGAAAAGGCGAGGGTCGGCCGGGCGGGAGGGGCCTCCGAACAGGTCGTCTCGAATCCGCACAATCAGACGCTGGCCGTCGCCATCCAGTGGGGCGCGATCGGCGTCATCCTGCTATACGCGATGTGGCTGTCGCATCTGCTGCTGTTCCGCGGCGGCGGTTTCGTGGCCTGGGTCGGACTGCTGGTGGTCGCGCAGAACGTCCTTTCCTCGCTGTTCAACTCGCATCTGTTCGATTTCCACGCAGGGTGGATGTATGTCCTGGGGGTTGGCGTTGCCGGCGGAACGGTGCTGGGCAGTGCTGGCACAGGCGGGCGAGATGGGGTATCAGCGGCCTCACTGCGGGAAAGCCGAGATTCCACCCGGTCATGACGAGCCTGAAGAACCTGACCCAGCGCAACGCGCTGATCGCCTTGCATGATGCGCTGGCGACGGCGGCGGCGCTGTTTGCCAGCTTCTTCCTGCGCTTCGACGGCGAGCTGTTCTGGAGCCGGGTGCCGCTGCTGCTGCAGATCCTGCCGTATTTCATCGCCTTCAGCGTAGTGGTCGCCTATGTCTTCAAGCTGACGACCACGAAGTGGCGGTTCATCTCGCTTCCCGACGCGCTCAACATCGTGCGCGTCGCCACCGTGCTGACGCTGGCGCTGGTCGTGCTGGACTACATTATCGTCGCTCCCGCCGCCGGCGGTACGTTCTTCCTCGGCCGCATCACCATTGTCCTGTACTGGTTCCTGGAAATCCTGTTCCTGGCCGCGCCGCGCTTTGCCTATCGCTATTTCCGCTACACGCGGGTGCGCCGCCATGCCAGGAGCGAGGGCGCCTCGCCGGCGCTGGTGATCGGCCGCGCCGCCGATGCCGAGGTGCTGCTGCGCGGCATCGAGAGCGGCGCCGTCAAGCAGCTCTGGCCGGTCGGCGTGCTGTCGCCGTCGCCCTCGGACCTCGGCCACACCATCCGCGACGTTCCCGTGCTCGGCGGCATCGACGACGTCGAGGACGTCATCCGCGACTACGAGCAGCGCGGCAAGCCGATCGCGCGCCTGGTGATGACGCCGTCGGCGTTCGAGCCGGAGGCGCGGCCCGAGGCGGTGCTGATGCGCGCCAAGCGGCTGGGGCTGATCGTCAGCCGCCTGCCGTCGCTGGAGAGCGGCGATGCGCCGCGCCTGACTGCGGTCGCGGTGGAGGACCTGCTGCTGCGGCCGAGCCACAATATCGACTATGCCAGGCTCGAGGCGCTGGTGAAGGGCAAGTCCGTCATCGTCACCGGCGGCGGCGGCTCGATCGGGTCGGAGATCTGCGACCGCGTCGCGACCTTCGGCGCCGCGCGCCTCCTGGTCATCGAGAATTCGGAGCCGGCGCTGTATGCCGTCACCGAGGCGCTCGGCGCGCGCGAAGGCATCGCCGCCGTCGAGGGCCGCATCGCCGACATCCGCGACCGCGAACGCGTCATGCGGCTGATGAGCGAGTTCAAGCCGGACATCGTGTTCCATGCCGCGGCGCTCAAGCACGTGCCGATCCTCGAGCGCGACTGGAGCGAGGGCGTCAAGACCAACATCTTCGGTTCCGTCAACGTTGCGGATGCGGCGCTCGCCGCCGGCGCCGAGGCGATGGTGATGATCTCGACCGACAAGGCGATCGAGCCGGTCTCGATGCTGGGGCTCACCAAGCGCTTTGCCGAGATGTACTGCCAGGCGCTCGATCACGAACTTGCCGCGCAGGTCGCTGGGCGGCCGCGCATGCGCCTGATCTCGGTGCGCTTCGGCAACGTGCTGGCGTCCAACGGCTCGGTCGTGCCGAAGTTCAAGGCGCAGATCGAGGCGGGCGGGCCGGTCACGGTGACCCATCCCGACATGGTCCGCTACTTCATGACCATCCGCGAGGCCTGCGATCTCGTGATCACCGCGGCGGCGCATGCGCTGGCGCCGGTGCGGCCGGACGTCTCGGTGTACGTGCTCAACATGGGCCAGCCGGTGAAGATCGTCGACCTCGCCGAGCGCATGATCCGCCTCTCCGGGCTCGAGCCCGGCCTCGACATCGAGATCGTCTTCAGCGGCATGCGGCCGGGCGAGCGGCTGAACGAGATACTGTTCGCCAACGAAGAGCCGACGGTGGAGATCGGCCTTGCCGGCATCATGGCGGCCAAGCCGAACGAGCCGCCGATGCCGACGTTGCGCAAATGGCTCGCGGCGCTGGAGCAGGCGATCGCCGGGGACGACCGCGCCACCATCAAGGCGGTGCTGAAGGACGCCATTCCGGAGTTCGGCGCGCCGCAGGCGCCGGCGCAGGAACCTGCCGCCGTCATCCGCCTGTCAAAGGCTTGATCGACTGAAGCGCGACAGGCTCATGCCCTGATCTGAAAGATCCGCCGCGCAAAGCGCAGGAAGAATGCCGCATCGATCGGCGGCGCGCCCAGGTGCTGGCGGCGCGAGCGCAGGCAATCGAGGTTGCCGCGGATGGTTACGCCGAGGCCGCGGGTCGAGATGCCGCCGATCTGGAAGTCGACGAAGACGCGCGGCAGATAGCGCGCGCGGAAATCGTGCAGCGCAAGCGCGCGCAGCATGTAGTCGTAGTCGGCCGTGGTAACGTAGCTGAGGTCGTAGTCGCCGACGGTCTCGGCGACCTTCCTTCGCATGTAGAAGGCCGGATGCGGCGGCACCCAGCCGAGCTGGAACGAGTAGCGGCGAAACGTGCCGCCATGCCAAACCCGCTTCAGCCGCTTGGTGCGATGATCGGTCACCATGTTGAGGTCGCCATAGACGACGTCGGCGTCCGCCAGCCCGGCGGCGACGTCGGCAAGCACGGCGGCGTCGTGGAAGGTGTCGTCGGAGTTGAGGAATCCCACCGCGTCGCCGCTGAAGCGGCGAAAGCCCTTGTTCATGGCGTCGTAGACGCCGTTGTCCGGCTCCGAGAAAGCGCGGATCTGCGGGCTGGCGAAGGATTCGACGATTTTGAGCGTGCCGTCGCGGGAAGCCCCGTCGACGATCAGCATCTCCTTGTCAGGATGCGTCTGCTTCAGGAAGGACTCGATGGTGAAGCCGATCGTCGCTTCCGAATTGAAGCTTGCTGTGACGACACTGATCTTCATGGATTTCCCGGCACGTCCATCATCTCATGTCCAGGCGACTGTTGTGTCGGCTTCGCTTCCGCTCCGGTTCGAATCATTGCGCCTGTTCGGGCAGGGCGATCGGGGCCGAGCCCTTGGCGGCCTTTTCCGCGCTGAGAATCCAGACCAGCCCCCCGAACGCGCCGACGACGAAGTAGACCGCGCCGAACAGCAGCGACACGTTCACGCCCTCATTGGCCAGCAGTCCCGCATAGCCGAACGCCAGGCCCATGGTGGCCTCGCGGACGCCCCAGCCGGCGATCGAGATCGGCACCATCGTGATCAGCATGACCGGCGGGACGAGCTGGAAGATCTGCCCGAACAGCACGGGGGCGGCGATCGAGCGCACCACGCACCAGGCGATCACCACCGTGAGCACGTGAACCAGCAGGGAGAGCGAGGCGATTTTAGGGCCGCGCTGGCGGCTGAAGAGCACGCGGTTGGCGATGACGGAGCAGGCATGCAGGTGGTGGGTGGCCCACCAGCGCTTCAGCCACGGCCATTGCAGCCGGCCGAGAACCAGAAAGCCGATTCCGCCGGCCAGCGCCGCGAAATCGACCAACAACAGCGCCGAGCGGCCGGCGGGATCAGATATCAGCCGGTAGCTCCAGGGCAGGCTCGCCACGATCACGATCGACAGCGCAATCAATCCGATGGCGCGGTCGACGAAGATGGAGTAGGTCGCAGCGCGCCAGCCGGCGCCGGCCCGCGCGACCAGCCATAGCCGCACCGCGTCGCCGCCGATCGAGGAGGGCAGCGTCTGGTTGAAGAAGGCGCCGATCAGGTTGAAGCGCATGGCCTGCGTCAGGGCGAGCGGCGCGCCACATTCGGCGCTGATCTCGCGCCAGCGCAGGACGCCGATGAATATCTGCAGCAGGGTCGCCGCGATCGCCAGCGCGATCCAGCCCAGGCTCGCCACGTTGAAGCGCGAGCCGAGCTCATGGAAATCGACCTTGCGCAGCGCCAGGTACAAAAGCGCGGCGGAAACGAGTATTTTCAGCGTGGAAAGCACAATCCGGCGCATCGGATAAGGACTGGATTCGGTTTGAGGAGGCCAAGAGCGCGGATCGCGGCAATCTGCGCCGAATTTGCCCGCCTTGGTATGGTTTCGTAACCGTTCTGGCAATAGCCGGCCGACGGGTATTGCGAGGTGCTCCGGGCGGCGGTTAAAGAGGCCCGCGGCCGGGCCAGGGGCGCCATCGGGGATTTGATGTCGGATCGGACGATATTGGTGACGGGTGCGGCGGGCTTCATCGGCTTCCATGTCGCCCGCGCCCTGCTGGGCGAAGGCCGGCGCGTCGTCGGCCTCGACAATCTCAACGCCTATTACGATCCGTCGCTGAAGGAGGCGCGCCTCGGCATCCTGCGCGCGCACGAAGGCTTCGAATTCCTACGCACCGATCTCGCCGACCGTGCGGCGATCTCGGAGGCTTTTTCAAGGCATGGCTTCGCAGCCGTGATCCATCTGGCGGCGCAGGCCGGCGTGCGCCATTCCATCGACTATCCGCATGCCTATTCCGACGCCAATCTCGAAGGTTTCATCAATATCCTCGAAGGCTGCCGGCGCAACGATTGCGGCCATCTGCTCTATGCTTCTTCATCGTCGGTCTACGGCGCCAACACGAAGCTGCCGTTCGCGGTTGGCGATCGCACCGATCATCCGGTCAGCCTTTACGCCGCGACCAAGAAGGCGAACGAGCTGATGGCCTATTCCTACAGCCATCTCTACCGCCTGCCGGTGACGGGCCTGCGTTTCTTCACCATCTACGGGCCGTGGGGCCGGCCCGACATGGCGTACTTCCTGTTTGCCAATGCGATCGTCGAGGGCAAGCCCATCAAGCTCTTCAACCACGGCAACATGCGCCGCGACTTCACCTATATCGACGACGTCACCCGGGTCGTGTCGCGCCTCGTCGACCAGGCGCCGCAGGAAGGCGCCGATGGCAGCCCGCCGGCGCGGATTTACAATGTCGGCAACAATCATCCGGAAGAGCTGTCCCGCCTGGTAGCCCTGCTGGAGAAGGAGTTGGGCCGCACCGCCGTAAGAGATATGTTGCCGATGCAGCCGGGCGACGTGACGGAAACCTACGCCGACGTCGGCGACCTGATGCGCGATGCCGGGTTCAGGCCGCAGACTCCGATCGAAGAGGGCATTCGCCGCTTCGTGAGCTGGTACCGCGAATACTACGGAATTTGAGGCGCCAATGGACGGACGAATTGTTCCACTGATCATGTGCGGCGGCGCCGGGACGCGGCTGTGGCCGGCGTCGCGCGAGGTCCATCCGAAGCAGTTCCTGCGCCTGTTCGGCAAGCACTCGACGTTCCAGGACACGCTGCTGCGGGTGTCCGACCGCACGCTGTTCGAGCGGCCGATCGTCATCACCAACGCGGCCTATCGCTTCATGGTGCTGGAGCAGCTCGCCGAGATCGCCCTGGAAGCCGACGTGCTGCTCGAGCCGGTGCGGCGGGATAGCGGTCCTGCGATCGCCGCGGGCGCCGCCTTCGCGCAGAGCCGCGACGAGGGTGCGATCATGCTGGCGCTCGCCGCGGACCACGTGGTTCGCGACGCCGCGGCCTTTGTCGCCGCCTGCCGCCAGGGGCTGGCTGCCGCAGCTGATGGCCGCATCGTGACCTTCGGCGTCCAGCCCGAGCGCGCCGCCACGGAGTACGGCTACATCAGCCCGGGCGCCGCCATTTCGGGCGACGTGCGCGCGGTCGCGAAGTTCGTCGAGAAGCCGGATCCCGCCACCGCCGCGGCCCATATCGAGGCCGGCTATCTCTGGAACAGCGGCAACTTCATGTTCCGCGCGGGCGTGCTGCTCGACGAGTATCGCAAGGTCGACGCGCAAAGCGTTGACGCGATTGCCGACTCCGTCGGCAAGGCCGGACGCGATCTCGGCTTCGTCACGCTCGATCCGGAAGCGTTCGGATCGGCCAAGGCGATCTCGATCGACTATGCGGTGATGGAAAAGACCTCGCTCGCCGCCGTCGTGCCGGTGGCCTGCGGCTGGTCCGACGTCGGTTCGTGGCACGCGGTGTGGGAGCTGTCGGCCAAGGACGCGCAGGGCAACGCCGCGCAGGGAGCGGCGGTCTTCGAGGACTCGCGCAACTGCAACGTCTCCACCGATCGGGCTCTGGTTGCGCTCGAGGGCGTCGACGATCTCGTGGTGGTCGCGACGCAGGATGCCGTGCTGGTGTCGCGCCAGAAGGACGCCAATGGATTGAAGCGGCTCGTCGCGCGACTGAAGGCCGTGGCACCCGAGGTGACCGAGAGTCACATCAGGGTGCATCGGCCCTGGGGCTCCTATCAGTCGGTCGACAATGGCGACCGGCACCAGGTCAAGCGGATCGTCGTCAAGCCGGGCGGGCGGCTGTCGCTGCAGAAGCATCATCATCGCGCCGAGCACTGGATCGTGGTGCGCGGAACCGCACAGGTGACGGTGAACGAACTGGTCAAGACCGTGCACGAGAACGAGTCGATCTACATACCGATCGGCGCAGTCCACCGGCTGGAAAACCCCGGCAAGATCCAGCTCGAGCTGATCGAGGTCCAGACCGGCAGCTATTTCGGCGAGGACGACATCATCCGCATCGAGGACGACTACCGGCGCGGGTGATGAGGGGGCCTCCATCGGAGCGACCGCCGTTCGGCTCCGTAACGGATTTATGACGGCCCCTTGGAACCAACGGATGGCTTGTCGGGCAGGTCGGCATGTAGTTGGATGCTATCCGGGGTTGCACAAGTGATTCGTTCAGGATAATCCGGAAAACGGACACCGGTTGCGCCGGGTGACGTGCGGCCGTTTATTGGCGGTTGTTCCGACGCGGAGCGGCTGGCTGGGTTCGGGCGGACGTGGCGCGGGCGCCGGCGTGGGACGGGCTGATCAAGGCAGCGGAAAAGATGATACTAGTCACCGGCGCCGGCGGGTTCGTTGGGACATCGTTGGTCTGCGAACTGGCAAGGCGGCGAATTCCCCACCGCGGGGTGACGCGCCGCGGCAAGAATCCCTTCGTCATTCCCAACATCGATGGGCAGACGGACTGGACGGCGGCGCTCGAAGGCGTCGATGTCATCGTTCACCTGGCGTCGCGCGCCCACTCCGACGGGACGGCGCCGCTCGACGAAGTGCAGGCCCAGCGCAATGACGTCGATGCGGCGCTCAATCTGGCGCGGCAGGCCGCCCGCTCCGGCGTAAAACGGTTCGTGTTCATCTCCTCCATCAAGGTCAACGGCGAGGCGACCACGGCGGGTCAACCATTCACCGCGGCTGATCGGCCCGATCCGCAAAACTCCTACGCGCAGGCCAAGCTCGATTCCGAACTCGGCCTGTTTGCGCTTTCGCGGGACACCGGTCTGGAAGTGACCGTGATCCGTCCGCCGCTCGTCTACGGCCCGGGCGTCAAGGCGAATTTCGGTACCATGATGCAATGGATCGATCGTGGCATTCCGATGCCGCTCGGTGCTGTCAACAACAAGCGGTCGTTCGTCTATGTCGGCAATCTGGTCGATCTGATCATCGTGGCGGCAGAGCATTCCGGGGCCGCCGGCGAGGTGTTCACGGTCAGCGACGGCGAGGACATGTCGACGACCGAACTGTACCGCCGCCTTGCGCGGGCGCTGGGACGGCAGTGCTGGGTCATGCCGGTCCCGACGTCGCTGTTGAAACTCGGCGCGACGATGCTCGGCAGGCGCGACGTTGCCAATCGACTGATCGACTCCTTGCAGGTCGATTGCAGCAAGACCCGCGAGATTCTCGGCTGGGTGCCGCGGATCGACGTGGACGACGGACTGCAGCGGACCGCCCGATCTTTTCAGCAGGCCGAGCTCGCCCTTGACCCGATAGCGAGATCGGCCTAGGCGGCTCGGGCAAGGTTTCCGGGCGCGCGCGATTCTTGGATGGCCGCTCGAGCCAGCGGTCAGGTTGATGAAGAGAGCGTTCGACTTCGTGGTTGCAGCGTTGGGGCTGGTCTTGCTCATGCCCGTGATGCTGATCATCGGCTATCTCGTGTCGAGATCGTCGCCGGGGGGCGCGCTGTTCGTGCAGGCGCGCGTCGGCAGGTCCGAGAAGCCGTTCGCCTGCTACAAGTTCCGCACCATGGCGCATGGCGCGCCGGTTGCGGGGTCGCATGAAGTGGCCGCGAGCTGGGTCACGCCGGTCGGCAAGCGGCTGCGCTCGCTCAAGCTCGACGAGCTGCCGCAACTATTCAACGTGCTGCGCGGCGACATGAGCCTCGTCGGCCCGCGGCCCTGCCTGCCCAACCAGGCAGAGGTCATCGCGGCGCGCCGCGCCCGCAACGTGTTTGCCATCCGCCCCGGCATTACCGGCATTGCGCAGCTCGCCTCCATCGACATGTCGATGCCGGAGAAGCTGGCGGAAGCCGACAGCCGCTACATGCAAGGCCGCAGCTTCCTCGGCGACCTCGGGATCATCGCCGCAACCGTGCTCGGTGGCGGGGCGGGGGACGCTCTCAAGGGCTGAATGCAAGGTGCGGGGCTGGCCGCGCCGGGTGTATGATCCACTGCCGGGCGTCCAGGGCTTGGTAATGGAGTGCAGCAAATTGTGTCTTCCAGAGCCGGGACCGGCCTGCTAAGCGGCTGATGGGGACAGCGGCGAAGCTTCGCCGCATTTTGGGATTCGCGAGCGTTTTGAACGGCTTGCGCTGGCGCTACCTGCGCGGGCGTTACAGAGGGGGACTGGATGCGAGTCGGCGTGATTGGCGCGGGCGTGATGGGGACCAACCACGCGCGCGTCTTCGGGGGACTGCCGAACACCACCATGGTCGGAATCGTCGATCCCTTGCCCGAGCACCGGACCCGGGCAACCGAGCTTGCCGGCTGCCGCGCATTCGAAACGCTCGACCAGCTGGTGGCCGAAGGCGTCAATGCCGTCACCATCGCAGCCCCCACGCACCTGCACCACGAGATCGCGCTCGCCTGCATCGCGCGCAGGATACACATCCTGGTGGAGAAGCCGGTAGCCTCCACGGTGGAAGAGGGGCGCGAGATCGTCGCCGCGGCCAGCCGCGCCGGCGTCACCCTGATGGTCGGTCATGTCGAGCGCTTCAATCCGGCGGTTGCCGCCATCAAGCAGGCCGTGGCGGGCGAGGACATCCTGTCGATCGCCATCACGCGCGTCGGACCGTTCCCGCCGCGGATGTCCAATGTCGGCGTGGTCATCGATCTTGCCGTGCACGACATCGACCTGATCCGCTGGTTCACCGAGTCCGACATCGTCGAGGTGCAGCCGCAGCTTTCAAGCGCGGTGGCCGAGCGCGAGGACATTGCGCTGCTGCAGTTCCGCACGGCGTCGGGCGTGCTCGCGCACATCAACACCAACTGGCTGACGCCGTTCAAGGCGCGCAACGTCACAGTGGCGACCCGCAACAAGTACATCATGGGCGATCTGCTGACGCGGCAGGTCACCGAATGCTTCGGCTTCAAGCCCGACGGCTCCTATTCGATGCGGCATCTGCCGGTCGGTCATGACGAGCCGCTGCGCGCCGAGCTGATCTCCTTCCTCAATGCCGTGCGCTCCGGCAGCGCGCCCGCGGTGACCGGCGACGAGGGCGTCGCCAGCCTTGAGATCGCGATCCGCTGCCTCGAGCATCCCGCCAGGCCCGCCGCCTCCGCCGAGCGCAAGGGTCCGCGCCGCGTGGTCGGCTGACCGTTCAATCCTGGAATTTTCGAAAGCATCATGAACCAGCACATGCCTCCGGAACCGGTCTCCTTCATCGACATCGGCGCACAGCGGCGGCGGCTCGGCAAGTCGATCGACGAGGCGGTCGGCCGCGTGCTCAGCCACTGCCAGTTCGTCAACGGCCCGGAAGTCACCGCGCTGGAGCAGGCGCTGGCAAACTATGCCGGCGCCCGGCATGTCGTGAGCTGCGCCAGCGGCACCGACGCGCTGGTGATGGTGCTGATGGCCGAAGGCATCGGCCGTGGCGACGCAGTGCTGTGCCCTTCCTTCACCTTCTGTGCGACCGGCGAGGCCGTGGCGCTGCTCGGCGCCACGCCGGTCTTCGTCGACGTGGACGAAGAGACCTTCAATATCGACGCGGCCTCGCTGGAGCGCGGCATCGCGACCGCGCGCAAGTGCGGCCTCAAGCCGCGGGCGGTGATCCCGGTCGACCTGTTCGGGCAGAGCGCCGATCACGATGGGGTCGCGGCCGTGGCGGAAGCCGAGGGCCTGTTCGTGCTGGACGATGCAGCCCAGGGCTTCGGCGCCAGCTACAAGGGCCGCCGGCTCGGTACATTCGGACGGGCGACCGCGACCAGCTTCTTCCCGGCAAAACCGCTCGGCTGCTACGGCGATGGCGGCGCCATCTTCACCGACGACGCCGATCTCGCCGCGCGGCTGCGCAGCATCCGCGTGCACGGGCAGGGCGCCGACAAATACGACAACGTCCGCCTCGGTCTCACCGGCCGGCTCGACACCATGCAGGCGGCGGTGCTGCTCGAGAAGCTCAAGATTTTCGACGACGAGATCGCCGCGCGCAATGAAGTTGCCAAGCGCTATGCGCGTGGGCTCGGCAATGTCGTGACCGTGCCGCATCTGGCCGCCGGCTGCACCTCGGTGTGGGCGCAATACACCATCCGCCTGCCAAAGGGCGTCGACCGCGACGGCTTTGCGGCGTCGCTGAAGGCCAAGGGCGTGCCGACCGCGATCTATTATCCGAAGTCGATGCACCAGCAGACCGCATACAGGGATTTTCCGGTCGCCGAAGGCGGCCTGCCGGTAAGTGAACAGCTCTCGTCCGACGTCATCAGCCTGCCGATGCACGCCTATCTCGACGAGCCGGCGCAGGAGCGCGTCATCGCCGCCGTGCGCGGCGCGCTTTAGGGGCAAGCCGATGCGCCGCCGGCATGGCGTTTTCATGCGAAGCCTGTCCCGCACTTGATGCGGGGCGGGTACCGGTTCGCATAACGCAAACGCGTCAAAGCGAGATTCGCAATTCGGCTCTGATGCAATCAGGGCCGAATTTGCTATAGAGGCAGCGAATGCTCGGACGTATTTTCACCGTCGGCGGCTATACGCTGCTCTCCCGGCTGACCGGCTTCGCGCGCGACATCATGCTCGCGGCGATCCTCGGCGCCGGCCCCGTGGCCGACGCCTTCTTCGTCGCGCTGCGGCTGCCCAACCATTTCCGCGCGATCTTCGCCGAGGGCGCCTTCAACGCCGCCTTCGTGCCGGCCTATGCGCATGTCCACGGCCAGAGCGAGGCGGGCGCAAAGGTGTTCGCCAGCCGCATCTTCACGCTGCTGCTTTCGGCGCAGGTGGTCCTGCTGGTCGTTGCCTGGCTGTTCATGCCGCAGGTGATCGCGATCCTGGCGCCGGGATTTTCAAATGACCCCGCGCGCGGCCAGCTCGCGATCGAGCTGACGCGGATCACTTTTCCGTACCTCCTGCTGATCACGCTCGTGACGCTCTATGGCGGGATGCTCAATGTGATGCAGCGCTTTGCCAGTGCGGCCGCTGCTCCCATTTTCCTCAATCTGTCGATGATGACGACGCTGGCGCTGGCGGCGTTCTTCCCGGGCGCGGGATATGCCGCTGCCTGGGGCGTGCTGATCGCCGGCATCCTCGAATTCTTCCTGCTCGCGGGCGATGCCTGGCGCAGCGGCATCCTGCCCCGGTTTGCCTGGCCAAGGCTGGATGAGGACATCCGCGCCTTCTTCCGTGCGCTCGGGCCCGCCACGATAGGTTCGATGGGAACGCAGGTCGCGTTGTTCGCCGATACCATCATCGCGACGTTCCTGGCCGCGGGTGCGCTGTCGGCGCTGTATTACGCCGACCGGCTCAACCAGCTGCCGATCGGCGTGATCGGGATTGCGATCGGCACGGTGCTGTTGCCGGAAATGTCGCGCCGCCTGACTGCAGGCGATTTCGACGGCGCGGCCATCTCGCAGCGCCGCGCCTTCGATTTCACGTTGCTGTTGTCGGTGCCGTTCGTCGCCGCCTTCATTGCGGTTCCCGACGTCATCATGCGTGCGATGTTCGCGCGCGGCGCATTCACCAAGGGCGATGCGGCGGCGGCCGGCGCCACGCTCGCCGCTTACGCCGTAGGGCTTATCCCGTTCGTGCTGATCCGAAGTGCGGTCGCGACCTTCTACGCGCGCAAGGACACCGCCACGCCCGTGAAGGCCGCGCTGACCGGCGTTGCCGTCAATGTCGCGCTCAAGATCGCGCTGGTCGGCTCGCTGGCGCAGGTCGGGCTTGCGCTGGCGACCGCAGTCGGCGCCTGGATCAATCTGCTGCTGGTGATTTTCTTCGCGGTGCGGGCAGGCTACCTGGCGCTGGATCGGACGCTGTTGCAGTCCTTTGCAAAGTTCGTCGTCGCCGGAGTCGTTCTCGGCGCTGCGCTGTGGTTGTCGGCGCGATTCGCCGGCAACGCTCTTGCGCAAATGAGCGCGCTTCGCGACGAGGCCATGCTCGGCCTTCTAGTCGTGGTCGGAACCGTGGTCTATGCCGCATCGGTCTTGGCTATGTTCGGGCGCCGCTGGCTGCTTTCGTTGCTGCGATAAACGACTTTGTTTTCAATCGCTTGAGGGGACGATTACGGTGCGCTGTCTCGGTGATGCGCGCGTGCAACATCTGCCCGAAATGTGGGCCCGGGGCCAACAATCAAGGATGGCATTCCGCGGTTCCGGCTTATGCTGGCTGCATCGGATTCCGTTTGGCGGAGGGGAGTGCAATGAAAGCATCGGCACTGAACTTTTTGGCGATGGCGGCGTTTTCGGCCATTGCGGTTTCCCCGGCGCTCGCCGCCGACTTGCCCGTCAAGGCCCCGCCCCCGGTCGTCGAAGTCTGGACCTGGGACAAGTGGTACGTCGGTCTCAACGGCGGATATAGCTGGGGCCGTTCGGACACCTCGGGCACGTTCTACAACAACAATACCGGGGCTCAGCTCAGCCCGACGCAGAACACGACGCTCCATCTGGATGGCGGCGTGTTCGGCGGCCAGATCGGCAAGAACTGGCAGAACGGCAAGTGGGTCTTCGGTATCGAAGCTGACGGCCAATGGAGCGGCGAGAAGGGCAGCGCGCTCTTCACTTGCGTTACGCCGAACGCGGCCTTTGGCACCCTCTGTAATCCGATTACGGGTGGTCCCGGCCTGGGCGTATCCCCGACGACGACGTTCAACCAGGAGATCGAATGGTTTGCGACCTTCCGCGGACGGGTCGGCGGCCTCGTTACGCCGACGGCACTCCTCTACGTCACGGGCGGCCTCGCCGTTGCCGGCATCAATACCAGCGGGGTGATCAGCGGCTTCAATGCCATCCAAGCCCCGACTTCCGTCGCCTGGGGCAATGACAGCACCAACTGGGGCTGGGTGATCGGCGCGGGTCTTGAAGCGCGGCTGGGCGGCAACTGGACCGGCAAGATCGAAGGTCTCTATATGGATCTCGGCAGCGTATCCGGCGCTCCGGTCCTGGCGACCAGCAACCCGCCGCTTCGTTTCGGCTACACGTCGGACATCACCGACGTGGTGGTTCGGGCCGGCGTCAACTATCACTTCGGCGGACCGGTGGTCGCCAAGTACTGATTTTTCGACGATGGTCTAAATCCCGACATCAGGAAGCCCCGGCATGGTCCGGGGCTTTTTCTTTCGATCGGTGCCATCTCACGCTGCAATGCGGCGAAATCGTTTTCATCGACCGGTTTGCGCCGCCGCGCGAACCGCTGCAATATGCCGGCCGGAATCCGTGACTGCAATCGGAGACGAGATGGCTGCTCCAATCAAATTCGGCGTCGGACAGAGCGTTCGCCGCAAGGAAGACGATGCGCTGATCCGCGGCAAGGGCCGCTATACCGACGACGTCGCGCCGCAGCCCGCGCTGCATGCCCTGATGCTGCGCTCTCCTCACGCGCACGCCAAATACACCATCGACGCTTCGAAGGCCCGCAGCCTGCCGGGCGTGTCGCTGGTCCTGACCGCCGAGGACGTGAAGGATCTCGGCGACCTGCCGTGCCTGTTCAACTTCGAGGTCGATCCCTTCACCGGCCCGCCATATCCGATCCTGCCGAGGGACGAGGTGCGGCATGTCGGCGATGCCGTGGCCTTCGTCGTCGCCGATACCGTCGATCATGCGCGCGATGCTATCGAGGCGATCGAGGTGAACTGGACGCCGCTGCCCGCGGTGGTGGGCCTCGCCAATGCCGTCAAGAAGGGCGCGCCGCAGGTCTGGCCCGACAAGCCCGGCAATTTGCTGTTCGACGTCTCGATCGGCGACAAGAAGGCGACTGAAGCCGTCTTCGCCAGGGCGCATGCGGTCGCGGAAGTGCGGATCGTCAATCCGCGCGTCGTCACCAATTTCATGGAGACCCGCGCGGCGGTCTGCGAATACGATGCCAAGCGCGATCACCTGACGCTCACCGTCGGCAGCCAGGGCAGCCATCGCCTGCGCGACATCCTCTGCCAGAACGTGCTGAAGATTTCCGTCGAGAAGATGCGCGTGATCTGCCCCGACGTCGGCGGCGGCTTCGGCACCAAGCTGTTCCCATATCGCGAATACGCGCTGATGGCGGTCGCCGCGCGCAAGCTGAAGAAGACGGTCAAGTGGACCGCCGACCGCGCCGACCACTTCATGGGCGACGCGCAGGGCCGCGACAACGTCACGGTCGCGCGCATGGCGCTCGCCGAAGACGGCAAGTTCCTCGGCATGGATGTCGATTTGATGAGCGACATGGGCGCGTATCTGTCGACCTTCGGGCCCTACATCCCGCATGGCGGCGCCGGCATGCTGCCCGGCCTCTATGACATCCAGACCTTCCACTGCCGCGTCCGCACCGTGTTCACCAATACCGTGCCGGTCGACGCCTATCGCGGCGCCGGACGCCCGGAGGCTGCGTATGTGGTCGAGCGCCTTGCGGATGCCGCCGCGCGGAAACTCGGCATGACGCCGGATGCGGTCCGGCGTAAGAATTTCATCTCGCCGAAGGCGATGCCGTACACGACCGCGACCGGCAAGGTCTACGATTCCGGCGACTTCACCGCGCACATGAAGCGCGCCATGGAGATCGCGACCTGGAAGGAATTTCCCAAGCGAGCGAAGGCGGCGAAGAAGTTGGGCCTCGTCCGCGGCATTGGCCTTGCGAGCTATGTCGAGGTCTGCGGCAGCATGGGCGCCGACGAGACCGCCAAGGTCGCGCTCGATCCCAACGGCGACGTCACCATCCTGATCGGCACGCAGTCGAGCGGGCAGGGGCACCAGACCGCCTATGCGCAGCTCGTCGCCGAGCAGTTTGGCCTCGCGCCGGAGCGCGTGCATATCCTGCAGGGCGATACCGACCAGATTCCGACCGGGCTCGGCACCGGCGGCTCGTCCTCAATCCCGAGCGGCGGCGTTTGCGTGCAGCGGGCCACGCATGAGCTCGGCAACAAGCTGAAGGAGATCGCGGCGCAAGCGCTGGAAGCCGGCATCGGCGACCTCGAAATCAATAACGGCACCGTGCGCGTTGCCGGCACGGACCGCTCGATCAGCTTTGCCGATCTCGGCAAGCGCCCGGGCGTCGATCCCGCGAAGCTCAATGCAAGCTCGAGCTTCAACAGCGCCATGGGCACCTACCCGAACGGCACGCATCTGGCCGAAGTCGAGATCGACCCCGCGACCGGCATCATCAAGATCGTCAACTATGTGATCGTCGACGATTTCGGTGTGACGCTCAATCCGCTGCTGCTGGCCGGCCAGGTGCATGGCGGCGCGATGCAGGGCATCGGCCAGGCGCTGATGGAGCAGGCGGTCTACAGCGACAAGGACGGCCAGCTCGTCACCGGCACCTTCATGGACTATGCGCTGCCGCGCGCCTCGGACGGTCCGTCCTTCGTGTTCGAGACCCACAACGTGCCCTGCACGACCAATCCGCTGGGCGTGAAGGGCGCCGGCGAGGCGGGCGCGATCGGCTCCTGTCCCGCGGTGGTCAACGCAATCGTCGAGGGGCTGTGGCGCGAATACAAGATCGACCACATCGACATGCCCGCGACCGCCGAGCGGGTCTGGATCGCCATCCGCGAAGCACAGCGCCAGCACAGGCTCTGACGGCTTTCTGCGCGGGAATATCCTGCCATCCAGGGGGTTCGACACGTTGATACCGTGTCGAACCCCGTCTCAGAGATTTTCAACGTGAGGAGCTCTCGATGAAGCGTGTTTTGTTGGCCGCGGCAGTGGTGGCAGCGGGCGCATCCGCCGTTATGGCGCAGCAGCAAGTCGCCGTTCAGCAGCAGAACCTGATGAAAGCGCAAGCCAGAAGCATGTACGGGGTCCTGGGCAAGATGGTGAAGGGCGATACGCCGTTCGATAAGGCGGCGGCTGATGCGGCGCTGAAGGCGCTGGCGGACGACGTCGCCAAGATACCGACCGTTTTCGCCACCAATCCGAAGCAAGACGTCAAGGACGCGACCTACGGCTCCTCGCGGAAGATATGGCAGAACAAGGCCGATTTCGACAACAAGGTGCCGTACGTCACCAAGGCCATTGCTGATGCGAAGTTCACCGACGCCGCCAGCCTGAAGGTGGCCTTCGATGCCATCGAGGCGAAGTGCACCAATTGTCACGACACCTACCGCGTCAAGCTGAAGTAATGTTCCGGACTCGCGAACTCGCGCGGTAGCATCCCAAGGAAAACGGGCGGTCGCCTGGTGGCGTCCGCCCGCTTTATTGTCTCTTCCGTCGACCTACTTCGTGACCTGACCGCGGATTTCGCCGGCCGGGTTCGCAGCCGTATGGATGTTGATGTAGTACTTGCCGGCGACGAGATCGGCGGCCTGGGCGTCGGTCAGCGTAGCGCTGCCCGAGACCGGGCTCGTGCCGGCATTGGGGATCGGAACCGCAACGCCCGCGTTCTTGCCGGCTTCCGCAGGCCCATGGAAATGCGCCGCGGTGGCCGGGCCGGACAGGCCCTTGTAAGTTACCGTCCAGCTCAGCTTCTTGGACGCCGGGTCATAGTCGAGCTCGGCAGTGCCGGTGGCCGCGCTGGTAACGGGGGGCACCCCGGCCTTTCCGTCCAGCGTCGCCTTCATTTTGTCCGCAAAGGCCGGTCCTGCAAAGGCAACCGCTGCACCGAACGCAAGCGTGGCAAGCATGGTCTTGGTCATGGGCTCTCTCCCTGTTGCTGTCAGCCTCAAAACAATGGCCGTCCAGATTTATTCCCGGATTGGTGTCGTCGGCACGATATTTCCGGCGAGCTTATACCGAAGAATGCGGCCATACTGGCTGACGACCGGTCCCCTGGATGACGGATTGCTGAATGCCGAAGCGTATCTTCCTCGCCCTGGCGCTGCTCGCTGCGATCGGCCTCGGCGTATTCTGGTGGCTCACCATTCCGCAAAGTATAGCAGCGGGCTCCCTGCCGGCTCGCCAGCCCGACGTTGCCAACGGGCAGGCAATGTTCAATGCCGGCGGATGTTCCTCGTGTCATGCGGTGCCGGACCAGCCCGATCGGCTGAAACTCGGCGGTGGACTCGCAATCCCGTCGCCGTTCGGCACATTCTATGCGCCGAACATTTCCCCCGATCCGAACGATGGCATTGGCCAATGGAGCGAAGCGGATTTCGTCACCGCTGTCGTGAAGGGGACGTCACCTTCAGGCGCCCACTATTATCCGGCATTCCCGTACACGTCCTATCAGCGTGCGAAGATCGAGGACGTTCGCGATCTCTTCGCCTATCTCAAAACGCTTGCTGTGGTCCAGGGTCGCGTGCGCGACCATGAGATGCCGTTTCCGTTCAACATTCGCCGCTCGCTCGGGATGTGGAAGCTATTGTTCGTCGACCGCAAGCCGTTCGTCGCCGATGGCGCGTATTCGGCCACATGGAATCGCGGTGCCTATCTCGTGAATGGATTCGGCCATTGCGCGGAGTGCCACAGTCCGCGGAATTTCCTCGGCGCCATCACCACTGCGCAACGCTTTGCCGGCGGACCAAATCCGGAA
The DNA here is from genome assembly GCF_052389815.1 of Bradyrhizobium sp. Classification (GTDB taxonomy): domain Bacteria; phylum Pseudomonadota; class Alphaproteobacteria; order Rhizobiales; family Xanthobacteraceae; genus Bradyrhizobium. The sequence continues at coordinate 16,651 of NZ_JBQTHN010000009.1, read as the reverse complement.
GGCGAGGGCTGGGTACCGAACATCACGCAGAAGGGCAGCCTTGCCGAGTGGAGCGTGAAGGATATCGCTTATTTCCTCAAGACCGGCGAACTGCCGGAGGGCGACAAGGCCTCAGGTCTAATGGGGCGCGTGATCAGGAATACCTCGCAGCTGTCCCCGCAAGATCAGCAAGCGATGGCCGAATATCTGAAGTCGTTGCCTCCGCTCGAAGGCCCGCCGCGGCCGAAGAAGAAGACCGAGCAGGACGGCAAATAGCGGTTTCGGGAAAGAGCCGTCTACGGTGTGATGGCCGCCGTCATGAGCCAGTGCGGGCCGGGCCCGTGGCTGACGACCGCCGGCGGTTTCTCTTTTGCCCGCACGACCGATTTGGCCTTGTCCTTCCTTGCCTTGGCGAGGCGCTTGGCCTGCGCCATGTCGGCAAAGGCGCGCTCGAAGTTGCGCATGCGGTAGAGCACGATGCCGCGATCGATATACGCCGGCGCGAAGCCGGGGTCCTGTGCGATCGCCAGATTGAAGTGCGCCAGCGCGGCGGAGAGGTCGCCGCCGCGATAGGCGAATATGCCGCGCTCGCGCTGGGTCCTGGCGTCGGCGGGGGCCGACACGGGCGAAGCGACAAGCGCGGGCAACGCGATGACGGCGAGCGGCGGATTGATCGCATTCGCGGCCAGCGCAATCGTGCCCGTCGTGCTGGGCTCGTGGGCGGCGGCGACAGCGTCGCGCCTCTCGGCCGCGATCTCGCGAACGCCGGCAGGCTGCGGCAAGGCCGCGGCGACCTCGACGGGCGCGGCCTCGGCGGCCCTCGCCGTGCCTTCCTCCATCGCCGATGTCTTCGACATATGGCTGAACACGGTGTAGCCCCCGATCAGTGCGGCCGCGATGAAGGTGGCCGCCATCGTATTGGTGGCGCCGCGGTGGATCTTTTCATAGACCACGGCCCGTGCCGGCGGCGCGGGCGGGCGCGTCGCAATCGCAAGCAGCTGGTCATAGGTGGCGCGCTGCTCGGCGTCGCTGAGAATGTTGTGCGCGCGGACCAGCTGCCTGAAGCGCAGCGCCGCGTCCGGATTATCCGGATTGGTGTCGGGATGGGTCGCTTTCGCGGCCCGCCGAAAAGCAACTCTCAAGCCCTCCGCATCATCGTTCGGAAGGGCTCCGAGCAAATCGTAGAGCGTCCCCATGGTGGTACTCGCGACTAATTCCCCCTCAGAAATTCCACCGCCGCGGAGCTTCTGACTGACGACTGCCTAGCTAACCGAAAACTTCGGGGCTTCCCCATGATGGACATATGGCAAAAGCATGCCGTAGCCGGGGTGCATTTAAGTCATAATATTACCGGCTGGCGGCCAGCGCAGGCGCCGGCCTGCTTGTGCAAGCCCCGGCGGCCTGCAATTCGCGCAGGCGCTCGCGCTCGACCTTTTCGGCGCGCCGGACGCAACGCCGCTCATAGGCGAGCTTGAGCCGGGCAAATTCCGCAGCATCCACCGTCCTGAGGTTGGCATTCCTGAACGCGCAATCGGTGGCGGGGCGGGGCTGGCAGTAGGCGGGCGGCTCGGCCAGGGCGGCATTCGCCTCTTGATGGCCTGGCTGCCGCGCGCAGCCGGCCGCCACGACAAGCGCGGCCAGGAGCGCGCCCGACCTTGCGTGCGCGACGGTCAGGCTCGCGATGGCTGATCCAAAATGGGACATGTTGGCTGCTTTCCGAAGCATCGCCCGTCATCCGCGCAATCCCGCGGCAACGGCGATGGCCCCCCAGCCAAACGACGGCAGGATGAACGCAAAACTTGAATCGAACGTAAACCCGGCGGAATCACGGCCCCTTCAGGAGGAGCCGAACGCCTTGAAGGTGATGATCGTGTGGGTGTCCTGGATGCCGGGAAGTATCTGCACCTTCTCGTTGATGAAGTGGCCGATGTCGGTGTCCTTGTCGACGTAGAACTTCACCAGCAGGTCGTAGTCGCCGGCGGTGGAGTAGATTTCGGACGCGATCTCGGCTTCGGCCAGCGCGTTGGCCACCGTGTAGGACTGGCCGAGCTTGCATTTGATCTGGACGAAAAAGGGCACCATCGCCGAAGGTCTCCGAGGTGGGCAGGCCGGGCCAATAGGCCAAATCCGGCGAGCCATTGCAAGCCAGCTTGCTGGCCATGACCGGTCGCGTTAGGACAGCCCCAAAGGACAGCCCAAGGGACAGCCTATGGCCCCGTTCCCACCAGCCGCATGAGCCCTGCGATGACCGTGCCGATCGCGCTGACCGTGGCCGGCTCGGATTCCTCCGGCGGCGCCGGAATCCAGGCCGATCTGAAGACCTTCGCCGCGCTCGGCGTCTACGGCGCTTCCGTCATCACCGCGCTGACCGCGCAGAATACGCAAGGCGTCACCGGCATCCACCAGGTGCCGGCGGATTTCGTCACCGCGCAGATCGATGCCGTGTTTGCCGATCTCGCGGTCGGCGCCGTGAAGATCGGCATGGTGGCGGAGCTCTCGGTGATCGCCGCGATCGCGGCCGGCCTCGCCAAATGGCAGCCGAGGCACGTCGTGCTCGATCCCGTGATGGTCGCAACGTCCGGCGACCGGTTGCTGAAGGCCGACGCGGTCGAGGCGCTGCGGGCAAAACTCATCCCGCTGGCGTCGCTGATCACGCCGAACCTGCCGGAGGCGGCTGCGCTGCTCGATGAGGCCGTCGCCACAACCGAGGGCGCCATCGCCGATCAGGGCAAGCGGCTGCTCGCGCTCGGCTCGCGCGCGGTGCTGATCAAGGGCGGCCATGGAGAGGGCGCCGAGAGCATCGACTATCTCGTCACCGGAAGCGGCACGATCCCGTTGTCGGCGCCGCGCGTTGCGACCGACAACACGCATGGCACCGGTTGCTCGCTGTCGTCGGCCATCGTCGCGGGTCTTGCCAAGGGCGAGGACATGGAGACCGCGGTTCGCAACGCCAAGGCGTGGGTCAGTGCCGCGATTGCTGCCGCCGACCGCTTCAGCGTCGGTCACGGCCACGGGCCGATCCATCATTTTCACAAGCACTACTGACTTGTGCTGCGATCTCCGGAACTCGGCGGCGTTAACATTTCTTTTCAGCAACACTTCCCGTCATTCTGCGGTCGGCGAGTCCCCTGTCGCCTGACTGTCGCATCGCGCTGCTATTCGCTCTCACAGGGGACGTGCAACTGATTCACGTGAGGCTATCAGCCGCGCGGACCGTCATCGGCCTGTCATGGGAATCTGCTAGGGCACGTCCATGGGAAGTAACTCCTCGAGTGATGAGAACCCCGAACGGCGCTTCCGCACTCTCTTCATCTCCGACGTCCATCTCGGAGCCCGCGGCTCGCAAGCCGACCGGTTGCTCGATTTTCTCCGCAGCCACGATGCCGATACCATCTATCTCGTCGGCGACATCGTCGACGGCTGGGCGCTGAAGTCGTACTGGTACTGGCCGCAATCGCACAACGACTTCGTGCAGAAGCTGCTGCGCAAGGCACGCAAGGGCGCCAAGGTGATCTACGTGCCGGGCAACCACGACGAGTTCCTGCGCAAATATTACGGCACGCATTTCGGCGGCATCGACGTCATCGAGAACACCATCCACACCGGCGCCGACGGCAAGCGCTATCTCGTGATCCACGGCGACATCTTCGACCTCGTGGTGCAGAACGCGCGCTGGCTCGCCCATCTCGGCGACAAGGCCTACGATTTCGCGATCCAGATGAATCGCCTCGTCAACTTCTTCCGCCGCATGCTCGGCGTGCCCTATTGGTCGCTGTCGCAATGGGCGAAGCTGAAGGTGAAGAAGGCGGTGAACTACATCGGCGCGTTCGAATCGACGCTCGCCGGCGAAGCGCGTCGCCACGGCTGCGACGGCGTGATCTGCGGCCACATCCACTACGCCACCATCCGCGACGAGCACGGCATCCGCTACATGAATTGCGGCGACTGGGTGGAGAGCTGCACGGCGCTGGTCGAGCACGAGGACGGCAGCTTCGAGATCATCACCTGGGCCGATCCGGCGCACCGGGTGGCCCCGGTTCCCCGCGTCGCGGCGCGCGCGGCCTGATGAAGATCCTGATCGCAACCGATGCGTGGCATCCCCAGGTCAACGGGGTGGTCCGCACGTTGGTCATGATGGCCGAGGCCGCCAAGGGGCTTGGCGACGAAATCGAATTCCTGACGCCGCAATCCTTCCGTACCTTCGCGATGCCGAGCTATCGCGATCTGCGGCTGGCCTTGCCCGGGCCCTCCGACATCGCCGGGCTGATCGAGCAGGCCGCGCCCGACAGCATCCACATCGCGACCGAAGGCCCGATCGGCTTCATGGTCCGCCGCTATTGCCGCAAGCATCGCCTGCCTTTCACCACGGGCTTTCATACCCGCTTTGCCGAGTATGTGTCGGCGCGCTCGCCGATTCCGGAGAAGTGGGTGTGGGGCCTGTTGCGCGCCTTCCACCGGCCGAGCCAGGCGGTGATGGCGGCGACCCCGGAGCTGGTCAGCGAGCTGCGTTCGCGCGGCTTCCGCAACGTGGTGCTGTGGTCGCGCGGCGTCGACACGAGGCTGTTCCATCCGCGCGATGTCGACATCTGCCTGCCGGCGCCGGTGTTTCTGTGCGTCGGCCGCGTGGCGGTGGAGAAAAATCTCGAAGCCTTCCTCGATCTCGATCTGCCCGGCACCAAGCTGATCGTCGGCGACGGCCCGGCGCGGGCGGGCCTCCAGCGCAGATTTCCGCAAGCCATCTTCCTCGGCGCGCGACATGGCGAGGAGCTTGCCGAGATATATGCGGCTTGCGACGTCTTCGTGTTCCCCAGCAAGACCGATACGTTCGGCCTAGTCCTGCTGGAAGCGCTCGCCAGCGGCCTGCCGATTGCGGCGTTTCCGGTGAAGGGCCCGCGCGACGTCATCGGCTCCGCACCGGTCGGCGTGCTCAGCGACGATCTGCGGTCGGCCTGCATGCAAGCGCTGACCGTCCCGCGCGAAGCTTGCGTCGAGTTCGCCGCGGCCCACACCTGGGAAGCTTCCGCCCGTGTCTTCATCGAGCATGCGCGGAGCGTTCGCTTCGACGAGCCCGAGCCGGAACTGGTCGAATTCGTGGCGGAAGACGCGCATTTCGCCCGCTAATCCGGCTTGCCCGCGCTGCAGGCGGCGCGATAAAATCGCCGCATGACCGAAACAAAGCCGAGCCTGTCCGTCAGCGCCGCCGATATCGAGGCGGCCGCCAAGGTGGTCGCGCCGTTCGCGGTGCGCACGCCGTTGCTGTCATTCCCAGTGCTCGACGAGCGCGCGGGCACGAAGGTCTTCCTGAAGCCGGAGATGCTGCAGCGGACCGGCTCGTTCAAATTCCGCGGCGCTTTCAACAAGCTCGCGTCGATCCCGCAGGCCAATCGCAGTGGCGGCGTGGTGGCGTTTTCTTCGGGCAACCATGCCCAGGGCGTGGCGGCGGCAGCGAAGATCCTCAGCATGCAGGCGACCATCGTCATGCCGGCCGACGCGCCGCTGTCCAAGCGCGAGCGCACCAAGTCCTACGGCGCGGAGGTGGTGCTCTACGACCGCGACAAGGAAGACCGCGAGGCGATCGCAAACGGGATTGCCGGCAAGCGCGGCGCCACCCTGGTGCGTCCCTATGACGATCCCTTCGTGATCGCGGGGCAGGGCACCGCCGGCCGCGAGATCGCGGAGGACATGGTCGCGCGCGGGCTGACGCCCGATATCGTGGTTGCGCCGGCCTCCGGCGGCGGTCTGATAGCTGGCGTCGCCACCGCGGTGAAATCGCGTTTCCCGGGCGCGGAGATCGTAGTCGCCGAACCTGCGGGCTATGACGACCATGCGCTCTCGCTGAAAGCCGGCCACCGCGAGCCGCATCCCGCCGCCGCGCGCACGATTTGCGACGCGCTGATGGCGGCGATGCCGGGCGAGCTGACCTTCGCCATCAACAGCAAGCTGCTGGCCCGCGGCGTCTCGGCCTCCGACGAGGAAGTCGCGGCGGCCGTCGCCTTCGCCTATCGCGAGCTCAAGCTCGTGGTCGAGCCCGGCGGCGCCGTCGGCCTTGCCGCGCTGCTCGCGGGACGCATCGACGCCAGGGGCAAGAACGTCGTCATCGTCCTGTCCGGCGGCAATGTCGATGCCGACCTTTTCGCAAAGCTGGTGGCTTAAGAGATGTCCAAACGTGGGGCGGGGCAGAGCATTGCTGCTCTGCCCCGCTTTCGTTGATCGGTTCGCATGCTTCCAATCAGAAGCGGCGCATCTGGTTGCCGCCCATGACCATGCGGGAGCCGCCGTTGTTTCCGCTGGAGTTCATAGTGCGGGGCTGCGCGTTGCCCTGGTTTAGCTTGTTGACCTGCGACGGGTTGTTGTTGAGCTTCATCACCGGGCCGGTGTTGAGCTGCTGCTGGCGCGGCACGCTGGTGACGCGGTTGACCGGCATGCTCGTCTTGACGTCGACCTTGGTGACCTGACCGGTGGGGATCCTGCCGCTATTGTTCACGGGCAGGGTCCCGACGTTGCCGCCGTTGTTCACCGGCAGCGTGCCGATCTTGCCGCCATTGATGCCGGTGTTGCCGCTGGTGGTGGCGGCGTTGCCGTTCGGCGCAGGCAGGGTGACGATCTTCTTCCCGGGCAGGCTGTCGGCCCTCGGCGCGACCTGGACCGGCAGGGTGGTGATCTTGCCGCCGCCGTTGATGCCGGTGTTGCCGGCATTGTTGTTGCCGGGATTGCCGTCGGTCTGCTTGCCCGGCAGGTTGATGCCGAGGCCGCCATTGACCTTCACCTGACCGTTCAGCTGGCCGTTGTTCGGGCCATTGATGTCGCCGATCTTGATGCCTTCCTTGGGCAGGCCGAAATTGACCGGCTGCTTCAGGTTGGGCGCGAGCTGCGGCGACACGATCAGCTTGGTGGCCTGCATCAGCGGCACGGCCTTCGGCGCGTTCTGGAGGTTGATCGCGACCTTCGCATACTGGGTGTTGCCGAAATTGTCGGCAAAGGTCTTGTAGGCGAACGGCGAGTTGGCGAGCACGGCCTTGTGCCAGGCCTGCGCCACCACGAGGTTGCGCAGCAGCCAGCGGATGCGGTCGCACAGCGGGTCGTGCGGATACATCGCGATGAACTGCTCATAGTATTGCGGCTGGCCCTCCGACAGCACGAAGTCGTAGGCTTGCTGCACCGAGCGGCTCGGCAGGTTGGAAGCTGCCGCCACCACCGGGCCGCGGCTCGGCGGACGGGTCGCCGCAACGGCGGTGTCGCCGAAGAAGTAGAAGTCCGAGGTCAGCGAGGAGCTTTCCCACGGTACCTGCTTGCCGCCGGTCGAGCCTGCCACATCGAGGCGGACGCGCTTGAACAGCTGCTCGATCGGCAGGTTCGGCTCGTTCGCCCGATTCAGGAAGGCCTGGAGGTACGGGCTGTGGTTGCCGGAGCCGTCGAGGGCTTCGGTGCCCGGCGCGGTCGAGTAGCCGACGATCGAGCCGTTCGGCGCGTCGACGATGGCAAGGCCGCGGCCGGCATCGTTGACGCCGGGGAACGGGTTGTTGCGGCAGGCATCGAGCAGGACGATGCGCAGCCGGCTCGGGATCGAATCCAGCGTCGCCATCAGATCGACCAGGCGCAGCGAGTTGCTGGTCAGGTCGTTCGGCGTGGAGACATTGGCGTCGACCGGGACGAGATAGTTCTCGCCGGCGAGCTGCACGCCGTGGCCGGCGTAATAGACCATCGCCACCGAGTTGGGACCGCGCGCGGCGACCTTGGACGAAAAGTCCTGCACGACACGGATCATGTCGTTGTGGGTCAGGTCGATCGCCGAGGTGACCTCGAAGCCGGCCTTGTTCAGGAACTGCGCCATGGCGGTGGCGTCGTTGTCGGGGTTGGCGAGCTCCGGCGCGTTCTTGTATTTCGCGTTGCCGATGACAAGCGCGACGCGCTGTTCGGGCCCGCGCAAGAGCGACGCGGACGTGCCTTCGGGAGCGGTTTGGGCAACGGAACCGGTCACGGAAAAGCCGAACAGGCTTCCCAGGAGGCCGGCATACATCAGCAGTGACTTCAAACGGGACATGACGTCCTCCTCAATCGGAATCTCGATGCGAGATTGGTTGCGGCGACGCTATGTCCGGGTTCACGCCAAGTGCGTGAGCTGCATCACGAAGGAACAATGCTGAAAGTGAACGCGAGATAAACGCGTGAAACACGGTTAATTGCTGGAGAATTCGATTACGAGAAAAACGCGATCTTTTCGGCCTGACTCATGCGGCGAATCGGCGCCAAGGGATCGTTGGCGGGCACGTTTGGCTTTTTCAGAATGCCGCTGGCGATCACCGCCGCGCCGATCGAGACCGCGGCTTCACCAATTTGTGTAGAGGCAGGTGCGGATTCGATGGCCGGCGCGGCGGCCATTGCCGGCTCGGCCTGGACCGGCGGTGCGGCAGGTGTGGCGGTCTGCTGCAGGCTCGGCGCGATGGCTTCGGCGACTGCGGGCATAGCCCCTGCGACCTCAGGCCCGGCAACCGCCGTTTTCGCGACGGCCATCTCGAAGTCGTCTTCGATCGGCTGCGGCGCCGACATCTCGGCCGCGATCAGATCGAGCACCGCTTCGTCATGAGCGTCGGCCGCGGCCTCGTCGACGACCTCGATGGCGCCGACGACATCGGCGATCGGCGCGGCTGCCTCCGCGGCCGCTTCCATTGCCGGTTCAGCGACAGCCGCCATGGCGGCTTCCGCAGCTTCCGATACCGGCGGGTCGGCAAGTTCCGCAACATGCGCTTGGGCCGCGGATGCCCCGGCGACTTGCGCAACCGGCGCGTCCGCCACGGGCTCGGCCATGGCTGCGGTTTCCGGCGCAGGGCCTGCGGCTTCTTCCGGAGGTGCCGGGAAGCGGACGACGTTGGCATCGGCGGCATCCCCGGCCTCGCGGCGCGCCTGCTCGGGCGGCGCCTCGCTGCGGGAATATTCGTCGATCCGCGCCTCGATCGCGGCAAAGGCCTGATCGACCGCGACGCGCGCCTCGCCCAGGGAAAGCTGTCCGGCGCTGCTCTCGATGGCGGCGACTTGCGAATCCAGGATGTCGCAGATCCGTCCGTCGGCTCCGGTTTCGCGCCAGCGCCAGGAAATCTCGCGGATGATCCGCACGCCCTTGGCGACGGGGGTGAGCCATTCGTCGAAGGCAAGCCCGTCGAGCCCGGCATTGGCCGCCGCCTGCGCCTCGGTGACCGCCTTGCGGATCGCAGCCAGCGCCTCGGCGAGGTCGGCGTCGGCGGCGGCATCTTGCTGCGCGGCAAGGCTCTCCTCGATCCGTGCGACGGCGTCGAGCACCAGGCTTGTATCGGCATTGCGGTTGCGCTTGGCGTATTCGCCGAGAAACCAGCGGCCGCGCGAGGTCTCCATGAACGCGGCATGGATCGCGACATAGTCCTCCTCGCTCGGCTGCGCGGCGCGCGCCGAAATCGGAGAGAGGGCAAAGACTTCGTCAGCCATGTTAAACTCGGCGCGCAAATCAGTGCGCGGTTTGCCATATAACGAACAACATGAACGCACGCGAATCGCAACCGACTTGATGTCCAGCCAAGCACAAATCCCCACCGCGGCGCACGCTGATTCCAGGCGATTCGCGGTGGGGCTGGCGGCGTTCTACGCCTCGCTGTTTGGCCTCGTGGGAACGCATCTGCCGTTCTTTCCGGTCTGGCTGAAAGCCATCGGCATCGATGCCGCCTGGATCGGCATTATTACGGCACTGCCGGCGATCTCCCGCTTCACCGCGCTGCCCTTCGTCACCGGCCTTGCAGAACGGCGGCAGGCGGTGCGCCAGGCCATCGTGATAACGGCCTTCGCCACCGCCATCGGCCTCATCGCGATCGGCACACAGCATCAGGCGCCCGTGCTGTTCGCGATCTATGCGGTGACCTGCTGCCTGTGGACGCCGATGACGCCGCTCACCGATGCCTATGCCTTGCGCGGGGTGCGGCGTTACGGCCTCAACTACGGGCCGCTGCGGCTGTGGGGCTCGGCGGCGTTCGTGGCCGGCACGCTTGCCTGTGGGCTCATGATCGAGGTGATCGATGCGAAGCATCTGATCTGGGCGATCGCCTCCGTCGCGATGATAGGCGCCCTCGTCAGCCTCGGTCTCAAGCCGCTCGAAACGCCGAAACAGACCGCGGCCGAAACGCGCGGCGACAGCCGGCTGCTGCGCGATGCGGGCTTCCTCGCGATCGTCGCCACCTCGGCGCTGGTGCAGGGCAGCCACGCCGCCTATTACACCTTCGCCTCCATTGCCTGGCAGCAGGCAGGTTACGGCGGCCTCACCATTGCGGGGCTCTGGGTGCTCGGCGTGCTCGCGGAGATCGTGCTGTTTGCGTATTCGCCGCGCTTCAGGATGCCGTTCCCGTTGCTGATCGTGATCGCGGCGCTGAGCGCCGTCCTGCGCTGGCTGATCACGGCGCAATCGCCGCCGATCGCGGTCCTTGCCGTGGTGCAGCTAGCGCACGGCCTGAGCTTCGGCCTGACGCAAGTCGCGACCATGGGCCTGATCGCGCAGCGCGTGCCCGGTCACGTGATGGCGCGCGGGCAGGGCTATCTCGTCGCGTGCGCCGGCATCGTCACCAGCACGGCCTCGATCGCCTCGGGTGCGATCTATTCGCAATACGGCGAGCGCGTTTACTACCTGATGGCCGCGATGGCGCTCGCCGCCGCGCTGATCATGTGGCTGTCGCGCCATCGCCTCGCGCCTCAACCCGGCGGCGAGGCCTCCGGCGGATAGGCCGGGCCGCCGGCGACCGGGCCGGCGGTCAATTCTCGCGGACCGGTTTGTGAAGGGGGCGGAAGTCATTTTAAACTCTGATGATTCTGGACCGTGCGCCGACTGGCCCTGACCGATAAGGGCTGGTACATGACGGTTTCGAGATGACGAGGGGCGGCATGTCGCCAACCGCGGGAACCCCTGCGGGACAGCGGCGCCGGAGGTGGCGGTTTGAACGGCGACCCGACATTGGAGCGGATTGCACGGGGCAACGGGCTCGCGCTTTGCGCGGCCGGTCCCTGGATCGCCCGCCATGCCGCGGTGCTGGAGGAGATCGTCACCGACGCCGAAAAGCTCGGCGGCAGCCGTCCCAACATCTTCATCGACGTCTCGCAGGTTTCCCGGCTCGACACCTTCGGCGCCTGGCTGATCGAGCGGCTGCGGCGCAGCCTCAGCATCAGGGGTGGGGTCGAGGCGCAGATCGCCGGGCTCTCGGCCAACTATTCGAGTCTCGTCAACGAGGTTCGCCGCGTCAAAGACGCGCCGGCCGCCGACAGCGAGCCGGTGACCATCTCAGGCATGCTCGAAGGGGTCGGCCGCAGCGTGGCCGGGATCGGCGGCACGTTCGTGGGCCTGGTCGACATGCTCGGTGCGGTGCTCGCCGCGGCCGGCCACGTCCTGATTCATCCCCGCAGCTTCCGCCTGACCTCCACCATCCATCATCTGGAGCAGGTGTGCTGGCGCGCGGTGCCGATCATCGTTCTCATCACCTTCCTGATCGGCTGCATCATCTCGCAGCAGGGCATCTTCCACTTCCGCCAGTTCGGCGCCGACATCTTCGTGGTCGACATGCTGGGCGTGCTGGTGCTGCGTGAGATCGGCGTCTTGCTGGTCGCCATCATGGTCGCGGGCCGTTCGGGCAGCGCCTACACCGCCGAGCTCGGCTCGATGAAGATGCGCGAGGAGATCGACGCGCTGCGCACCATGGGCTTCGATCCGATCGAGGTGCTGATCCTGCCGCGCATGCTGGCGCTGGTGCTGGCGCTGCCGATCCTGGCATTTCTCGGGGCGATGGCCGCGCTCTATGGCGGCGGGCTGGTCGCCTGGCTCTATGGCGGCGTCGATCCGGAAGCCTTCCTGCTGCGCCTGCGCGATGCGATCTCGATCAACCATTTCGTGGTCGGCATGGTCAAGGCGCCTGTCATGGCGGCCACCATCGGCATCGTCGCCTGCGTCGAGGGGCTCTCGGTGCAGGGCAGCGCCGAATCGCTCGGCCAGCACACGACGTCGTCGGTCGTCAAAGGCATCTTCTTCGTGATCGTGATGGACGGCGTGTTCGCGATCTTCTTCGCTGCGATCGGGATGTGAGCATGGCGCTGCAACCTGCTTCCGACGCCATCATCCGGGTCCGCGACATCACCGTGCAGTTCGGCCCCACGCGAGTGCTCGACGGGCTCAATCTCGACGTCAAGCGCGGCGAGATCCTCGGCTTCGTCGGCCCCTCCGGCGCGGGCAAGTCGGTGCTGACGCGCACCATCATCGGGCTGGTGCCGAAGGTCGCCGGCCGCATCGAGGTGTTCGGCGTCGATCTCGATGCCGCGGATGCCAGGGAGCGCCGCTCGGTGGAGCGGCGCTGGGGCATCCTGTTCCAGCAGGGCGCGCTGTTCTCCTCGCTGACGGTGCGGCAGAACATCCAGTTTCCGGTGCGCGAATATCTCAGCCTCTCGCAAAAGCTGCTCGACGAGATCATGGTCGCCAAGCTCGTGATGGTGGGGCTGAAGCCCGAGGTTGCCGACCGCTATCCGTCGGAACTTTCGGGCGGCATGGTCAAGCGCGTCGCGCTCGCCCGGGCGCTGGCGCTGGACCCGGAACTGGTGTTCCTGGATGAGCCGACATCGGGCCTCGATCCCATCGGCGCAGGGGATTTCGACGAGCTGGTCCGCACCCTGCAGCGCACTTTGGGCCTGACCGTTTTCATGGTAACCCACGACCTCGACAGCCTTTACACGGCGTGCGACCGCATCGCCGTTCTGGGCAACGGCAAGATCATTGCGGCAGGATCGATCGCCGACATGAAGGCCTCGCGGCACCCCTGGCTGAATCAGTATTTCAACGGCAAGCGTGCCCGCGCCGTGGTGGTTTAGGAGCATTCGATGGAGACCCGGGCGAACTACGTCCTGATCGGCGCCTTTACGCTGGCGGTGATCGCGGCTGCGTTCGGCTTCGTGCTCTGGTTCCAGAGCCTGCATACGACCAAGCTGAGAAGCCCTCTGCGGGTGGTTTTCGAGGGTCCGGCCTCCGGATTGCGTAACGGCGGCAGCGTGAACTTCAACGGTATCAGGATAGGGGAGGTAATCTCCGTAAAGCTCGACAACCCGCGTCGCGTTGTCGCGCTGGCCATGGTCGAGAACAAGGCCCCGATCCGCAAGGACACCATGGTCGGTCTCGAGTTCCAGGGCCTGACCGGCGTCGCTGCCATCTCGCTGAAGGGCGGCGAGGAGAACGCAGCCCCCGTGCCGCTGGATGAGGACGGCGTGCCTGTGCTCACCGCCGATCCCAACGCGCTGCAGGACGTCACCGAGGCGATCCGCGCCACCTTGCAGAACGTCAACCGTCTGGTCGCCGAGAACCAGCAGTCGGTCAAGAACTCGCTCAATAACCTGGAGACCTTCACCGGCTCGCTGGCGCGCAATTCCGAGAAGATCGACAACATCATGGCCCGCGTCGACGGCGTGATGGGCAAGGCGGACAGCCTGATGCTCGGCCTGAACTCGATCGGCGGCGGCGCCACCGGCGGCGAGCTCGCGGCGATGGTGAAGTCGATCAAGGATCTCGCCGAAGATTTCGACAAGCGCTCCGGCGCCTTGATGGCCGACGGCCGCCGCACGCTCGGCGACATCAGCCGCGCCGTGAACAATTTCGACCGCAATCCGAGCCGCGTCATTTTCGGAGGCGGCAGCGCCGCACCGGCGGCGGAGCCGCAGAGGCCGGCGGCCGCGGCGCAGCCGCCGCGCCGGGCACAATAGACTCAGCTTGGTCCGCAGTCGTCCCGGCGAACGGAGCTGAATCAATTGCGGCGTCGCCGGTAGCAATCCGCCGGCATTTCCGTTCCTTCAGGCTGTTCCCGCGATCCAGTGTCGCGCGGCTGCGGGCAACCACTCGCTCCGGCATGCGTTGATCCCCGAGAACGGCATTGGAGTTTCGCCATGACGAAACCACCTCCGGTTCCCAGGGAGAACCAAAGCCACAAGGGCACCGGCGATGCGAAATCGGGCGATGCCCATCGGGCCAAGAGCGTCAAGCCGCATCGCATCGATCCCGAGCAGCAGGACCAGCAGGGAAACACCGCGCAGAACACGACCCATCAGGGTCTGCAGCAGGACCGCTAGCGAGGCTGCCATGTCCACTTCAACCAAAACCCCGGCGAGCATCCGGCAGGGCGGGCCGGGCGCCTCGCATGAGAATGCCAAGGCCCCGCTCGAGATCAAGAAACCGCCGGCCGACGATCCGCAGCGCAAGCACAGCAAGGTGTCCGGGGGCGGCGGCGAGCGCGACAGCCATCACACGCACGAGCCCGAGGACAAGGGCGGGCGCACGCATCCGGCAGGGAAGCAATCATGACCAGGCACGGCAAGACCATTCGTCCCAGCGACCTCGATCTACATCGCAATCCGCTGATCGGCGGCTCCAAGGGCGTTACCATGGCGCAGGCGAGCAGCGACGATCTCGAGCAGATCGAAGGCGAGAATACGTTCGAGGGCGACCTCGAGAACGACACCAATCCGCAAGGCGGCATCGACCGCGGGGACCAGCGCCGGGGGCGGCCGGCGCATCGCGACCACACGCAGAAACCGCGCAAGGTCGAGCGGCACGGCAGGAAGACGCATGAGCAGCAGATCCGCATGCTGGAGCGCAAGCCCGACCTGCCCGATACGCGGCAGATCGAGGAGGGCATGTCGGACATTCCACTGGCGACGTCGCGCTTGCCGCGGCACAGCGAAGCGCGCCAGTCCGAATTTGCGGTGAGCCGCGGCGGCCTCAACCAGGAGAGCCATCACAACAAGCACAACGACCCTGGCCAGCGCGGCCACAAGCCGCCGAGGCGTGGGTAAGAGACGGAGCGCAAACCGCGCCCGATGCCTGCTTCTTACGGACAGTTCGGCATGCCCGGGAGGCGCGCGCTGGCCAGCGCGCCGGACGACGTCGCCGGACCAGCGGACCCGACGGTGCCCGTGCTTGCCATCCCTGTCGTTGCCGGGGAACCCATTGCGCTGCCGGGGCCGCCGGCGCCCGTGCCAATACCGGAAGTGCTCGGTCCGCCCGCGGGCTCCGAGCCCGTGACGGGCCGCGCCGAGTTGGTGGTCGCGTCCCAGCACTGTCCGCTGATATCGCTTGACCTGCCGGGGCCGGTCTGTCCTGCCGCAAGAGCCGTTGTCCCGAGCAGCAAGGCTGCGGCCAGAGAAATTGCCTTCATTGCGTTTCCCTTTCTTTGGCGGGCGGTTGCCCGCAGGCAGGAAACGCCCGATCGAGACGCCGCGTTCCCGCTTGCGGCGCGGTGCTGCTGTTCGGCCCGCTGGATGCAGGCCAATGTCGCCGCGGAATGGATCGTGTTTCGGGCGAACTCGCTGCTGGCGCTGCGGTCCGCGGCCGCTGCCGGCCTCGGGGTCGCGGCGTTGCCCTGCTACTTCGCCGACCTTCTGCCTGCGCTACTCCGCTTCGCCGAGCCGCTGCCGGAGATGGAGGGATCGCTGTGGCTGCTGACCCATCCGGGGCTGCGCCGCGTCGCCCGCATCCGCACCGTGCTCGATGCCATGGCCGATCATCTGGCCGGACGGCGCGCCCTGATCGAGGGGTGCCAGCAACTGGCGGTTCCAGATAGCGGCAAATCGACCCCTATTAAGATTACCCCTTAACCGAAAATTAAGGATAGCTTTGCCCCTGCGAGGGCTGCGGCCTAGCGTGCGGCAGGTATTGTCGAGTCAATGAGTTGGTGCGTGCCATGACGCTCAAGATGGTCGGTGTGATCGCTTCCCTAAGCGCGGCTGCGCTTTCCTTTTCGGCCAGCGAGACGTTTGCAAGAGGCGGCCAGGGCGGTTTCGCCGCCGTGCCCTTCGTGCGCCCGGGCGTCCCGATCGGTGCGCCTCCCGTCGGGCACCATCATCGCCGCGGCTTCAGCTTCTGGCCCGGCGGCGGCTTCTATTACGGCGGCGCGCCCTATAGCGAGCCGCCGGCGCAGGCCGTTACGCCGCCCACCGACATCAACTACACCTACACCTACAAGCAGGACGTGCCGTGGGACTGGGCGCATCGCTACCCGCCGATGGTCACCCCGTCCGACCGGCCTTATGTGCCGGGCTGCTCGAACGAGCCGGTCACCGTGCCCGGCCGCAGCGGCGAGCAGACGGTGAATGTGATCAGGTGTTATTGATTGCGGCGGCGCCGATACCGCAGAGCGGCCAATCGCGAAGAGGCCTCGTCATCGACGGGGCTTTTTCTTTGCCGTTGCTGCCCTAACCCGACTCATTTCGCGCGCTCGCGCGAGATCGAGGCCAGCCCCCACCAACGGTGAACGGCGCAATGCCGCGAGAATGCCGCCCTTCTTCGGCGGTTCGCCGGCGGCACTACCTCGTGTCACGCCGCGCTCTTGTTGCCGCTTACGGTTAGCGATATCTGCCATCCCTGAAGCTCGTGAATATAGGTTCGTAGGAGGGGTTGAGCTAAAGCGAAACCCATCGTTCTTGCCGCGATGATTGATGGGTTTCGCGAAGACGCTCAACCCATCCTACAAAACAAAACGGAGGCCGTGAGACCTCCGTTTATCATTTCACAGTTTCGCTTCCCGACTTATCCCAGCCGGCCCGCGGCGTGGGCGAGCAGGGTGTAGACGAGGCCCGTCTCCGAGGTGAGGTGGGCACGCAGCGCCTGCGGGCCGCGCTCGTCGCGGGCGACTTCGTCCAG